>CBIHOT010000006.1:0-143456 GCA_966211495.1 uncultured Roseateles sp. | reverse complement strand
CGGGCTCGCCGGCGTGGGCGGCGGGCTGGGCAGGTTGCGGTTGCCCAGGATGAATTTCCCAGGCGGTGAGCTCACCGTGTAGAGCAGCTTGTCGCTGGGGTCCGCCTCCAGCACATCCTGAGCGGCGCGCGGAAAATCGATCAGCAGGCCATTGCCCATCGGCTTGACCTGACGGGAGAGCGATCGCACCGCCTGGGCCAGCGTCGCATCCACCGCTTCATTGGCGTAGCGGCCGGCCAGGCGGTAACTGAAGAGGGCGCCGGCCAGCCACAGCACCAGCTGGGGCAGCAGCAGCCACAGCAGCAACTGTCGCTTGAGGGAATACATCGTGTCGCGCTCAGGTCCGCTCCAGCTCCAGCAGATAGCCCAGGCCACGCACGGTGCGGATCGCCACCTGCGCGCCCTCCAGCTTGCGGCGCAGCCGGTGGATGTAGACCTCCACCGCATTGTTGCCGCCCACGGCGTCCGCGCCGCGCTCGCCGGACCAGACCTGGTTGATCTGTTCCTTGGTGATCACCCGGCCCTGATGGGTCAGCAGCAGGTCCAGCAGATCGAATTCACGCGGACTCAGCTCCAGAGTCTCCCCGCGGACCTCGGCGGAGCGGGTGTCCCGCAGCAGGCTCAACTGCCCGAGCTCATGGCCGGCCTTGATGGTGCGACTGCGGCGCAGCAGGGCACGCAGCCGCGCCTCCAGCTCCGGGAAGTCGAACGGTTTGGTGAGGTAGTCGTCCGCGCCGGCATTCAAGCCGGCCACCCGGTCTTCCAGGCTGTCCAGTGCGGTGAGGATCAGCACCGGCAACGAAGCATCGTGCTGACGCAACTGGCGCAGCACCTGCAGGCCATCCACCATCGGCAGGCCCAGGTCCAGCACCACCACATCGAAGGCCTGCTTGGCCAGCAGGTATTGGGCCACCGCCCCATTGGGCGCATGTTCCACGGTAAAACCACTGGCGCGCATCTGCTCGCACAGGGCATCCGCCAGGAGGGCATCGTCTTCAGCCAGCAGCAGGTTCATGAGGTCAGAGGTCTCAGGCGCCCCGTCCTGGGGCGCCGGAATGTTAGCGCGCTTATGGACAAGGCCCGCCCAGGGCGAACGACGCACCGCAGATTGGCAATCGTCAGCCTTTTGGGCGCCAATGGCCTGCGATGTGCATGGATCGCCCGCCGGCTTCGGCAATCCATCACAGCGGCCGGTGGTGCGGGGCTTGGACACGCTGACGTACGGCGGCATCATGCCGGGACGGCCCGAAGCAGGCGGGGCCGCACCGGACCTTGCGCCGGCCTCGCGCCTGCGACCCGCATCGCCCACGATGGCCGCGGGACCTTCAGGGCTCGTGACGTGGACCTCAAACAACTGCTCTGGCGCGTGGTCTATACCAAGAACGCCAATCTGCACAGCAGCTCCTTCTGCGCCGGACCGTGGCATCCGGACAAGGCGCATGTGGAACGGTGCGCCGAAGTGCTTCGCGCCCGTCAATTGGAAGTGGGTATCCAGAGCAATCAGCAGGCGCAGAAAAACGCGACCCAGTGGAATGGTCTGGGCTGATGGCCGAGCCCCAACGGGCAGTGGTACTTTTTTGTACGCCATCGTGGAGATGCGTACTCGCTGGCATGTGCCGATGCTGACGTGCAATCGCTGAGCGTACGGCTCTGCGCTTCTTTCTCTCCTTCGCACATCGCGCCCTCGGGAACGCCCCAGGTCCGCTAGACGATGTCATGGAGCACCCTTAGACTCGCGCCGACTTTCGTGACTCCCTCCGGCGCGAGGGCCGGTGACGTTGATCGTGCAGCGCCGTGTCCGTTGGCAGTGTCCACTGCCACGGGCGTTCAAGAGGTTCCCCAACGAGGGCGATCAGAAGTGACGAGTCGATATCGCTTCGAAGGATTCGTACTAGACCTGTCCACGCGGGCCCTGCTCGAAGGCGGGGTGCCCGTGCCGTTGAGCGGCCGGCAGATCGACCTGCTCGCCGCCCTGGTGGTGCAGCGCGGCGCCGTGGTGTCCAAGAATGATCTGCTGAGCACCGTCTGGCCCGGACAGATTGTGGAAGAGAACAATGCCGCCGTGCATGTGTCCGCACTGCGGCGGGTGCTGGGCCGCGAAGCCATCGTCACGGTGACGGGGCAGGGCTATCGCTTTGCGCTGCCGTTGGTGGACGAAGAGGCGCAGGACGCCGTCGCAGCGGGCGACGGGGCGCTGGGCGCTGCGGGTCGATCCATCTCGGCGGTGCCGCCGACGCAGGCGCTACCCACGGTGCGGCTCAGATCGCTACCTTCGTTGTCCGTGGCGGTGCAGGGCCGCGATCACGATCTGCAGAGCCTGCTGAGTCGCCTCGTGCGTCATCGGCTGGTGACCGTCGTCGGCGCGCCGGGCATCGGCAAGTCGACGCTGGCGCTGGCCTGCGCGCACGAGCGCCGCCAGGCCTGCCGCGATGGCGCAGTGTGGGTCGATCTGCTGCAAGGGGGCCTGTCCCAGGAGCCCGCCAGCGCTGTGGCCGTCGCCCTGGGGCTGGACCCGTCCACCCCGCTGAGCACGCTGCTGGAGGTGCTGCGGCCGATGTCACTGCTGCTGGTGCTGGACAACGCCGAAGGCGATGCGGACCGGGTGGCGGCGTTCTGCCACACGCTGATCGAAGGCACCGAAGACGTGACCCTGATGGTGACCAGTCGCCGCGTGCTGCGGGTGCCCGGTGAGCGGGTGCTGCGGACGCCGCCGCTGTCCGCGCCGTCCGAAGGCCGCAGCGTCGATGAAGCTCTGAGTTACGGTGCGGTCGCCCTGTTCGTCGACCGCGTGCGGGCGCAGGGCTTGCCGTTTGCGCTGGGTCAGCACAACCTCGATCAGGTGACGACCTTGTGCCGCCGCCTCGATGGCCATCCGCTCGCGCTGCAACTGGCCGCGGGGCGTCTCGCCACCTTCGGCCTGGACTCCCTGTGCGAACGCCTCAACGACCGCTACCGGCTGCTGACGCGCGGGACCCAGGCGGGGCCGCGTCGTCATCAATCGCTGCGGGCCTGCATGGACGACAGCCATGCGCTGCTGAGCGATGTCGAGCGGCTGATGCTGCGTCGGCTGGAGCCGTTTGAAGGCGGCTTCACGCTGGAGATGGCCGCTGCGGCGCTGTCGGACCGGTCCCTGGACGCCTGGACCGTGGCCGAGGCGTTGGAAGGGCTGGTGGACCATTCGCTCATCCAGGTGGACGGGGATGACCGCCCCCGCTACGAGCTGCTGGAAAGCGTGCGCGCCTACGGGCTGCTGCAGCTGGAGGAACACGGAGAGGTGCACCTGGCGCGGCACATGCATGCCTATACCGTGCACCAGCTGTTCGAGCGCGCGGCCCGCGCCTTCGAGATGATGCCGGACGAGCGCTGGGTCGGCGAATTCGCGCCCGAGCTGGGCAATGTCCGGGCGGCGCTCGATTGGTGCGTGGAGCATGCGCCGATGATGGGGCTGGGTCTGCTGGCGCATGCGCTGCCGCTGTTCGAGCTGCTGGGCCTGCGCGATGAAGCCGGCTGGCGTCATGCCGCCTTCGAGAATGAGCTGCCGCACGACCTGCCCCCGGAGACGCTGACCCGCTTCTGCATCGACCACGCCAGCCTCATGCTGCCGCAGGATCCGGTGGGGGCGGGCGTCTGGTTCCGGCGCGGACTCCGGGCCTCGCGCATGGCGGACGATCCATCCGTGCGCTATCGGGCGCTGTGTCGGCAGGTGCTGGGCGACCGCGAGATCAGCCGCGCCGCCTTGCGCCATGCGATGGGCGAGATGACCGCCCTGGCCGGCACCTGCGAAGGGCCGCATGCGGAGCGGCTGAAGCTGCTGGGCTTGGTCGCGCGTGCCCATGTGTGGCGGCTGGAAGGGCAGGCGCTGGAGGCCGACAAGGCGCTGTGTGCCTCATTGCGGCTGGCGCGCGAGATCGGCGCCACCGCCTGGTTGATGGACGATCTGGAGCGGCTGATCACGCTGCTGGTGGGGCATGGCCGATCCTTGCCGGGCGCGGCAGTGCTGGTGCGTGAGTGGGAAGCCGGTGCCGTGGAAGGCGCCATGCGCCAGCGACTGCGGGCCTGCCGTGCTGCGGTGCTGCTCGCGGAAGGCCGGGTGCGCGAAGCCCGGACGGTGCTGGAGCTGCTGACCGCAGCCGATGCCCGATTCCGCGCGGGGGGCGACGGACCGCCGCTGTGGATGCCCCTGCTGGCCTGGCTCGCGCTCGCCGAGGGGCGGGATGCGGATGCCGCGCGCCTCACCGGCCATGCGCCAAATGCCTGGCCGCAGGGCCCGCAGCAGATGCCGGATGCGCCGTGGGATGCCTTGCTCCAGCGGCTGCGCATGCGCATGGACGATCTGCAACTGGCGGACCTGCGGGAAGAAGGACGTCGCTGGCTGGAAGTCGAGGCGGTCGCCGCAGCGCTGGCGCCGGTGGGTGAACTGGCGCGTGAGCCGCCGCGGGTGGTGGTGGCCATGCGAAGGTCGGAACCGCGATGCGAAGGCGGACCCCCGGTGTGCAGCTGACAGCGGCTCGGGTCATGGGTCGGTCACGGACACGTCACGGACCCCGTTGAGAGTGGACCGGCATTCATTGCCGGACCTCTCACATGAAGCTCAATTCCTCGACCCAGTCTCTGCCGGATCTCTCGCTTGCGTCACAGGCCTCGACGCAGGGGACCGTCTCCTTGCCGATGCGGGAGCTGCGCCCATCGACGTCGGACGGTACCGGGGCGCCGGTGACGCCGCGGCCAGGGGAATCGAGCGCGCCGTATCGGCGGATGTCGGACGATGGGACCGGGCTGCAGCGCCGGGCGTCAATGAGCGGGCCGCTGCCTTCGACTGCGTCGTTGCTGGCGCCGCGTCAGTCGCTGGGTCAGTTGAGGGCGGGCGGAGCCTCCGCTCACGAACATGCGTCCGTCCACAGCGGCGCCTCCATCCACAGCGACGCCTCCGTCCACGATGGCGCGTCCATTCACAGTGGCGACTCGAGTCACGGCGCCGGCGCTACGACAAACGACGTGGTCATCCAGATGCCCCCTGCCGAGCATGCGAATGCGACCGGCGCGGGCGACACAACGACGCCCCACGGCGCCCCCAAACACGCCAGCGGCGCGTTGTTTTTCCTCGCCCAGAACGTACGTCATGCGATCCCGGTGGCGGGCGTCCGCACGGTGGTGCAGGGCGTTGTGGCGCCGGAGCTCGCCCGAGCAGTCCAAACGCACCCCACGGCCGCCATCGCGGCACAGGGTGGGCTGACCGCCTGGTCGGTGGGCCGTCGGATCGTGTCGCAGATGCACAGCGAGCGCAACGCGACCAAGGCCAACGAGGGCTTCAGCGGAGACATCACGAAGTCAGGCAACAGCCTGTCCCGTCAGGTGTGGCAGGGCGTCCAGACGCTCGGCATCGTGGGCGGCGATGCGGTGGCCCTGGGGCTGACCATCGCGTCCACCTTCAAGCCGGAACTCGTGCCGGTGGCGCAGGCGGCGGCATCGCTTCAGCTGGTCTCGCACCTGCAGGCGCAGGTTCGGGAGTTCGCGCGGCCGATGATCAACACGGTGCACGTCGGCCATAAGGATGGCGTGAAACCCCCGGACGGGCGCAACCTGCGCGGCCAGGATGTCAATCTGTCGATGAAGGGCACCTTTGGCCTCGCCACCGCCGGGATCGACATGCTGGCCCAACTGGCGATGCAGAGTACCCTGGGCGGCGCCCCGGCCTGGAAGGCGGCGCGTGGCCTGGCGGCAAAGGCCGGCGCCATTGCGGGCGCGGCCAACATGCTGACCTCTTCGGTGGAAGACCATCTGGTGGAAACCGCCCAGGCCCAGCGGATGCAGCGCACCGATCCTTCACACGTCCGGCATCTGCATCTGGAATCCGAGAATCCCCTCAAGCGCAGCGAACTGGAGCGTCAGTTCGAGCGTGTCGATGCGCGGGTCTTCAACACGATCGTGCCCGGCATGATCGCAATCGGCCTGATCCAGGCGATGCGGCCGGCGATGGAACATGCCGGCTGGAAGGACGGCCAGCGCCAGCCGGCCGAGGCGGGTCTGCACGCAGCGGTGGTGGGCCTGATGGGCGGCGCCTTGCTGGCCTACACCGTCGCGGCCTATCAAATGAACGACTCGATCCGCAAGTCGGCGAAGAAGCCAGAAGGGGGCAACGGCGCCGCACCCGCTGCCGGGATGGCAGCGCCTGCCGATGCGGGCGTTGCGGCGATGTCGCCGCGCATCTCTGACGCAAGCGACCGCGTGTAAGGCGACGGGCCGCTGCTCAGAGCTCCAGCCGGTACCCCACGCCATACACCGTCTGGATGCGCGGCGCCGGCGGCGTATCGTGCCGTGAATAGCGCGCACGCCGGCCTTCCGGATCCAGCTTCAGGCGCAGCTTGTAGACATGCTGCTCCAGCGTGCGTTTGCCGACATCCCCGGAGCGGCCCCAGATTTCGGTGCTCAGGGTCTGGGTGCTGACCACCCGGCCCAGGTTCTCGAACAGCGTCCAGGCCAGCGCAAACTCACGGGCGGTCAGGCTGACCTCACGCGCGCCGGTGGACAGGCTCTGGGTGGACGCATGCAGCGAATACGGACCGGCCTTGAGCGAACTGGCCCTCAGTCCATCGCTGCGGGCCTGCACCCGTGCGCGCAGCCGGTGCACCAGCGGGCCGGCGCCGTCGGCGAGCACGGCGTAGTCGTCCGCACCGCGCTGCAGGGCGCGGGAGATGCCGATGGAATCTCCCAGACCCAGCACCACGATGGGCAGCACGCGCCCGGCATGCAGCCGCAGGCCGGAGAGCCAGGCTTCCACCTGGCTGTCGTGGTCCTCCAGCAGCACTGCGTCGGCACCGCCGTCGCGCAGCGCCACCAGCAGCGGGCTCAGATGGCTGAAGGACAGCACTTCGCAGCCGGCATCACGCAGCGCCTGGGTGGCAAAGTGTTCGAAGGAACGGGTGGGGCAGAGAGTGGCGACTTTCACGTGGACCTTGAAAACCGATGATGTGCCTCACTGTCGCCAATGCCCGTGTTTCATGTCCTTAAAGCAACATTAACTTTCATTTATGCCCCCTCGGTCAGGGGGTGAGAGCGCTTTCAGGCACGCCAACGAGCGAGGTGATTCGGCGAACATAGTCTTGTGTTTCAGCGAAGGGCGGCACCCGTTCGCCATAGCGCTGCACCGCGCCTTCCCCCGCGTTGTAGGCCGCCAGCATCAGCGGGATCCGGCCGTCGTAGCGGTCGTGCAGCATGCGCAGGTGCCGCACGCCGACGTCGATGTTGATGCGAGGGTCCAGCAGGTCCGCGGCACTGCGAACACCGTAGCGGGCGGCAGTCGCCGGCATCAGTTGCATCAGGCCCAGCGCGCCTTTTGGAGACCGCGCATCGCTGCGGTAGCGGGACTCCACAAACATCAGAGCCGCCACCAGGCTCGGGTTCAGCTGATGACGCAGGCTGGCGGATTGCACCAGCGGGGCCAGGTTCGGGGGCAGGGCGGCCAGGGCGGTGGGCGTGAGGTCGTGATCCGCCCAGCGGCCTCGCAGGGCGCCGGCCAGCGCGCCGTCGCCACGTGAAGGGGCCTGGATGACTCGGGCAGCAAAACCTACCCAAGGCGGCACCTCGTCCGCCGCGCCCGGCGTCAGTGGAGCCACAGCGACTTGAACCACGGCGCAGTCCTGCGCCAGCTCGGGGTGACGCTCGCGGGGATCTTCGATCAGCAGATGCACGCTGCCATCCACCAGCGTGCAGCGGAAGCGGGTGGCGGTGTCCTGGGCCCATGCGGCCGATACCGACAGCGCCAGTGTCAGGGCATACGACAGGCGGACGCCCCAGTGGAGGCAGAGAACGAACGGGCGGTCGTTCATGGTGATGCGTGGAAAGCGATGAGGCCTTCACCGTAGTCCTCGGCCTCATCGGCGTGCGCGCGGAAGGCGAAGGTGATACCGCCGAGGCGAATGCCTTCAGCCTGCCTGCTTCATCCCCCCTCACTTCGCGTGCCGAGTCTGCACTTCGCCTGCTGCTCAGGAACTGACACGACGCCTGCCTATCGTCCGTTCACCTTCATCGCTCCTGGAGCTCACATGTCTGCCGTGATTGCCCCCGTTGTTACTGCCGTGGCCCAGAGTGCGACCAGCGCCGTGACCGATGCCGCCACCAACAAGCTTGAGACGCTGATGGGTCAGCGGATGTTCATGCAGTTCCAGCAGAGCCAGCAGGCGATGAACAAGTCCATGTCCAAGATGACGGACCAGATCAAAGCCTCCATGCAGGACGAAGAATAAGCGGCGTGGTGGTGTGATGCCCGGTCCCTCGAGCCTGTCCTTCCGCCGGTCCCGCGCGCTCACCACGGCGCTGTGGGGCCTGTCCCTCGGCTGTGCACTGGCCGCGCCCCAGGCGCCGGGGAACACGGCGACGCCGTCGAATTCACCGACCCAGACGTCACCGTCTCCATCCCAGCCTACGTCACCCGCGGGTGCAGGCGCGGCCGCCACCACGAGCGCCACGCCCAAAGCGTCGGCCAAGGTCATCAAGGCGACGCGTGCGCCCTCCCGCCAATGGCGCAGCCCGCGCTTCGTCTACAAGGCCGAAGGCAAGCGGGTGAATGAAGTGCTGCTGGACTTCGCGGCCAGCCAGGGCCTGCCGGCTGTCGTGGCCGAGGGCATCGACGGCACGGTGCAGGCCAGCTTCGACACCACCCCGGAAAAGTTCCTCGAATCCATGAACCGCGCCTATGGCGTGATCTGGTATCACGATGGAACTGCCCTGTACTTTTATCCCGCCAGCGCGGTGCAGAGCCGCCTGTTCCGTCTCAAAGGATTCCGACGCGAGCAGGTGACCGACCTGCTCGACTCACTGCAACTGGGCGACGCCCGCTTTCCGCTGCGCTTCAATGCGGCTGAGAGCACCTTGCTGGTCTACGGTCCTCCTCGGCATGTGGAGCTGATTGCAGCCGCCATCGAGTCGCTGGATGTGGGCGCGATGGAGCGCAACCGCAAGGCGGTGCGGGTGGTGCCGCTGCGGTTTGCATCAGCCGGCGACCGGGTCTTCGGACAGACACGCATCCGCGGCGTGGCCTCGATCCTGAGCTCGCTCTACAGCCCCGGCAATGCCGTGCAGAGCCCGGACAACGAAGCCAACAGCCTCGTCGAGGTACAGCCGGAGAAGCTGCGCGCGCTGCAAGGGGTCATGGGTCGCGACAACCGTCTGGCCGATGTGATGGCCCGCAAGCCCGGTCAGGTCACTGCCGGTCAAGCCTCCACGCCGGGGGCTGGCAGCAAGGCGCCCGGCTCGAACCGCGGCCTTGAAAGTCCGGTGGACGATGACTCGCCGCCGGTCTTCCAGGCTGATGAAGGCACCAATGCGGTGATCATCCACGGGCGTCCGCAGCGCATGGACGAATATGTCGAGTTGATCCGCCGGCTGGACGTTCAGCCGGTGCTGGTGGAGCTGGAAGCCACCATCATTGATGTCAGCAGCGACAGCATCGATTCCCTGGGTATCGACTGGAGCGTTCGCGGCAGCAAGGGCAGCTTCGGCGTGGCCCAGCCGCCCGGCGCCAGCAGCGGCACTTTCACCCTCAGTACCTTGTGGTCGAACGCCGGTCGGGAGCTGATGGCGCGAATTGATGCGCTCAGTGCCCGCGGCAAGGCGCGTGTCATCGCCAAGCCGAAGGTGCTGGGTGTGGCCAACCGGCCCGCGGTCATGCGCGAGAAGCGGGTGGTGACGGTGCGCGTGGCCGGCAACCTGGAGGCCAACCTCTATCAGGTGGAGGCCGGCACGCTGCTGCAGGTCACGCCGCAGATCACCTCGGTGCCGGACAACGGTGGCGTGTCGCGGCGCATCAAGCTGTCGCTCTACATCGAAGACGGCAACTTCGAGGCGGACCGCGTCGACAACGTGCCCATCGTCAAACGCACCGAGATCATGACCGAGGCCCATGTGGGTGAGGGCGAGAGCCTGCTCATCGGCGGCATCACCACCACCAGCCAGTCCTCACAGCGCGACGAGGTGCCGGTGCTGGGTCGGGTGCCGGTGCTGGGCGGGCTTTTCCGTCACACCAACGAGCAGGCCGGGCAGACGGAGCGACTGTTCCTCATCTCGCCGCGGGTGATTCGCGAGCCGTCGCTGGCACCGATGGATGGCCCTGTCGGACGCGCCGGTGGCTCTGGCATGGCGACGTCGCCATCGACGGCCGCCGCGTCGCTCCCGGTGCCTCTGCCGTCCGTTCCCACTCGTCCCGCCGCCACATCGACGCCGGAATCCTTCCTGCAAGGCAGCGGCGGCTGACCCGTCGCACGAACCTGATTCGCAAACCATGAAGCAGCTTCGCATCCTCACAGGCCAGCATGCCGGCGTGCAGCTACGGTTGACCCGTCAGCACTATCGCATCGGCAACGACGACGAGGCTGACCTGCAGATCACCGATTGGACGCAGCCTCCGCTGCTCCTGATCTTCGAGGAAGAGGGTTCCGACGTGTCTCCCGCGCTTCACCTGATCAACGACGAAGGACAGCCCGCCGACCTGCTGGGTCGTCTGCAGGATTTCCTGCCGCGTCGGTTTGGGGAGGTGGTGCTGTGTGCCGGCCCCGAGGGTGCGACGTGGCCGGGTGACGTGACGCTGCTGGATGCGCTCATGCGGCCCGGCTCGCAAGGCGTCGCTGCGAGCCAGTCCGCACAGGAGGGCGCTGCCACGCCGACGGTGGTAGGCGCTGCGACTGCCCGGATCCCCAGGCCCCGCTGGATGATCAGTGCCGTGGTCGCGGCAGCGGCGCTGCTCGCCGCGATGAGCGCGGTGCTCAGCACCCAGACCGCGGCCTCGCCCACCCCGCGCCTCGATCCGATGGAGCAGGTGGCCGGCGCGCTGCGCCAGGCCGGGGTGCAAGGCCTGGTGGTGCGCCGCGTGGATCAGCGTCTGGTGGTGGAAGGCCTGCTGCCGGGCAGTGCCGAAATGGCCCGCACCCGCGCTGCGCTGCAGCCCTTCGGAGAACAACAGCTGCTGCATCGGTATGCATCGGCCGCGGACATCGTCCGCCAGATCGGAGACGCGCTGAACCGTCCCGGCCTGCAGGTCCAGTATCGCGGCCAGGGCGTGTTTGCCGTGGTCGGAGAAAGTGCCGATCCCACCGGCCTGCGCGACGAGGTGCGTCGCATCAGCGCCGACATCGGCCCGCTGGTGCGCCGCATCGACGTGGCGGTTGAGCAGACGCTGCCCACGGCCCGTGTCCGCATGGGCGCCATGCTGGGCGGCGACGGTCTGCGCTATGTGCAGACGGCCGACGGCACCAAGCATTTGTCGCTGTGGACCCCACCGGAGGACGGCGCTGCCGTGCCGGGGGATCCGTCTTCTTCATCCCCCATCGGAGAACCGTGATGGACCAAGCCCTGGAGCAGACCGTGTTCGCGGACCTCGCGCACATCGAAAAGACCCTGACCGATGACCTCAGCGGCGAGCGCACCCGCGCCATGCTGAGCTACTTCGACCAGGTCACCCGCAGCACCGAAGCCCATCTGCAGACGGCCCTGCCGGATGCGGAACGTCAGCTCACGTCGCAGCTGATCGAAGGCTTCCGCGCGTCGCAGCGCATCGTGCGGCATGTGTGGGAGACCATCCACACCGCATCGCTGCCCGCCTGAGACGCGCGGTCGTGTCCACCGTGTCAGGAGACCTCAAGATGAGCACAGATGCGATGCCGGCCGGCCTCTCGCCCGCCGGGCAGGGCTACCCGCTGATCTACCGCAACCTGATGGCCGTTGGCCTGCTGGGCGCGGTCTACCGGGCGCGGGAAGACGCGGCCACCGTCAGCGCGGCGGTGGAGCTCACCCTGGACGATCCCACGCCCTACCGCGTCTGCCGGGCGATTGCCCAGGGCATCGGCGGCGACGCCGAGTATGCCGCGGCCACGCTGGGGGAGCATGTGGAGTCGCATCCGGAGGATGAGGGCGCCAAGGTAGCCCTGGCCACGGCCTTCCTGCTGGCCCGGGACGAACGCTGGCGCGCCATCCTCGATGAGGTGCTCGCCACCAGTGCCGATCAGAACGTCCGCCAGGCCGCCAATGGCGTGCTGGCCCATGCCGCGGCACGTCAGCCGGCGCATCCGAACTGACGCGGCGCGGGCCGAAAGTAAGTCTTCAACGAGTGTCGATGGGATGAATGGTTCATCCCGTCATCTTCAGCGCCCACCGGCGCTTTTCAACCCCGGAAGGTCACTTCCGACATCAAGGAGAGAGTCATGAGCAGTTCTGCAGCAGGTATCTCGGGTGGTGCATCCGCTGGCGCTTCCGCCACCATGGACCAGATGATGGGTCAGATGGAAGCCCAGAACATCCAGCAAATGAAGAACAACCTGCAGATGGGCCGCATGAGCCAGGAAGCAGCGATGTCCGAAGCGCTGGGCAAGAAGTTCAAGGCCGCTGGCGACAGCGTCAAGGGCCTGGTCTGACGACGCGGCAGGTCCGTCGGTCCCTCGCGGGCCGATGGGCCTGTCTCACGCGGTCCCACGTGCGCCGCAAGGAGATTCCCATGTCCTCGATGAATGCGGGCGCCGGTCTGGGCGCATCCGCTTCGGCCGGCGCGTCCGCCACCTCCGAAGCTTTGATGGGCCAGCTGGCCGTGCAGAGCAAACAGGCGATGGCGAACAACCTGGCCATGGGGCGCATGAGCCAGGAAGCGGCCCTGTCCGAAGCCCTCGGCAAGAAGTTCAAGGCGGCCGGAGACAGCGTCAAGGGCCTGGTCTGACGCGCGCCGGGTGCACGACAGGTCACCGTATTCCCTTTCAGTCGGAGCGAACAACATGAGCATGACGATTCAATCGCCGCTGAACATGGCCTTGCAGGGCATCCAAAGCCCCCTGGCCGGCCTTCAGCAGGCGTTGCAGGGGCTGCAACAAGGCCTCCAGGGCCTGCAGCAGCTGCTGCAGCCGCTGGAGAACCTTCTCAAGAATCCATTGGCCAGCGCCCTGAGCGGCGCGGGCCAGGGCGTGGCGCAGGCCCTCGGCGGCCTGGGCAACGCTGCCGGCTCGCCGCTGGGCGGGCTGGGACAGGCCCTGGGCGGACTCAGCCAGGGGCTGGGCGGTCTGGGCCAGGCGCTGGACAGCCTGACCCATGGCCTCACACAAGGCCTGAATCCGTTCGGCCAGGGCGGCATGGGCGGCGGCATGGGCCAGAACCTGCTGGGCGGTGCCTTCGGTCCGCAGGGCCTGGGCGGCGCCATCAACGGTCTGGCGCAAGGCCTCAATGGCGTCAATCAGGCCATTGGCGGTCTGGGGCAGGCGGCCATGGGCGGTGCCGGTGGCGCGCTGATGGACTCGCTGGGCAAGGCCATTGAAGGCCTGGGCAGCGCACTGGGCGCCGCGGGTGCACTGGCCGGCACGCTCAACTACATGGGCACCAACGGCCAGGGCCCCATGACGCCGGACCGTGCCCTGCAGTCGCTCGCCAAGGGCATGCAGGACTCGGGCATGAAGATGCTCAGCGGCAAGGACATGGAAGATGCCGCCAACGGCATCCGTCCGAAGGGCATGAAGCCGGAAGACTTCACGCCCGAGTTCCAGGCCGCCTGCAAGTTCCTCAAGAGCGACGCCGGCAAGGAGACGATGCGCAAGCTGGACACCGCCGATGCCGACAACGCCGGCAAGGGCCTGTTCAAGGGCAAGGCCGATGGCAACGTGGGCCTGGGCGACGTGACGGCAGCGCTGCAGAAGGCCGGCCTGGATGCCGGCCAGCGCGAGACCGTGGCCACCCTGCGCGAGAACTTCAACGCCCTGTCCAAGGACGGCAAGACCTTCGACATGAACACCGTGCGCGATGTGGCCAACGGCATGAACATGCCCGACGGCAATCGTCCCAGCGGTGAGCTGATCCGGGCCTGCCAGAAGTTCATGCAGGACACGGCGCTGAACCTGGCGACGGACAACGCCCAGAAAGTGGGTGAAGGCAAGTTCGACCAGCAAGGCGACCAGAAGTACAGCATGAAGGATCTGGACAAGACGCTGGCGCGCGCTTGATCTGCTTCTGATCCACAACGGTCCTCGGCACCGTCCTGCCGGGGACCGTTCCCCACCCCCTGAGTCCCTGAACCAGCCCAGGAGCTGTCATGATCGATTCCTCGTTGCAACGCAAAGACTTTGTGTCCGGCCTGGTGGGCCTGGTCAGCCTGGCGGTGGACCGCGAACGGCTGGACGACGCCGAAACGCTGCTGGGCGCCGTGCGCCAGTTGCGTCCCAAGGTGGCACAGCTCGATTTCTTCGAAGCCTGGATCGCCATGAAGCGCGTCCACTGGCTCGATGCCATGCGCACCCTGCGCGGCCTCGACGCCACGGCGCCGGAATGGGCGATGGCCAAGGCCTTCCTCGCGTATTGCCAGTTCGCCACCGGCGACCAGGCCTGGCGCGCCACCGCGGAAGACGTGCTGCAGAGCTCCACCCATCCGGAAGCGCTGGACATGGCCCGCACCCTGCTGCATCCCGAAGAAGCGGAGCGCGAGAACGCCGAGCAGGATGCCGAGAAGAACGCTGCTGGCAGCGGCGCCAGCGCGACCAGCGCATCGCCAGCGGTCATGCCTCTGTCGATCGATCTCTCGCAGATGGCCTACATGCGGGCCTGAGCCGGGCCCTGAACCCCGAGCCCCGATCTCCGCGCACAGCGCAGCAGCAGACCCAAGGAGCCGCCATGACTGATCCCATCCAGGCCATCTCCGCGCAGGAGGTGCTGAAGCAGGCCACCGGCACGACCCCCGACCTGCAGGCCCAGGCCCAGCGCTTCGAGCAGTTGATGGCCCAGCAGCCGCAGCCCGATGCGGCTGCCCAGCGTCCGCAGGCGGTGTCGGCGGCGGACTCCACCATGGGGCGCACGCTCCACACGCTCGACGATGCCTCACGTCAGGTGACGGCGGACATGCAGCGCTTTGTCGCCGAAGCCCCCCACATGGACCTGCAGACGCTGACCACCCGCTCGATGGAGCTGAACCTCCAGGTGGCCACGCAGGGGCTGCAATTCACCGCCTGCACCTCTGTCGCGCAGAGCAGCAAGAACGGCCTGCAGACCCTGATGAAGAACCAGTGAGACCTGCCATGCGTGCCTGTGCCGTCCTCCTCCTGCTGGCGCTGCTCTCGGCCTGCAAGACCGACCTCTACACCAAGCGCACCGAGGCGGAGGCCAACGACATGGTCGCCGCGCTGCTGCAGCGCGGTGTGGAGGCAGACAAAAAGAGCGGCGACGGAGGCAAGACCTGGAATGTGGCGGTCGATGAAAAGGACGTGGTGAGCGCCCTGGACATCCTGCGCGCCAACGGTCTGCCCAACGACAAATACGTCTCGCTGGGCGACATGTTCAAGAAGGAAGGTCTGATCTCCACGCCGACGGAGGAGCGGGTGCGCTTCATCCACGGGGTGTCGCAGGAGCTCTCCAGCACCTTGTCCAAGATCGACGGCGTGATCGTCGCCAAAGTGCACATCGTGCTGCCCAACAACGATCCGATGTCGACCACCGTCAAGCCCTCCAGTGCGTCGGTGTTCGTCAAGTACCGACCGGAGATCGACGTGCCGCAACTGGCGCCGTCCATCAAGAGCATGGTGGCGCGCAGTGTGGAGGGCCTGACCTACGACAACGTCACCGTCACCCTGGTGCCCGGCGCGATGCTGCCGGCGCAACCGCGCCATGCGGCATCTGACAGCACCTGGCTGTGGGTGGTCGGGGCCGGCGTGATGCTGTTGCTGGTCGCTGGCGCAGGCCTGGCCTTTGCGGTGTGGAAGCAACCGGCCTGGCTGCCCGCCGCGCTGACGAGGCGTCGGCGCGATCCTGCCGCCGCCGGTGTGGCTGAGGCCTCCGCCGCGCTGGTGCCGGCACCGGGCGGAGACTGACGATGGCCGCCGTTCTCATGCCATCGGGCGAGACCATCGAGCGTCTGGCGGGCTGGGCCGTGGCCTTTGAAAACAAACTCTGCGGTCTGGCCGACGACCTGGATGCCGGCTGGCGCGAACCGCTGCTTGCGCCCTGGGCCTTCATGGATGCGATGCCCGGTGAGCGCGCAGCGGCGCTATGGCCCCGCCTCTGGCAGGACCGCCTCGGCCAGGAAGGCCCCTGGCCGCATCTGGACCGGTTTGAAGATCCGTGGACCCGCCTGTGCCTGCTGCCCCGCACCGAGCTGTTGCACCGACTGTGCGTGCTGGCGCTGGCGCGCCGCCCGGGCGTGCTGCGCTGCTGCATCGACCGGCAGGCGAGGCTGCCGCTGCAGCGAGCGCTGGGCGACAGCTTTGCCTTGCTCAACGCCTTCAGTGCGCAGGGGCGTCCGGTGGACGCGGTACAGGCCACCTGGTCGCCAGTGGAGTGGGCCTGTGTGGGCTTTCTGGACTGGACCGGCGCGATGCATGAAGACACGACGCTGATCCGCACGCTGGTGCGCTGGTCGCTGCCCCGTCAGATGCTGGAATCCCGTTTGTCCGCCGGCGCCGTGCCGGCCGAACGATCCGCCGCCGCGGCGTGGCAGGCGCTGGCGCAGGCTGGCATGGAGTGGCCATGCTGATCTGGTGGCGCGGGCCCGCAGCCGGAGCCGATCTCGTTGGCGTGCCGCATGGCATCTTGCGCCGGGATCAGGTGGAGGCGCTGTGCGACCACACCGCGATGCTGCAGGAAGCCCGGGCCCAGGCGGACGCCCTGCTGGCTCAGGCCCGCGAGGAAGCTGCCGCGCTCCGTGCCCAGGCCCAGCAGGACGCGGAAGCGCTATGGCTGCAGGCGCAGGCGCGCATCGAGCAGGCCTGCGAAGCGGGGCGGGCCGAGGGCGAGCGGCAGGCGGCCCTGGCCTGGCATGAGCGGCAGGCTGGTCACCTGGTCCAGCAGGCGGATGCCGTGCGCGGCCTGCATGAGAAGCTGGCTGAAGTCGTCACCAGCGCGGTCGAACGCATCGTGCACAGTGGCGACCGTGCGGCGCTGTTCCAACGGGCGATGCGCAGCGTGCAGTCGTTGTCGCGCTCCGCCACGGCACTGACGCTCAAGGTGCATCCCGATGACGCCAAGGCCGCTGCCGAAGGCGTACAGGCGGTGGAAGCCCTTCAGACGGCGGGGCTCAGCGTGGACGTGGTGGCCGATCCTGCGCTGCCGGTGGGCAGCTGCGTCTTTGAATCCGATCTGGGCGTGGTGGACGCCAGCCTGGACACTCAGCTCACCGCCCTGCGCCAGGCCATGTCCCGGGCGGTGCAGCGTGCAGTGGCGGAGGGCTGAGCGGTGAATGCGCCGGATCGGCTGGCTTCCCTGCATCTGGACGACCTGGGCCGATGGATGGAGCTGGAATGGGCCGGCACCCAGACGCTGCAGCGCACCGGCAAGGTCACCGAAGTCATCGGCACGCTGGTGCGGGCGGGGGGACTGAATGCGCAGGTCGGCGAGATGTGCCATCTCATCGACGGCAATGGCACGCTGCTGCAGGTGGCCGAGGTGATCGGCTTCTCTCAGGGCCAGACCATCCTGTCGCCGTTTGGCTCCATCCTGGGCGTGGCCCCGGGGCGCACCCGGGTGGTGGGCCTGGGGGACATCCAGCGAGTGCCTGTCGGAGACGCGCTGCTCGGGCGGGTGGTGGACAGCCTGGGCCAGCCGGTCGATGGCGGCCCGCCGATCGTCTGCGAGGAACATCGTCCGGTGTTCGCGATGCCGCCCAGCCCGATGTCCCGCGAGATGATCGAACATCCGCTGCCGACCGGCGTGAAGATCATCGACGGCATGATCACGCTGTGCGAGGGCCAGCGGATGGGCATCTTCGCGCCGGCCGGCGTTGGCAAGAGCACGCTGATGGGCATGCTGGCGCGGGGCACCCAGTGCGACATCAGCGTGATCGCGCTGATCGGCGAGCGGGGCCGCGAAGTGCGCGAGTTCATCGAAATCATCATGGGGCCGGAAGGCATGGCCCGGTCGGTGGTGGTGTGCGCCACCTCCGACCGTTCCTCGATCGAGCGGGCCAAGGCGGCGCATGTGGCCACCGCCATTGCGGAGTACTTCCGGGACCGGGGTCAGCGGGTGCTGCTGATGATGGACTCGCTGACCCGCTTTGCACGGGCCCAGCGGGAAATCGGCCTTGCGGCGGGCGAGTCCCCCGCGCGGCGCGGCTATCCGCCCTCGGTCTTTGCCGAAATCCCGCGCCTGCTGGAGCGCACCGGCATGGGGGCGAGCGGCTCCATCACTGCGCTCTATACCGTGCTGGCCGAAGACGACAGCGGCAGCGACCCGATTGCTGAAGAGGTGCGCGGCATTCTGGACGGACACCTGATCCTGTCCCGCAAGATCGCCGCCCGCAACCAGTATCCCGCCATTGACGTGCTGGGCAGCCTGAGCCGGGTGATGTCGCAGGTGGTGCGTCCGGAGCACCAGGCGGCCAATGGCGGTCTGCGCAAGCTGATGGCCAAATACGACGAGATGGAGCTGCTGATCCAGATGGGCGAGTACAAGCCGGGGGGCGATGCGCTGGCGGATGAGGCGGTGCGCAAGCAGGTGGCGATCCGCGATTTCCTCAACCAGGCCACCAGCGACCTGCGACCCTTTGAACAGACCATCGCCGAGCTGACGGCGCTGGTCAACGGATAAGGACGGGCTGTGGCGGTACTGGACCTTCGCTCCCTCAAGACCCTGCTGTGGGCCAAACGCCGCCGGCTGGAAGGACTGGAGGCGGAAGTGAAAGCGGCAGCGGCCGGCGTTGCGCAGGCGGAAGCAGCCTTGGTCGCCGCGCGCAGCCGGCATCAGGATTGTGTGCGGGAGGTACAGGACTGCGAGCAGCGCATCGAGCAGATGGTGAGTTCGCCGCGATTCGTGCCGCAGGATGCGGTCACCTTCCGGCATGTGCTGGAGACCTTGCAGGGTCTGGCGATGCAGGCGGAGGAGGGCGTGCGGACCGCGCAGGCCCAGCGGGTGCAGGCGCAGGCGGTGCACGATGGCGCCAAAGGAGCGCTGCAGCGGGCCCAGCAGCAGATCGAGCAGCTGGAGGATCGACGGCAACGTCGGCTGGTCGAGCTGGACCAGGCCGCGGAAGACACGCAGGATGAAGAGAGCGAAGAGGCGGCAGTGGCACGCCGTCTGGCGCAGGCACGCGCCGCCGTGGTGCAAAGCGCCGAGGTGTCCTGCGCATGAACGAGCTGTTCAACCACTTCGAGGGCGTGATCGGGGCAGGCTCCCTGCTGCAGCAGGCCGTGATGCTCTTGGCCGTCTCTTTGCTGCGGGTCTATGCGGTCTTCCTCGTGCTGCCCGCCACCAGCGACCAGGCCTTGCAAGGGCCGGTGCGCAACGGGCTGTGCATCTGCCTGGCGCTGTTCATCGCCTGGGGGCAGCCGCTATCACTGGTGCAGGACATGGACATGGTCCGGCTGGTGGCCACGCTGGCCAAGGAGGCGCTGATCGGCCTGGTGCTGGGCTTTGCGGCCTCCACTGTCTTCTGGGTGGCCGAGGGCGTGGGTGTGCTCATCGACAACCAGGCCGGCTACAACAACGTCCAGCAGACCAATCCGCTGAGCGGCGAGCAGAGCACGCCCATCGGCAACCTGCTGGCACAACTGGCCATCAGCGGCTTTTATCTGCTGGGCGGCATGCTGATGCTGAGCGGCCTGCTTTTCGATTCCTTCCATTGGTGGCCCATCGGCAGCCTGGGACCGGCCTGGTCCACGATTCTGGAAGACTTCGTGCGGGCGCAGACGGCGCGGTATCTCGAATTGATGATCAAGATTGCCGCGCCTGCACTGCTGGTGCTGATGCTGGTGGATCTGGGCTTCGGGGTGCTGTCCAAGACGGCGGACAAGCTGGAGCCCAACAACCTTGCGCAGCCGGTGAAGGGCGCGGTGGCCATTGCGATGCTGTCGCTGCTGGTGGCGGTGTTCTTTGATCAGGTGCGGCCGGCGCTGTCGCTGCAGACGCTGTCGGCGGAGATGGCGCAGTGGGCGCGGATGGCCAATGAGCCGCAGGCAACGGAGACGCAGAAGCCGAACCTGGAGCGGCCTCCGGAAAATCCGTGATCGAGGCAGGGCCAGATGATGAACCGCTTCAGGCCCGGAGCCAGGTGTAATCGCCCATCGACACGCTCTCGAACATCTCGTCCTCGGCCTGCAGGACGTTCTCCCGCCAATACCGGCCGTGCTCGACATAGTGATTGATGGTGTCGGCCAGGTAGTGTCCGTCGACGCCTTCAAACATCGGCACCCGCAGCACCAGCAGCACGAGCCCGGTGTCGGCATCCAGTCCGAGCTGCGCCTGATCCTGCGCATACAGGCTCAGGTTGGCCTCCAGCATCAGCCGGTAGACGCGCAGGCTGCGGCCGGAGGTCACGCTGCCGAAGGCGAAGTTGAGGTAGAGCGCGTCCGGGTCGTTCTCGTAATGGCCGAGCAGCACTTCGAAGCCTTCCACTTCCAGCGCCTGCCGGGCCATCACCGAGTCCGCATCGGGCAGGCCGACGACTTCGCAGAGATCGAAAATCAGATGCTGGTAATGCTCGGGGCTCATCGGGGCGTCTCCTTCGAGGCGGTGTGATGTTCCAGTGCGCGCTGGAGCAGAGTGGCCAGCGGCAGCGTGGTCTGCGGACCCACCCCTGTGTTCCGCGGCCCGGACAGCGACCGAAAGGCCTCCAGCGGAAACAGCACATTGGCGTTTTTCTGCGCCTCGGTGAGGGCGGGTGGTCGTCCATGGGTTTCGCACCAGGCGATGACAGTCGAGCGGACCTCGGCCAGCGTCATGGGCGATGTGCCGGCGTTGCGATGGTGGGCCAGCGCTGCCTTGGCTGCGAGTCTCAGCGCGCCCGCTGGCTGCTCACCGCCTTGAAAGTAAAGCGTGCCGAAGGCCTTCAGCAGGGCTGCCGGCGTGAGGGGATGTCCGTCACGCGGCGGTGTCCGCAACAGCTCTGCTTCCGGCCGTTGGCTGCGCCGCAGGGCTGCACCTTCCTGCACCGGGGGCTGCCGTAAGGGCGGTGGTGGGGCTGGGGCTTCCTGGGCAACGGTCGTCGGGGATGACAGGCCGCGCCCGTCGCCGCCTCGGGAGCCCGAGGTGGTCTTCTGCCCGCTCACGCCGCCCAGCAGCGACCCGGCACCGCCCGCACCGCCGCCACCGGCTTGCGCCCAGGGATCGTCCGCCAGGCTGCGCGGATGTTCTTCGTCGTGATGCGCACCGGCTGCCGCCGTGGACGCCGGCCGCGCCCGAGCTCGAGGCGCCGGGCCGGTGTTGCGCTTGGCTGGCAGATGGGCCCGCGGCGCATGCCGGTAGGCCACGCCCTTGTGCATGCCGCCCGCATAGCCGGACGCCCCGCCGTGTCCATGGCGGTGGCGCTGCGGGTCCTGTGTGCCGGCGGCCTGCTGCGCCTCGGCGCTGTGTCGGGTCCGGTCGAGCTTCATCGCTGGAAGATGGCGGTGAACAGGTTCTCGCTGAACTTCATCAGGGTGGAGCCAGCCCACGGCGCCGTGACCACCACCACGCCAGTGACGGCCAGCAGCTTGATGCCCTGGGAAATGCTCGAGTCCTGCAGCGAGGTGATGGCCTGGAAGAAGGACACCAGCAGGCCGATCACCGCCGAGACCACCACCGCCGGCAGCGACAGCACCACACACATCAGCAGCGCCTCGGAGGTCAGCTGCACCACCACGTCATAGTTCATACAGGGTCTCCGGGAGACGTCGCGGCATCGCAGGCCTCATCGGTAGGTGAGCACCAGACCGTGGACCAGCCGCGACCAGCCATCCAGCGTCACGAACAGCAGCAGCTTGAACGGAATGGCGACGTTGCTGGGCGTGACCTGTGACAGCCCCATGGCCAGCAGCACATTGGCGATCACAATGTCGATGACGATGAAGGCCAGATACAGCAGGAAGCCGATGCGGAACGCCGCGGTCAGCTCGCTCAGCAGGAAGGCCGGCGCGAGCACGATGAGGTCGTCCTTCTTCAGCGCTGCGGCCTGCTCGCTCGGCCAGATCAGGCTGGCCGAGCGCAGGAAGAACTGTTTCTCCCGCTCTTCCGCATGCTTGTCCAGGAAGCGCCGGAAGGGCTCCCGGGCCGCATCGGCGGCCTGCATCATCGTCTGGGTGCTGCTGCCGCCGCCACCGGCCTGGAAGCCTTTGCCGGCATCGATGAAGACCGGCGCCATGATGTAGCACGAGATGATGATGGCCACGCCATTGAGCACCATGTTGGGCGGCACCTGCTGGACGCCGATGGCGTTGCGCAGCAGGCCCAGCACGATCGCGATCTTGGTGTAGGAGGTGACCACCATGGCCGCGAACGGCAACGCGGCCAGCGCCAGCAGCACCAGGAAGAGGGCGACCGGATCAGCGTGCTGCAGCGGCGTCATGGGCGAATTCAAGGCGGGTGATGCGCACGCCGAGCTGGTCACCGATGGCGATCAACTGGCCCTGTCCCAGGGTGCGGCCCTGGCACACCAGTCGCACCTGCGCCTGGGCCAGCGGCACCGCCAGTTCCACCGCATATCCGGGCTGCATGCTGGCCAGCTCCGCCAGGCTGACCCGCGCGGTGTCCAGTTCGAAGGCCACGGGCAGTTCGAGTGTTTCGAGGGTTCCGACGACCGGCGGCGTTTCCAGTCCGTGGACACCGTCCTCCGGCTGGGCGCTGGGCGGGTCTTCGGCAAGGATGGGCGCTTCGGCAACGTGCACGGTGAACTCCTGGGGATCGATGAAAAGGCGGGCCTGCAGCACCCGCCCGATGCCACAGCGCAGCCAGGGGCCGCTGGCGTCAGCGAGCACCGCGTCTCCGGGCTGCAGCGAGCGCAGCACCGTGAGCGGCAGGGCGCGGGTGAAGAGACGCACCACCGGGCGCAACGGGAGCGCGGCCAGCGGCGACAGGTCCGCGCCGACCTGGGTCATCAGGGCGGCGATGCGCTCCAGCACGGCCACATCGGCGTCCAGCAGCGCCACCGGCATGCCGCCGCCCTGGAGGCACGGCAGGCGGCCGGGCCAGGGCGCGTCGGGGAGGTGCTCGGCCGTCAGGGCGGTCAGGCGCAAGGGGCCGAGTGCGGCGGTGAGCGCCTGACCCCATTCGTCCAGCAGGTGGGTCACCACGGCGCAGGCGATGGTCTGCGGCGTGTGAGCCAGGGCCAGTTGCAGGGCAGGACTGTCGGCGGGATCCAGCCCCAGCCGGAAGCGGCCGTGATCGCAGTCCACCGTCAGGGCCCACACCGAGAAGGGCTGGCGAAGCGCCACGCCCAGGCTGGCATGTTGCAGTGTGCCCCGCAGCCAGGCGGCAAAGCGCTGGTCCTGGCCGATGCGCAGCAGCGCGGCCTGGGCGGTCGAGAGCTGGGGCAGGCGCCCGCGCAGGTCGTCGGAGGCCTGGGGGCCGGGCGGAGCAACGCTGGCAGGCAGTGGGGTCATGTGAGTTCGATGTCGATGTGCCGGTCGCCCGGCAGGTCGCTGCGCAGCAAACGCTGCAGCTGCGACTGATGGGCGGAAATTAGGGCGTAGGACTGGGTGGACTGGGTGCTGAAGCGAAGCAGCAGGTGATGGCGCGAAAACGTCATCCGCAGCTCGGTATGGGGAAGGGCGGCGCTGTCGATTGGCACCTGGATCGTCCAGCTGTGGAAATTCGGATCGCTGCTGCTGCAGAGCGTCACCACGGTGTCGGCCAAGCCTTGGGCCCAGGCGTCGGGCAGCGCGGTGATGGCCGGCGATGCGGGCGATGCGGGCAGGGGCATCACGGGCGCATCGAGCAGCCACTGGGGCGTAGGCGCGATGGCGGTTGATGCCTCGACGGAGGCCGCCGTGGGCGGCGCCGGGTCGAGCGGTTCGGCGTCAGCGTCGTCCTCATCCAGCGGCTGCACGGCTGCAGCGCTTCGGCGTGGAACGGCCGACGTAGGGCGTGGGGCGGCCTGCGCGGGCCTCGTGATCGATCCGCTGGGCGATTCCGCAGACCGGTCAGTGATTCGATCCATCGGCGGCCGTGCGCTGCCCCGAGCCGCCACTCCCGACTGCACTACTCGCGACGTTGGATGTGCAGAGGCCCCGGCAGCTCCCGGTGCTTCCCCCGCTGCAGGCGCTCCCGCCGCCATCTCTGCCGCCCGCGCACCCAAGCCTGCATCCGGGCCTCCGTGCGCCAACGCTACCGCCACCGCTGCGTCGCCACCACCTTCGGAAACGCCATCCGTTGCCCGTCGCGGCGTGGACAGCGCGCGCCGGAAGCGCTCTTCATGCCGCGGGTCCACAGCGCGCGGGGCATGGACGGCGGGCGGCAGCTCACCGACCACCAACCGCCGGATGCGGCGGATCTCTTCGTCCGTCATGCCGCCCACCCGATCACATCACCACCCGCCCCAGCGGCCGCAGTTCCACCTGATGGCCCAGCTCCTGATAGGAGTAGACGCGCAGGCTGTCCATGCGGGTCTCGATGATCTTCTTCACATAGCGCCGGATGTCCATCGAGGTGACCACCGCCACGCCCGGCTCCGGCGCCGCGCCGACCATCTGCATCACCTTGTCGGTGATGGCCGCGGCACTCTCCGGCGCCATGGCCAGGTAGTTGCCGGTGGGGGTCGGTTTGATGCACTGGCGGATGGCCTGCTCCACCCCCGCATCCAGCAGGATGGCCGACACATAGGGCTTACCGGCGCTGGCCTCGAAGGCGAGATACCGGCCGAGGTCGCCCCGGACGTATTCGGTGAGCAGCAGCATGTCCTTTTCTTTGGGGCCCCAGGTGATGAGGCTTTCAAAGATGCTGCGCACATTCCGGATCGGCACCTGTTCCTCCAGCAGGCGGCGCATCACCTCCGCGATCCGCTGCACTGGCAGGATCTTCTGCACCTCGGCCACCAGGCCCGGATAGTCGGCCGTGGCCTTGTCGACGATCCACTGGATTTCCTGCACGCCCATGAACTGATGGGCATTGCGGCGCAGCAGCAGCATCACCTGCCGGGCCATCACCTGCTCGATGTCCAGGCACTTGCCGCGCTCGGACTCCGGGATGTCCGCGCCGGGGATCCAGCGGGACTCCGCCTGCTCCATCACCGCGCCGTGCGTCTGCGCCCGGCTGGCCCAGGGCGCTGCACTCAACCCCTCCGGAATCAGCAGGAGGCGACCCGGCAATTCGACATGCCGCACCGGTACATCGTTGATCAACACCTCGAAGCGCAGGGCCTCCAGCGCCTTGTCCACCCACATGCACACACCCGGAAAGGGCACGCCCAGCATCGACTGGAGCTGCACCCGCTCCCGCTCCATCGCCTGATCCAGCTGATGCGGCATCAGCAGGGCAGCCAGGGCTGGCGACATGCGCACGGCCAGCGGCCGCGAGAAATGCGGCGCCTCCTGCATGATGGACGGCGCGTCGCCTTTGGCGCCCTCCCGCTGCAGAGCGGCGATTGGCGCGGACAGGCTCTGCGCCTCTCCCGACCGGCGCTGCCGCGACAGATACCGTCCCGCCGCCGCCAGCCCCGCGCCAAGCATCAGGAACTGCACCGCAGGAAACCCGGGCACTGCCGCGAAGGCCACCACCAGCCCGGCCGCAAGATACATCGCCCGCACATTGGCGGTCATCTGCGCCACGATCTCCTGGCCCAGCGAGAGGGGCTTCTTCTGATGCTCGTCGGCCACCCGGGTGATCAGCACACCGGCCGCCACGCAGATGAACAGCGACGGGATCTGCGACACCATCGCATCGCCAATCGACAGCACCGCAAAACGGTTGGCCGCTTCGCCAGCCGTCATGCCGTGATACATGATGCCCACGACGATGCCGGCCAGGATGTTGACCAGGGTGATGATCAACCCGGCGATGGCGTCGCCCTTGACGAACTTCATCGCGCCGTCCATGCCGCCGTGCATCTGGCTCTCCATGCCGAGCAGCGCGCGCTTGCGTCTGGCTTCATCGCCGGTGAGCAGACCCGCACGCAGGTCGGCGTCGATGCTCATCTGCTTGCCGGGCATCGCATCCAGCGTGAAACGCGCCCCCACTTCCGCCACCCGCTCGGAGCCCTTGGAGATCACGATGAACTGCACCACCGTGATGATGATGAAGACCACGATGCCCACCACCAGATTGCCGCCGACGACCAGCTCGCCAAAACTCTCAATCAGGTGACCCGCGTCCGCATGCAGCAGGATGGACTTGGTGGAGGCGATGTTCAGCGAGAGCCGAAACAGCGTGGTGAACAGCAGCAGCGACGGAAAGGACGACAGCGCCACCGCGTTGGGGATGAACAGCGAAGTCATCAACAGCAGCACGCTGATGGCAAGATTGACGGCCAGCAGGCTGTCGATGGCCACGGTCGGCAGCGGCAGGATCATCAGGCCGACGATGGCCACGACCAGCAGGCTCATTGCGAGGTCGTTGCCCAGGGTGCTCTTGTCGGTGAGGGTGTTGCTCATGCTGCGTCTCCGCGGGAAGCGGCAGGGGAATTGGCAGGGGAAGTGGCGGGGGAAGCGCCCCTGGCGCCGTTGGCATCCAGCATGGCCACCCACCGCAGCACGGTGGCCACACCTTCGAACAGGGCTTCGGGCACCGTCTCGTCCACCGGCACCTTGAACAGCGCCCGCGCCAGTGGCGGGTCGCCCACGATCGGAACACCGGAGGCTTCCGCGATCCGGCGGATCTCCATGGCCTGGTCATCCGCGCCCTTGGCCACGATGACTGGCAACGGTGTCTCGCCAGGGCGCCAGCGCAACGCGACCGCATAGTGGGTGGGATTGGTCACCACCACCGACGCCTGCGGCACAGCACGGGCCGGATTGCCATTGGCGATCTCATGCGCGAGCCGCTTGCGCTGGCCCTTGAGCATCGGGTCGCCTTCCATTTCCTTGTATTCGCGCTTGACCTCGTCCTTGTCCATGCGCTGGTCGCGGATGAACAGCCAGCGCTGCAGGGCAAAGTCCACCGGCCCGATGACGATCAACGTGATCACGGTGGCCACCAGCAGCTTGAGCAGCGCGCTCCAGCCAATGGCCGCCACACCCATCGGGGTCTGCGTCGCCGCGCCGACCATCAGCGGCACCAGTCCCAGGGTGATGAAGGCCACGACGCAGCCCACCAGAATTGCCTTGAACACCGTCTTGACCAGTTCGATGATGGAGCGCAAAGAGATCAGCTTCTTCAAGCCCGCGCCGGGATTCACCTTGTCGAAATTGGGCGCGATTGGCTCGAAGCTGATGTTGAAGCCGACTTGCGCGAAGGAGGCCACGAAGCCGGTCACGATGGCCGCCGCCACGAAGGGCAGCACGATCCACACGCCTTCCATCGCCATGTCGTAGGCGATGGCCAGGACGTCCGCATCGCTGCGCACACCGATGGCGATGCCGCTGGCCAGGGAGAACAGCCGTTCCAGATGCGCCAGCGCCGAGGTGGTGGCCGCGGTGAGGCACACGGTCATCACCAGCAGCCCGGCAGCCGCATTGATGTCCTGGCTCTTGGGGGATTGGCCCTTCTTCTTCGCATCGTCCAGCTTCTTCTGGCTGGGCTGTTCGGTCTTTTCAGCCATGAGAAGCGACGCGCGCGTCCGGCAGCGTCATGCCCATCATCAACAGGTCCCGCCGTTTGCCGAAGGCCATGACAGCCCCCGGCAGGCGGCCCCATGACTGAAAACCCAGGTGCCGCAACACGCCAAGGCTCGCTGCGTTGTCGCTCCACACGGTGGCGAGCAACCGGTCCACCTGCCAGGTGGGCGCCTGTGTGATCAGATGGCGCACCAGCTGCGTGCCGATGCCGTGGCCTCGCCAGCGCGGCGCGACGTAGTAGGCGAACTCGAACAGCGCGGAGAGACCCGGCCGCTCGTGCATGCCCAGCGATCCCATCCAGCCGGCGACCTCGCCGTCGATCTCGGCCACCAGCATCGGCCGCTGATAGACCTGATGGACCAGGATGATGCGGCGCGTCATCGGCACGCTCATCGGGCCGAGGTAATTGGCCTCCGGTTGCGCGTCCATCTCCCGCACCCGCGCCATCTCCTGCGACAGCCAGCGGGCGCCGGTCTCGGCCGAGACGCCCTCCGGCTGATACGGCTGGGTGCGCAGCGACGCGTTGTAGATGGCCGCAATCGCCTGCGCGTCGTCGGTGGTGGCCGGACGCAGATGGGCCCGGTGAGGGCGGGGCAGGAGGGACAGATCAACGGTGGACAGCACAGCGGACACAGCAGCTCCTCGTGTTCGCTGTCACTGTGGCCGGGGCGCAGGGGCGGGTCCGCTTCGGGGGCGAAGCCGTGTGCTGGGACCCGAACCCCCGGGACCGGTCCAGGGGCGAGGCGCGAGCTGCGTCACGGCTGTTGAGGATTGTTGAGGATTTCATAGAGAAGAGATGAAGCCATCGCGGCGGACCTCTGCCTAGCATTTCGCAACGATGTGCTGTGGCGGTGCATCGAGCATCCAATGAAGCAGGGAGTTCATATGCTGTTGATGACATTGGGGCGGCTGACGCTGTCTGAGGCGGACGCCGATGTGGCGGATGCGGTGGGCCGTGGCGAGGTCCACGAGGCCTTGCGACTGGGACTGGCGCGGCTGGAGCGAGGCGCCGGCGCCGAGGGACGAGATCCGGCGGCGCTGGGCCAGATGATGATCCAGGCGCTGCTCGCCGCGGGCCGCGAGGAGCAGGCCGAGGAATTGATGCAGCGGCAATTGCGCCACTACGAGACCTTGCCGCGTGCGCGGATGCGCCATCTGTCCTCCCTGGATCGCGGCCTGCTGTTCCTGCACATGAACAAGCCGGGACGCGCGGCGGAGAGCTTCAACGTGGTGGCGGATGCCGAGGATGCCGCCCTGCTGCCGCGGGTGGTGGCGCTGGCCGGGCTGGCGAAGGCGATGGAATCGATGGGCGAGCATCGGCGGGGTGCGCGCACGCTGGCCTTTGCCGAGCAACTGGTGCGGGAGGCCGACGAGGACGGCGGCTCGTCAGCGGACACGGCACCCGCTGGCTGCCAGGCGCTGCTCACGGCCGTCGGTCTGGAACTGCAGGTCTGCCGCGCCCTGCGGCATTACGACGACGTGACGGTGGCCCATCCCTTGTCGGCACCCGACCTGCGACTCTCCCTCCAATCGGCGTTGCAGGATCTTCAGGGGGTGCCTGCGGCGGCTGCGCGGGTGCGGTTCCTGCTGGCTCTGATGCAACCGGCTGCCGCAGTGGAAGCGCGCACGGCGGCCAGTGTGGAGGCCTTGTTTGATGGCGTTCGCTGGTACAAGGACCGACGTCTGTCGCCGCTGGAGGAGCGGGCTCGCGTCGAGGCGGCGCTCGCGCTGCTGGACCGCGGCCTGGCCGGATCGGCCTGCGACATTCTGGGCGCGCTGGCGGTGGACGATGCGCGGCAACTGCATCATCGGCATGCGATCGAGCTGCGCTACTGCGCGTCACGCCTGCACGTGATGAATGGCCGCCACTCGGACGCACTGCGCTGCTATCGACAGCATGCGCAGTTGTCGCTGGCGCGGCTGCGGTTCGAACTGACGCGGGTGCCGTACTCGCGCTTCCTGGAACAGCAGGAGCGGGCCGAGCAGGCGGATGCGGACCAACTGCGCCTGCCGCCGCGCTACCGCCGTGCCTATCAATTCATGCTGGACCATCTGCATGACCGTACGTTGTCGGTTCGACGGATCGCGGCGGAGATCGATGTGACCGAGCGGGCGCTACAGATGGCCTTCAGGAATCATCTCGGGCTGACACCGGCCGAGCTGCTGCGCAAGCTGCGGATGGCCTGCATCCGGACGGAGTTGCAGCAGATGGCCGGGCGAGACAGCGTGCTGGCAGTGGCGTCGCGGTGGGGCATGGGCAATCGATCCACCCTGGCGCACAACTATCGGCAGCAGTTCGGTGAGGCGCCAAGCGCGACCGCAGCGCCGCTGGGCAGCCATGAACGTGCCTCCCTGGCCCTCTCCGTCGCGGTGGCGGCCGGGATGACATCTGCGGTGGATGGCGCAACGACGCTGGTGGTCCAGCCGGAGAAGGACGTGGCGGCGGATGCGGGACTGACGATCGCCATTCCGCGGCTCCCGACCAGCGACTCTGCGCGCCGTGAGCTGACGGCGGGCGGCGCGTGAGGGGCGCAGCATGGGCACCGAACCCGCACGGCTGCCGCCTGGATTGACCGGGGCCACGGGAGCTTTGGGATCAGGATCGTCGCCTGGTATGTCATCCGGTACGTCGCCCGGTAGGTCGCCGGTCGCGCCTGGATCGGCGCCCGCCTTGAAGTCGCCGGGCGCGCATCCTGGGGTGGCAGGCGGGCGATCCGCAGGTTGGGGTGGGGGTGCTGCCAGCGGCGCATCCGCCGTGCCGGCCGGCGTCGGCGCGGAAGAACTTCGTCTGCCGGCGGTCGGTGGGGACGGTGCGCGGCGTCGGGATGATGTCGGCGCGCGTCGCGGTGCGTCGGCCCATCGCCTGATGGGATCGGTGGTCCGTCGTCTGCAGGAGGAGGCGGACGAGGAGCGTGTCGAGGAAGACGGCGCATCCGTCGGCGATGGCGGCGGCGGCGTGATGCCGGTGGCCGGCGGTTCGGACCGGGCCGATCGGGTCGAGGCGAAGCGGGTGTCGGCGTCCGGCCGATGCCGGCGAGCGCCGCACGGGCCGAGCCGTCCGGTCAGCAGGGGAGGCCGGCCTTCGCAGCAGGGGCGGACCGATGGCGGCGAGAAAGTTGCGTCTGGGACGCAGGAGTCTTCATTGGCGGGGCAGGCCGGCGTGTGGGACACATCGTCCGTCGACGTCCCTCAGGCGCCGCGGGTGACGGCGCCGCCCGCTCGCGTGCTGTCCGTGTCGCAGCGAGACCCGTTGGCGCTGGAAAGGCCTGTCGCGACAGAGCGAGTGGGGCGCACATCCGGCATGGCGCGGCTGAGTTGGGGCGCGGTGCTGGCGGCAGTCGTGGGACTGGTGGCGCTGGTCCTGATCGGAGGCTTCGAGACACCGGGGACCGAGGGTGCGCATGGCCCAGGCGGTGGTGCGGCGCCCGGGGATGCGCAGGGGCGACCGGCCGATACGTCGCCCGGGGAGACGTCGCGGTGACGGTGAAGGCGGGCCGGCGTACTGCGGGACGACCGCAGTGCCCGCCCCCTCAGCGCGGTCAGAGCCCGGTCGTTTGGCCGATCCGAGGAAGACGATTTGATGACGGGTTGCAGCGAAGAGAGCTAGTGAGCTCTCCAGCTTCGGATCTGCGATGAATGCTTCGCCTCTCGGTAAAAGCCGGGCGGTCCTCAGTCCCAGAGTGCGCTGGCAGCAGTGCAGCCCTGGGAGCCAAGATGAGCGTGTTTTCCCGTCCGAATGATCCGCGTGCCGGCGCTGGCAGCTACCCGATGCAGACCCTGACGGGCGGCACGCCACAGACGCCATCCACTGCCGGAAACGGACCTGCGGGCGTGAGCACTCCGTCCGGCAGCACGCCATCACAGTTGCCCAGCACGGGCGCGGTGACGGGGGGGCTGACGGCCCGCAGCAGCGCGGCGCAAGGACAGGCGCAGTCGGCATCGTCATCGCAGCCCCAGCCGCTGACACAGCCGCGGTCTCCATTGCGGCCTCCACCGCAGTCTCAGCCTCAGCCCCAATCGCAGACGCAACTGCAGCCTCAGCCGCAGTCTCAACCACCGCTGCGAACTGCCGTCCCGGCCAGCACAACCGTGCACGGGACCTCCGCGACGATCGGAGGACTGCCAGCACCGACCGTCACGGCAGATGCCGCCCGGGGGCGCGCCCACGCCGCGCACGCCGAGGTGCCGCATCGCGTGGATGACGAGGCGGCCGCGAATGGCGCACTCGGGTCTGCGCGCAAGGAGACGCAGGCGCTGACGGAGCGCCGCTCCAAGGCCACCAGCCATGCGGACGGGGAAGCCACAAAGCGGGAAGCTGCCTTGACGCAGGCGGAGCAGACGCTGACCGCCGCACACGATGCGCTCCCGGCCCTGCAGACGGCGGTGACCCGGCAACAGCAGGCGCTGCAGGAGAACACGCGGCAAGCCCTCGCGCTCACGCAGCAGCGCGCGCAGCTCAACAGCGATCCGGCCTTGGCGCAGGCCCGGCAGGCGGTGGTCACCGCGCAGGCAAAAGTCGACGGCCTGAAGCTGGCCGCCGCCGCGACGGGCCCAGCGACCACCGCTGCGGGTCCTGCAACCACTTCAGGCGGGCAGCCGCCTGCCGGAGGTGCACAGCCGTTGCCAGGGAAGCTGCCAGCAACGACGACCGAGACTCCACAGCAGCAACTCGCCGTCGCGCAAGCCGATCTTCAACGGCATCAGGACCACCTGCAGCCCCTCGAAGCAGCGCTGGCGGAGGTGGACACCGCATTGCAGCAGAACACGCAAGACCGCCGAGGTCTGGAGCAGCATCTGACCACCGCACGGAACGCCCACGCCGACGGCACGCGTCGGCACGCCCAGGCGCAGGCAGACCGGGATGCGGCCCACACGCTGTCCCAAACCTTGAACGCGGCGCGCGACGCACTGACCCAGGCGGTGACACAGCACGCGCCTGCGATCCAGCGGCATGAGGCGGCTGCGACCACCGCCGCCACCCATGCGGCGGAGGCGACACAGGCGCAGCGCAACCTGGCGTCAGCATCTGCGCAGGTGATGGACCTCGCCACGCAGGCGCATCAGGACCATCAGGCGTATCAGGCTCAGGTGCCGGTGACTCAGCGTGCGGAGCAGGCCCTTCAGGCAGCGCAGGCCCTGTTGGCACCGACAGGCCATCTCAAGACGGAGCTGCAACGATGTGAGCAGGCCCTGAACGCCGCGAGGGCGGCTCCGGCCTCAGCGTCCACCGCAGCAGCCCCCGGCGTCGATAGCGTCACGAGCACCACTGGCACCACTGGCACCACCGCCGCCACAGGTGCGACCGGCACCCAAGCCGCAGCGCCGACGACCACGGGTGTCACGCCGTCACCGGCCGGTCAGTCTGCGTCCGTGCAGCGCGCTGAACAGGCGTTGGCCCGTGCACAGACGGATCTGCAACAGCAGGAAGCCGTGGTCGCCCGGCTGGAGCAGACCGCGCAGCAGGCTACGACACGGCTGGACGGCTTGCATGCCGCGGCCGAATCCAGCCAGCAGGCGCTACAGGCCGCCGAGCAGAACCGTACCGGCCTGGCCACCCAGGCGGCTCAGGCGGTCCGCCGGGCGCAGACGAGCGCCCAAGCGCGGGATGCGGCGTCAGCGGGCGCCGCCACCGCGCGCGATGGCATCAGCGTCGCCGTGACGGCGCTGTGTGATGCGATCAGCGCTCCAGCGCAGGGAACGCCGGGCACCGGCACGCCGGGCCAGGCCGTGCCCCCAGGCGCCGCAGGGCCGGCCACGACCCTGTCCAGCACACTCACGCAGCGGGCTCGTGAGACGGTCCAGCGCAAAGCTGAATCTCTCGGCAACCGCATGACGCCGATGAAGATCGATGGAACGCTCGGTCCCTTCAGCGCTTCCACCGCCACCAACGCCACCACCGGTTTCCGGGACGGCCTGCCTCCGTCCAAAACGATCACCACCGCCACTGACGCACGGGCCCTGAAGTCGGTGGATGCCAAGGCCAGAACGGCCGCAGTGAAGACGGCCGGTCTGCTGGCCCAGGGTTCGGTCGGCAAGCCCGGCGCTGCCGCCACGCCGCCGGCCTTTGGCAACGCCGTCGCTTTCACTGCCGAGATCCACCGCATGTTCGCCGGGGCCGATGCCGCCACGGCTGCCACCCCTGCCGGCACGCGTCTGGCGGATGCCTTGCTCGGCCATCCCAATCCCGATCCCGTGGGACGGACGGACGGACATCCGCTGCGTCATGAACAGGCATTGCTGATCGCCACCGTCCTGCGTTCGGTGACGGATGACCCCGCGGTCGCGGCGCATCTCTACAACCGTCTCTGGAGCGATCCGGCGCCGCAGTTGGGTGGCGTGCAGCGAAGGGGGAATGAGCCGTCGCCGTTGGCCGGCCTGTCGGACCTCAGTCCGCCGCACGACAACGCCATGCAGTCCCGCGTGAACGAGGCGCGGCGGGCCTTGGCCGCCACCAGCAGTGGCATGGAGGCCTTGCTGCATCTGCAGGGCCTGTCGCTGCCCGCCAAGACCGACCCGCACCGCCGTCACGCCGAGCAGGCGGTGGAGATGTACAAGCTGGGCCTGCGCGCCGAAACCGAAGTCATTCGCCAGCTTGCCGCGCCGAGTGCCGCAAGGGTGCCGTCCATCGCCGTGGCGGACCCGAAGGGCAGCGTGGAGATTCTGCAGGCGCTTCAGCGTCGTCCGGACTTTGCGACTCTGCAGACGGCCACCCAACTCGGCCGCGGCACCCGGTCCCGCAACGATCGGGAAGATCCCGCCACACTGCCGGTGCAGGCCTTTCTCTATGCGAAGGACAATCTGCTGCGCGGGGTCGATGCCACGGGCCCTGAAGCGAGGGCAGACCTCAAGCCGGCCTATGTGGCGCTGCGCAACGGCTTCACCGAAAGCGGCCAGGGCAGCGACTTCCACAACATGACCAAGCGGCTGAACAAGTTCGTGAAGTACATCGATCTGGCCTGTGCGTCACCCGTGGCGGGGCCCAGCCTGATGGACAACGTGAAGCATCCGCGCCAGGCGTTTCGGCGCAAGCGCGGCAAGGACAAGACCCCGCTGAAGACGCTGATGCAGGCTGGTCCGCTGGGTTCCCACATTGGCACCGTTCCGGGGGAGCACGCCACGCGGCTGCGCAGTGCGCTGGACCGGAGCAAGACGACGTTGGAGTCGCGCCTGACGAATCCCCAGTCGCCGCTCACCGCCGAGCAACGCACCGCCGGGCTGATGCGTCTGGCGGCGATGCAGCTATGGGAAGCGCAGGTGCCGGAGAAGCCGGGGCCGCTGCTGGACCTGTCGCAGGGCATCCGTTTGACGCCAGAGGCAGTGTTGGACAAGGCCAGGTCGCTGAACCAGACGCTGTTCGGCGGCAACGGGGCGACGCCGCCGGCCTTGCACGACGGCACTGTCGCGCGGGAGAACTCCGCGCATTTGAGCTCCCCGTTGTTGCCGAGCACCTTGCATGACTGGCTGGCAGAGCTGCCAGCAGCGGGAACTCCCCCAGCTGCGACGACTGCGCAAACGGCGACGAGCGCGGCAACAGCGGCAACACCGACGACTGCTGCCGCCGCGACGGCATTAACCCCTGCGCCCGCTGGCAGCTCAGCCACGGCGGCCACGGCGGCCGTTTCCACCGCACCGTCAGCCCCCGCTGACCCACTCGCCGAGCTCAAGAAGGATGTCGACATCCTCCGCGGCAAGGCCGAGATCGACAACACGCTCAAAGCCCTTCAGGACGAATTCGACAAGTCCGACGTCGCCGGCCGTCGCGAGATCCTGCGCAAGGTCATGATCTCGGTCGTCGCCGGTGGCGACATGACCGACTACAGCGATGGCCGCAAGAACGGCATCGGCGGCATGTTTGGCTACCTCGCCGCGCAGGTGAACGGCGTGGGTGCGCTCACCACCGGCTTCACGCCCGTCGCGGAATTCAACCTGGACCACACCCGCACCGCTGTGCTCAAGGCGGGCGTCGCGTCCAACACCGGGGTGATCTTCCTGGGCAGCGAAACCAAGGTGACGGAGATGGTCGGGGTGGGTGTGCGCGTCGGCGCGCAGGCCGGCGTCGTCAACATGAGCGCGCAGGCAATGGCGCGTCTGGGCGGCGCCCATCTGTTCACCAAGGGCCTAATGATCCGCACCAACAAGCAGGGTGAGGAACACAAGGACCTGGACGCGGCCCAAACGCAGTCGATGAAATCGGACAACTGGAAGCGCATGAGCGAGCTGGTGGTCAACAGCGTCTTCGACATTGCCGCTCAGCCGAAGCCCGGCGCTGCAGCCAACGCGGCTGGCAACGCGGCCGGCCCGACCCGTCCGCAAGGCGGTGGCGAGATGTGGGCGCAGATGGTCGGCAAGGTGGGCGACTATCGGGACATCTCCTTCGGCTGGAACACCGGGTCCTCGCACCAGGCGACCGCATCGGTGGGCGTCGACGGCACTGTGGGTGTCAAGGCCGGACCGGTGGGACGGTTCTCGGTCGCAGGCGGGCTGGGCTATCGCACGAACTTCTTCAACCGCAGTAAAGCCAAGGAGACTTCCGGCGCCACGCAGACGACGCAGGCCAATAGCAGCAGCAAGAGCTCGGTGGGTGCGGCGCTGAGCGGTGGGTTCTCCCACCCGGCGATTGCCCATCAGGGGCAGCCGGATGTCGCCGTCTTTGCGCGCCACAAGGTGGGTGTGGAGACGGAGCTCATCCTGCAGGCCCAGAACGGCGCGGTCCGCATCACCACCATGGACGGCAAGGTCCAGCCCGGCATCTCCTACAAGCATCGCGAGTTCGCTGTGGAGGAGGACTTCATGAAGATGGTGAACTCGCAGCGGTCCCTGTGGGAGTCCAGGCTGGGCGAGCGGCGTGAGGACGGCACCCTGAGCGGCGGCAAGCAGGCGCTGGACGGCTTCCTGCAGCAGGTCGCGCACCTGCCGCCCGGCAACAGCCGCATGTTCATCGAGCGCAAGAGCCTGACGCCGGAGGCGGCGGACACCATCACCGCCTGTCTGCACCGCCTGGATGCGCTGGAGCGCCAGCCCGGCGATACCGCCGCCAAGAAAGACCAGATGCAGGGGCTGCGACAGCAGATTGCGGCGCAGGTGGCGGACGAGCAGTCGTGGCAGCCCTTCCGCCTCTTCGTCAACCAGACCCAGCAGCGCTCCCGCGACAACGGCTTTGGAGGCGAGCATCGGGCCAGCGGGGCCAGCCCGGCCGACAAGGACGCCGGCCCGACCGGATTCGCCGAGCGCTTTCTGGGCGGGGGGCGTGTGACGCTGGGCGGCAAAGTGAACACCGCGCATGGGGGACGGGACCTGATCACCATCGATGCGATGCCGGAGCGGGTGTAGTCACGGGCGCGGGTCCCGCGAAGAAGCCCCAGCGAACAAAACTGCATAAGGACAGATGATTTCGGCGCTTGGTGGCCGCAGATGCTGCGGGAACACTGGCGCCCATGACTTCTGCGCTGATCACTCCTGACCACTCCCGCGCCGATGCCGGCCCCGCGGTCCATGCGGCCCTCCCTCCGTCCGCCGCCGTGTCGGTAGAACCGCTGGCCACGCTGCTGACCAGCGCACTGCCAGCGCTGGCCAAGCGACTGGATGAAACTGCCGTCGCCCGTGATCAGGCGGGGGGCCATGCGCTGGCGGAGCGGGAGCTGATTCGCGCCAGCGGCTTGCTGTCCCTGACGGTGCCGAAGGCGCTCGGCGGCTTTGGTGGTGGTGCCCCGGAACTCTTCCATACCGTCCGCGTGCTCGCCCGTGTGGACAGCTCGTTGGCCCATGTGCTGGGCTTTCATCATCTCCAGCTGTTTGGCGTGAGCCTGTACGGCGGGCCCGCCGCGCTGGAGCACGGCAGCCGCCATCTACGGGAGACGGCCGAGCAGCGGCTCTTCTGGGGCAATGCCCTCAACCCTGCGGACACGCGGCTGCGCGCAACGGCGGTCCCCGGTGGTTGGCGCCTGGACGGCGTCAAGAGCTTCTGCTCCGGCGCTTTGGGGTCGGACCGACTGACCGTTTCGGCCACCACCGAAGAAGGCGGTTTTCTCATCGGGGTGGTCTCGACCCGGCGCGCGGGGGTGACCGTGGCCCAGGACTGGGATGCATTCGGGCAACGGCAGACCGACAGCGGCACGGTGACCTTCGATGCGGTCAGCCTGGATCACGACGAGCTGCTGCAGGTGCCCGGTCAGGTACCGACACCTCGCGCCACGCTGCGCAGCCAGATCGCCCAACTGGTGATGACCCATCTGTATCTCGGACTGGCAGAAGGGGCCTTTGAGCAGGGGCGCCGCTACACCACCACCCAGACCCGCCCCTGGTCGGCCTCCGGCGTGGACCGCGCAGTGGATGATCCGCTGGTGCAACACCGGTATGGCGACCTGTGGCTGCAGGTGAGGGCGGCGCAGAGTGTGGCCGCCGAGGCGGTGCAGGCGCTGGATGCGGCCTTGGGCCGTGGCGAGGCGCTGACCGCGCAGGAACGTGGCGAAGTGGCGGTGGCGGGTGCGGAGGCCAAGGTGCTGGCGCATCGGGCAGCCCTCGCGGTCGGCAGTCAGGTGTTCGAGCTCACCGGTGCGCGCAGCACCTCGGCCCGCTTCGGGCTGGACCGCTTCTGGCGCAACGCGCGGGTGCACACGCTGCATGACCCGGTGGACTACAAGATCCGCGATGTGGGTCGCTATCGCCTCGATGGACGGATTCCCGAGCCCACGGCCTATTCCTGATCCCTGATCCCTGATCCCGTGATCCCCTGATCCGCAACCCCGGCCCGCTCCCCATGCCGCTGCCCACTTCCTCCACGCCTGTCCCCAACGTCCCGTCGCCCGCTGGGGTCGGGACTGCGGATGTCCCGCCGCTGATTTCGCTGCAGCAGATCAGCCGCAGCTTTGATCTTCCTGACGGCCAGCGCTTCCACGCGGTGCGGAAGGTGGACCTCACGGTTCAGCCCGGCGAGGTGCTGGGCATCATCGGACGCAGTGGCGCCGGCAAGTCGACGCTGCTGCGAATGATCAATCTGCTGGAGCGTCCCGATCAGGGGCGGGTGCAGGTGGCGGGGCAGACGCTGACCGACCTGTCTGCGCGAGAGCTGCGCCGTGCGCGGTCCGGCATCGGCATGATCTTTCAGCAGTTCAATCTGCTGCAGAACGCGACCGTCGCAGACAACGTCGCCTTGCCCCTGCAGCTGCATGGGCGCTGGAGCCGATCCCAGATCGACACCCGGGTCGCGGAGTGTCTGAAGCAGGTGGGACTCGCCGACAAGGCGAATGCGTATCCGGCCCAGCTCAGCGGCGGGCAGAAGCAGCGGGTTGCGATTGCGCGTGCCCTGGCGCCGCGCCCTGCGGTGATGCTATGCGACGAGCCCACCTCGGCGCTGGATGCGGAGACGACGCGGGAGGTGCTGTCCACGCTCGCCGCGGTGAACCGGGAACTGGGCGTCACGCTGGTGATCGTCACGCACGAGCTGGGGGTGGTGCTGAACCTGTGCCAGCGAGTGGCGGTGATGGAGGAGGGCCAACTCGTCGAGCAGTTCCACACGTCTGAAGCCGCACAAGGCCGGTCCACGCTCGCGCGGGAGCTGGCAGCGCTGGCGGCGGTCCATGCGGCCTCAGCGACCTCGGCAGCCTCGGCGCTGGGGCCAGCCGGCGTTGCGCCCGATGTCGCCGCCACACGCCAAACCGCGTCCCATGCGTCCCATGGGCCCACCGGCGGTACGGCTGTGAGTCTGCGTCCTTCGATCAGTACGGACCTGCGCGTCCACGGCCAGGCCCGAGTGGAGATGCGCCATGCTTGAATCCATCCAGACCGGGCTGGCGCCCTGGCTACCGGCCGCCATCGTGGACTTGCTGCCCGAGCTGGTGACCGCCTTCGGCCAGACCGCTCTCATGCTGGGCATCGGCCTGACGGCCGCCGTGTTGCTGGGAGGCCCGCTGGGCGTGCTGCTGTTTCTGATCAGCCCGGGGGAGTCGCTGTCTCACTGGCCGGGGGCCGGGCTCGTGCGTCGGCTGCTCAACGGGCTCGTCAATACCGTCCGCAGCTTCCCTTTCATCATCCTTCTCGTCGCCCTGGTGCCGGTGACGCGGGTGGTGGCGTGCACTTCCATCGGTCCGCTGGCCGCTGCCGTGCCGTTGTCCTTCGCCGCCATTCCCTATTTCGCCCGCCTTACCGAGCAATGCCTGCGCGAGGTGCCGCGCGGCGTCATCGAAGCAGCGCATGCAATGGGCGCGTCGGAGTGGCAGATCGTCTGGCGGGTGCTGGTGCTGGAAGCTCGCGCCGGTCTGGTCGGCGCGCTGACGGTGCTGGCCATCAGCTTCCTCTCCTACTCCGCGGTGGCGGGGGTGGTGGGGGGCGGCGGCATCGGTGACCTGGCCATCCGTTATGGCTACTACCGCTTCCAGACCGACGTCATGGTCTTCACCGTCGCCATCCTGGTGGTGCTGGTCCAGATCCTTCAATTCAGCGGGCACGCGCTGGCGCGTCGGCTGGACAAACGCTAACTCCCAACCCTCGCTGCCTCATGTCACTGCCTCATCGCTCCCTGCGCTCCCTGTTGTCCTTGTTGTTGCCCTTGGTCACCGCCGCAAGCCTGGCGGGTCTGTCCCTGGCGCCGCTGTCTGTCCAGGCGCAGACCTCGGATCGGAAAGACGCTGACAAGAAGGAGCTTGTCATCGGCGCCACCGCCGGCTCCAACCTGGAGGTGCTGCGGCTGGGCATCAAGCCGCTGCTGGAGAAGAAGGGCTATCGGGTGAAACTGGTCGAGTTCAACGACTATGTGCAACCCAACATCGCGCTGGCGCAGGGTGCGCTGGACGCCAACTTCTTCCAGCACACCATCTACCTCAACCGCTTCCGACAGGACCGGCAACTGGATCTGGTGGAGGTGGTCAAAGGGCCGATGGCGCCGTTCGGGATCTACTCCAAGAAGCGCAAGAGCCTGTCCGAGGTCAAGGCGGGTGACCGCATCACACTGGCCAATGATCCGGCCAATCTCGCGCACGGCCTGGCCCTGCTGGCCGACCAGAAGCTGCTGACGCTCAAGCCAGGCGCGGACCCCATCCGCGTCACCGAGAAGGACATTGCCAGCAATCCCTATCAGCTCAAGCTGCAGCCGATTGAAGCGGCGCAGATTCCCCGCACGCTGGACGATGTGGATTACGCCATCGTCAACGGCAACTTCGCCATCTCCAGCGGCCTGAAACTGACGGACGCCCTGGTCCTCGAAAAGACGCCCGACCACTACCTGCTCGTGGTGGCGGTGAAGGGCAAGGACCGGGACACCCCCTGGACCCGCGACATCGCCCAGGCCTTCCATGCGCCGGAATTCAAGGCGGTGCTGGACAAGCACTTCCCGGGTTATTCGCGCCCGGACTTTCTGCAGTGAGGGCGCGCGACATGAGCGCATCACCCGGGCCCAAGCCGATCCGCTTCAATGCCTTCACGATGAACACCGTCGGCCACCAGTCGCCGGGTTTGTGGACCCATCCGCGGGATCAGTCGCATCGATATACCGACCCACACTACTGGCAGGATCTTGCCCGCCTGCTGGAGCGCGGCCAGTTCGACAGCGTCTTCCTGGCCGATGTGCTGGGCGTCTACGACGTCTTCGGTGGATCGCCGGATGCCGCTCTGCGCCATGCGGTGCAGGTGCCGCTGAACGATCCGCTGGCCCTGGTGCCCTTGATGGCGGCCGTCACCGAGCATCTGGGCTTTGGGGTGACCTGCGCGCTCAGTTATGAGCCGCCCTACAGCTTCGCCCGCCGACTCTCGACGCTCGACCATCTCACTCGTGGGCGGGTAGGCTGGAACATCGTCACCGGCTATCTGGACAGCGCGGCGCGCAACCTGGGGCAGGCGCAGCAGAAGGCTCATGACGAGCGCTACGACCTGGCCGATGAATATCTGGAGGTCGTCTACAAGCTGTGGGAACACAGCTGGGAGGACGGCGCGGTGCGGCGGGACAAGGCGGGTCGGGTGTTCACCGATCCGTCCCGGGTGCATCCCATTGCCCACGATGGCCTGCACTATCAGGTGCCGGGCATCCATCTGTGTGAGCCCTCGCCGCAGCGCACGCCGGTGCTGTTCCAGGCGGGTGCTTCGTCGCGCGGTCGCGCGTTTGCCGGACGGCATGCGGAATGTGTGTTTGTCAGCGGCCCCAGTGTCACCGTGGTGCGGGATGCGGTGGACGGCCTTCGCGCTGCCGCGGTGGCGCAGGGGCGTCAGGCCGACGATCTGATCATCTACGGGCAGGCCCTCGTCATCACCGGCGAGACCGAGGAGGAGGCGCAGCGCAAGCAGGCCGAGTACCTCCAGCATGTCGATCTGCAGGCGGCGCTGGCGTTGCTGTCTGGCTGGACCGGTGTGGATTTCAGCCGCTATCCGCTGGACGCCACCATCGACTATCTCGACACCCAGGCGGGCCGCAGCGCGCTGGCGTCTTTCAGCAGTGCCGATCCGTCGCGTCGCTGGACGGTGGGCGAAGCCGCCGCCTTCATCGGTCTGGGAGGGCGCGGCCCGGTGTTTGTCGGCGATGCGGCGCAGGTGGCGGACCAGCTGATCGCGTGGCAGGAGGCGACCGGTCTGGACGGCTTCAATCTGACCTACGCCGTCGCTCCGGAAACCTTTGAGGACGTGGTGACGCTGGTGGTGCCGGAGCTGCAGCGGCGGGGACGTTATGCGCAGCCTCGCGACACGGCGTCCAAGGCCCAGCAGCCCACCACCTTGCGACAGCGCCTGTTCGGCCGGGGAGACCGGCTGGCGGCGCCGCATCCCGCCCGAGATCCCAAACTTTCTCTCACCGCCCAGACGGAGTCCATCGCATGAATACCAAGATCAATCGTCGTCAGACCCTCGCGCTGGGCCTCGGGGGCATGGGAGGCCTCGCCGGCCTGAGCCTGAGTGCGCCCGCGCGGGCCGCGGAGGCGCTGAAGGAAGTCCGGCTGGACTATGCCTATTACTCCCCGACCAGCCTGGTGCTGCGCCGCTTCGGCTGGTTGGAGGAAGACTTTCGTGCTGACGGCGTTTCCGTCAAATGGGTGCTCAGCGCCGGCAGCAACCGCGCGCTGGAATATCTCAATGCGGACAGTATCGACATCGGCTCCACCGCCGGCCTGGCCGCTGTGCTGGCGCGCGCCAACGGTGCCCCGATCCGCACGCCCTACATCTACTCCCGCCCGGAGTGGACGGCCCTGGTCGTTCGGGGCGATTCCAGCATTCGCACTTTGGCCGACCTGAAGGGCCGCAAGGTGGCGGCGACCAAAGGGACCGATCCGTATCTGTTCCTGCTCCGCGCGCTGCATACGGTGGGCCTCAAGCGAAGTGACATCGAGCATGTCAGCCTGCAGCATGCTGACGGGCGCGCCGCGCTGGAGCAGGGCCGGGTGGATGCCTGGGCGGGGCTGGATCCGCACATGGCGGCCAGCGAGCTGGGCGCCGGCGCGCGGCTGCTCTATCGCAATGTGGACTTCAACACCTATGGCTTCCTCAATGTGCGCGAGGCCTTCCTGCAGCAGCAGCCACGGGCGGTGCAGCGCGTGATCCTGGCCTATGAACAGGCGCGGTTGTGGACCCTGGCGAATCCGTCCGAGGCGGCGCGCATCCTGTCGGAGGAGGCCAAGGTCAGCCTGCCGGTGGCGCTGTTGCAACTCAAGTTGCGCACCGATTTCTCGCAGTCATTGCCGTCGCAGACGCATGTGCAGGCGCTTCGCGCCGCGGCGCCGATCCTGACGAATGAGCAACTGGTCAAGCCCGGGACGGATCTGTCGCAGGTGGTGGCCGATCTGGTGGACACCCGCTTTGCGGCGTCGTTGATCCGGGGGTGAGGGCATGTCCGCCGATCCGGAACTGATCGCTTCGGTCCTGACCGCCGGGGCCCCACCGCGAGGCGCAGCAGCCGCTGACCCTCCGGCCTCGGCGGCGGCTCGGGCACCGAGGCGTCGAGCAGGCGGACTGCCGCCGGGCGCGGGGCTGCTGCTGCCGGTGGGGGTCCTGTTGCTGGTGGAGCTGGCGGCCCGCGCGGGCTGGATCGCGCCGCAGCTGCTGCCCCCGCCCAGCGAGGTGGCCCAGACGCTGCTGGATCTCGCCCGCCAAGGGGTGCTGAGCGGTCACATCGTGGCCAGCACCGGGCGGGTGCTGGCCGGCTTTGCGCTCGGCACGGGGCTGGCCCTGGGCTTCGGGGCGCTGACGGGACTGTCCCGGACCGCCGATGCACTGCTGACCCCCAGCTTCCAGGCGCTTCGCGCGATCCCCTCGCTGGCCTGGGTCCCGCTGCTGCTGCTGTGGCTGGGCATCGACGAGGCATCGAAGATCGTGCTGATCGCCATTGGCGCGTTTTTCCCGGTGTACATGGGCACCGTCTCCGGCATTGCCCATGTGGACCGCAAGCTGGTGGAGGTGGCGCGGCTGCGCGGCTTCGGCGGCCTGACGCTGGCGCGGCGGGTGCTCCTGCCTGCCGCCATGCCGTCCCTCATGACCGGCCTGCGCAACGGATTGAGCCTGGCCTGGATGTTCATGGTGGCGGCGGAGCTGATTGCCGCGAGCCGGGGCCTCGGCTACCTGCTCACCGATGGACGCGAAACCAGCCGCGCCGACCTCGTGCTGGCGGCCATCGCCTTGCTGGCGGTGCTGGGCAAGCTCAGCGACAGCCTGATGGCAACAGTGGAGCGGCGCGTGCTGCACTGGCGCGACACCTTCGGAGGCGGCGCGTGATGCTGGATGTGCATGTGTATCGCAAGCGCTTTGGTGCCGCGGCAGGGGGCGGAAGCGGGGAGGGCGACCTGGACGCGCCGCGACCGGTCCTCGCGGACATCCGCCTGCGGCTGGCGCCTGGGGAGCATGTGGCGCTGGTGGGCGCCAGCGGTTGCGGCAAGAGCACGCTGCTGCGCATTCTGGCCGGCCTGGACGATCAGTTTGAAGGCCGGGTCCTGCTCAATGGCGTGCCGCAGCGCGGACCCAGCCGCGAGGTGGGCGTGGTGTTCCAGGAGCCACGTCTGTTCCCGTGGCTGACGGTGCTGGACAACGTGATGTTCGATCTGGCGCCCGGGTGGGGAGCGGCCCGGACCCAGGCGGCGGCCGAGCACCGCAGGCAGCGCGCCGCCGCGCTGTTGGCCGAAGTGGGCCTGGCCGATCTGCAATCAGCGTGGCCCCGCCAGCTCTCGGGCGGGCAGGCCCAGCGGGTGGCACTGGCGCGCGCCCTCTACACCCAGCCGCGACTGCTGCTGCTGGATGAACCCTTCTCGGCCCTGGATGCCTTCACCCGCATGAAGCTGCAGGACCTGGTGGGGACGCTGGCCCGTCGGCATGGAACGGCGCTCGTGCTGGTCACCCATGATGTCGAGGAAGCGGTCCTGCTCGCGGACCGGGTGCTGGTGATGGGCGCATCACCCGGCCGGGTGCTGCGGCAGGTGCCGGTGCCCCTGCGCACGCCCAGGCACCGCGGCAGTGCGGCGGTTGCGGACCTTCGCGGTGAGCTGCTTCGAATGCTGGAAGCTGCCATGGCGCCTGCACATGCGCATTCCGCCTAAGCAAGCTTGGGTTTCTTCGTTGGTCTGCTGCGGGGCGGTTCGTAGAGTGAGGACTCCGAACGCTTCTTGGCCTTCCTCGTGGGAAGGCACTCCCCGCCATGTCCCTGCTTCTGATCGCGGCCAGTCCCAGCCTCAAGTCCCGCTCCAGCGCATTGCTGTCCGCCGCTGGGGAACGTTTGCAGCACCTGGGCCTGGCGCCTGACTGGCTGCGCCTGCGCGACTTGCCGGCCGAGGCGCTGCTGCAGGCCGATCTGAGCCATCCCGAACTCCGAGATGCGGTGGACGCCGTGGCCCGGGCGAGCGTCGTGGTTCTGGCCACGCCCATCTACAAGGCGTCCTGCAGCGGACTGCTCAAGGTCTTCCTGGATGTGCTGCCGCAGGATGGTCTGAAGGGCAAGACGGTGTGGACCCTGGCCACGGGCGGCAGCCCCGCCCATCTGCTGGCGCTGGACTACGGGTTGCTGCCGGTGCTGTCGTCCCTGGGAGCGCGCAGCCATGCGGACAGCGTCTACGCCTGCGATGCGCAAGTGCCCAAGGATGCCGAGGGTCACTACCAGATCCAGGATGACATCCAGCGCCGTCTGGCGGCCAGTGCCGCGCAGGTCTTCGAGCGCTTGCCTCAGCGTGCGCTGGCGGATGTCTGAACCCTGGCGCCGACCGACTCGCGCCTGATGGCCGACGCCGGATCGCCTCTCCTTGATCGCCCTCCCTGATCGCCCTGCCTATTTGTCAAAGGTCCTCTCCATGTCAACGACTCTGTCCCAACGCCGCCGCGTCCTGCGCGTGGTCGCGGCCGCCGCCGCGAGTACAGCCAGTGCCACCCTCCTGCTCGCCGGATCGACCGGCAGCGCCTACGCCCAAACGCCTGCGCCGCATGAGCTGCGCATTGGCTTCCAGAAGTACGGCACCCTCACGGTGCTCAAGGCCAAGGGCGATCTGGAGAAACGGCTCGCGCCGCTGGGCGTCACCGTCAAGTGGACGGAGTTTCCGGCCGGTCCTCAGCTGCTGGAAGGGCTGAATGTCGGCTCCATCGACTTCGGCACCGTGGGCGAAGCGCCGCCCATCTTTGCCCAGGCCGCAGGCGCAGACCTTGTCTACGTGGCGCATCAGCCACCCGCGCCGTCGGCCGAAGCGCTGATCGTGCCCAAGGCGTCCACCGTGCGTAGCCTGGCGGATCTCAAGGGCAAGAAAGTCGCGCTGAACAAAGGCTCGAATGTCCACTACCTGCTGGTCAAGTTGCTGGAGAAGGAAGGTTTGAAGTACAGCGACCTGCAGGTGGTCTATCTGCCGCCGGCGGATGCACGGGCCGCCTTCGAGAGCGGCGCGGTCGATGCGTGGGTGATCTGGGATCCGTTCCTCGCGTCCGCCCAGCGGCAGCTCGGCGCCCGGGTGGTGGCGGATGGCACCGGCGTGGTCAACAACCTCCAGTTCTATCTCGCTTCGCGTCCCTATGCGGACCGGAATCCGCAGGTGGTGGCGGCCATCGTGGATGAACTGGCGCGGCTGGACCGCTGGTCGGCCAGCAACCTCGCGGCGGTGGTGTCCGTGCTCGCACCGCAGATCGGCCTCGATGCGGCCACCACCGAGCTCGCGGCCAGCCGCTTCGCTTATGGCATCCAGCCGATCACCCCAGCGGTGGCGGCTCAGCAGCAACAGATTGCCGACACCTTCCATCAACTCAAGCTCATCCCCCGGCCCATTCGCATCAGCGACGCATTGCCGCGCGCGCTCAAGACGGCCGCCAATTGATCGTCCCAAAGGTCCTCCCATGAAGATGTTCTGGTTCATCCCCACCCACGGGGACTCTCGCTACCTCGGTACGTCCAAGGGCGCCCGGGTGGCGGACTTCAACTACTACCGCCAGGTCGCGATCGCAGCGGATACGCTGGGCTTCGAGGGGGTGCTGCTGCCCACGGGTCGCAGTTGCGAGGACAGCTGGATCGTGGCGGCCAGCCTGATCGAGGCCACCCGGCGATTGAAGTTTCTGGTCGCACTGCGGCCAGGGCTGGTCCAGCCGGTGCAGTCCGCCCGCATGGCGGCGACGCTGGATCGCCTGTCCGGCGGGCGTCTGCTGGTCAATCTGGTGACGGGCGGCGATCCGGATGAACTGGCGGGAGATGGCCTGTTCCTGCCGCATGCGCAGCGCTATGCCTTGTCGGAAGAGTTCCTGACCATCTGGCGCCAGGTGCTGGAAGCCAGCCATGACGGCGAAGCGGTGGACTTCGACGGCGAGCTGCTGAAGGTTCAGGGCGGCAAGCTGCTCTACCCGCCGGTGAATCGGCCATATCCCCCGGTGTTCTTCGGCGGCTCCTCGGAGCCCGCCCATGAATTGGCCGCATCGCAGGTGGACACCTACCTGACGTGGGGGGAGCCGCCGGAAGCCGTGGCGCAGAAGCTGGCCGATGTGAAGGCCCGTGCCGCTGCCAAGGGCCGGACGCTGCAATACGGCATCCGCCTGCATGTGATCGTGCGGGAGACAGAGGACGAGGCCTGGCGCGCCGCCGCCGAGCTGGTGCAGCATCTGGACGAAGACGTGGTGGCCGCCGCGCAGGCCAAGTTCGCCAGCATGGATTCGGTGGGCCAGCGTCGCATGGCGGAGCTGCACAAGGGGCGCTTCAACAAGGCCAACATCCGCGAGGGGCTGGAGATCGCGCCCAATCTCTGGGCCGGGGTGGGACTGGTCCGCGGCGGGGCAGGCACGGCACTGGTGGGGAATCCGCAGCAGGTGGCCGACCGCATCAAGGCGTATGCCGAGCTCGGGCTGGAGTACTTCGTGCTCAGTGGCTATCCCCATCTGGAAGAGGCCTACCGCTTCGCCGAGCTGGTGTTCCCGCTGCTGCCGCTGGCGGTGCTCGAGAAGCTGACCGCACCGGCGCTGACCGGGCCGTTTGGCGAGATCGTCGCCAACAACTATGTGCCGGGCGCGCCGCGTCTGGCCGCGGCGAGCTGAGCCATGGGCGCCGCACGCAAGGCAGGCGGGGCGCTGCTGCCCTGGCTGCTGCCGGTGCTGATCCTGGTGGTGTGGCAGCTCAGTGCGCAGTGGGGCTGGCTGTCCACCCGCGTGCTGCCTGCCCCATCGGCGGTGGCGCGCGCGGCCTGGGAGCTGTCGGCCAGCGGCGAGCTGTGGCAGCACCTGGGAGTGAGCACCCGGCGAGCCTTGCTGGGTTTTGCCATTGGTGGTGGGCTGGGGCTGGCGTTGGGTCTGATCACCGGCTCCTGGCGCTGGGCCGAGACGGCGCTGGACACGACGCTGCAGATGCTGCGCAATGTGCCAGCGCTGGCGCTGATCCCGCTGGTCATCCTGTGGTTTGGCATTGATGAGAGCGCCAAGCTGTTCCTGGTGGCGCTGGGCGTGTTCTTTCCGGTGTACCTCAACACCTTCCATGGCATCCGGCATGTGGATCGGGACCTGATCGAGATGGCGCGGTCTTACGGGCTGCGCGGTTGGGCCTTGTATCGCCGCGTGATCCTGCCGGGCGCGACAGCGTCCATCCTGGTGGGGCTGCGCTTCTCGCTGGGGCTGATGTGGGTGATGCTGATCGTGGCGGAGACGCTGTCGGCCCAGGCCGGCATCGGCTACATGACGATGAATGCGCGCGAATTCCTCCAGACCGACGTGGTGCTGGTGGGCATCCTGATTTATGCGCTGCTGGGCAAGGGGGCCGACATCCTGGCGCATGCGCTGGAGCGGACCTGGCTGCGGTGGCATCCGGGGTATCAAGCATGATGACGATGACCGATCTGGACGTGCTGACCGAAAGCGGATTGTCCGAGCTGGCTGCGGTGACTCGCCGGGATGCGACGTCCGATCGCGGACCGCTGCAGCGCGTGGCGCCTGCGTCCGCGGAGCCGATTCGGCTGCAGGGTGTGGCCAAGACCTTTGGGGACCGGCCGGTGCTCTCCCGCCTGGATCTGGCCATCCGTCCTGGGGAATTTGTGGCGGTGGTGGGCCGCAGCGGATGCGGCAAGAGCACGCTGTTGCGACTGCTGGCCGGACTGGAATCGCCCAGCGAAGGCGTGCTGCAGGTGGGCCGCCCGGAGTCGGTGCGTTTCATGTTCCAGGACGCCCGACTGCTGCCCTGGGCCCGTGTGCTGGACAACGTGGCGCTGGGCCTGACGGGTTCCGATACGCGCGAGCGTGCGACTGCGGCATTGGCACAGGTGGGTTTGGCGGACCGTGGCGCGGAGTGGCCGGCGAAGCTGTCCGGCGGACAGCGGCAGCGCGTGGCCCTGGCCCGTGCGCTGGTGCACGCGCCGCAACTGCTGCTGCTGGACGAGCCGCTGGGTGCATTGGATGCGCTCACTAGGATCGAGATGCAGCGGCTGATTGAGCGCCTGTGGCTTCGCCAGGGCTTCACCGCCGTGCTGGTGACCCACGATGTGGCGGAGGCGGTCGCCCTGGCGGATCGGGTGCTGCTGATTGAACAAGGCCGAGTCGCGCTGGATCTGCGGATCGACCTGCCACGGCCGAGGCTGCGGGATGCCGCCTTCGCCGGACTCGAGCAGCAATTGCTGGATCGGGTGCTGCAGGTGACGGGATCAGAGACGGTCTGATTACAAGGCAAGAGGCAACGCCTCGTCTGACACAATCCTTCGCCAACGGGGTGTGGCGCGACGCTTCCCGATGGGCGGTGCGGCTCTGTCAGCACAAGGACGAGTTCAAGAATCTGGTACTGGCTCGCAAGCTCATCCGGACGTCTACGGCGCCACGGAGTGAGATTTCAAGGAGCCAACATTGCTATTCGACCGTGAATCCTGGGACCGCTTCTTGGCGGGTTACGTCATCATGGACGCAACCATCGGGTTCGAAGACGGGCGCTTGGGCTTTAGGCCTGATTGATACGGTCTGATACCGATGCGGGCGAATTTCGCCCGACGCAATTTGCACCGGGGTGGCCGGTGGTCCGCTGGGGGTTGCTCAAAGTGACTTTCGGCAATGTCCGGCGGCAGGGCGCGCGCGTAAGGTGAGGGTTCTCATCCTGACCCGCCCATGCCCACTTCCGCCCATTCCGACTCAACCGCTTTCGTTGCCACGGCCTTGCTGGCCGAGCTGGACGAACGGGCCGCTCTGCCGGCCTTGACCGCTCTGATCGCTTCCCCCACGAACGGCGTTGACGGTCCCCGCAGAGCCCCGAGGCCTCTCGCCGGCCCGCGTACCACCCGCCGTCCGCTCGCGGGCAGGACCGGCCGCCTGTCTCAACCTTGCCGGGGCTGACCATCATGGAGCTTCATGTGGGAGGCCGCCACCTGTCGGCGGATGTGGCCCTGGCGCTCGACGTGGCGGGGCACGAACACCTGGTCATCGCGGCGAAGTCCACCTGGACCATTCCGGAGGCCGGGCAACGACCCCGGCCCTTGCCACCGCAACCGCTGGTGCTGGCAGATGAGTTCTATGGGGCGCCGGGCGAGAGCCCGTTCCGTTACGGCGCAGACATGGCACGTTTCAAGCCGCGCTGCGATGTGATTTTTGACGCGTGCGCGCATGCACCTGGCGGTGTGCCGGTGCGGCAACTGGTGGCGGGTTTCGAGCTGGGGCCCTTGTCCCGCCGATTGCGCGTCACCGGCGCGAGGCGCTGGCAGGGACGGGGCAACGATCCCCGAGCGTTTCAACTCTCCGAGCCCGACAGCTTTGTGCGGCTGCCACTGCATCACGGCCTGGCGTTTGGCGGTAGTCGCTGGTTCGACCATCAGGGCGAGCGCTGGTGCGAGACCCATGAAGCCAACCCGGTGGGCCTGGGATTCGTCGGACCGCGGACGGTGGCACAGGCGGCTGACCTGGCCGGACCTCAGATCGAGTTGCTGGAGGCGCCCGTGCGTCGCCCCGACGAACCGTTGGCGCCACAGGCGCTGAGCGCCGTTGCCCGCCACTGGCAGCCCCGTCGCGCGCTGGGCGGCACCTACGACGACGAATGGCGTCGCGAGGTCTTCCCCTTGCTCCCGCTGGACTTCGACGATGCCTACAACCAGGTGGCCCCAGTTGAGCAGCAGATGCCTTATCCGGTAGGCGGTGAGCGGGTGGAACTGATTCACCTGATGGAAGGCCGGACGCATGTGATCTTTCAGTTGCCCAAGCTGTCGCTGAAGGTGAGGGTGCTGCGGACCAACTACGAGCAGGCAGCCCCCGAAGCGGTGGTGGATACGCTGTTTTTCGAGCCCGAGCACCAACGCTTCAGCGCTGTGTGGCGAGCCAGCGTGCCCATTCACCGCAATCTGCAAGAAATCGCGGACGTGGCGATTGGCCCGGTGGACCCCGCCTGGTGGAAGGCGCGGGGCGAGGGCAAGGTCGGCGGGTGCTCAGGTTGCGGAGGGGCTGGCGGATCTGGCGGATCCGAACCCGCACCGATGCAGGAGCAATAAGCCATGAGTACCCACGTGTCGGGATCGACCCCGGTGTTGTTGCCGATGGCCATTGCTGCGCAGGGCATGTGCAGCGCCATCGGCTTTGATACGCCTGCCAATGTGGCCGCCATTCGGGCGCGGCTGAATCATTTCCGGGAAACGCAGTTCTACAACCGCTCGGGGCAGCGCCTGATGGGCGCGTCGCTGTATGAGGTGCACCAGTGGGGGACGGACCGGCTGCTGCTGATGCTGCGCCAGGTGCTCTCGGAATGCTGGCGCACTGCGCAAGCGCGACTGGGTGCACAGTGCCCGGAGGCCAGTGCCACGGCGCTGCTGGTAGTCACTGCGGAGCCGGATCGACCTGCGGTGCCCTTGGGTCAGCTGAAGGAAGCCATTGGTCGCGTCATGATGGGCGGCGGCTTCCATGGCCAGAGCCAGATGCTGCGGGTCGGCAAGGGCGGGGTGGCGCTGGCGCTGCAGGAGGCTCAGCGGCTGCTGCAGCGGCCTGGGGACCACCACCAGCCGACCGTGGATGCGGTGATGCTGGTGTCCGCCGACACGCTGCTGGATGCGCCCGTGATCGAGGCATGTCTGAGCGCGGAGCGGATGGCGTCTCGCGGCATGACGGATGGTTTCCTGCCTGGGGAAGGGGCGGGATGCGTGATGCTGATGCGTGCAGGCGAGGTGCCGCAGGACCATGTGCAGGTGACGGCCACCGGCCATGCGGTCGATGACTGGCGGCTCGGCGGCACCGTGCCGCTGCGGGCGCTGGGGCTGAGCCGGGCGATGCGGGCGGCGGCCGGTCAGGCGGGTTGCGACCTGTCGTCGCTGGAGTTCCATGTGAGCGGCATGAGCGGCGAGGGCTGGTATTCACGCGAGCTGAACATGGCGCTGTCACGCGTCATGGAATTCAAGCGGACGGAATTTCCGCATCACATGCTGGCGCAGTTCCTTGGGGAGACGGGGGCGGCCGGGCCGCTGCTGGCACTGGCCTGGTTGTCTGTGGCGATGCCGGCGCGGCATCGGGAGCTGGGCCGCCGAGGTCTGTTGCATTTTGCTGGGGACGATGGACACCGGTCGGCGGTGGTTGTGTCGTTGATGGCGTCCCCGCTTGAAGGAAGTTGAGAGAGATGTCAGCCACGCATGTGTTTGCCAATGGGCATGAGATTGCCAGCCAGGCGGTCGGGAAGTCGGGACGGTCTTCGAGCGCGATGCCAGACCCGTGCTGGAGCCCGCCAGCGCCTGGTGCGGGGCCTGTGGTCATTCCGTACCCCAACACCTGCTTTGCAGATTCGATCACCAAGGGCACGTCGACGGTGATGATCGGCGGGAAGACGGTGGCAATCGCCGATCAGTCGCGGTTCGATACGAGCATCGGGAATGAAGGGGCGACGCAGGCGTTCAACAAGGGCGTGGCGACAGGGGTGATCAAGGGGAAGGCCTACTTCACCAAGTGGTCCAGTGATGTGGTGTTCGAGGGCTATGGGGTGCCTCGGGACATGGATCTGGTGACGCATAACCATGGGTCACAGCCGTCGAATACGCCGACGTTTCCGTTCATCTCCAGTCGGGATATGGAGGGGGTGTGCAAGGAGGATGCGGAGAGGGTGAAGTCGGCGTGCAGACCGGTGAGTGAGCATTCTGCGCTCGAGAAGGATCTGATGGAGCGGGATTCGGTCCGCGCTGCATTGCGAATGACCCACAAGGCGAAGGCGCAGGGAGATTGGAACTGGACCCACGATCATTGCGATGGGCTTGATCTCGCTTTGGGAAGCCATTCGTTGGCAAAAAGTTACCTCAATGGCATCGCTAATGCGTTGGATGGCGCCGCTAGCAATTTGGCTTCGCTGGTCGCTGCTGAAAATAATCTGGTGTCGGCATTCTCAGGTGCCAGCGGGGCCGTCGATCAGCGCGCTGCAGCGGCGGCACTGCAGCGACGCAGCGCGCTTGAAAGTAAATTAGCTGATATCAATCAACTGCGAGATACGGTGGCTGGGGGCAATTATCCTAAAAAGAACGGCAAAGAGTTGGTGCAAGGGTTTGGTGCAAGTGCTCAGGATTACATTTCAGAGCTCAATGATTGCACACGCGCGAAGAAATGTGTTCTGACGCCTTTTTCCTCGTCAGCGGAAGATCCGAATCGCGAAAACTCTCAGAAGGACAAGCTTGGCTGCTGCAATGGTCAAACTGGGCATCACCTGATTTATGGCGTGATGATGAAGGATGCTTGCCCAGACTATGAAAATACTGCTGGCAATAAGAAGCATAAGGACGCTCCAACAGTTTGCGTCGAAGGTACATCACAAAATGTAGGAAGTCATAAGCGGGTGCACGATAAGATGGATAAACGTGTGCGTCGAATCGTGCGAAGGAAAGTAAAAAGGGGAATTTATGATGGGACGCTTTCGATGGGCGAAGCCATCAATGCTGCAGCGTCTTCTCATCGCAGCGCATTTCCGTTCTCGGATTGTGACGCTGCCTGTATAACAGCGCAGCTGGAAAGTTTTTATGATAAAGCTTGCCCCAACGTTCGCCCAAATGCAATTGATAAATACGGAAATCCTGTCGAGCAAGTAATTCGGCAAGGTTCTCGAGGCGGGAAGAGATAGTGTTTGCAACAGTTTTTCGTTAATTTTTGGAGAGTTTCATGGATCTGGATGTTTACATTAAAAAACCGCAATGGATCGAGTATATCTCGGGTGGTGATATCGTTGATTGTGGAGTTCGGGATAGGGATATTATCTATATTGGGATTCGTAAGAAGGTGGATGCAGACGAAGCGTCCATGATGTGGGATTCGGAGATTCCCAGCCAACTTTGTGCAATTTATCTCGACGACCCAATGGATAGTATTGCTGATATGACGGTTAAGGGGTTTTCTAATCCTCGTTTGGGCATTGCGTTGCTCCCTAAGCCGTGCGGCATGCTAGTCTCTAGAAACTTTCCAAATTCAGTGATGCTGATGGGGAAGGATGTTGAGGAAATGGAGGTCGTTGATTCGGATTCAATGACGATTGTTGGACGCGTGAAAACCCTTTTTGGCTACGCATATACAGTTGGAGAGGATCGGGAGATCTATAAGCGGGTGGGTGCAGGTCAATGGGAAAAGTTGTCAGGGCTGCCGGAGGAGGATGATATTGATGATGTCGGTTTCGAGGATTTCGATGCTTTCGCAGAGAACGATATGTACGCAGTGGGTGGGAATGGCGATCTGTGGCATTTCGATGGTAATTCCTGGAGTCAAAAGGGCTTCCCATCTAATATTGCTTTAGCAACCGTGACATGCGCGGGTGACGGAAACGTGTACATCACCGGTGAAGGAGGGAACATTTGGGTGGGGCGCGATTCCACTTGGAAGCTGGTCTACGAAGGTAAGTCAACGATCCCCTGGAACGATGCGATTTGGTTCAACGGACAGCTGTGGCTTTCTTCAGACTACCGACTTCGAATTTGGGACGGAAGCAATCTGATTCCCCCGAAGGACGCTGACGGAGACGATGTACTCATGTCAGGTCACATGGACGCCCGTGATGGCATCCTCGCCATTGCCAGCACTGACACCGTGATGACCTTCGACGGCAAGGAATGGCGCGTCATCGTTGCGCCGTACGACTGATCATGGCAGTGACCAGCGTCACCCCGGTCGTCCGTCGCCATGTGGATGACCTAGCCTTCTACTGGCTGCAACTGGACTCGCCATTCCCCGGTGCCGACTTCGACGCCGACAAAGCGAGTCATTTCCAGGAACTTTTGCTGGCCCACCAAGACGGGGTCACGGTCGCTGGCATCGAGGCGGTTTCGATTGCACTCGATGGCCTGGAGCGATGGCGCAAACCTGGTGAAGCGTTCGCCGCCATGTTCGCGGCGCTGACGCTCGCCGACCCGCAGTTGCGCAGCAACGCCATTGCCCGGGTGTTCTCCACCGTCCAATCGCTTCCCGATGTCCTGCTGCGCGGCGTGATCTCTGCGCTGGCCCATGGACCGCAGGCCCACGTGTCCGCATGGCTGGCGGAGGCGCTGCGCGAGGAGCAAAGTGTGCCGCTGACTGCTGCCCTGCGAGCGGCTGCACTCCTGCGATTGCAACTGCCCCGGTGGGATCGCTATGCCACGCATGCAGACCGGTTCGTCCAACTCGCCGCCTACCGCCTGTCGAATGCCGAAGTGACCCTGTCCCAGATGCAGGATGGCAGTGGTGATGTGGTGCTTGATGCCGAGCGCGTCATTGCCTGGGCACGGACAACGCCGCCGCCCATGCGGACACCCGCAGCGACGGAGCTCGCTGCCAGCCGTCTGTGGCGCTGCATTGCGGAATGGATGCAAGTGGTGGATCGCTCAACCGGCGGCAATCGAGCACTGGCGGCCCGAAGGCTGGACCGATGGGTGCGGCACCTGGGCGGAATCATGCCGCTGGGTCATCCCAACGGTCTGCAAGCCCTACAGCGTCTCCCGCGCCGGCACGCATTGAATCTGGTGCTTCACCACGCAGACCCGGCGCATCTGCCATTCGTCGTCGCGTGCATGCACGACCCTGAGGTCTCCCGCTGGGCGGGGTGGGTGTGGGAATGCCTCACCGGGCTGGATCTGCAAGCGGAAGGACTGAGCCTGCAAGAAGAGCCGGTGTTTCTGGATGAGCCGCTCACAGAGGCCCGGCAGGACGGCGATCTGGGCATGGCGCGACCTGACCCTGCGCGGGTGGCCGCGCACCCTGCGTCCCACATGCGGTTGCCACCGGGTCATCGTCTGCTCCATGGGGAACCGATGACGCAGACATCCCTTCTGCGATTGATCAGCCTTGAAAGCGATAAGCCGCAAGCCCTTCGCCGCTTGGCCGCCGGCTTTCTGCGGCAGATGGATGCCCGGCTGTATGTCAATCTGCGGGCAAGCCCCGCGGTGCAGCGGGTCCAACTGCAGGAGTTGATTGGTTACTTGCCATCGCCAGCATCGATGGTGTGATGGCCTTCGCTAGCAAGGGCTGGCGTGTCATCGTCGCGCCATGTGACTGATACGCTGATCCGGCATACCCACCCTGGCCTGCTTCATTCGCGCCTCTCAGCGGTCAATGCCCATCCTCCACCGCCGTCTCAAACGCCAACCTTGGCCCCGGCGCTTCCGCAGCCCGACACAGAGCGCGCCGCGCATCTCGCTCCACCAGCAGCCGCCTCGCCCTGGGTGGCTCCGCCCGCCGCACCCCGAAGATCTCCGCCAGATTCGCCTGCGGCCGCATCAACGGCCGCAGACACGCCGCCGGACCCGTCAGCAGCGGCGTCACACCGGGCCCATGCCCCGCCACGGTGGAGTCCCCATGCACGATCACCCCGATCGTCACGCGGCTCTCACGAAAAATCGGTCCGCGCCGCACATCCGCGCCCACGATCGCCACCATGTCCCCGAACCGCAGGCTGGTCAGCTTCCATCGCTCACGGCTGGGCCGGTCCGACAGCTGAATGTCGTAATCGCCGCGCCACGCGGTGTTCTTGCCCAGCCCCGACCCCATCAGTCGCGCCGGCACCAGATGCGTCACCGGCACATGCAGCCGGCCGTCCCGCTCCAGCAGCCCCCAACGCCCCAACAGGTCCGGGTCGCAGTTCATCACCTCGATCTTGGGATACCCCAGCAGTCGAAGCCCCAACCCGTGGGACCGGATGCCGATGCGGTCCCCGATGGCCAGCTTCTCCAGCACCGACGTCGGAAAGTCGACCATCACGTGGTTCACGCCGCCGTGCTTGCCAGTCACGAGACCGCGCTGGCCGCGACACCGTCCACTCAGCACCTCCGCCACATTGCCGACGCAGGCATAGGTGATCAGCGCGGTGTTGGGCCCATCCCGCGGACCGACGATCTCACGCCCGTTGTTGTGCAGTGAGACGCCAGGTTCGATGTGGTCTCCCGCCAGACCCACGCAGAGATCACCGATGCGACGGTTGAGCACAATGCCGCCCGTCCCAGGCAGCACCCTCGGCACGCCGTCGTGCCCAATGCGGTACGGGGCTGTCCCCGCCACCGGATGAGCGATCTGGCCCTGCACCGACACCATCACAAGTTCATCCCGGTTCAGCCGTGGGCCGCTGGGGCGGTCCGGGGACAGGCGTTGCGCGGAAGGGCGGCGGGATCTCAGGTCCGCCGCAGGCAGGTCGCTCCACATCGTGTGTCTCCGTTTGGGTCTACAACCAGTACCACCAGACGCGCGTACCGTCCCAAGGATCCGGCACTGGACAGTCGCCGGCAGCGTCCAGCGTGAGCGACTCCTCCATCGCATCGGTGGACGACGGGTCCAACATGACGTCGGCATCCTCCGTCCGCACGACGTGCAGGACCGCCAGCGGCGGCAGTTGCTGCGCCAGCGTCGCAAGGCCCGCGCGCGCCAATGCTTCCCGCAAGAGTCTGCGTTCCGTAGAAAACAATGAGGAGGTCGGCGAGGCCGTTGAAGCGGAGGAGAGCGGGAGCACCGAGGCGCCATCCGGCAGAGGGCCGCCGCTGAGGAGGTCGACCACCTCGCTCACCTCAAACGCCAGCTGCTTCGCCAGCATGACCAGCGACGGTGCTTGCCCCGACGGCGCTGCGCACAGCACCAGCGCCCCTTCCAGCACGGCTGACAGGCTCAGTGCGTCCAGCGCCGCCCGCTGCAAGTCCAGACCGGGCCACGGCGATCGCAAAGTCATCCCCCTCTGTTCCGCCCGGAGTTCCAGCGCCGCCTGCAGCAGCTCGAACTGGTCGAACAGGCTCAGGTCCTCCACATCCCGCAACTGCGACTCCGCGATCCGGTCCCCCACCCATCGCAGCACCCAGGCGCTTTCGTCGGTGCGTTCGCGCAGCTGAATCCATCGGCAAAGCGCCGCGGCGCTGATCGGCGCGGCGCTGCCCAGCCGCGGCAGGCGACCTGTCAGCAACTCGCTGTTGTCCAGCGCCTGCCAGAAACTGCGCGTCAACCATGGCTCCACCACCGACACCAGCCGCAGCGCCAGCGACGGCCCCTGTGCATGCGTCAGCAACAGGGACGGCTCCAGCACACAGGGCAGCCGCCGCTGCTCCACATGCACCGACACATCTGCGCGCCGCATGGATCACCTCCTGGGGCCGACAGACCGTGTCGCTCAAGCCGCCTGCGGCACACCCAAGACGCTCTGCAGCGCCGGGGTCACACCGGGGAAGCCGCGTCCCTCCGGCGTCATCCGATACGCTGCGATCCAGGCTTCCGCATGCGCGCCCATCGGTCGCACCACGTTCTGGAAGAGGATGGGGTCCACGGCCGTCTTGAAATCGTTGTCCGCGACGAACTGCAGCACCCGGCGGCCGCTTTCCGCCATCTTGGCCCGCTGCGACGGCTCCGCCACGCCGCCCAGGTAGCGATTGGAGACGATCTCCACCACATCCCACTTGGTGTTGGCATCGAAGGCTTTCTTGATGTCGGGGGCGTCCAGCAGCTTCAGCACCTGGATCAGGTAGTGGCCGGTCTCCATCGCCAGCGCAAAGATGTTGCCGTAGGTGGACCGGTCCAGCGCATACCGCAGGTCCAGGCCGATCCGCTGGATGGTGCCGACGCTACCGAACGGCCGCTGGTCGATGAGCTGGCCACCGCGGATCACTTCACCGATCAGCAGATCGCGGAAGTACTGGCCCACCGCCACCATGAAGCCCACCACCTGGCGGTGGAAGTTGCGGTTCACCACCGCGCCTGCGGGCGGCTGGGCGGAGCCATAGTTGAAGGCGCGCCGATAAGCGATCATCCGGTCGTTGCGGGTGTAGCGCAGCGGCTTCCACTTCTCCAGCAGATACAGCCCGCGGGCACCGGGGCCGCGCTGGATGCGCATCTTGCCCAGGCGGAACAGCCGCAGCAGCGTCTCCACCACTTCGAAAATCTTCATCCGCTCATGTTGGTAGATGAAGTAGAGCTCGGCGGCGGCATGCAGCTGGCTGGGCACCACCGCATCGTCAAAGTCCGGGGTGACGTAGGGATAGGCGATCTTGTCGAAGCCGACGTTGCCTTGCGGCCCCATGCCCAGCAGGTCGAAGAAGCCACTGTCGCTGTCGCCGGCCGACTTGCCGAGCAACTCGCTGAAGCGCTGTTCAAACTGGTTGGACAGCGCGCCACGCTCTTCGGGTGGCAGGCCGGCCACCTGCTCCTGCAGGAAGGTTTCCCACAGCCGCTGAATGGTTTCGGTAGTCTGGAAGCTCATCTTGCACTCCTGATGGGGCCGGTTGAGGGCAGTGCCCGGGATGATGGGGATGGGGCGTGAGGTCGATGGCAGTGATGGCGGTGACAGCGAGGTCGTCAGGCGGCGGTCGGGCTGCCGGCGTCGTCCTCGTCGGCTTCGGATAGCGCGAGCGAAACGTCGTATTCAAAGGCGATCAGCTGGCCCAGCCGTTCCCGGCGTGCCGTTGACAGGGGCGATCCGGGGCGGTCGTTGACCAGTGCGTCGCCGAGGGCCTTGAAGCGCGCCAGCCATTCATCGTCCAGCAGGGACAGCGCCTCGCCGGCCGGGCCGGCGCTCTCCTCCTTGGCCCAGTTCCTCAGCGCCGAGTTCAAGCTGCCGTTCTTGGCAAACGGGTCCTGGATCAGCGCCCGCGCGCGGTCCAGCGCGGCCAGCACTACCAGCGCGTGGTCATCCGGGATGCCGGCGTCGCTGGCGCCAGGATCGGGATCTTCGCCGTCCCCATCGTTGGCGTGTGCCGCCAGAGTCTCGAGCGCTTGCTCGCAGCCTGTCAGCGCTTGGGTGAGTGGAGCCTCCGATGCAAAGGCCTGCTTCAAGTCGACCGCCGTCTGGCCAATCCCGACCGGATCACCGCTGCGCGAGTCGCTGAGCAGCCGACCCAGGGTTTCGGTCAGCAACTGGATCTGCAGGGCCAGTGGGGGCGCCTCTGCATCCCCCACCAGCCGCCGCGTCAGGCTCGCGAAACTGCCATTGGTGGCCGTTCTCACCTCGGCGGCCTCCTTGATGAGCGTCTGGCGGGGCACAGTGAGGACGCGGTCCCGCCACTGGTCGAAGGTGGTGGGCTGCAAAGGGGTCAACCGGATGCTGGGCATGGCGATGCTCCTGGAGAGGGGATTGAACAGGTACCGTGCTGTCGCCTTAAGGCTTCAGTGCGATCACCTCCAGCGATTCCTCGAAGTGCGGCGGAATGCGCAGGGGCGTCGGTGAGCTGTCGAACGGAATCTGCCCGGCCGGACTGCCGAGGGTCGCATCCGACAGGAAGCCGATGGCCCGGTCGACCATCAGACTCAGGCAACCGCTGTCCTTGCTCGGGGTGGCCGGGTTGTTGAAGACCCGCTCGACCGCCACATAGCCTGTCGTCATCTGGCTCACCACCGACCGCCATTCCTGGTCGGTCTGTTTGATCAGCGCCAGCTCCTCCTTGAGGATGCGGCCGAAGCTGTAGCCCGAGCCGGCGCCTGCGGTCCAGTCCTCCGTGCCTTGCACCCACCGGTTGAAGCGGTCCTCCGAATTGCCGCTTTCCCACCAGGCCCCCTGCAGGTAGGTGCCCGAAGGCCGCGGGCGCAGCAGCCCGCGCAGGTTGTCCAGCAGGTCCGTGATGGGCTGCGGCTGGTTGATGTGGTGAGGCACATACTCCTGCAGATAGGCCGGGCGCTGGATGGGGCCGGGCGCGCCGACGGGTGTCCAGGGCCAGTTCTGCAGGACGGCGGGATTGGCGGAGCCCAGCCCAGGCATCGGATAGGTGACGGCGCCCGGGGGCGGGAACGGCAGGCGTTCCGGCAGCACCGCATCCAGCAGCAGGCTGTAGGCGGCGGCCCGGGCTTCCGGCACACCGAAGTCTTCGGTGTCGGTGCCCACGCAGTAGTAGTCGATGGCGCGGTCCAGCGAGAACAGCAGGCTGTCCAGCACCGTCTGCGTCAGCACCCGGTTCTCGTCGCAGGCGCACTGGGTCAGGTTGTCCAGCACGCGGGCCAGCGCGCCGCGCAGGTTGACCATCTCCATCAGCCGCAGCTCGGCCTTGCTGATGGTGGCAGAACCATAGAGCCCATAGTTCAGCACCGTCGGACGGGCGACACGCAGCAGTCGGAAACCGCCGGCCTGCGCGAAGCCGCCCAGGAATAGCATCATCGCCTCATGCAAGGCTGCGAGCTCCGGCGAACTGCGGGCCACCGGCTGCAGCGTGATCTGCACGAAGCGATAGAGCCGATTGATCGGCGCCCAGGCCGAGGCCCCGATGGAGCGCAAGCCATACGGCGTGCCGCCGCTGGCCAGCTGCACCAGTTGATCGAGCGTGCGGCTCATTTCCGATTCGCTCATCAGCGAACGCAGGTCCCCCTGGCCGTTGGCCTCGAACTGCTGGCTCAGCGTGCGGTAAGCGCGGATGCCCCGTGGCCACTGCCCGGGCTGGGACGACATGCCGCCCGACCCGTCCACCAGGCGCAGCGCGTTCAGCACCGCATCACGGCGGGCCTGCAGCTCGGCATAGGACACCTGCAGCAGGAAGCGGCCGCCGGAGAAGCCGATGTTGGCCATGGACTCGCCCATCAGCACCAGCAGTACCGCGCTCACTTCATCCAGACTGAGCGCGAGGGATCGGAAATCGCGGTTCAACTCCGGCTCCAGCGCGCCGATCAATCGGGAGAGCCGCGCATATTCGCCCAACTGCCGGCGCATGGCGAAAGCCGTGTCGCGCCGCTGCGGATCCAGCCCCAGCCGCGCACAGGCCACGCCTTCATCGATGGAGCGCTGGATGATCGATTGCCAGCCCTCCAGCTCCGGCCGGATGTCCTTGCTGTAGGTGGAGCGCAGCAGCGAGGTCATGTCGGCTTCGACATCGCTGCGCGCCTGGTCCAGGTCGATGTCGCTGGCAGTCTGCGTCTGCACGCCGACCGGTCGCACGATGGGCGTCTGCAGAAACGGCAGGCCGCGGGACTCCCCTTCGATGGCCTGGGTGCGCGGGCTCGCCTGATAGCGATCGGCCAGGGCCCGGGCGATCTGCTCCGGATCACTCGGGTCCCCCACCTTCAACTCGCGCCGCAGCAGGTTGTCGATGGCGTGGCTGGCGGCCTTGGGATCGGAAGAGGGCATCAGGGATGTAGGCATGGTTTCACCTCGGTGTCGGGGACTTGGGGCGGGCCGTGGGCATCAGGGGCGTCGCGATGTCGTCGGTCTCATGGGTGTCGTCGGTATCGTCGGTGTCATGGACGGCGTGGCCGGTGGGGGCTTCAGGCCGCGGCCTGGAGGCTCTCCCGGCCCAGCGCAATCAGTTCTCGCGTCACGCGGTGGGCCAGGTCGGTGGGCTGAACCCGGCCGGCTTCCAGGGCGTAATGGGCCGCACTGACCAGATGACGCGGCGGCAGCTCGGTGGGACGGCCCTCCCTCAACCGGGCCGCACCAGCGCGGATGGCCGCTTCGTCCTCCCGTCGGAACGGGATGACGTCCACCAGTGCGCGCTGCGCCAGATTGCGGCGGGTCTGGAAGGCGATCTCGTCGACCACTTCAGGCACCAGTCGCGGCACGCTCTGCACCAGGGCCGGCGGAATGCGGTTGGGGCCATCGCGGTGGTAGAGGGTCTGCCACACCCGCAGCAGCCGGGTGGCGTCCCGGGTGAAGCCCAGGCGTCGCATCATTTCCGCCAGCAGGTAGACCCGCAGGTAGGCGGTGGGATGCGCGCCCCCGGGCCGGTAGGTCATGGTGCGCGGGGCGGGGTGGGCCAGGAAGTCCGCCATGCCCCAGGCTGCGGCGGGCCCGCCGAGCAGGATGGCCGCCAGGTCCGCAAAGATCTCCTTGTGCCAGCGGCCATAGACGGTGGCGAGGAACGGGTCCCGCAACTGCCCGATGACGCGCCGCACCACCGCCTGCCGGTTCTCCTGCCAGATGCCCAGGTCCGCCTGCAGGTTGTGCGCCACCTCGTGGAGGAAGACGCTCTGCCACGGCTGGTCGCGGTCCCAGGGGATGCGGATCAGCGGGAAGGGATTCGCCTCTCCGAGCAGCCGCGACAGCGCCACGCCCCGCCGCATGGTGGCCGGCGAATAGCCATGCTCCATGTAGCAGACCGGCTTGAGCAGCGGGCCATCAAAGATGCGCGGAGCGGCTTCCCGCACGGCCACGTAGCAGTCCTGGGCGATGGTGTCGTGCGCGCTCAGCGCCGGGCCGAAGCTGGTGCCGCGCTGCGCAAACACTTCGTAGAACATGCCGAACAGCCGACGGGCGCGATCCAGCTCCCGCTCCACCAGCGCCATGTCGATCAGCGTGCGCTGCACCGGCTGGTCCTGCCAGTGATGCCGCAGCTGGGCGAAGCGGGTGCGGATGCGCTGCTCCACCTTGTGCAGCCGCTGGTTGGCCACCCGGACATGCTCGGGGGACGGCGCATACGGCAGGTCCTGCGGACGCAGACCGACAAAGGCGTTGTCGATGCGGGCCAGCCGGCTCATGCGGGCGGCGAGCCCGGCCATCTTGGTCTGCAGGAAGCGGCGGGTGTCCATGGTGGTGTCCGGGCGCGGGCGGTGGTCGGGAAGGTCGTGACGGAACGGCAGTGAAGGGCGCTCCTCGCGGCAGGATCAGCGGCCGATGGAGATCGTCACCGGGCCCCGCAGGATGCGGATGCGGCGACCCCGGCAGGCGGCGCAGACGTGGCCCATGCCGTGAGCCCGTGCGGCCGGCAGCTGTGCTGCCCCGGGACGGACGGCCACCGCCGCGGCGCGGCGGGCCACCGGTGCGACGGTCCGGGCGACGACGCGGGCAGCCTGGCCTTGCGGTGTGGCGCGCCGCGCGGTGGGCACCAGGGGGCGTGCCAGTCGCCGCACCGCCTGCGGCCGGCGGGCGACGGCCTGGGTGGCGCGGCGCACCACGGTGACGGCCTGACGGGCGGGCAGGCGCCGGCGCTGCACGACACGCCGCGTGGCGCGCACGGTGCGGGCCACCGCGCGTGCGGCAGTCGGGCCCTGGCGTCGCACCGCGGTGCGCACCGCCTGGCTGACGGCGCGGACCGCCGCGCGACGCACAGGCCGCGCAGCCCGGGCCAGGCCGGGGCCGGGCCGGGGGGTGGCCCAGCCCGCCCCCCCCGGCGCGGCCGCGGGGCAGCCCGCGTCCGACCGGGCAGGGCCCGGCGGATGACCATGCCGGCCAGCACCGGCGCGGCAGCGTCGATGCCGTCTTCATCCAGTCCGTCCACCAGCTCGTCGAAGGCCTCGAATTCATCGGCGCCATCGGCCAGCAGGCGGCCGGCAATATTGGCGATACGGCCGATCGCCTGCGCCTGCGGGATGGGGATCATGCTGGCGATCGGGCCCACCACACGCGCCACCTGGCCCACGCCCTGGCCGACGCGTCGCGCCACATTCACCGCGCCGCGGGCGAGGCGGGCAATGCGGCGGAAGAACTCGTCGCCGTCGTCCGCATCCAGGGCATCGGCCACCGCCTCTTCCATGGCGTCGCCGTCATCAAAACTGACGGCAGGGCTGTCATAGCCATCGGCATCGAAATCGTCGAAGCCGTCGTCCTCATCGAATTCACCGGAGGCCTCGAAGCCATCGGCTTCGTCGAATTCGTCGAAGCCGTCGCCACCGCCACCGCCCAGCAGGCGGCCGGCAATGCCGCCAATGCCGCCGAGCAGACGGCCGATGAACTCATCGTCGCCTTCATCGCCACCGTCGGCGTCGAAGCCGTCGTCGTCATATCCATCGTATTCATCAAAGCCGTCCATCGCGCTCTGCGCGGGGCCTTCGGCGGCGTCAGCCATCAGGTCTTCCATCAGGTCGGTTTCAAAGCGGTCCATGGTGAGGCTCCAGGAAATGAAGGGAACACAGGGCGGGCGTGCGGCTGCGGCGGCGCCTCACCGGGGCGAGATGGTCACGGTGACCGGGCCATCGATCTTGAAGCTGCGTTGGCCGACGACCGCCCGTGGGCGATGGCCGCGGCCGAGGTGGCGGGGGCGTCCCACCGGAGAGGCCACGCTGGCAGGCCGGCTGCGTGTGGCGGGCGGCAGCGCCTGAGGCTGGGTGGCCACGCGCCGTGCGGTGCCCGGCAATGCGCGCCGGATGCGCTGCGTCGCCTGCTGCGGGGTGGGGGAGGTGCGCGCGGCGGTGCGGCCCGCGGCGTGGGTCAGGCGGGGCAACTGGCGGATGGCCTGCGGGTCGCGGCTGCGCATCAGCTCACGGGCAGCCGCCGCCACCCCGCGCACCAGCGCCCGCCGGCCGGCCTGGCCGAGGTGCGTGAGGTTCTGGAAGCCCAGCCCCCGCGCCGCGGCGCGGGCGGCCATGGCGACCATGCCGGGCAGGGCTTCATCGACCCCTTCGTCGTAGAGGTCCGCCATCGCGTCGAAGTCGTCAAACTCATCACCTCCGCCGCCGATCAACTGGCTGAGTTGCGCCAGCAGCGCCTGACCGCTGTCGGCGGCCTGACCCAGGCCCTGGACGGTGGCGCCGAAGCCGGCGGCGGCGCGTCCCACGCCGCCAGCCAGGCCGCTGGCCCGACGGCCGATCTGCGCGGCCGTGCGGGCGCCGCGGCTGACGGTGTCCAGCCCGGAGGCCAACCCCGGCGCGCCGAGCAGGCGGGCCAGTCTTGCAGCGGCGCTGGCTGCGGGGGAGACACGGCCCGCCACGCGACCGGCCTGACCGGCGATCTGACCAAAGCGGCGGGCCCCTCTGGCGACGTTGCCGGCCGTGCGCGCGATGCCTTGCACGCCGCCCGCGCGGCGCATCAGCATGCCGCCGACGCGGCCCAGCCCGCCGAGCAGGCGGCCGATGAACTCATCTTCTTCCGCCGCATCCAGGCCGTCAGCGACTTCCTCTTCAAAGGCGTTCCAGAGGTCCATGTCACCGCCGTCCATGCCGTCACCTTGCGCAGCGTCGTCGGCGCTGTAGGCATCGGCACCGGATGCATCGGCGCTGAAGGCATCGCTTTGGAAGCTATCGCCGTCGAAACCGTCTGCGCTGAAGGCATCACCGGCGTCATACCCGTCGGCGCTGAAGCCGTCCGCACCGTCCATGCCGTCGCTTTCAAACCCGTCGGAGGCTTCAAAGCCGTCACCGAGCGCCTCATCCTCGAAGCCGTCGCCGTGCGACAAGGCATCACCGCCATCGGTGGCCAGGTCGCCATCAAGCGCCAGGTCCGCGGCACTGTCGAAGGGGTTGAGCATCTTGAGCCTCCTGCGCAATCCATCGCGGCAGATGCCGCATGGGAGGCACTCTAGGCAGCGGCAAGCGCGCCCTCAATCCGCGACTTGGCGGGCACCCCGGCGTGCGGATCTGGGCGTGGGCGTTCGGGCAGGCGAACCTGGAGGCACGTCCTCAGACAGGGGTACTCGAACGTGGGGGCTCCGCGGGGCGGTCCCCCCCAGTCTGAAGCTGTACGGTTGCGCGGAGTGGCGTTCACAATCGCGGCCCTGATCCCCAGGACGGAGCATCTGCTCATGATGGATCTTGACCTCCCCGCAGCCTGCACCGGAGCACGCTGCAGCACCGTCGAACTGCATGGCCGGCGTTACGCCGTTCTGTGTGTGGACGGACAGACGCCCCGCCAGCAGTCCCGCCCCGGTCAGGGTCGAGCGCGTCATGTGTATCACGGCGCGGAGCTGGCGCATTTCCAGTTGGGAGAGCATCGGTATGTGCTGGTGCCGGAGGACGATCCGGCGGACGAGGACCGCGCGGCAGCGGCGGGCACGCTGCGACGCCTGCTCACGCAGCGGGAACTGCAGATCGTGCAGCTCATCTGTCTGGGGCTGCTCACGAAACAGGTGGCGGACCGGCTGCACCTGAGCGAATTCACGGTTCGGTCCTACCTCAAGACCATCTACTGCAAGCTGGGCGTTCGCTCGCGCGGAGCGATGGTGTTTGCTTATGCGAGTGCATTCGGCGTGGCGCCACCGGCGGCCTTGATGGATGAGCCGTGACCCACCAGCCGTCAGCAGTCGATTCGATCTATCGCTTCCCCCGCGCCTCCAGCGTGAAGTAGGCCACCGCAGCGATCACCAGCGGTATCAGGTAGTAGAGCGCCCGGTAGGCAATGAGCGCGGCCAGAACGGTCGGCGCGCCCAGGGTCGGCCCCAGCAGGGCCACGAACACGGCTTCCAGCACGCCCAGGCCGGCCGGCACATGGGCCACCACACCGGCCACCGCTGCGACCAGCAGCACGGCCAATGTGTGCCCGTAGGGCACGGCGCCCTGCAGCAAGACCGTCACAATCAGTCCGATGGTCATCCAGTTGGCCGCAGACACGAGCAACTGCAGCCCGGCCAGGCGGATCGACGGCAACACGATCTCATGACCACGGATCACATACTCCCGCCGTGGTGCCCAGCGGCACAGGGCCAGATAGCCCGCCGCGATCAGCCACATCACGCCGCCGAGCACCTGCAGCGCTGCGCCACTGACAGGCCACTGCGGTGGAGGTTCCAGCCAGCCAAAGAGGAAGAGCCCACCCGCCAGCACGCCATAGCCCAGCCAGTTGGTGCTCAGGCTCAACGCCAGCACCTGCGTGGGCACCGGATGTCGCAGGCCCTCACGCGCATACAGCCGCAGACGGATCGCAAATGCGCCGACCAGAGAGCCAAGGTTGAGATTGAAGGCGTAGCTGATGAAGGTGATCAGCATCACCCGCCGGGTGGGCACCGCGTGGCCGGTCCAGCGTTTGCCGATCAGGTCGTAGGCGCTGTAGATGAGGTGGCTGAGCACGCACAGCAGCGCCGCCAGCAAAAGCGTGGCAGGCTGCACCTGCTGGAGCGCGTCCAGCACCTGTGCCCAATCCACCGCCCGCGCGGCCCAGACCAGCAGGGCCAGCACCGCCACCGCAAACACGGCGCCGATCCAGCGGCCCAAGCCAGGACGGCGCCGGGCCGTCACTCCGCCGGCTCGCGGCTCAGTCGCTTCAAGCCTTGTTGCCATTGCCACGCCTGTGCGGACGGATGTTCTGACGCGCTGACCACCACCGGCGTTTCCGCGGCAGGCACGATCTCCTGCTGCCGCGCCGGCAGACGGGCGAGCCAGCGCGGGAAATGGCGCATCACATGGAAGATCAGCGCACCGACGCCCAGCCGGAACCACCACCGGTTGGCCGCCGTCTGCGAGCGCTCGAGTTTGACGCATGCATCCCGCATCAGGCGGTTGAGCTTGTCGCGCAGCGCGGTGTTGAAGGCATCGTCCTGGATGATCAGGTTGGCCTCAAGATTCAGCGACAGGCTCAGCGGATCCAGATTGCTGCTGCCAACGGTGGCCCAGACGTCATCCACCAGTGCGACCTTGCCGTGCATTGGCCGCTCGCAGTATTCGTAGATGTGCACGCCGGACTGCATCAGCAGGTCGTAGACCATGTGCGCCGCAAAGCGGGCTGCCGGAATGTCGGGCTGCCCTTGCAGAATGAGGTTGACCCGCACCCCGCGCTGCGCCGCCCGCTGCATGCTCTTGAGCAGTCGGTAACCCGGGAAGAAATAGGCATTGGCGATGATCACCTCATCCTTGGCCGCATGCAGCGCGAGGCGGTACATCCGTTCGATGTCGTCGCGATGGCGGTGGTTGTCGCGGGTGACGATCATGCCTTTGGCCGTCCCCTGCGACGGCGGCACCGCAAACCGGCCATCGCTGGCCTCGGCGTCCTTGCGGCTGGGCCACCAGCGGCGCTTGGGCAGCACCGGCGCCATCAGCTTGCGGGTGGCGCGTCGCAGGTCGGCCACGATGGGGCCACGCATGCGCACGGCATAGTCCTGCTTCGCTTCCGGGCCAAAGTCCAGCAGATGGTCCGCCGAGAAATTGATGCCGCCGATGAAGCCCACTTGGCCGTCCACCACGACGATCTTGCGGTGCAGCCGGCGGAAAGGTTTGAGTCGGCGGGACAGCTTGGGCGGCGGGTCGAAGACATGCAGCTTCACACCCGCGTCGTTCAGGGCGCTGACATAGTCCTGCGACAGGGTGGGGGAGCCGAAGCCGTCCACCGTCATGTGCACCTCGACGCCGCGTCGCGCCGCGGCGACCAGCACGTCCTTGAGCGCCAGGCCGACCTTGTCCTCGAAGAGGATGAAGGTCTCGATCAACACCTCCCGCTGGGCCGCTTCAATGGCGGAGAAGACGGCGGGAAAATACTGTTCGCCGTTTTCCAGCAGCTCCAGGTGGTTGCCCTGGGTCCATTCGGGTCGTCTGAGGCTCATAAGCGGATCTCCGCAGCAAGAGGGGCATGGTCCGAGAGGTGAGACCACGGCTGCCGCGGCAGCACGATGGGGTTCTGCACCGAGGCGCCGCGCACATAGATGCGGTCCAGCGGCAGCAGCGGCCAGCGGGACGGGAAGGTGCGCGCCGCAGCGCCATAGGCCTTCACGAACACCTCGGCGAGACCGGCGCAGCGGCTGAGCATCTTGTGGGCGCGCTGGCGCCAGTCGTTGAAGTCGCCGGCCACGATGACGGGCTCATCCAGCGGCAGGCTGTTGATCAGCTGGCAGAGTCGCTCCACCTGATGTTGCCGGTGAGATTCACGCAGCCCCAGATGCACGCAGATGGCATGCAGCGAGCGACCATCCTCCAGCCGCAGCACGCTGTGCAGCAGGCCGCGGCGCTCGGGACCATCGACCGAGACGTCGTGATTCACATGGCGGGTGATGGCGAATTTGGAGAGCAGCGCGTTGCCGTGGTGACCTTGCGGATAGACCGCATTGCGGCCGTAAGCGAAGTCACTCCAGAGGCTGTCCGCCAGGAATTCGTAGTGGGGGGTCTGGGGCCAGGTCGGTACCCGTGCGGCATGGAGTTCATGCTCGCCCAGGACTTCCTGAAGGAAGACGACATCCGCCGATACCGCACGCACCGCCTCACGCAGCTCGTGCAGGATGAACCGACGGTTGAAGAAGCCGAATCCCTTGTGGAGGTTGACGGTGAGGACGGTGAGTTTCATGGCTTGCCTGGATGGCAAGCTTCATTCCTGCACCGGAGGGGTTCGGGACAGGCCCGGTGAGACACCGGACCAACAATGAGGCGCCTGAACGGCCCGGGGCACGTTCAAGCGGAGGGGAGGGACGTCAGACGTCTTCAGGCTTCAGCATCATGGGGCCGACGCTCAGGACCCCGAAGGTGAGGGCAAAGGCCCCGACAAGAATCGCGCCAATCACTTCAAGCATGGACTGCTCCTGACTGCCAGGAATGGCTGAGTTAGCGATGAACGCCACCTGGTTTGGCGACCGTTGCGGCACGGTCTTCGGAGAGGGCCAGAACTCAGGGGCTGGGCAGTCCATACTAGCGCCGGCAGACATTCGCCATCAATCGCGGACGGCTTTGCCCGACCACCCAGCCGGGGGATTCCGTGTCCCGAAAACCGGGCTTGGGAAAACCTGCCGCAGCAGTCCGGAAAATGCTGAAAAGCCTCAAATCGCTCAAATCAGCCGCTTGAAGGTGATCTCTTCGATGAGGGTCTCGTTCCCCATCTGCCGAATGGTCTGCTGGATGACCTCAGCGCGTCCTTCCGCAGCCAGATGCTGAATTTCCCGGGCGGCGCTGTCGAACACCAGAGGATGCTCGAGGCCGGTGCCCGCGTGAGGCAGTTCGACCAGTTCTCCGGGTTCGGTGTCAAGAAAGACCGACATGGCGATGGAGCTCATAAAGGACCTCTTATAGGGATAGGACACCCCACTTTATGCTGCATCGCAGCAGCTTCAACCCCGCAAGGGTTGACTCCTATCAACGATCGCTCCGCTGGTGCGGTCTGTAAACCAGTTTCAGAAGCGAACCGACACGCCGACGGTCCAGGACCAGTCGGGCGCCGCCTTGCTGATGCCCCGAAACACGGCGGTGTCCACTTGCAGGTCCTGGGTCAGTTGCCAGGTCAGGCCGGTGTCCAGGGTGATCACCTTGCCGCCATTGCGGTTGGACGTCAGCGACTGACCGGCGACCTCGACAAAGGCGCGCCAGTTTTCCCGGAGCGGTACGCCCAGGGTGGCGGCCAGGATGCCGCCCAGGTAGCGGTGGTTGTCGCTGTTGCGCTCCTGGTAGAGGCCGGCCATGACCCCGGCGGACCAGTCTTTGGGCAGGTCCCATTCGGCGGTGAAGCGGACGGAGGGCCGCCAGCCTTCGCCCTTGAATTCGGAGGAGCCGGAAGGGGCGTCCACATGGATCAGCCAGGCCATGCCCGGCCTGCTGCCGTCTTCCGCCCCATCGGCAACGTGCCATTTCAGGCCGAGGGAGGCGTCGGCAAAGCCGCTGGCCGTGTCGCTGATACCTCCCGCGGTCACTTTGGAGCGGATGGCACCATCCGTCTCCAGACGCAGTTCCACGTCCTCCCACGCCCCCCAGCGGAGCAGGGTCGGGGTGGACCGGGTGCGGCTTCGGATGCCGTTGGTCTTGTCCCGGTCGAAGGCCACGCTGGTTTCGATCTGGAACCGGCCTTTTCCGACGGTGTCGCTGGATTCGACGAAATCCGGCCGGTCGGTGGCGATGCCTTCATCCGCCCGGCTGGTCAGCGGTATCGCCAGGGTCGTGGCAAGGATCAGGAAGAGTCCGGCGCCGCGCACCGCCTGGGCGCGCGACAAAGCAGCGTGGGTGATCGCCGTCATGAATGACCTCCCTGGGGCCTCTGTTTGCGGATCCTTGAACTGTGCCACGCACGCGGGCAGCGTCAGGACTGTTCCGATCCCATCCCTTGGTGACAAACCATGAGCCAGTGGGCCGGCAGGTGGAGGGCGCCGAAGAGCCGCCAAGCGCGGCCGGGGCCGATGGCGGGGATTCTGTCGGAAGGGGCCGCTCCATTTCATCGCCGCCAGATGCAGTTCGCGCCTCCGCCACGCGGGTTGGTCGCGACGGCATGGCGGCGCGGCGGGGCGACGCCGACACTGCATTCCATCGACACAGCGATTGCTGATTCAACGCCTCCGGCGCAAGCCGCATCACCTCAGGAGCCTCATCATGAACACCACTTCCTTCACCACCAACGTCACCACCAGCGTCAAGGCCGTCCTGTTCGGCGTGCTCGCCACCGCAGCCCTGGCAGCCGGCGTCGTGCATGCAGAAGTCAAGCGTGAACGTGCAGCGTCGGTCATCACGCTGGAGACGGTCTACATCACCGGCAAGCGTGTGGTGGCCCAGCAGGACGTGCAAACGCTGCCCACCGTGTATGTGACGGGCCACCGCACCCCGGACGCCGACAACGTGCAGGTGGCCGCTCTGTGAGGAGCCGTCTCCCGACGGCGGGACCGCCGATGCCACCGATCAGTCCTCCACCCGATCCCTCGATTCGCCCACCCCCAGACGCCCGACCGCAAGGTTCGGGCGTTTTTCATTTCAGTGCGGGCACTCGGTTTGCCATCCCGGGGTCCCGATCACTCAGAAGAAAGAGGCCCTGCCATGCCGTCCTTGTTCTCCTCCCGCATGCGCCGCACCGCAACCGCGCTGGTGCTGATGGCTGGCGCCGGCCTGGCCGGCACTGCTGGTGCGCAGACGCTCCCGGTGCAATGGAAGATGCTGGGTTCGTACACGTCGGCCTCCGCATCGTCCGCGGAATGCGAGGGTTTCCGCATCGACCTGTGGGAGTACACCGGCTCCCGCGCCACCACGGTGGCGGGGATTCTGTCCGCGGACGGCGGCAACTGCCAGAAGCCGGGATCGGCCATCGCCAACGTGCAGTACCGCAAGGGCACCAAGGAGCTGTCGTTCGTGGTGGCCCCTCCCGGAGCGACCGATGGCAAACAGCTGTATGAGTTCTCCGGCGTGCTGGAAGCCAACTCGCTCACGGGCATCCTCAAGACCCACAACCGTGACGCCAAGGGCGCGGACGGCGCTCAGCTGGAAGTCACGAGCGCGCCGCTGAAGCTGGAACTGCGCTGAAGCTGGCGGCAAGTGCCGGGTCTGCGGCCGCTCAAACGCGGTCCTACGGTGCGGGCGCAATCGCCTCATGCGCGGAAGGCCCGTGCCATCGGCGCAATGTGCGCTGGAAGAAGAGGCTGTTGGGCAGTTGCAGGCTGGTGCCGCTGTCGACATCGCCGCTTTCCAGCAGGGTGGTGTAGACGAGGTTGATCTCGACGACACGACCCTTCACCCCCGGCTTGTCGCCTGACTCGAGCAGTTCCACCACATCCCCGATCCGGAAGGCCCGGGTGATGTAGATGAGCAGGGCGCAGAAGAGGTTGGACAGCACACTCCAGGCCGCAAAAAAGGCGACGGCGCCCACCGTGGCAAAGCCGGTGAAGGCCCCCCACAACACCGAACCGGAGACACCGAGCCGCGCCAGCGCCCAGAGCAGGGCGCAGCCGTACACCACCGAAGCGACCGAGCGCAGAAAAAGCGATGTCACCTTCACCGGCAGCGAGTAGGCGCTCGTCAGGCGCCGGGCGGCCATGTGGGCCACACGCATGACCAGCCAGGCCCCCAGGCCGATGAGCGCCACCTCGGCCAGCGGCACCAGGATGTCGAGCCAGTCGGACGCCCAGTCGGGCAAAAAATCGTGCAGGTTTTGGAACAGCTTGTTCATGAAGGAAGAGGGCAAACGTCGGGACGAGCTTACAGGCGTTGGGCGCTTGGGAAGGGCTTCGGACGGGACCGGTGTGCGAGGGCGACTGTCCGAAAGTCATTCGACGCGCTGAGTGATTCGCCAGCCTTCTCCCTGCAGACTGAAGCGTCTCACGCCCCCGGCGCTTGACGGATCCGGCCCTGACCCGGAGCATGGGGACATCGCCCCTTGTCACTGCAAGGAAATGTTGCGAAACGATGATGACACTTTGCCTTGTGCCACGACCCTCTATGACCATTCGTTGTCTGTCTGCTTCCCGATCCCTGGCCCTGAGCCTGCTGGCTGCTGCGGCGCTTGCCGCTTGCGGCGGCGGTGATGGTGTGGAACCTGTCGGTTCATCTGATGTGACCGTCTCCAGCCTGCGCCTGATCGGCCAGCAGGTGCTGCCTCGCCGGATGGACTACGCCGGCACGGTGGTGGGCGGCCTCTCCGGCGTGGACTATGACGCCAAGACGGACAGCTACGTCTTCATCAGCGACGACCGCACCACCACCGATTCCCCCAATGCGCCCCGCCTCTACACCGCAAAGCTGAGCTTTGATGCCACGGCGTTCACCGCAGTGAGTTTCACCGGTGTGGTGAACATGAAGCAGCCCGACGGCTCGCTGTACCCGAAGGTGCCGGATGCGAAGGTGGCCGATCCGGAATCGGTGCGCATCGACCCGGTCAATGGCAACTGGGTGTGGCTGAGCGAAGGGGACCGGACGCTGACCAGCAGCCCGCCACGGGTGATCAATCCCTTCATTCGCGAGATCACGCCGCAGGGCAATCATGTGCGCGAGTACACCCTGCCGGCGATGTTCCAGATGAATCCGCTGGATGTCGGCCCGCGCGGCAACCTCACCTTTGAAGGTCTGAGCTTCTCGCGTGACGGCCAGTCGGCCTGGGTGATGATGGAAGGTCCGCTGTTCCAGGACAGCGAGCTGCCGACGACCACCACCGGCAGTCTCTCGCGCCTGACGCGTTTTGATCGCGCTTCCGGCGTCGCCAATGCGCAGTTCGTCTATCCGATCGAACGGGTGCAGGCGGCGCCGTCGCCCGCGGGGCAGTTCACCGTGAATGGCCCGACCGAAATCCTGGCCCTGTCTGCCACCCGATTCCTGGTGCTGGAGCGCAGCTTCTCGGTGGGCGTGGTGGGCAATCAGGTGCGTCTGTATGAGATCGATGTGGCCAATGCCAGCAATGTGCTGGAGTCGGCGTCGCTGACGGGCGCGGTGCCTGTGTCCAAGCGACTGGTGCTCGATTTCGAAACGCTCAAGGCGCAATTGGGCGGCATTGCCAATCTGGAGGGCATCACCTTCGGCCCGGTGCTGGCCAATGGCAAGCGCAGCCTGGTGGTGGTGGCGGACGACAATTTCCCAACTGCCGATTCCGCGACCGACCGCAATCAGATTCTGGTCTTCGAAATCCAGCCCTGATGCGAAACCGCCGCCGGTGCGTGAGCGTCGGCGGCGGTGTGAGGGAGATCAGCGAACCAGACGGCCGCCGTTGCCAAGCACCGCGAAGTCCACGTAACGGGAGGGCGTCTGGCCCTTGCCGAAGGTGAGGCGGTGGCCGCCCACGTCGGTCTCGAAGCCCTTGTCCATGGTGTCGGAGATGCTGGCGGCGGTCAGGGCGGGGCTGCGTTCGATGGCACGGGTCAGCGCGCGGGCCGCGATGAAGCCTTCCAGCGAGCGGGAGGACAGTTCCGTGTCCTTGGAGTTCTGACGCAGGCGCTGGTATTCACGCACCACTTCGCGGTCCTGGCGGTCGTCGGTGGGCAGCACCAGCGAGAAGGCGAAACCGCGGGCGCGGTCGGGGCCGAGTTTGGCCAGCAAGGCCTGGATGTCGATGATGGACATGCCGTACAGACCGGCATGGCCGCCTGCCGCCTGATAGCGGGTGGTGAATTCAATGGCGGCAGCGGTGGTGGCGGCCAGGAAGATCACGTCCGGCTGCTGCTTGACCATTTCACCGACGGCATTGCCGACTTCGGTCGTATTGCGGGCGTAGCCGGACTGAGCGACCAGGGTGAGGCCATGCGTCTTGGCGGAAGCCTGCGCACCGGCCAGCGCATCGCGTCCGAGGCCGTCGTCCTGATAGACGACACCGATCTTGGTGCGGCCCATTTCAGCCAGCTGCTTGAAGAGGCGTTCCACCTCTTCACGGTAGCTGGCCTTGACCGGGTACATGTAGCGGGCGCTGATGATGCTGGTCGCGCCGGACACGGCGCCGAACATCGACACCTTGGTTTTTTCCAAAATGCCGTCCTGCTTCAGGGCTTCCAGGTTGGAGGTGCCGACGGTGCCGATGAAAGCGGCCGGGTTGTCCTGCTCGATGACTTCCTTGACGAGGCGGACGGTCTCTTCCGGCTTTTGTGCGTCATCGCGGAAGACCATCTTGATCTTCTGGCCGCGGATGCCGCCCTTGGCATTGACTTCGTCCAGCCACAGCTTGGCGCCTGCGCGCATGGCCTTGCCGGTCACGGCCTGGGGGCCGGAAAAGGGCGCCACCTGACCGATGACGATGTCTGCGTAGGCGAGCGGTGCCGCCAGCAGGCAGGCAGCAGCCAGGAGACGACGGGCGAGGCGGGGTACGGCAAAGGTCATGATCGACAACGTCAAGCGTGCAGGAAGCGTGATTGTCATCACTGTGCCGCCAAACCCTCTCATTCGGTGGGCGAGGGTCCGCCTTTCCGTGCGAACGAATGCGCAAACTGCCGCAGTGGCCGATGAGGCGTCTGGTCTCGACAACGAATCTTTGCAGGATGTGAGCGGGGGTACGTAGAGCTACGTAGTGGGTAATGCGGACCTTTGCTCGTGGCATGTCAAAGCGTTCAACTCAGTCGGGCGCCGATCCGGGTCCAACTGCGCAGCCAGTGATCCGCCCAGTCCGCCAAATCGAGGATGCGCCTCGCGTGGCCATTGATGAGGCGCCTTGTCTCGGGGAGTGGATGTTCCGTTTTTGCGTCAACAATTTGCGTCTGACGTGAAAACGGAACACACTGCGGCATGACTGTTGTGACTCATGCCGAACGGGTGCTTGAACTGGCGCGGCGGCGCTACGTGCTCCGCGCGAGCGACCTGGATGCGTTGCAGGCGCCGCGCGTTGTGCTGAGCCGTCTCGTCCGGTCCGGGCAGATGCAGAGGGTCGGGAGGGGCCTGTATGCGCTGAAGGAGACGCCTACGCTTGAAGAAGACGGGATGCTGTCGGTCGCCTGTCGGGTCCCGAGGGCTGTTTTCTGCCTGGCAACGGCTCTGCAGTTCCACGAACTGACGACGCAGTTGCCGCGTGACGTCTGGGTGGCGATGCCGCGCGGGAGCCATTTGCCTCGAATCGCTTACCCACCCATCAAGATGGTGCAAATGAGCGGCGATGTGTATGAAAACGGCGTAGAGACCCACGTTCGCCAAGGCATTCCTGTGAGGGTCTTCAGCGTGGCGAAAACGGTAGCGGACTGCTTCAAACACCGCAGCAAGGTGGGACTCGATGTTGCGATCGAGGCATTGAAGGATGCTCGCTTCAAGAACAAGGCCACGGTGGAAGAACTATGGCAGCAGGCAAAGGTCTGCCGCGTGGCGACCCTCATCAGACCTTATCTTGAAGCGCTCGAATGAACGATCTTGCAGCCTCCGTCAGAGCCCGACTCTTGAACCTCGCCAAGAGTCAGCGGGTCGATTTCAACGAGATCCTGGTCCGATTTGCTCTTGAACGGATGTTGTACCGATTGAGCCAGTCGCCTCACGCGTCGCGGTTCGTGCTCAAGGGAGCTCTGCTGTTCAATGTCTGGTACGACCTTCCCCACCGGGCAACCCGCGACGCCGATCTCCTCGGCTTTGGTGCGTCCGATCAAACATCTCTTGAACGGGCGTTCCGAGAAATCGCCGCCATCCCTTGCGATGACGGCATTCAGTTTGACCCGCAGTCGGTGAGGACGGAAGGCATTCTCAAAGACGCTGGCTATGCAGGCGCGCGGGTGCTGATCCAGGGGACCTTGTCCCAGGCGCGCTGCAAAACGCAGATCGACGTCGGGTTCGGCGACGCGGTGACACCGCCGCCGCAGTTGACTGAGTATCCGGTGTTGTTGTCAGACCTCCCGATGCCGCGCCTGCACACATATCCTGTGTATGCCGTCATCGCAGAGAAGTTGCATGCCATCGTGAAACTGGGCATGACCAATACCCGTCTCAAGGACTACTTCGACCTGTTCGTCATCCTGAACAGAGAAGTCTTAAATCCAGAGTTGCTTGCACGCGCCATACGCGCAACCTTTGACCGGCGCTCTCTGCCCTTGCCCTCAAGCACCCCGCTTGGATTGACCAGTGAATTTGCAATGGACGGCAGCCGTCAAGCTATGTGGACTTCCTTCATCAAGAAGAACGGGCTCACTTCGGAATCGCTGCCTGCAGCGAACGGCTCAACTGAACGAACACCCAGGTCGCTGACAACTGTCCTTCCCACAGGGGACGCTCCACGTCACCAAGCTCCCCAACTCGCAACCAGTTGTTCTGTCCTCTTTCGCGGCTTCAATTGCCCCGCCATGCCGTGCACCGTCTGCCCGGCGCCCTCGCTATCATGAAACCGCTTTCTTGATCGGTACGCAACTGGTTTCAAGCTGGTGACCGCCGCAGCGCAAAGCTCAACAGAATCGCGCGGTTTTCGGTGCTTGAACCGGAACAACCCAGTGAGGAACCCCATGTCGAGTCTTCCCAGCATCTTGGTCCGATGGCTGCTGGCCATCGTGGCCGTGGCCGGTTTTGTGGCCCCGGCGCTTGCCGCCGATTACACCCAGGGCATCACCAGCAGCGGCAGCAGCGCCGTCATCTGGTTCAAATCCAGCGTCAACACGACCTGGGTGGATGTGCACTATCAAGTCAACGGCGGCGGCCAGCAGAACCTGCGCATGGGCTACAACGCCGGCAATGCGCGCTATGAAACGCAGGTGAACAACGTGGCCGCCGGCACCACGCTGAGCTACTTCTTCACCTACAACAATGGCAACCCCGCGTACGACACGCCGCGCTTCAGCGCCACCGTCAGCGGCTCCACGCCGCCCGCGCCCACCGGCATCGCCTGCTTCTACGAAAACGCCAACTACCAGGGCGCTTCGTTCTGCGCAGATGCGGACAGCAGCTGGGTAGGTACCGCCTGGAACGACCGGGTGTCCTCGGTCAAGGTGCGCAGCGGCTACAACGTGCAGTTGTTCGATGACATCAACTACGGCGGCCGCTCCGTCACCCTCTCGGCCGACGCGCCGAACCTGGGCAGCAACAGCAGCTTCAACGACATCGCCTCGTCCTTCCGCATCCGTCAATCCAGCAGCACCGATCTGCCGGAAGGCAATGGGGTGATGACGCTCAAACTGGTCAATGGCACCAATGGCGTCTGGCAGGACCAGCAGGTGTACTGGTCGATCATCGGCTATGACCCCGTCACCAAGGTGCTGTCCTATGTCGACAACACCGGCCGCCTGGTGCCCGCATCGCTGGCCGCCAATGACGCCCCGAATCGCCTGACCAAGAACGGCCAGAACTATTCGAACTACTTCTACAAGCTCAATGAAATGCCCTGGGTGTCGATTCCGCGCATTGATTCGGGCCGCATGTTCATCAGCCTCGGCTCGCCGATGTACATCAAGATCAATCAGGCCGCCGACGGCCGTCTGGGCTTCGCCGGTCCGGACATGAACAACCCGTCCGATCCCAACCAGGATGTGAACTTCGAATGGATCGAGTTCACCGTGGACCAGTGGGGTTATCACGGCAACACCACCCGGGTGGACCAGTTCGGCTTCCCGCTCAAGACCCGTCTGCTGGGCCGTGACGGCTACGACCGCACCCTGGGCGAAAACGCCTCACGCGCCAAGATCTTTGCTGACTTCGAAGCCCTGGCCCAGCCGGAGTTCCGGGGTCTGGTACAGCGCCCGTATCGCATCGTGGCACCCGCCAAGTCGGTGTTCAACCGCAACCAGGCCTATGGCAACTATTTCGCGCCGTATGTGGATCAGGTCTGGGCCTATTACGCCTCCACCGACCTGGTGTTCACCGCTGAAGCCGGCACCTTCCGCGGCCGGGTGATCGGCAACGACTTCGTCTTCTCGAAGAACGGCGGACCGCAGAACCTCTACATCCGCGGCAAGCCGACCACCCAGGAGATCCTGGAAGGCTCCGGCCGTCTGGCCAGCGGCAGCTCCGACGAGAAGGTGGTGCAGGCTCAGATCACCGCGGCCTTCAATCGCCATCTGCTGATGCGGGTCGATCCCTCGCAGTGGAGCAATGCCTCGACCTACTACGGCGCCGGCCCGGCCAACTACTACTCGAAGTTCTGGCACGACCACAGCATCGACGGCCTGGCCTATGGCTTCTGCTACGACGATGTGCGCAACCAGAGCACGCTGCTGGAGCACCCGTCGCCCCGCGGCATGTTCATCACGGTTGGCTGGTGATCGGACCGGGACGCTTGGGCGTCAGCGTCCCGCCGGTTGCAGCCGGGCCACCTCGTCCACCGGGGTGGCCCCGAAATAGCGCTTGAACTCGCGACTGAACTGCGAGGCGCTTTCATAACCCACCCGCGAGGCCGCCACCCCGGCCTTCGCACCTTCCTGCAGCATGATCAGCCGCGCGCGGTGCAGCTTGTAGCTCTTGATGTACTGCAGCGGCGAGGTGTTGGTCACCGCCTTGAAGTTGTGATGGAAGGCGGACACACTCATGTTCACCATCTTCGCCAGCTGCTCCACGCTGAAGGTGTCGGCATAGTGGGCTTCGATGTGCTTGATGACCTTGGAGATCAGCCCGAACTGGGTATGCCGGTGCACCAGCGCATGCAGCGCCGCACCGCTCTCGCCGAACAGCACGTGGTAGAGGATCTCCTGCACGATCAGCTTGCCGAGGAACCTCGCATCCCGCGGGTCCTTCATCGCATCAAACAGCCGCTCGATGGCGCATAGCAGCCCTTCGTTGTAGGCCGCACCATTGATGCCGGACGCCTCCGATCCTTCGGTCAGCCCATCCACATGCTCCGGCCCCACGTCCGACAGCACGGATTGCAGCAGCGTGGCATCCACCCCGATGGACAAGCCCACAAAGGGCTCGTCCTTGCTGGCGATGGTTTCGCATTCAAAGGGCAGGGGGACCGTCAGCAGCAGATACCGCTGGGCGTCATACCGGAAGGTCCGGTCCCCCAGGTAGCCGACCTTGGCGCCTTGCATCACGATCACGATCGTCGGCTCGTAGAGCACCGGCGTGCGCGGGTGGCTCTGATCCGTGTAGAGGATCTTCACCCCCGGCACCGGGGAAGGACTGGCGAACGCCCCCGTCGAGAAGCTCATCGCCTGCTCGATGATCCGGCGGCGGACCGCCTCTGCCAGTGTCACGCTCATGATGTCGGCGCCCGGCCCGGCCTCAGCGCGAGGCTTCCAGGATGCGCTGGCTGTCTTCCGGCGTGATGTCGCGGTGCTCGCCCAGCGTCAGCATGCTGTGCTCCTTCAGCTTGGCGACCATCGCGGGGATGCTGCTGCCGTCCAGGCCATAGGCCGACAGACGCGTGCCGACGCCCATCTTCTCGAAGAAGGCGCGGGTGGCGGCGATGGCGCCGTCGATGCGCTGGTCTTCGCTGCCGTCCCGCAGATTCCAGACCCGCTCGGCGTACTGCAGCAGCTTGGCGCGCTTCTGCTCCTTCTTGTAGGTCAGCACCGACGGCAGCACGATGGCCAGCGTCTGCGCATGGTCCAGGCCATGCATGGCGGTGATCTCATGGCCCAGCATGTGGGTGGTCCAGTCCTGCGGCACACCGGCGCCGATCAGGCCGTTCAGGGCCTGGGTGGCGCTCCACATCACGTTGGCGCGGACGTCATAGTTGGTCGGCTCGGCCAGGGCGCGCGGGCCTTCTTCGATCAAGGTCAGCAGCAGGCCTTCGGAGAAACGGTCCTGCACCTTGGCGTCCACCGGGTAGGTGAGGTATTGCTCGACGGTGTGCACGAAGGCGTCCACCACGCCGTTGGCGACCTGCCGCGGCGGGAGGCTGTAGGTGACTTCCGGGTCCAGCACCGCGAACACCGGATAGGTGTGGGCGCTGAAGAAGGCAAGCTTGTCGCCGCTGGCCTTGCGGCTGATGACGGCGCCGCTGTTGGATTCAGAACCAGTGGCCGGCAGGGTCAGCACCACGGCCATCGGCACGGCGGCGGCCACCTTGGAGCCGTTGGTCAGCAGGATGTCCCACGGGTCGGTTGCGGCGGTGTAGCGCGCAGCAGCGGCGATGAACTTGGTGCCGTCCGCCACCGAGCCGCCGCCCACGGCCAGCAGGAAGTCGATCTTCTCGGCCTTGACCACTTCCACCGCCTTCATCAGGGTTTCGTAGGTCGGGTTGGGCTCGATGCCGCCGAACTCAAACACGGCGCGGCCTTCCAGGGCCTTCTGCACCTGGGCCAGCACGCCGTTCTGCTTGATGCTGCCGCCGCCGTAGGTGATGAGGATGCGGGCGTCTGCCGGCAGTTCCTTGGCGATCTTGGCAATCTGGCCCTTGCCGAAGAGGATCTTGGTGGGGGTGTTCAGGATGAAGTTGTTCATGGCGTTGGTCTGTCGGGTGGATGGAATCTCGCAGTGGTTGACATTCTTCTCCTGTCCGCCGGATGCAGCAATGCATGAAGCTGCCCTTGTTTTGCCTAATCCTGCAGAAGACCGGAACAACAGGCAATGCCGCGGCGCTGAATTGATGCTCCCGGCCAAGGCGCCCGGGCAGGGTAGGGGCGCGTGGGAGCGGATCTTGCCGATCCGCCATGGAATGTGTCCCCTCCCGACCCCTATGGGTCCGTGATGGCACTGCAGCAACCGCAGGTGCCGGAGGGGTGTGAAACCAACCTGAGGCCTGAACATCATGATCACTTCTCGATGGACCGCTCCACTGCTGATTGCAGTGTCCGCCGCGCTGACCGTGGGCTGCGCATCCGATTCCCGCCAGCGCCGTGAAGACGGCCGCAATGCCGCCGTGGGCGCGGTGGGCGGTGCCGTGATTGGTGCCGTCACCGGCGGCGACGCTCTGACCGGCGCTGCCATTGGTGCGGTGGCGGGTGCCGTGATCGGCCGCCTGATGGTCGATGGCCGTGAACGGCAGGTGTATTCCGACGGCCGCGGCGGCCGTTACTGGGTGGACGAAGACGGGCGCCGTCACGCCGTTCGCTGAACCTGAACTGAAGACAAAAAAGCGCCGCTGTGATGCGGCGCTTTTTCGTGGTGCTGCTGGGAGATGGTGTTGGCGGCCCGCAGGCGAGCCGCAGCATCAAGCCTGGCCGTCCAGCGCCCGCCTCACCTTGACCCGCAGGTCTTCGGAGGTGAATGGCTTGAGCACGATGTCGTAGCTCTGTCCTCCCCACCGATCCGGGCTGCCATCAGCGAAACCGGTCATCAACAGCACCTTTAGATTGGGTGCGAACAGTTGTGCGTCATGGGCCAGCAGCACCCCGTTTTTGCTGCCCGGCATGATGATGTCGGTGAGCAGCAGGCGGATGTCCGGCTCCTGCTTCAGCAGTTGCATCGCATCGCGGGCACTGTGCGCCACGTGGCAGATGTAGCCGGCCGACTCCAGCATGGCGGCGGCGGTCTGGGCCACTTCGGGCCGGTCGTCCACCACCAGGATCATCTCGCCCTGACCGCTGCGCGGCTGGGTGGCGGGCACCTCGCGGGGCGCCGCCGAATCTTCGACGGCCGGGAAATACAGCCTCACCGTGGTGCCGGTTTTCTCTTCTGAATAAATGGTGGCCACACCGCCACTCTGCTTGGCAAAGCCATAGACCATCGACAGGCCCAAACCGGTTCCGCCGCGCTCGGCCTTGGTGGTGAAGAAGGGATCCATCACCCTGGCGAGGATGGGAGCCGGAATGCCTTCGCCTTCGTCGCTCACGCACACCGAGACATAGTCGCCCGGCAACGCGAGTCCGTGGCTGCCGGCATCTTCGGCCGTCGTGCGCAGGTTGCCGGAACGGATCCAGATGCGGCCGCCGCGAGGCATCGCATCGCGTGCATTGACCAGCAGGTTCAGCAGCGCGGCTTCGAACTGGGAGGTGTCGATCCGGACATTGGCGGTCTGCGGATCCAGTTCCAGCAGCAGGCGCACATCTCCCAGCGAGCTGGACGCCAGGTCCACCGTGCGGTGGATCGCATCATTCACATTCACCACGCGGCCCTGCAGTTGCTGCTTGCGGGCAAAGGCCAGCAATTGCTGCGTCAGAGAGCCGGAGCGGGCCGCCGCCGCACGGACGTTGGCGATGGAGCGCGTCATCAGGGCGTCGTTGGGCGCCACCACCTGCAGCCGATGCGCGGCCACTTCGGCATTGCCGGTGATCACCTGCAGCAGGTTGTTGAAGTCGTGGGCGATGCCGCCGGTCAGTTGCCCCAGCGCTTCCATCTTCTGCGCCTGGCGCAAGGCGGCTTCCGCATCGCGTCGGCGGCTCACGTCCAGTTGGGAAGAGAAGTAATACAGCAGCTCGCCGGACTCACCACGCACAGGCGTCAGGAACAGGGCATTCCAGAAGGTCGAGCCATCCTTGCGATAGTTGAGCAACTCCACCGTCAATTCGCGTTCAGCGCGCAGCGCTTCCGAAATCAGCGCGACAGTGCTGGGGTCGGTCTCCGGGCCCTGCAGGAAGCGGCAGTTCTTGCCGATGATCTCTTCCGCGGAATAGCCCGTCATCTCCAGGAACGCTTGATTGGCGAAGACCAGGGGCGTATCCGGCTGGCGGGGGTCGGCGACGACCATCGGCATCCGTGTGGCCTGCACGGCCGCAAAGAAGATGTCCCGCCCATGACCGTCCGACCCGAAGCCCTCGGTCTGCACCCGCGCGTCATGGCGCGGAACACGAGGTGTCTTGTCACGAAGGTCGGTGTCTGAACTCATAAGGCGTCCCCAAAAAGACAGGCCTCATGGTGCCGCGTCCCACCGAGCGAGTACGCCGGTCGATTCCCTGTTCGTTTGCAGGACGAGTCTGACAGCCGCGGATCTTTGAGAAGCGGCTCGCGGACCTGGGGTCAGGCCTTGGCAGCGGCTGGCGCCGCTTGCTTCAGCCACCGACGCAGCCGAAGCGCCCGCATGAACCAACCGCGGCCCGCATAGGCGGCATACAGCTCGTTCAGGGACATCGGGCAGGATTTCAGGAAGGCGTCCTTGTACACCGCGATGGCGTCACCGCAGGCATTGGGAACAGCGGCTTGCGCCTCCCGGGCGATGCAGATGAAGTGGCGCGCCAGAAAGTGGCTCCAGGCGAAGCGGGCCGACGCGTCCACCGCACGATCGCCGACGACCGCGGGCAGATCGAGCAAGGACTCCGCCAGATGCCGGGCCTTGAGCGGGGAGGGCGTGGCGAGGATGGAGCCCTCCCACTGCCGGTAGGCCACCCAGACCCGCGGTTCGTACCAGACGCCCTTGGCCTTCAGCAGCAAGGGCGCGGCGAGCGTCACATCTTCGAAGAACTTGCCGACCGGGAAGCGAAGACCCTCCCACACGCTGCGTTTGGCGATCTTGGACCAGCAATGCAGATGCCCCGCTTCGAAGAGCCCGCGCAGCAGCACCGACGGATCGTTCAGATGCTGGCGCTCCGGGCCGATGAAGGTGCGGCGGTGATGCTCCCCGCGCCGGCGATGTTTGCGATGCTGCACCGGGCGCCACACCGAATAGTCGCAGAGCACCAGCTCGGGCTGTTCGCGGCGCACCAGTTGACGAAGTTGCTCCACCGCGCCGGGCACAAGGCAGTCGTCCGAGTCGACGAACCACACATACTCGCCGCGGGCGGCGTCCAGCAGTCCGTTGCGCACGGCCGAGATGCCTTGGTTCTCGCTGTGAAAGCGGGTCACGATGCGGACGGTGGGCGAAGCGAACTCGATCTCGAGCTGACGCACCAGATCGGTGGAACCATCGGTCGAGCAGTCGTCCAGCAGGATGATTTCCATGCTCTCGTCCGCCTGCGCCACGACCGACAGCAGACATTCGCGCAGAAAGCGACGGACGTTGTAGACCGGAATCAGGAAGGACAGCCACGGCCGGGCCAGCGCGGGGTTGACCGGGGCGGACGGTTGCGAGGCCTGGGCCTGCGGCTGTGGCTGCGCCAGGGAGCGGCCCGCCGACGCATCCGCGCCGGAAGGGGAAAAAGCGCCGCGCTCGGAAGCGGGCTGCGCGCCAGTGGCGGCGACTGGGCTGATCACGGCCGTCATCGTTGCGGTCAACTACTGGAAAAAACTCACTGAAAATGCGGATCCTTCGAACCCCGCAACCGCCGCAGCACCTGCAAGCGAAGTGTGAAGTGTCGCTGGTCGAACCGCCTCCGTGGGTAGAGGAACTCCGAATTTCTGTGAGAGAGTTGATACAGATCGGGCACTTCGTGACGGTCGTGAACGGTGGGACCGGTGTCAGGGCAGGGGCGGGGTCGGCCGGCGGGCCAGCACCGGTGCAGGCTCGCGTAAACGGGAAAGGGCCGTGATCCGATCCTGGAGGAGATCCCAGTGTTCTCGTTGGAGGGCGTCGCAGGCCTCGATCCACTTGATGGCATTGAAGGCGGCGCCGGGGCTGTTGGAAGCCTTCCCCAAGTTCAAATCCTGCTGCAGCGACCCCAGCGTCCGGACCGCTTCGAGATGCCTCTTGAAGCTGGCGCAAGCCTCCAGCGCAATTCGGACAGTGGTTCCCACTGGCAGGGTCCTCACATCGTCTTCGGACACGTGCGAGAGGTTGTTGAGCACATGGTTCACCTTTGCGCAGAACGGCAGGCGCAGTGGGGGGAGCAGGGACTGACAGCGGCTTTCGATCTCCTGGAGGTCCTGGCGCAACGGAGCGAGGCTGCGCTCCAGCTGCCGACGGCTTTCCGTCGCCAGTTCCTTCATCATGTCGTCGAGGCCGACGCGGTCCTTCTGCGCCATCACGCAGTGCCGCTCGGTGACCGGCAAAGGCACTCCGGGTGGCATGCCGGAAGGTGGATGCATGGCTCTTGCGCCACCGCCCGGATGAAAGCTCCGGTGGTGGATCACGTCCATGCACAAGGACCGCAGCTGATCTCGTCGGTTGGCAGGCAGGCCGCTGCATCCCGGGTCATCCGAGTTGAGGTGGTCCAGCAGGCTTCGCGCCAGCTGGGTGTTCTTGTTGATGGCTTGCAGGACGTTGCTCGCGCTCGCGCCGTCCAGCGGTTGGGGGTCGAAGTCCGCGGAAGAACAGGCGTCGGCATGCGAGCGCGTCGTGAAGTTGGCGTACATGGGCGGGCAGGAAGTAGCGGAGCCCGCTTGGTGCCTGCGTGCCAGGTCTTCAGTTCAGCCGTTCAGCGATGTTCCGCCATGTTCAGCGATGTTCATCCGGCCGGATCGGCCCACGGCATCCGCCAGTCGGCCCGGTCGGCAGCGGCTTCCACCAGCCGCGCATTGGGCTCGTCATTGCCCAGCGCCCAGGCGCGTGCGTCCTGCGGGCTGCGGCCGTGGCGCTCATGGCGGGCGATCAACTGGGCCAGTCGTTGCGCTTGCGGCACCGACACGTGCCAGCATTCGTCCAGCAGCGGTCGGACCTCTGACCAGGGTGAGGAGGGCAGCAGCAGATAGTTGCCCTCCACGATGACCAGCGGCAAGGATGCGGGCACCGCGAGGGCGCCGGCGATCGGCTCTTCCAGATCGCGGCGGAACTCCGGCGCGTAGACCACGGCCTCGGCGCCAGCGTCGCCGCCGCCGGAGGTGCGCAGTCGACGCAGCAGGCTCACGAACCCGGAGGCGTCGAAGGTGTCCGGCGCGCCCTTGCGGCCGGCGCGACCCAGCCGCTCCAGCTCCGCTTGTGCCAGGTGGAAGCCGTCCATCGGCACGACCTGGGCCTGATCGCCGAGCGAGGCCTTCAACAGGGCCGCCACGGTGGATTTTCCGGCACCGGGCGGGCCCGCAATGCCCAGCAGCCGACGTCCGCCCCGGGCCAGCAGCGCCCGGGCGCGATGCAACGCTTCATCGGGGAGCTGCATCACATCACCTCCCGGCGATAGGGCAGGTCGGCCCCGCGACGTGAGCAGGTGATGGCCGCCGCCTGCGTCGCCAGGGACAGCAGCCGGGCGATCTGGTCGCGCGACAGGCTGCGCAGGTTGGCCGGGCTCAGCAGGCCCCACTCGTTCAGCCCCGTCAGCAGCATCGCCTGGAAGGTGTCGCCAGCGCCCACGGTGTCCACCACCGCCACCGGCACCGGCTCTGCCTGCACCCGACCCGCCGCGGACCAGGCCAGCGCGCCCTCGCCACCGCGGGTGACGACCACCAGCGCTGCCCCGGCCGTCAGCCAGCCTGCAGCGAGGTCGTCCAGTGCCTGACCGGGGTAGAGGAGCGACAGGTCTTCTTCGCTGACCTTGAAGAGGTGGGTGCGCGGCAACATCCAGTCGATGACGGACCGCCACCGCGCCAGATCCGGCTCCACATTGAGGCGCACATTGGGGTCGTAGGCGATCACGCTGCGGTGCCCCTCGCGCTCGACCAACGCCCGGAGCGTGCTGCCGGTGGGTTCGATCACCATCGCATAGGAGCCGAAGTGATAGGCCGGAGCGGCAGGCGTTGCTTGCGCCACGGCCGTCAGCGCCGACAGCGGCAACTGCTGCTCCGCAGCGCCGTGCGAGTAAAAGGCGTAATCGGGCACCCCGCCTGCGCGCACCCCGACCAGGCTCAGGGTGGTGGGCGCATCGGTGCGCTGTACCAGGGCGGTGTCAACGCCTTCCTGCGTCATCGCCGCCATCAGCCGCTCGCCCAGAAACCCGCGCGACACCCCGCCGAAGAAGCGCACCGCCTGCCCCAGCCGGGCCAGACCGATCGCCACATTCAGCGGCGACCCGCCAATGCGCGCATCCAGCGTGTGACCGGTGGCCGTCGGCCCCTGATCAAACACATCCATCAGCGCTTCTCCGCTGACCACGATCATGACGGTCTTCCTTTCCAGTGTCCGGGCGCAAGCATGCCTGTCCCCTGTTCGGCGTGAGATAGTGGTTTTCCATTAATCAATCCACTTGATTTATTTATCGTCGATTTCCAGAATGGAACCACACCACAAAACCAGGAGACATCCCGATGATCCGCACCCGCTCTGCTGCGCTGACTTCCCTGACCCTGGGCCTGACGACGGCCTTGACGACGGCCCTGATGCTGGCCACGTCCGCGGCCGCGGCGCAGGATGCGCCGGTGATCGGCCTGATCACCAAGACCGAAACCAACCCCTACTTCGTGAAGATGAAGGAGGGCGCTGCCGCGGCGGCCAAGGCCAAGGGCGCGAAGCTGCTGACGGCCGGTGGCAAGGCGGATGGCGACAACGCCAGCCAGGTGACGGCGCTGGAGAACATGGTGGCGGCCGGTGCCAAGACCATCCTGCTGGTGCCCAGCGACAGCAAGGCCATCGTGCCGGCGGTGAAGAAGGCACGAGCCAAGGGGGTGCTGGTGATTGCGCTGGACAGCCCCACCGACCCGACCGACGCGGTGGATGCGCTCTTCGCGACCGACAACTACCGCGCTGGCGTGCTGATCGGTCAATACGCCAAGGTGGCGCTGGGCGGCAAGGCGCCGGTCATCGTGACGCTGGACCTGTTCCCCGGCCACCCGGTCGGCGCACAGCGCCATAACGGCTTCATGAACGGCCTGGGCCTGAATGCGCCGGAAGCCAAGAGCAATGAACTGGGCAAGACCCCCGAGATTGCCTGCATGGCCGACAGCTACGGCGATCAGGCCAAAGGTCAGACCGGCATGGAGAACTGCCTGCAGCGCGCGCCCAATGTGAACCTGGTCTATGCCATCAATGAGCCGGCTGCCGCGGGCGCCTACAACGCGCTGAAAAAGGCGGGCAAGGAGAAGGGCGTCATCATCGTGGCGGTCGACGGCGGCTGCCAGGGCGTAAAGGACGTGGGCGCCGGCAAGATCACCGCCACCAGCCAGCAATATCCGCTCGCCATGGCCCGCATGGGCGTGGAAGCCGGGGTGGAATTCGCCCGCACCGGCAAGAAGCCCAGCGGCTATACCGACACCGGCGTCGCCCTGATTGCCGACAAGGCCGTGGACGGCGTCACCAGCCTGCCGGTGGCCAAGGGCGCCGAACTCTGCTGGGGCAACAAGTGAGTGCCGCGCCGCTGGATGCAGGAGGTCGGGTCATGACGTCGAATCATCAAGCTGGGTCCGCGGCTCCCTCATCGGCTCCCTCATCGGCGTCGTCCGGGGCTTCGCTATCGGCCGCCGGGGCGCCGCAGGCAGGACGGCTGCCGGCCGGTCTCACGCTGGCCTCTCTGGGGCCCTTCATCGCGCTGCTGCTCGCCTGCGGATTCTTCGCCACGCAGAGTCCCATCTTCCTCACCGGCGGCAATTTTTCGCTGATCCTGCAGCAGGTGGCGGTGGTGGGGGTGATCGCCATCGGCCAGACGCTGGTCATCCTCACCGCGGGCATCGACCTGTCCTGCGGCATGGTGATGTCGCTGGGCGGCATCCTGATGACCAAGCTCGCGGTGAGCAGCGGCCTGCCGCCCCCGCTGGCGGTCCTGGCGGGCCTGGCGGTCACCACGCTGTTCGGGCTGGCCAACGGCCTGCTGGTCACGCGGATCAAGTTGCCGTCCTTCATCGTGACGCTGGGCACGATGAACATCGCCTTCGCAATCACGCAGCTCTATTCGGAATCACAGACCATCACCGATCTGCCGCCAATGCTGACCGCCTTGGGCAACACCTTCGCCATCGGCGGGACGGAGTTTGCCTGGGGCACGGTGTTGATGCTGGTGCTGTATGGCCTGGCCTGGTTCGTGCTGCGCGAGACGGCGGCGGGCCGCCATGTCTACGCGGTGGGCAACAACCCCGAAGCCACGCGGCTGGTGGGCATTCCGACCCAGCGGGTGCTGCTGGCGGTGTATGTGACGGCGGGCTTCTGTTATGGACTGGCCTCGCTGCTGAGCGTCTCCCGCACCGGGGTGGGAGATCCGAATGCCGGCCAGACCGAGAACCTGGATGCGATCACCGCGGTGGTGCTGGGCGGCACCAGCCTCTTCGGTGGCCGTGGTGTGATCATCGGCTCGCTGATCGGTGCGCTGGTGGTGGGCGTGTTCCGCAATGGCCTGACGCTGATGGGCGTCTCGTCCATCTATCAGGTGCTGGTCACCGGGGTGCTGGTCATCCTGGCGGTGACGGCCGATCAACTGTCCCGTCGGGGAGCTCGCTGACATGACGACCGTTTCTACCCCTCGTGTGGTGATGCAGGCCCGTGGCCTGATCAAGCGCTACGGTCAGGTGACCGCCCTGGACGGCGCGGATTTCGACCTGCGCGCCGGAGAGATTCTGGCTGTCATCGGTGACAACGGCGCGGGCAAGTCCTCGCTGATCAAGGCGCTGTCGGGTGCGACAGTGCCCGACGCCGGCGAGATCCAGCTCGATGGGCAGCGGACCGTCTTCCGCAGCCCCATCGATGCGCGCCGTGCCGGCATCGAGACGGTCTATCAGGACCTGGCGGTGGCACCCGCCATGACGATCGCGGAGAACCTGTTCCTCGGACGCGAACTGCGTCGTCCCGGGCTGCGGGGCAGCCTGCTGCGCATGCTGGACAAACGCCGCATGCTGGACGAGAGCATGGCCCGGCTCGCCGATCTGAAGGTGGGCATCCGCTCGATGTCGCAGCCGCTGGAGACCCTGTCCGGCGGGCAGCGGCAATGTGTGGCGGTGGCGCGGGCGGCAGCCTTTGCGCAGCATGTGGTCATCATGGATGAACCGACCGCAGCGCTGGGTGTGAAGGAGGGCAACATGGTGCTGGAGCTGATCCGCCGGGTGCGGGACAAGGGCCTGCCGGTGGTGCTGATCTCCCACAACATGCCGCATGTGTTCGAAGTGGCAGACCGCATTCATGTGGCCCGGCTCGGCAAGCGTGCGGCGGTGCTGAATCCGAAGAAGATCAGCATGAGCGACACGGTGGCCGTCATGACCGGCGCGCTGCGGGCGGACCAACTGCCGGCGGAGGTGCTGGCGCACTAAGCGTGCAGACCTCGCCCAGGCCGCTACAGTTCGGTGCCCGCCACGTCACCCCATTCTGAGGAACCCCTTTGTCCGCCTTCACCGCCGACGACGAAACGCCTGCCGATGCCGCGCCCGGTCGCGCGCCGGGCCACTCGGCCGGATCGCGCATGTCCACGCGCGGATCCAATCAGGGCGGACTTCGCCAGTACAACGAACGGGTGGTGCTGCAGGCCTTGCGACTGCATGGGTCGCTGCCGGGCGCAGACCTGGCGCGACTGACCGGACTGACCGCGCAGACGGTCTCGCTGATCACCAAGCGGCTGCTGGACGAAGGCTATCTGCGCAAGGGCGCGCCCGTGCGCGGCAAGGTGGGGCAGCCGTCCGTGCCGCTGTCGCTGAACCCGCAGGGCGCTTATGCCATCGGCCTCAAGGTCGGGCGGCGGCAGATGGATACCTTGCTGGTGGACTTCACCGGAGAGGTGCAGGGGCGCTGGTCCTGCCCGTATGCATTCCCGGATCCGGATGAACTGCTGCCGGAAATCACCCGGCGTCTGGCGGCAATCCGGCGCAAGCTCGGCCCGGACGCGCGCGACCGGGTGTGCGGGGTGGGCATCGGTGCGCCGCTGGCGCTGGGCGGCTGGCAAAGCCTGCTGGGCGTGGCGCCGGAGCAGGCCTCCCGCTGGGCGGGCCTGAACCTGCGGGAGGCGGTGGCCCAGCGATGTGAGTGGCCGGTGTTGTCGATGAAGGACACGTCGGCGGCCTGTGTGTCCGAACTGGTCGCCGGGCGAGGGCGGAGTCTGCACAGCTTCCTGTATGTGTTTGTCGATACCTTCATCGGCGGAGGGCTGGTCATTGACGGGCATCTGCATACGGGTGCGACCGGCAATGCGGGCGCGGTGGGATCGATGCCCCTGGGGTTTGCCGGGGCCGGCGGTGCGGGTGCGGCGCGGCAGTTGCTGAGCGTGGCGTCGCTGAACACGCTGGAGCAGGCCTGGTCGGCCGCAGGGCTGCCGCTGGCGGAGCCGGAGCAGGCGATGCAGCCACCGTGGCGCGAGGTGACGGATGCCTGGGTGGCCCAGTCGGGGCCTGCGTTGGCGCATGCCATCCACAGCGCGGCCTGCCTGCTGGATCTGGATGGCGTGATCATCGACGGGGTGCTGTCCCGGGCCTTGCTGGCGGCGCTGATCCGTCAGACAGAAGCGGCGATGCAGGGGCCGGCGTGGGAAGGCGTGGTGCCGCCGCGCTTGCTACAAGGCGCGGTGGGCGCAGATGCTGCCGCCCTGGGCGGTGCCTTGTTGCCTTTGCATGCGAACTTCGCGCCGGACAGGGAACTCTTCCTGAAGGAGCTGGCGGCTTGAGGCCTTCCAACGGTCGAGGTTGAGCCCTTCGAGGCGCGGGAGGCCTGCAGGCCAAGGAGTCGATCAGAAGCTTGCGGTCCGAGGGGGCGCGCCAGTGACGGCGGTCTGGATCAACGGCCCGCGCAGTTGCCGGAAACGGGCGACCGCTGTATCAAAGGCCTTCCATTTCCCCTGTTTCAAGCTGAGTTTGATCGCCTCCAGCGTGGCTTCCAGCGGTGCTGCGGCAGCGGCAGCGACAGCCGCTCGCGGAGACGCCAGAAGGGCGTGCACGTCATCGACGGCGTCGCTCAATCTGCTGAGTTCACGCCCGAAGTTGCGCAATTGGTCGTGTGGTGTGCGGATATGTAGTTCGTCCACGCACGTGGGGGCAGGCGCCTCATCGAGCTGGGCCGTGAACGCCTCAATGCGTGAGAAGAGGAGGGGTTCGCAGCCTGCCAACACGCCTGTCAGACGCCACTGGATGCTCTCCATCCGTGCCCACAACTCAGTCCGCAGGTTCCAGAGCACGGACTCACCATTGCTGGCCAGACGATGGAGGACATCTTGCAGTTGCTCTTGATCGGCCTCGATGCGCAGGCGGTGCCGATCGCAAAGCTCCGGCGGGTGCAGCGACCAGACGGTTTGGGGATCGCAATCCTCATCGAGGTCTGACTCGCCTGGCAACGGTTGGCCCTGGGCCAGTTGCCGGCAGATGCCGTAGATCTCGCCGCGGAGGTTTTCATCCATGCGTGCAACCGGGTCGGTGGAGGTTCCGACAAGGTCCACGATGCGGGCAGCCTCTTTTCGCACCGCCAGCGCTTGCAGAGCCAGCCGCCGACTCACCTCGGGCGGCAAAGGCCAGTTGGCGCGGACGCTCAAATCGGGCGATGCGGGGGACGACCCATCGGTGGAGAGGGCCGCGGCGGCAGGTCTGCCGAGGGTCGGAATCATGGGAGGGGTCCAGCAGCGGTGAAACGCCTGTGTGCATGCGTAGGCCCTTCGCAGTTCGATGGGGTGTGCGGACCTCCACGCCAACGCCCTCATCAGCGTCCGGACTTGGCCGCGCCGGTTGATGCTTTCGCTGCTGCTGTGCAACAATGAAGGCCTCTCAACAACGGAGTTCGTGCGTGGAAAGTGCCAGTCGAATTGCGATGCGTGCCGGGATGGCCGCCGCACCACTGACGCGCTGACGCCGACTTCGGCTGCGCATGATGTTGAGCGCGCAGCCTGCCCCTCCAAATCCTTGTCACGCATCGCTTCCTTGGACCGTGACAGTCCCGGTGGGCCTCATGCATCGTGAGGGAGCCGGACCTCTGGCACGGGCGCTGCCCCTGTGCGTACCGTCCTTTTGGAGGATGTGTTCATGCGATTCCCATTTTCTCCTGCTCCTGGCCAGGTACCAGAAGCCTCGGCCACCGCTCCATCGCTCGCCGAGCGCCTGAGCGACCTGCTGCGACTGGAACAGCAGACCCTGTGGACCACCCGCCGGATGCGGGTGGCCTTGCTGGCCCAGCGCCGCCGCCCGCCGCAGTGACCCACACCTTCTTCCAGACCCATGCGGAGACGGTGACCCACTCATTCAGCACCACCTGCTGAGCGGTGAGCTGACGGACCGGGCAACCCATCGCGGCTGATGCCGCGAGGCTCAGGGGCTGTTGCTGCTCTTGCGGTCGATCTCTTCCCGTCGCTCACGCAGCGATTTCGCGGACTTCAGAAATTTGACATCCGGGATGACGCAGGCGGCATCCTTGGCAGCGCGGGCCGGATCGCCCGTTCCCGCCGCCACCCCGGGTTGCACCAGACGCGCAAAGGTGGAGCGCACCGTCGCGGGGTCGTCATCGAAATCACCGTGATGGCGTGCGGTGCTGCCCCGCAGGCTGTCGTCCGGCTCATTGTTGGGCGAGAGGACCCACTCTGCGTCTCCGCCCGAGACAAGATCGGTCAGCTCAGCATCGGCGTCAATGAATTTCTGCATCCCCAGCAGAGCCACACCGTCACGCAGTCCTGGAATGCGCTCCTGATCTTCCAATGCATTGGAGACGAGGTAGAGCAGAGACTTGTGATAGATGCCGGCGCAGTTGTCGTCCTGTTCGGCCTTGTCGTTCAAGGTGTAGACGGTGAACCGGTCGATGGATTTGCTGCGTATCAGCGGGGCGTACTCGTCTTTGAACAGCTGAACCGTGCAGGCCGGCGCCCATAAGGTACAGGTGTTGATCCTCAGCCGATGGGTCTGGGTGAGCAACTGCAGCAGCGGCCCGTTGAAGATGGAGCCCGCACTGTGTCCCACCAGATTGATCTCGATCTCCGGAGAGGCCTTCACCAGTGCGGCGAGGTATTGCGCCGTCAGCCATGCCGCCCCGCCGGGATCGCTCGCCTGCGAGGCATTCGATTTCATTTCCTTCCATTGCAAACGACCGCTCAATGCCCGCGCAAGCGGCTCCAGCATGTCGTCGACCCGGTCCAGCAGAAAGTCTTTGGTGTCGTCCAGAATGCCCTCCGGGCGCCGCCGCCGCACGGCATCCGCCAGCAGGTTCTTCAGCGTGGTCCAGAAGTCTGAATGCCAGATGAAAGACAGCGGATACACGCCGCTCTCCAGCAATGCCGGCCGATATTCCGACAGCCGTTGCACTGCCGCCTCTTCGCTGACGAGGCCGCCATGCGCATACAGCATCAGTCGTTTGACCGGCCAGGACTTGATGACCCGCGGAATGTCTTCGGTGAAGATCCGCTCGAGCTCAGCCTGGGTGGTGCCGTAGTCGCCCCCGGCCTGCAGTTGACCGTCATGGCCGACGCTGATGATGTGCGGTCGCAGGTCCGAATAGGAATAAGCCGCAGACATGCCGGAGACCGGCGCATGCACCCGGCTGATGCTGTCCGCCTTGCGCAGCACCACCGGGGCGCCGAGTCGGGCGACCCAGACGTCGGTGCCGTTGTCGAGCCAATCGTCGTAGCTGATCCGGCCGAAGCCACCCGCACCCCAGCCGCGTCCCCAGGAGTTTTGAATCCAGAATCCCCATTCGTCATAGGCCACGATGGCAAACGCGTGACCGCCGGTGGGGGTGGCGTCGGGGTCCTGGTGAATGATGCCGTCCTTGCCGACGCGGTCCCAGCCGTCGTGCACCGTGGCGGTGGCGTAGAGAATGCCGACCTCGGTGATGGCCGCATGCATGGCGATCAGGTCTTTGTGATTGACGCGGTAATACGCTCCCAGTGGGCGTTTCAGTGCCTCCGAGGTGCGATTCTCGGTCAGGCCCCGCGGTCCCTTGGGGCCGAGGTCATAGGGCCAGTCCTCTTCGGCGCAGACGCCGTGTTTGTGCCAGCCCTTCATGGCGCCACGAGCGCTGGAACCGGTGTAGTGCTCTCCCGGCCATTCGTCGTATCGACGCGCGTTCTCGTAGAACATGCGCCCACTGACCGGCACCTTGTCCGGCACCACCTTGCGCACCCGCAGCAGATAGTTGGCCACGGTGGCCAGACCGAAACCGGTGCAGGCGCCCTCCGAGCCCTGGTCCAGGATGGGCACCTTCACCTTTTTGTAATCGGACAGCGGCCGGGTGGTGGGCACCTCAATCAGCGTCGGCACGAACATCAGGTCCCGGAAGTCCATGGCATCCGGCCTGGCGTTCTTGACGCGCGTCGGCTTGGCGCTGCGGTTGCCGGCACTGCTACTGCTATTGCTACCGCGGCTTTTGCTGCCGTTGCCTTTCGATTTGGCGGGGGCGCTGTCCTGCCTGCGTGCGCGAGGGCGGGGAGTTGCGGCCATGAAACCTCCGGGGCTGGGAACTGCTCAGCCCCGATGGTAGGACGCTCACTTCTTGTGCGTGGGCTCTGTCGGGGGATGTCCTGCATCCGGGTGACCCGGGTCGCCCAGTCGAATATCGTTCACGATATGCGCTTCCATCACCTGCGCGGGTCCACCGGCCAGCGGTCGGGTGGGGCCCTCGGCACGAACGGCATCGCCCACTTGGAGCGCCAGACGTTCGAAGCCTTCGGGCTTTGTGTGGATGAAGTCGCCGCTGTCCAGCACCACACCATTGGGGGCGCCATGACGGGCGTAGTTCAGGCGTGCGACCGTGCCGGACAGGGTATGGCGGTCAGGCGGCGGTGACGCGTCGTGTCCGTCGACCGACACCAATTGTTCCCAATGGTAGACCTCGTGTTCGGCGTCCCCTTTGGGAGAGGGCGGGGCGAGGGTCCCGTCGATCACGACGAGCTGGCCCGGCCGGACCGAAGAGAGGCTGTGGAGGGCGGCGACGTCATGCGCGTCGACAACGAATTGCACGGGTGCGCCTTCGCTGTCGATCATCAGGCCTTCGATCGTGCCTTTGGGGCTGTAGATGAGATGCTGGACGTGGCCCTCAACGGACCAGACCTGCAGGTCTTGCGGCTTGGCAGACATGAATAGCTCCAGGGTGGATGGCAAGGAGACATCCTTGATTCAAAAGTCGTGCCAACGGGAGCGGTAAGGCAAATCAAGCACTTGCGCGCAGGAGACGGGCGGGCGGTGAATGATTTGGAGACACCGGGCGTCTCAATTCAGGACGGTGCGAAGGCTGCCGATGTTGCGGACGTTCCGGACCGGGCCCGGGTCACTCAGCCGCGTCAAATCTCCGCTTACGCCATCGACTGGCGATGCGCTGCAAGGGCTGCCATGACACCATCGGCCACCGCGAGCGTCACGTTGCCGGCCGCGCGTGCCGAATCACCGCACGCAAAGACATGAGGGACGCTGGTGGCCTTGAACTCATCGACCCAGATGAATGGTCCCATGGGCCCGGCTTCGATCCTGCAACCCAATTGTTCGGCGATGGGGCTGCTGAGAGTGACGCGGGGTTGCGTGAACAAGGTGTTCATGCGCCATGTACGACCGTCTTGAAGGACGACCTCGGCCTCGCCGGCGATATGGGAAATGGGCACTGGCTCGATGCGTGTGCCGCGACGGATCATTGCGGCCCTGTCCTCGTCACTCGGGGCATAGCTGTCATTCAGAAACAGTGTCGTCGGGCCCCAATCGGGCAGCATCAGGCCGTGGTGCAGAGCCAGCGCCGAGGCGGCGATGATGCCGATCGGTCCTGCATCGGCCTCATAGCCATGGCAATAGGGGCAATGAAACACGGTGCGTCCCCAGCGCTCGGCCAGACCCGGTACGGCAGGTAACTCGTCCTGCACGCCCGTGGCAAGGATGAGGCGACGCGCCTGTACCCGCTCCATGCCCACCCGGAAGCTGGGTGCACCATCTTCCTCGATCCGTGCATCGTCAGCCACGCCGTGCAGCCACTCCACATTCGGATAGTTCATCAGCTGCTCGCGCGCATCGGCGGCGATCTCGGCGGGCGCTCGGCCATCCTGCGTCAGAAAGCCATGAGAGGCGCCGTTTGCGGCATCCACAAACCGATTGCGCCGCCGACCCGCATCCACCACCAGCACGCGGCGACGGGCGCGCGCCAGTTGCAATGCCGCGGCCATGCCCGCGTAGCTACCGCCGATGACGGCGAATTCAATGGTCTTCATGAAGGTGGTGCGCCAGCTGATGGGGTGGGGGATGGCCTTTGGCCTGATGCTGCGTCATGCGCCGGTGGAAGTCCGCAGACAGCGTGGCCAGCGTGATGTCGCCAAACCGTTTGAGCAGCAGTGCCTCCGCGTCTTGAATGACGCCGCGCATGGCGTCATTGACGGCGGCGGCGACCAGGCAGGTGGGATGATCCTCACGGAAGCCGAGGGAGATCAGCCTGGGCTCTCCCAGGGCCAGATAGACATCCCCCAGGGTGACGCGTTCCAGTTCACACCCCAGGGCCCAGCCGCCCCCGTGGCCTTTGCCAGAGACCACGAAACCGGCGCTGCGCATGCCGGCCATCAGCCGTCGCAGGACGACCGGATTCGTGCGCATGGCTGCCGCCAGGGCCTCCGAGGTGGTGGGACCGTCCCGCTCCGCCATGTGAAGCAGCACGTGCAGGATGTCGGACAGCTGAAAATTCTGACTCATGCAACATTATGAGTTTCATGAGTTGGCCGTGTCGAGGGCGGGGTCGTTGCGATGGCGCGTGGACCGCCCAACCGCGGCTACACTCGCGCCCTCATTTCAGTCGAAGGTGCCCAGCCGCTTGCCGGCCGGGTTAAACGGGAAACAGGTGCGCGCCTGAACGGCGCCAAGCCTGTGCTGCCCCCGCAACGGTCGGCGGTTGAAAGCGTCTGACGTCGGAATGTCTTCCGACAGCCACTGGGCCTTGCAGCCTGGGAAGGCCAGTACGCCAGACCTGTGCATGCACGCATGCGCAGGTCGCGCCGCGAGCCCGGATACCGGCCTGCGACTGCTCCGGATGCTGCGGGGTGCGGCGCGCCGGCAGGGCTGCGCGCTCCGCTGTGCAGCCTCGCCCGTGCTCATGCCTCAGCGCCACCACTCAACCTCCTGCGGGGACGCAGGGGAATGGACTGTTGCAATGAACACATCGCGTTGGATCGCCCGTCGTTTCACTTTGCCGCGCGGCAAGGGAATGAATCGCCGCAGGGACCTTCCTTTCATCCTTCATCCCATGGCCCTGGCCGGCCTGCTGATCTGCTCTCCCGCAGGATGGGCCTCGACCCCTGAGGCTGGATCGGCCGAGGGGGATCCGCCGAATCCGGCAGGTCTGCCGCAAACACCGCAGCAGCGCACCCTGGACACGGTGCAGGTCCACGGTCGTCACTACGACAACGGCGTCGGCAGCTCCGATGCGGCATCGCAAGGCAGCATTCGTGCTGAGCTGCTGAAAAGCCGGCCGGCCCTCCGGCCCGGCGAAGTGCTCGAATTCGTGCCCGGCCTGATGGTGACGCAGCACAGCGGAGACGGCAAAGCCAATCAATATTTCTTGCGCGGCTTCAATCTGGACCATGGCACCGATTTCGCGACATCGGTGCAGGGCATGCCAGTCAACATCCCGAGCAATGCCCATGGTCAGGGTTATGCCGATCTGAACTTCCTGATGCCCGAGCTGGTCGATCACATCGACTACCGCAAGGGGCCGTACTTCGCCGCGAATGGCGATTTTGCGGCGGCCGGTTCGGCGGACATCCACTACCAACGCCGGCTCGATGCGCCGTTTGTCTCTCTGACCGCGGGTGAGGGCGGCTACCGCAGGGGCCTGGTGGCCGGCAGCCACGACCTTGGCGCAGGTGTGCAATGGATGGGTGCTGCGGAGCTGATGGGCAATGACGGTCCCTGGACCGTCCCGGAGGGGCTGAACCGCCGCAACCTGGTGATGAGTCTGTCCCGACAAGCCGGGCCTGACGAATGGACCGTCAGCGTCATGGACTATCACGCCCATTGGCACTCCACCGACCAGATCCCGGAGCGACTGATTGAAGCCGGGACGTATGAAGGGCGGCCATTCGGACGATTCGATGCGGTGGATCCGAGCGATCGCGGCAGCACGCGGCGCACCAGCGTGTCGGCCTCCTGGGTGCGGAACGAAGAGGGCCGGCAATCCCGGCTCGCCGCCTATGCCATCGACTATCAATTGGCGCTCTTCTCCAATTTCACCTATGCGATGGACCGTCCCGCGCAGGGGGATCAAGCCTCGCAGCAGGATCATCGCAAGGTCTATGGGCTGAGCGGAAGTCAGTCTGTGGAGCACACGCTCGGCGTGTGGCCCGCCCGGACGGAACTGGGCTTTCAGGTCCGACAGGATCGCGCACGGGTGGGTCTCTTTGAAACCGAACTCGGCGAAATCAAGGACGTGACCCGGGAAGACCGCATTCGCGAGACGATGCTCGGGGTCTATGGGCAAACGAGTGTCGAATGGGCCTCGTGGGGGCGGACGATCCTGGGTCTTCGCGCAGATCAGGGGCAGTTCCGGGTCGATCATCTCACCGGCCTGGGGAACTCGGGTCGCGCACGCCAGACCTTGGCCTCGCCCAAATTGTCCATCGTGCTGGGCCCGTGGAAGCGGACCGAGCTGTTCCTGAATGCGGGGCGTGGATTCCACAGCAATGATGCGCGGGGCGTCACCGCGGCGACCGATCGTGCACCCGGACTGGCGAAGGCCAAGGGCTATGAAGCTGGCATTCGAACGGAATGGGTGCCGGGACTGCAGACGTCCATCGCCGCATGGCGGCTGGATTTTGATTCCGAGCTGGTCTATGTGGGCGACGCGGGAACGACGGAGGCCAATCGCCCCAGTCGGCGCCGTGGACTGGAGTGGAACAACCGCTATGTGCCGCTGCCGTGGCTGTTGATCGACGCGGATTTCGCCTGGACGCATGCAAGGTTCGCGGATGACGATCCGGCGGGTCGTCGCATTCCCAATGCGGTCGACAAGGTGGCGACGATGGGCGTCTCGATCAAGGACCTGGGCGCCTGGTCGGCCAGTCTTAACTGGCGCTATCTGGGCAGCGGGGCGCTGGTGGAAGACAACAGTGTCCGCTCGCGGTCTTCATTGACCACCAACTTCCGCATCAGCCGTCGCTTCGGTGACCAGACGGAGTTGACGCTGGATGTGTTCAATCTGGGCAATCGCAAGGTGAACGACATCGAATACTTCTACGAGTCGCAGTTGCCCGGTGAGGCCGCGCCCGTCGCGGATCGGCATGTGCATCCTGCAGAGCCGCGAACACTGCGGCTGACTTTGCGGCGCAGCTTCTGAACGCGCAAAAAGTTCGAAAACCCGTGGGACAGGGACTACGCCGAGCAGGGCCTGTCTCCCACGGGTGAACCACTGCAAGGCCCTCAAGGCGGGCGTGGGGCGGCGGATAAGGTTGGGTCATAGCAGTTCAGGACCCAACAGCCATGACCTCACCCACCCGTTGCCCCCTCTCCGGCGCCGCCTCGGCCGCGAAGGCCGACCCGCGTCGCTTTGACGCCTTTGTGGATCAGCCCGAGTTTCCGTGCGTCGGCGCACGGTCGGCTCTGCACACGGGTCGTCTGCGGCACGGCAGTTACGGGACGATGGGTTCGGTGGCCGCCGCGCAAGCGCTGCGACGTGATCTGCAGGCGTTCTCAGAGGAATTTCCCGATCCCGGCAATCAGCCGGTGAGTTTTGTGGCGCTGTTCGATGACGCCATTGAAGACGAATTGGCGTTCGAGCACCGGCTTTGGGAGCATCTGCAGGTGGTTCATGACCTGGATCGTCAAGAGCACGCCTGGGATGCGACGGTCAGCGACAACCCGTCGGACGAACAGTTTTCAATGAGCATTGGCGGCCGGGCCTACTTCGTGGTGGGCATGCATCCAAAGGCGTCGCGCCTGGCACGCCGTTCGCCCATGCCCTGCCTGGTCTTCAACTTTCATAACCAGTTCGAGTCGCTCAAGGAGAGCGGAAAGTACGGCTCGATGCAGAACGCGATCCGCAAACGGGATCTCGCTTTGCAGGGGTCGATCAATCCGGTCCTGGCGCGCTTCGGTGAATCGTCCGAGGCCCGCCAGTATTCGGGCCGCGAGGTGCCGGCGGACTGGGTGTGTCCATTTTCGGGAAAGAAAGCTCATGTGTGACGCCTCCCATGGACGATGCCGCATTGCGCCGCAATCGGGCACTGCCTTCAACCTCAACAAAGGCGATGTGCTGCGCATCATCGACCCGATGGGCGAGCAGGTGGCAGATCTGTTTGCCTTTAACCGAGACGATCACGGCTGCGTTCTGTCGTCCGGTCGCAGCATCGACTATGCCTCGAAGATCTACCTGACCACGGGCGACGTGCTGTACGCCAATGACAGTCGGCCGATGTTCACCATTGGTGAGGATCAGGTGGGTCGGCACGACTTCCTGCTCACGCCTTGCAGCCAGGAGATGTTCGAGATTCTCTACAAGGTCAAAGGCCACCATCCGAGCTGTTTCGAGAACCTGTATACGAATCTGGCCCCGCATGGCATTAAGCCCTCGCAGATCAGCACCACGTTCAACGTTTTTATGAACGTGCGCGTGAGGGAGGATGGTGCGGTGTCGGTCGAGCCGCCGACGTCGCGGGCGGGGCAGTGGGTGGAGTTGCGAGCGGAGATGGATCTGTTGTGTGGGCTGACCGCCTGCTCGGCGGAAGGATCGAACAACGGCAGTTTCAAGCCGATTGAGTACGAGATCTTTCGGGCGAGGGGATGAGCTAAGACTGGTCTGGAACGTCTTGATTGAGGATGTACGCTTGCATTGAGGTGGAATGTCCGAAATGAAGCGTCTTCTATGGATCGGTGGCTTGGGTCTTTGCGCGGCTCTTCTGGCGGGCGGCTGGGCAGGACTCGCCGTCCCAATTGGATCTGGTGGGGTCCAGCTTTCCGACTCCGTGCGAACACCATCACCCGATTCGCAGAATGTTTCCCCAACCTCGTCCTCTATGGCATCCGCGGCGATGAACATCGCCGCCGGCTCGGCGCCGAGAAGATGCAGGCCATCGAACGGGAGGCCGAGGCGTACTATTCCCAGTGCTGCAAGGCGAGATGATCCGACCCTTGGGCCTGCCCCTGGCGCTCACGAAACGCGCTCGGTGACCAACGGCTGGTACGCGGCCAACTCAGCGACCAGATTGGATCGGCACTCCTCGACGCTACCTTATGCCTTCGTCCTTGCCAGAGATCGATCGGATCAGCTGCGGCGATGACCTCGGGTAAACGCCCGGCGAATTAGTATTTCCGTCGCACTAATATCTGCGCCTTCCATCACAACGGGGAGGCGCGGCGCTCGTCCGTGACCTCCGCACAGGAGACAAGGATGGCGAGATTCACACGCCGCGGCGCGGTGCAGATGGCAATGGCGTCCGTCGCGGGCTCCGCCTTGAGCGCGCCGGTGGCCGCAGCGCCAAGCGCTTGCGGCAGCGTGCCGCGGTACGGCATCGGCCGGGAAGGACAGCGCCGGGCCGATCTTGGCGATGGCACCTATCGCAATCCGATCATTGCGGGCGACCGGCCCGATCCGACCATCCTCAAGGATGGCCGCGATTACTACCTCACATGTTCCTCCTTCACCTCCTACCCGGGCGCGGTAATCTGGCATTCAACCGATCTCGTGAACTGGGCGCCGATCACCGCGGCGCTGCGCCAGCCTTTGGGCGCGGTCTGGGCGATGGATCTGGTCAAGCATGGCGGGCGCTACTACTTGTACATCCCGGTCATGCAGGAGAAGGGTTCGCGCATCGTGGTGATCCATGCCACCGATGTCCGCGGGCCCTGGAGTGATCCCGTCGATCTCGATTTGCCGGATTGCATTGACCCCGGCCATGCAGTCGGCGAAGACGGCAAGCGCTATCTGTTCGTCAATGGCGTGCGTCGCATCCAGCTGACCGACGATGGCCTGGCCACCGTGGGCACGCTGGAGAAAGTCTACGAACCCTGGCATTACCCGAAGGAATGGGTGGTGGAGATGTTTGCGCCAGAGGGGCCGAAGATCATTCGGCATGGGCGCTGGTTCTATCTGCTGACGGCGGTGGGCGGCACCTCGGGGCCACCCACCAGCCACATGGTCACGGTGGCGCGGTCCGCCTCCATCCATGGGCCTTGGGAAAACGCGCCCAACAACCCGGTGGTGCGCACCCGCCACGCGGATGAAGCCTGGTGGTCGCGAGGTCATGCGAGTCTGGTGGAAGGGCCGGCCGGTGACTGGTGGATGGTGTATCACGGCTATGAAAACGGAATGCGCACCCTGGGACGCCAGACCTTGCTGGAGCCCGTCGCCTGGACGGCGGATGGCTGGCTGAAGCCGCTCGGTGGGACGTTGGATCGCCCGTTGAAGAAGCCTCGCGGTGGCTTGGCCGGTCCGGCCGGTGCCGACTTGAGCGATGACTTTTCCACCGATCGCCTGGGTCTGCAGTGGAGTCTCTTCGCGCCTGGCCCCGACGACGCGAGCCGGCTCAAACGGGAAGCCGGCCGCTTGACGCTACAGGGCAAGGGCACCGGTCTGGCGGATTGCTCACCGCTGACCTGCCTGGTGGGCGACCGCAGTTATCAGGCCTCGGTCTCGGTGGAAGTGGAGGGCGATGCGCAGGGCGGCCTGGCGCTGTTTTATGACGGTCGCGGCTTCGTGGGCATCGGCCTGGGCCAGGGGCAATCGCGCACCTACAACTACGGGCAGGAGATCGAATGGATGCGACAGGCGACGCCGCAACGTTTGCTGCACCTGCGGGTCACCAACCGGGAGAACATCGTCACCTTCGAGACCTCGCTCGACGGCACGCAATGGACGCAGCACCCGTGGCAGATGGAGGTGGGCGGCTTTCATCACAACGTCTTCGGTGGTTTCCTCAGCTTGAAACTCGCGCTGTTCAGCGTGGGGCGCGGAGCGGTCCACTTCAGGGATTTTCAGTACCGCGGCCTGCGTTGAGTGATGATCGGCTCGATGCGCAGTGCCGCGCCATCAACGACCACTTTCAAGCTTGACCGTGGCTGGAACGTTCACCGCCAAATGGGTGCCGTTCGGATCGTCGTATGAACGTCCGACTGTGAGAGCGCGGTAAAGAAAAAACCGGCCAGGAGGCCGGTTTTTTAGGGTAAAAGTTGGTGGAGAGGAGGAGGATCGAACTCCCGACCTTCGCATTGCGAACGCGACGCTCTCCCAGCTGAGCTACCCCCCCAACACGCAAAGAACTATAGCAAAACCGCCTTTCCCCGCGCATTGACGAAACCGGGGTTTTCCATTGCTCGCATTGCGCGGGTCGCACGCTACCAGCGGCATCCTTTGCCTTTCACTGCATCGCGTGCCAGCGGCAACACTGCCAGGACGCCCATGTCGGCATACGCCTTCCGGCATTCCTCCTGACCCGCCCGCTTGAGCTCTTCCGCCAGTTTGTCTTTGGGCTCCGGCGGAACCGGCATCGCCTGAATCACGCCATTGGGATTGCCGCGCGGCAGCGCGGGACCCCGCTGCGACCGCAAGGTCAGGTCCAGCGGCTTGGGCGCATTCGGCGGCGTCGACGCGGGCGTGGCAATGTCCTGCCCGGTGCGTGTCCCAGCGTCCGGTGCTCCCACGCTCGGCTGCGTCGTGCTCGGTGAGGACGAGCCATCCAGCGAGATCCGATTGGCGGGCGTTGGTGGCGCAGTGCTGGGCGTCACGGCCGTCGAGGGGCGCGGCAGCGACGAAGGCGGTACTGCCGCAGCGCTCGGCGGTGCGACCGTGGGGGCTGCGGGCGTTGCAGGTGTCGCAGGCGTCGGCGCTGGAGGTGTTGTCGAAGGCTGCACCTGCGGAGTCGGCGGCACTGCGGAAGATGTGGGCGGCGTCGCCGATGGCAATGTGGAGCTTGGGGTTGCCGGCGTTGCCGCGGGCGTGGGAAGCGGCGGGCTCGTGGCGGCGGGTGCCACCGTGGCCGGTGACGGGGTTGGCGCTGGCGCCGGCGTTGATTTGGGCACGAGGTTCGGTAGCGGCGTCGGGGCCGCGAGCGCTGGCGCGGTCGGCGGCGTGACGGTCGTCAATCGCTCCGCCTGCGCGCGCGGAAGGCGCCGCACCGTGGCGGGGTTGTCGCTCAAGGTCGGCTTCGGAGCCTCTGGCAATTGCAGCGCCGCCGGGGCCGGCAAGGGCGCCTCTGTGGGGGCAGGCTTGGCCTTCGCGTTCAAGGCTGGGGACGCAGGCAGGCGTTCCATGCGGCGCACAGGCTCGGCGCTGTCGGTCAACGTCGGCCGCGGCGGCTCGGGCATCTGCAGGGCAGCGGGGCCTTGCAGTGGCCCTTCCAGATCGGGCGTGGCGCGCCGGTCCGCCTGCGTTCCGGGCGCGGCCTGGCGTTCAATCCGACGCAAGTTGGATGGGGTGTCGCTGAGCGTCGGACGCGGCAGGTCGAGCGCGGAGGGCGCCGGCAGCGGCGCTTCAGAACGCGGCACGGTCACCTTCTTGATGGCCTCGGCGGACGGCTTCAGGCGGCTCACCTGGGGCGTTGGGTCTGCGGGCAGCGATAGCGTCGCGGTCGGAGTCTGTGCCTGTGCCGGAGGCTCCGTCGCAGGCGAGGGTGGTGTGACAGGCGATGGCGTCGGCGGGATGACGGGCGCGGCCACGGGCGGCGCGACTGGCGCAGTGTTTGTCGCCGCCATGGTTGGCGTCGTTGCGGACTGCTGCGGTCCCGCTGCAGCGGGCGTCCGGCTCTGGCTCGGTGTCGTCTCCACCCGCTCCTTCGTGACTGGCGCAGGCGCCACAGGCGGCTTCGACGGACTGTCTTCTGTCGTGGGCTTGGCAGGCGGTGTGACGGACTTCAACTGCGCCTGCGCGGCGCCTTCCTCCTCACCGGTCAGCCGCTCTCCTGGCGTCTGCCGCCACTGACCCTTCCGAGCCGCGCCAGGCGCCTCATCGGGTTTGGGGGCCTCTCGCCGCACCGTGCCGCCGTATCGCTGTTCACGCGCTGTCCCGACGGGGCCGCGCTCCGGCACGATCACCGCCGGCTCGCCCGACCCCTTCTCGAACCGATCCCCCTGCAGCCGGACGGTGATCGGACCCCACACACCTTCTCCGGGTTTGGCATCGCCGCCCGGTGCGTTGCCCACCACCAGCACCACCAGCACATGCAGCAGCACCGCCAGCATGAGGGCGGAGCCCAGGTGATCTGGCGGACGGGCAGAGGTCGGGAAAGGGGAGGAGAGAACGGCGGACAAGGTGGCTGCAGCGGTCAGGAGTCGCTCCACGCGCAGCATAGCCGGGAACGAGGCTGCGCCTTCAGCCGGAGTGGGACAGCGGGCCTCTTGATGCCTGCTCGGTTTCCCGGAGTGGCCCTGATCCTCCCGATCAGAGCTTCACGCGCGGCCACACGCCGCGATGTCCCTCGTCAGGTGTTGGGAGCCTGCGCCAGATCCGCGCGGCGAGCGCCGGTAAAGCGCTTGGCCCAGTAGCTCTCGCGCATGTCTTCCACACGCACCGCACCGCCTGCACGCGGCGAATGGATGAACTTGCCTTCACCCACGTAGATGCCCACATGCGAGAAGGTGGCGCGCATCGTGTTGAAGAACACCAGATCGCCCGGCTTCAGATCTTCCTTCTTGATGGAGATCAGCTGCGACATCTTGGCCTGCTCATCGGCACGGCGCGGCAGCACCAGGCCCACGCTCATCTCAAAGATGTGGCGTGTGAAGCCGCTGCAGTCGAAACCGTTGCTTACAGAATTCCCACCGCGGCGATACGGAACGCCGAGGAAGTTCATCGCGGACAGCACCAGATTCGAAGCCCGGTCCCGCACTTCATTCAGCAGGCTGGGGTTGCCCGCCATGGCGGCATTCTCAGCCTGCGTCTGCGCGGTGGCCTGAGCCACGATGCCCTGCTGCTTCAGGAAGCGGTTCACCGCGTCGTTGGACGTGGCACCGGCGGCGCCCATCATCGCGGTAGCAGGGGCTGCGGGCACTGCGGCGGCCATCATGGTGTTGGCGGCGGTGATGCTGGTCGTGCCAGCGGGGGTGTTCTGGGCCGCAGCCAAAGAAGCCAGGGCCGGTGTGCCAGACGACAGGGTGCCGGCCTGCGCATTCATCGCAGCGGTCGGCTGAGGCAGCACCACGGCCGCACCACCCGCCACGCTGGACACTGCGGCGGTACGCATCAGGCTTTGACCGTAGGCGCCCATCATCGTGCCGGGCGGCGGGGTCAGGTCGTTCGTCTTGGCTGGCGCCTTGTCCGACAGCTTCTCGGATGCCTTGGCATCCGCAACGGGCTTGAGCGCGACCGCAGAGGCGTCAGGCTTCTCCGCCTTCTCCGCCGTCTTGTCAGCGCTCTTGCCGGAATTCTTGCTCTTGCTGCTGTCCTGCCTCGTTTGTGCGCTCTTCGCCACCTTCGTGGTCTTCGAAGACGACTTGGCGCTCTGCTTGCCCTTGCTCTCTTTCGAGGCGGACGCTTGCGCAGCGGTGTTGGAAGCGCCTTCCGCGGCCTTCGCCGTGGGTTGCGCCCAGCAACTACCGGCCGTCAAGACGCAAAGCAGTCCCAAGGCGGCCGTGGCGCGCTGGACTTTTTTGCGGTGAGGAGCAGAAGAAGTAGAAGGGACAGTTCGCATCGTTATGGGCGCGGAGCTTAAAAAGCAGAGCCGCGCTGGTCAAGCATCGGACCCTGGGGATTGCCCCAGGATGGACACCTGGCTTCGGGAAAGTCCTCGCCAGGGCGACGAGTCTCTCCTCAGGAAAACCCGCATTGGACCATACAGGTCATGACAAAAGCTGTTTGAAGAAGTTTCCGATCGTGTGATGCCGTGCGTTTTTCGCGGGTGTAAAGCGTGAGGCGATTCGGTGCGGCCTGCTCATTGATCTGTCGCAAGTTCGCGCAGCCTGTTCGCGGTTCGGGTCAGGGTCTCGTCAGACGCGATGCGTGAAATCTGACCATGGCGCCGCACAGAGTGCCGCATGGAGACATCCCGATGACAGCGATCGACTACTCGGCCTTTTATGACCGCTCGGTGAGCGACCCGGAAGCCTTCTGGTCCGAGCAGGCCCGACTCATCGACTGGCACCAGCCCTTCGAGCAGGTGTGTGATGCGAGCCGGCCGCCCTTCGTGCGCTGGTTCGTGGGCGGCACGACCAATCTCTGCCACAACGCGGTGGACCGCCATGTGGCCACGCGGGGCGACGACACCGCGCTGATCTGGTCTTCCAGCGAGGTGGATCGAGAAGAGATCTACACCTTCGCGCAGTTGCATCGAGAGGTGCAGATCATGGCAGCGGCGCTGCAATCGCTGGGCGTGAAGCAGGGCGACCGGGTGCTGATCTACATGCCGATGATTCCGCAGGCCGCGTTTGCGATGCTGGCCTGCGCGCGGCTTGGGGCCATTCATTCGGTGGTGTTTGGCGGCTTCGCCAGCCATGCGCTGGCCAATCGCATTGACGATGCCGAGCCAGTGCTGGTGATCAGTGCCGATGCCGGCAGCCGGGGCGGCAAGGTAGTGCCCTACAAGCCGCTGCTGGACGAAGCACTGCGGCTGTGCAGCCATCCACCGCGGCAAGTCTTGATGGTGGACCGCGGGCTCAGTCCGTTTGATCGTCAGCCCGGCCGCGATGTGGACTATGCCGACTTGCGCCGGACCCATCAGGACGCGCAGGTCCCCTGCGTGTGGCTCCCATCCGAAGCGGTGAGCTACACCCTCTACACCAGCGGCACCACCGGCCGGCCCAAAGGGGTGCAGCGGGACACCGGTGGTTATGCCGTCGCGCTCGCGGCCAGTGTGCGGCACATCTTTGATGGCAAGCCGGGCGAGACCTTCTTTTCCACCAGCGACATCGGCTGGGTGGTCGGCCACAGCTATATCGTCTACGGGCCGCTGATCGCCGGCATGTCCACCATCATGTACGAAGGCCTGCCGACGCGGCCCGATGCGGCGGTGTGGTGGCAACTGGTGGAGCGTCATCAGGTCACGGTGATGTTCAGCGCGCCGACGGCGATCCGGGTGCTGAAGAAGCAGGATCCGGAGATGCTCCGGCGTCACGACCTGAGCAGCCTGCGCAATCTGTTCCTGGCGGGTGAGCCGCTGGACGAGCCCACCGCCCGCTGGATCGCCGAGGCCCTGGGCAAGCCCATCATCGACAACTACTGGCAGACCGAAACCGGCTGGCCGATTCTGACGCTGGCCCGCGGGCTGCCGTCCGGCAAGCCCAAGTTCGGATCACCCGGCGTGCCGATGTATGGCTACAAGGTGCAGCTGGTGGACGAGCAGACCGGCGCCGTGCTGGAGGGCGCGAACCAGAAGGGGCTGCTGGTCATCGACGGGCCGCTGCCGCCCGGCTGCATGCAGACCGTCTGGCGTGACGATGAACGCTTTGTGCGCACCTATTGGTCCAGCGTGCCCGACCGACAGGTCTATTCCACCTTTGACTGGGCGGTGCGCGACGACGAGGGCTATTACTTCATCCTGGGCCGCAGCGACGACGTGATCAATGTGGCCGGCCATCGTCTCGGCACCCGGGAGATCGAGGAGTGCATTGCCGGCCATCCCGCGGTGGCGGAGGTGGCTGTGGTGGGCGTGGCCGACGCGCTCAAGGGCCAGGTGGCCCTGGCCTTCGCCGTGCTGCGCGATCCTGCCAAGGCGGCGACCCAGGAACTGGCGCTGGCCCTGGAAGGCGACATCCTGCGGAAGGTCGATCAGGAGCTGGGGGCGGTGGCCCGGCCGGCGCGGGTGCGGCTGGTGGCGGGGCTGCCAAAGACCCGCTCCGGCAAGTTGCTGCGACGGGCGCTGCAGGCCGTGGCGGAAGGCCGGGAAACCGGCGACCTGAGCACGATGGAGGACCCCGTCGCGCTGGAGCAGCTCAAGGCGCAGTTGGCGGCGGGAGGTTGAGCCGTTCGCGCAGGCTGCGCCAGTCGTCGCGGATGAAGTGCAGCACCGCGTCTTCGTGGTGCGCCCCGATGATGCGGTGCGCGGCCTGCTTCACATCCTCGCTGGCATTGGACACGGCCACCGCATGGTGGGCGGCGCGCAGCATGCTGAGGTCGTTGACCTGATCGCCAAAGACGACCAGTTCACGATCGTGCAACTGGTAGCGCTCGGCGAGGGTGGCGATGGCCTGGTCCTTGCTGGCGCTGCGGTCGTGCACATTGAGCCAGGGCCAGCCCGGCATGTAGAGGTCTTCGGCCAGGTGGGTGACCATCGCGTCGCCGAAGAGGCTGTGGATGTCGGCCTGCAAGGCGGCGAGCGGCTCGGCCTTGTCCACGACCAGCAGGGTGACGAGAGCATCCTGCAGCTGATCCTGAAGCCGGTCCACCTGACGCAGGCGCGGGTCGGCATTACGCTGCCGCTCGGTGACAAAACGCTGCTGGCCTTCGTTCTGCACCTCCTGCCAGAACAGCTGATCCCCTTGTGGACCGTGGGTGGCGACGAAGGGCATCAGGCCATGCCGGCGCACCAGCGCAAACAGGGCCTGACCCATGGCGGGCTCCATCGCATTAACGAGCTCATGGCGGCCGGTGCGCAGGTCGCTGATGTAGGCGCCGTTGGAGGAGACGACCGGCAGCTGGATCGGCAGCCCGTCCAGGATGCGGGCGATCGACACCACATGGCGGGCGCTGGCCACGGTGAAGGCCAGACCCTCGTGCAGCAGCTCGGCCAGGCCATCGCGGGTGGCGCTGGAGAGGCGGGCCTGAGGGTCGAGGAGGGTGCCGTCCAGGTCGGAGACGTAAAAGCGCATGGAATGGAGTAGGGAGAAGCACCGGAGGCAGCCACCGCAGCGGAAGGCAGCGACCACAGCGGGTGGCGGCGGGCGCACAACAGCGAAGCCCTGCATCCTACGCCGACGCCGGGCCGTCGCATACTTGGCCCCATGCCGGACGCTCCTACTTCCTCCTCTTCATCCGCCGCGAAGCCCGGGGCCGCGGGCGTTACCCCGATCCATCCAACCACCGGGCGACCGGTGATGGATGCCGCCATGCATCGGTATCTGCCGTGGGTGGTGGCGCTGGCGTTCTTCATGCAGACGCTGGACACGACCATCCTCAATACCGCCTTGCCGGGCATGGCGCGGGATCTGAGCGAAAACCCGCTGCGCATGCAGTCGGCGGTGGTGGCCTATCTGCTGACGGTGGCGCTTCTGATTCCCGCGTCAGGCTGGCTGGCGGACCGGTTTGGAACCCGAAGCGTGTTTCTCTGGGCCATCGGGCTGTTCAGCCTGGGGTCGCTGATGTGCGCGGTCTCGCCCAGCCTGCAGATTCTGGTGCTGGCGCGGGTGCTGCAGGGCATGGGCGGGGCGCTGCTGGTGCCGGTCGGGCGGCTGGTGGTGCTGAGGGCGTTTCCGAAGGATGAGTTTTTGAAAGTGATGACCTTCATCACCTTGCCGGGGCTGGTGGGGCCGCTACTCGGTCCGACACTGGGCGGGGTGCTGACGCAGTACGCGAGCTGGCACTGGATCTTTCTGATTAATCTGCCGGTGGGGCTGGTCGGGGCGCTGGCGTGTCGGCGCTATATGCCGCAGCTCAAAGGGGCAGGGCGGCAGCGCTTCGACTGGAGCGGTTATGTGCTGTTCAGCCTCGGACTGATGCTGCTGTCCCTGGCGCTGCAGGGGTTCGGCGAGCATGTGGTGAGCATGGCCATCTGCCTCGTGATGCTGGTGGCTGGCGTGGCTTGCATGATGACCTATTGGCTGCATGCGACGCGTACGGAAGCCCCGCTGTTTTCTCCGGCGCTGTTTACGGTGCCGACCTTCCGCATCGGTTTGCTGGGGAATGTGTTTGCACGTCTGGGAAGCGGGGCGACGCCGTTTCTGACGCCGCTGTTTCTGCAGGTGGGATTGGGTTTCTCACCGAGCGAGGCGGGGTTGTCGATGATTCCGTCGGTGCTGGGGGCGATGTTCACCAAGACGCTGGCGATCCGGCTGATCCGCTGGGGCGGGTATCGGCGGGTGTTGATCGTCAATACGCTGCTGCTGGGCGTGCTGATTGCGAGTTTTTCGCTGATCCCGCGGGATGTCGGGCATGTGTGGCTGGCGATTCATCTGGGCGTGTTCGGGATGGTCAACAGCATGCAATTCACGGCGATGAATACGCTGACGCTCGGGGATCTGGACGAGCGGACCGCGAGCGGTGGCAACAGCCTGCTGGCGGTGGTGATGCAGTTGTCGATGAGTCTCGGGGTGGCCACGTCCAGCGCGTTTCTACTGCTGTTCTCGGAAGGCGTGGCGCGCACCGACGGCGCGGCGATGGTGCCGGCGTTTCATGCGACCTATCTGGCGCTGGGGGTGATGGCAGCGATGGCTGCGTTCATCTTTCATCAGCTTCGGGTGGATGAGGGGGCAAAGAAGGAGACTGCGGAGTCGAGGATGAGCGAGTCCTGACGACGCGGGAGCGTGAGCGGTGCTGCACCTTGCTGACGGGGGCTCGAGATGCATGCAGAAGTTGGAGCGCGAGCGAGGAAGGGCCGCCCCCTGTTTTCTCCATGTCCCCCGACCGCTTCGCGGTCTCCTCCTAATACTTACGAAAACAGGGGGCAGCCCTTCCTCACTCCTGCGGTGCACTGCGCTAAGAGTGAGGTGGTCGACGAAAAACACCGCCCTCGGGCGGTGTTGGTTGGGGCCGGGTCGAGGCCGGATAGGGTCAGAGCACTTCGGAGGCGAAGTCCGCCAGGCGTGAACGCTCGCCACGCGCCAGCGTGACGTGCCCGCTATGGGCCCAGCCCTTGAACTTGTCCACGGCGAAGGTCAGGCCCGAGCTGCCTTCAGTGAGGTAGGGCGTGTCGATCTGGGCCAGGTTGCCCAGGCACACGATCTTGGTCCCCGGACCCGCCCGCGTGATCAAGGTCTTCATCTGCTTGGGCGTCAGGTTTTGCGCCTCGTCAATGATGACGTACTTGTTCAGGAAGGTGCGGCCCCGCATGAAGTTCAGGCTCTTGATCTTGATCTTGCTGCGGACCAGATCGTTGGTGGCGGCACGGCCCCACTCACCTGCGGCACTGTCGCCACGCGCCAGCACTTCCAGGTTGTCGTCCAGGGCGCCCATCCAGGGGCCCATCTTCTCTTCTTCGGTGCCCGGCAGGAAACCGATGTCCTCGCCCACCGGCACCGTGACCCGGGTGACGATGATCTCGCTGTAGCGGCGCTCGTCCAGCACCTGCGACAGGCCGGCCGCCAGCGTCATCAGCGTCTTGCCCGTGCCAGCAGAGCCGGTGAGGGTGACGAAGTCGCAGTCCGGATCCATCAGCAGGTTCAGAGCGAAGTTCTGCTCGCGGTTGCGGGCGGTGACGCCCCACACTGACTGCTTCTGGTGGCCGTAATCCTTCAGCGTGCGCAGCACCGCAGTCTTGCCGGTGATCTCCTGCACCTTGGCGTACAGCGGCGCAGCGCCCGGCGCCTCCAGGTAGACCAGCTGGTTGACCAGCAGCGTCGGCACCAGCGGGCCGCTGATGCGGTAGAAGGTGGTGCCGCCCTGGTTCCAGCTCTCCATGGTCTTGCCATGACGCTCCCAGAAATCCGGGGGCAGTTGCTGGACGCCCGTGTAGAGGAGGTCGGAATCCTCCAGCGTCTTGTCGTTGCGGTAGTCCTCCGCCGGCAGACCCAGCGCACGCGCCTTGATGCGCATATTGATGTCCTTGGACACCAGCACCACCTCGCGGTCCGGCTGTTGCTGCTTCAGGGCCTGGACAACGCCCAGAATCTGGTTGTCCGCCTTGCCTTGCGGCAATCCTTGCGGCAGCGGGGTGTCGATCAGGCTGGTCTGGAAGAAGAGCTTGCCGCCCGCTTCGCGGTGGCCAGTCTCCGCCAGCGGCAGTCCCTTGGACATTTCCTCGATGGAGCTGGACTTGAGCGTCGCCGCCAGGGCATCCAGTTCGCGGCTGACCTGGCGGACGTTGCGCGCCACCTCGGTCATGCCCTTCTTGTGCCCGTCCAGTTCCTCCAGCGTGATCATCGGGAGGTAGATGTCATGCTCCTCGAAGCGGAAGAGCGACATCGGATCGTGCATCAGCACGTTGGTGTCCAGCACAAACAGCTTGGGGTCGCCCACGGGCTGGCGCGCACGGGTTTTGGCCGGTGCGGACTTCTTTGCCGCAGGCTTGGCGGCGGCCGGGGCCACCAGCGCCAGGGACGGAGAGCCGCTCGTGCGGGCTTCGGTGTCGGCGCGGCTGTCCGTGCGTGCGTCCGTGCGGGGTGTGTTGGCCGTGCCGGCCTTGCCGCGGGATGCGGATGTCACCGGCGCATGGGACGCGGCCACCGCCTGAGACACAGGCGTCGGCGGATCAAGCAGGGCGGGGGCGGCCACCGAAGGCGCCGCCGCAGAGGCCGCGCGGCTTGCGGTGGCGGGACGTTTGCTCGGTGTGAGCGTGGTGGCGTAGGCGTCGGAATCTAGGCGGCTGGCGCGCTTGGTCGGTGGCTTGGGCAGTGGCATGTGCGAATGAGCGGGTCAAGCGTGAAGAGCCTGGGTCCGAGCGGACCAGGGGTCATGCCCGAGCAGCCGTCGGAGCGGAAAAAGCCGGAGGTATCGGCGGCTTCTTCAGGGCCAGCGCCATTCAGAAGACAAAAAGCCGCACCGGGGGCGGTGCGGCTCGTCCTTGAAAATGTTGCGATCGGGCACTGGGGCATGCGGTTGATTATGCACAACTCGTGCCCGCTCCCCGGTGACACTGTGATCAAACAACAGGGATCCGGGAAAACCGGGATCCGGACATCGACTCAGGCGGCTTCCTTCTTGAGCGCCTTCACAGCCTTGAGCACTTCGTCCACATGGCCGGCGACCTTGATGCCGCGCCACTCTTCGCGAAGAATGCCTTGCGCATCAATCAGGAAGGTCGAGCGCTCGATGCCCTTGACCTTCTTGCCATACATGATCTTGTTTTTCACGACGCCGAACATGTGGCAGAGCTTTTCTTCGGTGTCCGCAATCAGTTCAAATGGCAGCTCGAGGTTCTGCTTGAACTTCTCGTGGGAGGCCATGTTGTCGCGCGAGACACCCAGCACCACCGCGCCGGCCTTCACAAATTCCTTGTGATGGTCGCGGAATTGCATGGCTTCCGTCGTGCAGCCAGGGGTGTTGTCCTTCGGGTAGAAGTACAGCACCACCGCCTGACCGTGGAAAGCCGAGGGGGTGAACTTCACGCCTCCGGTGGCAAGAGCTTCAATATCCGGAAGAGGTTTGTTGAGCGCTGGCGTCATGTGGCGTTTTCAGAGAGAAAGGTGCCCGGGCGGGCATAGCCAGCGATTATACGTTGAATGGGTCGCCCATCGCCCATGACGGCACGCTGCAAGTCAACCGCAAAGGCAGGTAGACCGTTCACGCCCACCCCAAAAGTCATGCTCCGAGCCCGCCAAAGCCCGGTTTGACGCTGTTCAGTCTTCGATCAGCAAGGCGGCGAGCACCGCACGCCCCTCACTGGCCAGCACGTTATAGGTGCGGCAGGCGGCGCCGATGTCCATGGTTTCCATGCCGATCCGCGCTTCGATCAGGGCCCGGTACAACTGCGGCCGGGCAAACCGGATGCGGCTGCCGCTGCCGAAAATGACCAGCTCGGGCTGCAGCGCCCGGATGCGTTCGAAGTGCGCCTCGGTGAGGTCCTCGAAACGCGTCAGCCGCCAGTCCTCCACCGTGCCCTGCCACGGCACTAGCAAACTATTGCGGTGCTCCGTGCCATTGACCCAGACGCTTCGGGTGTCATGCCGATGGATGGTGTTGCCGCCTTGCGGCTCGTCGAGTTGAAATTTCATTGAGGCTGATTTTGGCAGCGACGCAGGCCGGATGCAGCCGGACGTCAGACACCCTGTGTTCAAATCAAGGGCTATTTTCCCGTCATTCCTCTGGAGAAATCTTGAAGACCGTCACCAAGTCCAGCAAGTTGGCCAATGTCTGTTACGACATCCGGGGACCCGTGCTGGACAAGGCGCGGCAGATGGAAGAGGAAGGCCAGAAAATCATCAAGCTGAATATCGGCAATATCGCCGCCTTCGGCTTGCAGCCGCCGGACGAGATCGTGCAGGACATGATTCGCAACCTGCCCGACGCCGCCGGCTATACCGACTCCAAAGGCCTCTTTGCCCCGCGCAAGGCGGTGGTGCACTACTGCCAGGAGAAAGGCATCTCCGGCGTCACCGTGGATGACGTGTACCTGGGCAATGGCGCCTCCGAGCTGATTGTCATGGCGCTGAATGCGCTGCTGGACAACGGGGACGAAGTCCTGCTGCCCGCCCCGGACTATCCGCTCTACACCGCCGCCGTGGCGCTGTCCGGCGGCGAGCCGGTGCACTACATCTGCGACGAATCCAATGGCTGGCTGCCCGATCTGGACGACATCCGCGCCAAGATCACCCCCCGCACCAAGGCCATTGTGGTGATCAACCCGAACAATCCCACCGGCGCGCTCTACCCGAAGGAGCTGCTGGAGGCGCTGGTCGAGATCGCTCGCCAGCATCAGCTGATCGTCATGGCCGACGAGATCTATGACAAGACGCTGTATGACGGCGAGGTGCACACCAGCATCGCGTCCTTGTCCGATGACGTCCTGACGCTGACCTTCAACGGTCTGTCCAAGAATTACCGCTCCTGCGGCTACCGGGCCGGCTGGATGGTCGTTTCCGGCGACAAGCGCCACGCCACCGACTACATCACCGGCCTGAACATGCTGGCCTCGATGCGTCTGTGCGCCAACACTCCCGGCCAGCTCGCCATCCAGACCGCCCTGGGCGGCTACCAGTCGATCAACGACCTGGTGGCCCCGGGAGGCCGCCTGGCCCGCCAGCGTGACCTCGCCTACGAACTGCTCTCGCAGATTCCGGGCGTCAGCGTCGTCAAGCCCAAGGCTGCGCTCTACATGTTCCCCCGCCTGGACCCCAAGATCTATCCGATCGAGGACGACCAGCAGTTCGCTTACGACCTGTTGGCCGAGGAAAAGGTACTGATCGTTCAAGGGACGGGCTTCAACTGGAAGACCCCCGATCACTTCCGACTGGTCTTCCTGCCCAACACGGACGACCTCCGTGAGGCAGTTGGCCGCATCGAACGGTTCCTGGCGCAGTACCGCAAACGCCACGGCCGTTGATTCGAGTGACCCATTGAAAGAATCCTGACCATGAATCCGATCAAAGTTGGCCTGCTGGGCATTGGTACCGTCGGTGGCGGCACATTCCAGGTGCTGCGTCGCAACCAGGAAGACATCCGCGGACGCGCCGGCCGCGGCATCGAGATCACCATGGTGGCCGACCTGGATGTGGAGCGTGCCCGCAGCATCGTCGGTGACGCCTGCACGGTGGTGGCAGACGCCCGAGAGGTGATTGCCAACCCGGACATCGACATCGTGGTCGAGCTGATCGGCGGCTACGGCGTCGCCCGCAGTCTGGTGCTGGAGGCGATTGCCGCCGGCAAGCATGTGGTGACGGCCAACAAGGCGCTGCTGGCGGTGCATGGCAGCGAAATCTTCGCCGCCGCCCGCGAGAAGGGCGTGATGGTCGCCTTCGAGGCCGCCGTGGCGGGGGGCATCCCCATCATCAAGGCGCTGCGCGAGGGCCTCACCGCCAACCGCATCGAATGGATCGCCGGCATCATCAACGGCACCACCAATTTCATCCTGTCGGAGATGCGCGGCAAGGGCCTGGACTTCGCCACCGTGCTGAAGGAAGCGCAGCGTCTGGGCTATGCCGAAGCCGATCCGACCTTCGACATTGAGGGCGTGGATGCGGCCCACAAGGCCACCATCATGAGCGCCATTGCCTTCGGCATTCCGGTGCAGTTCGACCGGGCGCATGTGGAAGGCATCACCCAGCTGCAGGCGGCGGACATCAAGTACGCCGAGCAGCTCGGTTACCGCATCAAGCTGCTGGGCATCGCCCGTCGCCGTCAGGACGTGGGCGGCATCGAGCTTCGGGTGCATCCGACGCTGATCCCGGCCAACCGCCTGATCGCCAATGTGGAAGGTGCGATGAATGCGGTGCTGGTGCAGGCGGACGCGGTGGGCACGACGCTGTATTACGGCAAGGGGGCGGGCGCCGAGCCGACCGCATCGGCGGTGATCGCCGATCTGGTGGACATCACCCGCCTGGCCACGGCCGATCCGGACCACCGCGTGCCGCATCTGGCCTTCCAGCCGGAGGCGATGAACAACACGCCGATCCTGCCGATGGAGCAGGTGCAGACCGCGTTCTATCTGCGGCTTCGGGTGGCGGACCAGGCGGGGGTGCTGTCGCGCATCACGACCATCCTGGCCGAGCATCAGATCAGCATCGATGCCGTGCTGCAGCGGGAGTCGGCGGAAGGCGAGAGCCAGACCGACCTGATCATCCTGACCCACGATACCCAGGAAGGCCGCATGACCAAGGCGCTGCAGCAGATGCAGTCCCTGGAGACGGTGCTGGCGCCGATCGTGGCGCTGCGCAAGGAAGAGCTCGCCTGACCGTGACCGGTGCCAGAATGCTGGGGCTGTGATGGCGTCGCTGATGGATATGGATGCAGTCTCCCTCCAGGCCCTGGTGGACGAATTCTCCAGGGTGCTGGCCAATGACCCCGGCCCCTTGGATTACCAGAGCCACCTGTACGTGCATCACCTTCACGGTGCGGGCGCGGAAGATGTGATCGTGCTTCTGGAGCGCGCGATCCGCCGGTCGGACCAGGACGGGCTCTATTACTTCAGTGGCCAGCGTGGCACCGGCAAGAGCACCGAACTCAAGCGGCTGGCGACGATCCTCAACGGGTCGTCGGCGTCTGATCGGACGGGGGCTGCGCGGGCCGAGCCTGCGCCTTCGCAGGTGCCTGAGACGCGCGCCTACATCGTTGATGCGATGGACTACCTCAGCGACACGCACCCGGTGGATACCGTGACGCTGTTGCTGGTCATCGCCATTGCATTTGCCGACCGGTTGAGCCAGCCCGACGCGCTCGGCCAGCGGTCCGAGGCGGCCGGCGCGGGGCTGCTTGCACGTTTCACTGCCTGGCTGCAATCGGAAGTCCAGATCACCGGGATCACGGTGGGTGGCGTGCGGGCCGAGTTCCGCAAGCAGCAGCAGTCGATTGCGCGCCGATTGGCAGAATTCGATCTGGCGCGCCGTGAGCAGGTGATGGCGCAGTGCACGGCCTACGTCTCGGACATGGCAGCTGAAGTGCGCGCGCTGCAGAAGTGCCAGAAGGTGGTGCTGATCGTCGATTCGCTGGAGCGCCTGCGAGGCGTCGGCAGCGAAGCCAGCGACATGTTCAGGCGCATCGTCCGCATGTTCGATGGTGACCTGCATCAACTGCGGGTGCCCGGCGTGCAGATGGTCTATTCGGTGCCGCCCTATCTGCCCTATCTCACCAACGTCAAATCCCTCGTGCGGCTGTTCATGCTCGCCTCGGTGCGGGTGTTTGCAGCGCCTTCGGTCGCGAAGCGCCAGCCTCGCCCGCATGGCATGGAAGCGATGCGGGGTGTGGTGGAGCGGCGTTTTTCCGACTGGCGCTCGGTGATTTCAGAAGGGGCACTGGACCGCCTGATCCTGGCCTCTGGCGGTGACATGCGTCAGCTTTTGAGGCGTCTGCTGATCGACGCGCTGGAGGAGGCGTATTTCCAACCCGAGCGTCTGCCGCTCCAGGAAAACGACGACATCATTGCCAGCGTCATCCGCCGCCATGAGCGTGAATTCGAGAACCTGGTGGTTCGGGACGAGTTTGCGCTGCTCAAGAGCATCGCCACGTCGAATGTGCTGAGTCTGGGTAGTCGCGACGATCTGGCCGTGGTGGCGCACTTCTTTGACGTTCGCGCGGTGCTGAACTATCGCAACGGGGATGATTGGGTGGACCTCAATCCGCTGCTGTGGCCTTTGATCGACGGATGGACGCCGCCGGTGGCTGCTCATGAACGCCCCAGCGCCAGCTGATCCGGGCCTCGAGCAGGTCTGGCGGCCGCTGGAGCGCCGGCTGCGGCTGAAGGACGGCTTCGGCTTGTTCGTGGTGCTGGTGCGTGATGCCGCTCTGGTGCCGGCATTGAAGTCCAAGGTCGTCGATTGGCTGAATGAGCGATCGGCCTTTGCCGATATCTCGATCCGTGAAGCCTCAGGGTTTGCAGCTGCTGCGCTTCAGGACACGCTTTCGGCTGTGGCGCACGAGGGCGTTCGCTTGTGCTGGCTGGAAGCCCATCGGGGCGCCGGGGTTGCGGCGTGGGATCAGGAACGCGGCGAATTGCTGAGCCGCTTGAATGAGCGTCGCAGCTGGCTGGAAACTGCACTGAAGGGTGGTTTGATCCTGCTGTTGCCGGAGAACAGCCTGCGCCTGGCCGCCTCGGCGGCACCGGATCTATGGCATGTGCGATCCCTGACGGTGACCCTGGCCACGGCGCTGGCGTCGCCCAAATACCAGGTGAGCGCAGCCGAGTTGCAGCTCTGCATGGTCGCTTCGCATCGGCTTGCATTCGGCGACGCCCTGGTCGTCTACGCCTACCCGTGGATGGACCGCTGGCAGGCCATCTTTGGCGACCGCATGCTCTCAGCGGACCAGCTTTCTGACAGTCGCATCTTCGATTTGCCGATCAGCGATGGCGCGCGCGCGGTGCAAGCCGCGCTGGGGGCCGGGCAGCTGAAGGTGGCGTCAGCCGTGGCCGAGAAGCTCGTGCAGTTGACGGCGCTGCGCAGGGAGACTGTGGTGCCGGGCGCTTTCACCATTGGCATCACGCATGACGAATGCCTGGCGTTTCTGGCTCGAGGCGACGCGCTGACCGCAAAGGCGCAGGCATCGCTGGGCCTGGAAGACTATCTTCGTGCCGAGCTTGCCGCCCGCTCCCACGCCGAGCAACAGAGAACGCACGCCGTGGGTGCTGCACTGCTGGAAGCCGCGCTGGACCCGCTGTGGTTTGCAGCCGCCCGCTTGAAGGAGTGGGCTCACGCGGAACGTGCCTTGATGGATGTGGCGCTGCTACGCCAACACAACTCGTTCGGTTGGACGGACGAAGCCGCCCGACGCGTGGTGAGTGCGGCCCTGGTGGGGTGGGGGCATGTCAAAGCCATGCAAGGAGATGTCCCCGCGGCGGAATCCTCGCTGGAGCAGGCGCTGTCGTTGTTGGCCGGCGCATCGCGGCAGCCATGGAGCGTTCCTGCGGACGCATCGGTCGCCAGTCTGGCCATGGTGGCACTGGCCCGGCTTCGCCTGCAGCAGGGAGATCCTGCTGCGGCAGCGGAATTGCTTCACACGGTGCTCGGCATGGCGCGCGCTGAACCGTGTGGACGCCCGGATTCGGCAGTGCTGGTGCGGACGCACGCTCTGCATGGGCCCGACTCATCGGCTGTGCCGGATCAGGACGCGTTGCAGTGCCTGTCGCAATGGGCCGCCTTGCTTCCGTCCGCCGTCGACCTGCTTCGCGAACAGGGCGATCGCGCAGCGGCCGAAGAGGGGGCGCGTCTTGCCGTACAGTTGTCATCCCGATATGTGGAGGGCGCGCAGCGTTCCTCCCGGTCGCTTTGGTTGCACTGGCGCAGCCTTGCAACGGCGAAGACCGTCTCGTCCAATCCAGAACTCGATAGCCAGATGGACAGCCTCACAATGGAGTGGTCTGCGCGCTTTCCTGAGCTGCCGGCGACTCCGGACCAGGCGGATCTGCTGTCTTCGGGCATTCCGGTGCCTGGGGCTCAGGCCGCCCGCGTCACCCCGTCACCCACTGCACCCTCTGCCAAGTGAAGTACATCAGCACCCGAGGCGACCACGCCGAGCGCCACTTTTGCGACATCCTGCTCGAAGGCCTGGCGCCGGACGGCGGGCTGTACCTGCCCATGTCCTATCCGCAGGTGGATGGCGCGACCCTGGCCCGCTGGCGCGGCCTGTCCTACGCCGATCTGGCGGTGGAGATCCTGTCGCTCTATATCGACGACATTCCCGCAGACGATCTGAAGGCCCTGGTGCGCCGCACCTACACCGAAGCCGTCTTCGGCACGCCCCAGATCACCCCGCTCAAGCCGCTGGAAGAGAACCTGGCGCTGGTGGCTCTGTCCAACGGGCCCACGCTGGCCTTCAAGGACATGGCGATGCAGCTGCTGGGCCAGCTGTTCGAATACGAACTGGGCCGGCGCGGCGAGACGCTCAACATCCTGGGCGCCACCTCGGGCGACACCGGCAGCGCCGCCGAATATGCGATGCGCGGCAAGGCCGGCATCCAGGTGTTCATGCTCAGCCCCCATGGCCGCATGAGCCCCTTTCAGCAGGCCCAGATGTTCAGCCTGCAGGACGCCAACATCCACAACCTGGCGCTGGAGGGTGTCTTTGACGACTGCCAGGACATCGTCAAGGCCGTCTCCAACGACCTGGAGTTCAAGCGCCGCTACCGCATCGGCACCGTCAATTCCATCAACTGGGCGCGTCTGCTGGCGCAGGTGGTGTACTACTTCGCCGCCTGGTTCCAGGCCACCACGCGCGATGACCAGAAGGTCAGCTTCACCGTGCCGTCGGGCAATTTCGGCAATGTCTGCGCGGGCCATGTGGCCCGCATGATGGGCCTGCCGATCGACCGTCTGGTGGTGGCCACCAATGAGAACGACGTGCTGGACGAGTTTTTCCGCACCGGCGTGTACCGTCCGCGCGGTGCCGCCCAGACGCTGGAAACCTCCAGCCCGTCGATGGACATCTCCAAGGCCAGCAACTTCGAACGCTTTGTGTTCGACCTGCTGGATCGCGACGGCCCGCGGGTGCGTCAGCTCTTCGGCGAGGAACTCGCCACGCAAGGGTTCTTCTCCCTGACGGAAGCAGAGCGGGCGCGCATCCAGCAGCGTTTTGGTTTCAGTTCCGGCCGCAGCAGCCATGCCGACCGGCTGGCCACCATCCGCCTGTGCCATCAGCGTTACGGTCAGGTCATCGACACCCACACCGCCGACGGGTTGAAGGTCGCGTTGGAACAGCGTCAGCCGGGCGTGCCCATGCTGGTGCTGGAAACCGCCTTGCCCGTCAAATTCGCAGCGACCATCGAGGAAGCGCTGGGCGTGGTGCCGCCGCGCCCGGCCGCGCTCGCCGATCTGGAAAGCCGACCCAAGCGGGTGCAGGTCTTGCCAGTCTCGGTGGAGCAGATCAAGCAGTTCATCACCACCCATGTCTGAGATGTCCAAGTCCGGGGCCGCACCGAGCGGTTCGTCGTCCACGCCCTCCGCTGCACCCGCTGCCGGGGGGGCGACCGCTCATCCGCAGCGCGCGCCGATGCTGCCGATGGAGCAGGCGCTGGAGCGGCTGCTGTCGCAAGTACAGCCGCTGGGGCTGACCGAATCGGTCAGCACGCCACTGGCGCTCGGTCGCATCCTGGCCCAGGACCTGGTCTCTCCGCTGGACGTGCCGCCCTACGACAACAGCGCGATGGACGGTTACGCCATCCGCAGAGCCGGGCTGCAGGCCGACGCACAAGCAGATGCCCAAGCAGATGCGCAGTCTGACGCGAAGACCGACGCACGAACTGGCGACATGGGCACGGCGCTGCTGCCGGTGTCCCAGCGCATCCCCGCCGGCTCGGTGCCGACCGCTCTGCAGCCTGGCACCGCAGCCCGCATCTTCACCGGCGCCACCGTGCCGGAAGGCGCCGACACCATCCTGATGCAGGAGCAGTGTGAAGCCGTCGCGGATGCGGCAGGCGGGCTGGGTCATGTACGGGTGCCTTTGTCGGTGCCGCAAGGTCAGCACATCCGCCGTCGCGGGGAAGACCTGCAGCGGGGACAGACCATCCTGTCGGCCGGTGCGCGTCTGAATGCAGCGGCGCTCGGGCTGGCCGCGACGGCGGGCGCAGCGGCGCTGACGGTCGCGCGTCGGCCGCGTGTTGCCTTGTTCTCCACGGGTGATGAACTGGTGCTGCCGGGCCAGCCGCTGGGTCCCGGGCAGATTTACAACTCCAACCGCACGACGCTGCACGCGCTGCTGCTGGCGCTGGGCTGCGAAGTGCGTGACCTCGGCATCGTGCCGGACACGCTGGACGCCACCCGCGCGGCGCTGCGTGAAGCGGCTCGCAACAGCGATCTGATCCTCAGCTCCGGCGGCGTCTCCGTCGGTGAAGAGGATCACCTCAAGCCGGCGCTGGAGCGGGAAGGGCGGCTGGACCTCTGGCAGATTGCCATCAAGCCCGGCAAGCCACTGGCGTTTGGCGAAGTGCACCATGCCGACGCGCCGCAGGGCCGTTGCTTCTACATGGGGCTGCCGGGCAATCCGGTGTCGAGCTTCGTCACCTTCCTTCTGTTCGTGCGGCCGGTGCTGTTGCGACTGCAAGGCGCCACTCAACTGGCGCCTAGAGGCTATCAATTGCCGGCCGAGTTCACCTGGACCAAGGCCGACAAGCGCCGCGAGTTCCTGCGCGCCCGGGTGACCGATCAGGGCGGGCTGGCGTTGTTTGGCAACCAGAGTTCAGGCGTGATGAGCTCCGCGGCCTGGGCCGACGGGCTGATTGAACTGCCGCCGGGTGCGACCGTCGAGCCCGGCCAACTGCTGCGTTTCCTGCCGTTCAACGACCTGTTCTGACTGCCATGACCATCACCGTGCGTTATTTCGCTTCGCTGCGCGAGGCTTTGGGCCCGCAGGAGCAGGTGGCCTTCGAGCCGGGTCTGACGGTCGGCGCGCTGCGGGATGCCTTGATCGCTCGCGACGACGCTCATGCCCAGGCATTGGCGCGGGGGCGTGCGGTGCGCTGTGCGCTGAATCAGGTCATGACCCGTGAGGATGCCGCCGTGACGGACGGCGCCGAGGTTGCGTTTTTCCCGCCTGTGACAGGCGGTTGAGTCGGGCGCATAGCGCCCTCTTGCTTGACGTTCTCCATCACGTCCGTGCGATCTCCGCGTGGTAGCGGTACCAACTTGTGAGGTGCTTGCTGATAATGCCGCCACACCAGCATTGGTACCGCTACCAATGCCGTGCTGGCCGTCCGTCGCCAGCTCTCTTCGGAGCAAGCCGCCATGTCAAGCAAGTTCACTTCGTCCCGCCGCACGCTGCTGCTGGCGTCTGCCGCGGCCGTGCCCATCGTGGCACTGCCCCTGGGCCAACCCAAAGCCGAGGGGCTGGAGGGGGTAACCCTCTCGCGCTACCAGCCGGTGTTCTTCTCCGCGGCGGAGTGGGTCTTCGTGATGGCCGCCTGCGACCGCTTTATCCCTGCGGAAGGCCGCGGTCCTGGCGCCCTGGAAACCAATGTGCCGGTCTTCATCGATCAGCAGTTGCATGAAGGTCTGGGCGGCGACATCTACCTGCAGGGCCCCCACAAACCGGACGCACCGGCGACGCTGGGTTTCCAGCTGCCCTATGCGCCGCAGGACACCTACCGCATCGGCATCAAGCTGGCGCAGCAGGCCTGCCAGAAGCAGTTCGGCAAGCCCTTCGAGCAGCTGTCGGAGAAGGACAAGGATGCCTTCCTCACCGCCCTGCAAAAGAACACCGTGGACTTCGCTGCGCTCGGTGAGCCCACCCTGAAGGCCTCGCAGTTCTTCGGCCAGTTCCTGGGCGACACCAAAAACGGCTATCTGGCTGACCCGAAGTACGGCGGCAACAAAGACATGAAGGCATGGGTCGCCATCGGCTTCCCCGGCGCCCGTGCGGCCTACACCGAGTGGGTGGACCAGCACAACCGCCCGTACCCCCTGGGACCGGTCAGCCTCAGCGGCAAGCGGGCCTGAAGCGCATCCGTCGTCGAAAGGAAACATCGCATGCCCAACATCACCAACGACGAAGTGGATGTCGTCATCGTCGGCCTCGGCTGGGCCGGATCGCTGATGGCGATCGAGCTGGCCCGTGAAGGCCTGAAGGTTCGCGCGCTCGAGCGCGGTCCGGACCGTCCGCCGGAAGACTTCGCCTATCCGAAGCCCGCCGACCAGTACGCCTACAACACCCGCAACAAGGTCTTCGCCACGCCGCGTGAAGCCGCGCTGACCGTCCGCTACACCCGTGAAGAAACGGCGCTGCCCACCCGCAAGTGGGGCGCTTTTGCCCCCGGCACCGGCGTGGGCGGCTCCGGCCTGCACTGGACGGGTGTGCTGATCCGGCCGACCCCCACAGACATCAAGCTCAAGACCTACGCGGATCAGGCCTACAAAAAGGGCCAGCTCGATGCCGACATGCGCATCAAGGATTTCCCCTTCACCTGGGACGAGATCGAACCGCACTTCGACTTCTTCGACAAGGTCTGCGGCCTCTCCGGCAACACCGGCAATCTGCGCGGTGAAGTGCAGCCGGGCGGTGATCCGTTCGAGGGTCCGCGCTCCAGTCCCTATCCGCTGCCCGCGTTGAAGGACACGCTGAACAACTCGATGTTCAAGGATGTGGCGACCCGCCTGGGCTACCACCCGTTCCCGAATCCGTCGGCGAATGTGTCGCAGGCGTGGACCAATCCGTATGGCGCGCAACTGGCGCCTTGCAACTACTGCGGCTACTGCAGCAAGTATCCCTGTCTCAACTATTCGAAGGCCTCGCCGCAGACCACCATCCTCGATGTGGTCAAGCGCATGCCCAACTTCGACTACAAGGTCAATGCCAACGTCATCCGCGTGGACCTGCATGCCGATAAGAAGACGGCCAAGGGCGTGACCTACATCGACGAGCAGCAGCGGGAAGTGTTCCAGCCCGCCAAGATCGTCATCCTGAGCAGCTTCCAGTTCGCCAACGTGCGTCTGATGCTGCTCTCGGGCATCGGCAAGCCCTACGACCCGATCTCCGAGACGGGCACCATCGGCCGCAACTATGCGTTCCTGTCCAACGGCGGCGCGACGCTGTTCTTCAAGGACAAGCATTTCAATCCCTTCGCCACTGCCGGCGCCACCGGCGAGATGTTCAACGACATCTCCCCGGGCAACTTCCAGGACGGTCCGAAGCTCGGCTTCATCGGCGGCGCCAAGATCCATAGCTCGCAGGCCACCGGCACACCGATCGGTGCTGCGCTGCCGCCCGGCACGCCGCAATGGGGCAAGGGCTGGAAGGAAGGCATGGTGGACTGGTATGGCCACTCCATGGGGGTGAGCATCACCACTACCTGCATGTCCTACCGCGGTCACTACCTGGACCTGGATCCGACCTACAAGGATCCGTGGGGCCAGCCGCTGCTGCGCATGACCTTCAACTGGCGTGAGAACGAACTGAAGCTGCAGCGTTACCTGCGCGACATCGTGCTGAAGATCGCGGGTGAACTCAAGCCGGATGCCATCAGCGAGAACTTCCTCAAGATGGATTCGAACTGGGACATCACCAAGTACGTCTCCACCCACAACGTCGGGGGCGCCATCATGGGGACGTCGCCGCATGACTCGGCGCTCAACCGCTACCTGCAGTCCTGGGATGTGCACAACGTCTTTGTGCCGGGCGGCAATGCCTTCCCGCAGAACTTCCAGGCCAATCCGACCGCCACCATCGGCGCCATCACGCTGTTCGCGGCCGAGGCCATCAAGAAGCAGTACCTGAAGAACCCCGGCCCGCTGGTGCAGGCATGAGCGCAGGCAGGACCCCCACCATGACGTCTCGTTCGACCTTCGTGAAACCGCTGCTGGCTGCCGCAGCGCTGGCCGCCGCGGCCCTGTATGCCACGCATGGCGTGGCGGATACGCCTGGTACGGTCTCCGGTGCCGGTGCCGGTACCGGTGCCGCGGACACCGCCTCGGGGGCGCCCGATGCCAAGCCGGCGCTGCTGGCCCGCGGTGAATACCTCGCCCGTGCGGGCGACTGCATCGCCTGCCACAGCGCGCCCGGCAAGGCGGCCTTCGCGGGTGGCCTGCCGATCGACAGCGGCCACGGCATCATCTATTCGACCAACATCACGCCGGACCCGACGCACGGCATTGGCCGCTACACCGCGCAGCAGTTCGCCGATGCGGTGCGCAAGGGCGTGCGGGCCGATGGCACGCACCTGTATCCCGCCATGCCCTACACCAGCTATGCGAAGGTGTCGGACGAGGACATGCAGGCCCTCTATGCCTACTTCATGCAGGGCGTGAAGCCGGTGGCGGAGGCATCGCCGGAGACGAGCCTGAGCTTCCCCTTCAACCTGCGCTTTGGCATGGGCCTGTGGAACTGGTTCTTTGCATCGACCGACCCGTTCAAACCGGTCGCCAGCTGGACGCCGCAAATTACCCGTGGTGCTTACCTGGTGGAAGGCCTGGGTCACTGCGGCAGTTGCCACACGCCGCGCGGCTTTGCGATGAATGAGAAGGCCAGCCACAGCGGCGAGGATCAATTCCTGTCGGGCGGTGAACTGGGCGGTTGGGGCGTGCCGTCGCTGCGCGGTCTGCCGCGCTGGTCGGAGCAGGACATCGTCGATTACCTGCAGACCGGTCGCAACAAGACCTCGGCCGTGGCCGGCGAGATGACCGAGGTGGTGCGGCACAGTACTGCCTATCTGCAGGACGAGGACCTGCATGCGGTCGCTGTCTACCTGAAGGGGCTGACGCAGGTGCCGGACCGTCGTTCGGAGGTGAAGCCGCAAGGCGCCCGCGAGACGGCGGAGAAGCTGACCCAGGCCGTCCACCTGACCTTGGGCGAGCGGCTCTACCTGGACAACTGCGCGGCCTGCCACTTTGTGGACGGGAAGGGCGCCCAGCGGGTGTTTCCGGTGCTGGACGGGGCGACGGTGATCAATGCCGACAATCCAAATGCACTGATCAATGTCATCCTGAAGGGCGCGCGCACGCCGTCCACCGAGAAGGCGCCCTCGGTGCTGGTGATGCCCGGGTTCGACCACCGTCTGAGCGACAGTGAGGTGGCGACACTCGCGACCTTCCTGCGTCAGGGCTGGACCAACCAGGCCGCTGCGGTGTCGGAGAAGGACGTGGCCAAGGTGCGGGAGCGTCTGCAGGCGCAGAGCCACGCACAGGCTCAGGTTCAGGCTCAGACCGTGGGCCAGGCGCAGGCGAGCAGCGGAACCTCGGTGCATTGAGGTCCCCGGAAGCGCCTGAGGGGAGGTTCAGCGGGCGCGTCCGAGCAGCCGGCGCGCCACGGCCTCGCCTTGGGTGAAGGCCTCTTCAAACACCGAATAGGCGGCCAGATCCGCATGCGCATGATGCAGGCGACCCTGGCCCCGCTCGCGCAGAGCGGTGAGGGCGGCGGCGCCGCGCAGGCCGGGAACCGGAATGCTCATGGCATGGCCGTAGCGCATCAGGTCCATTGCCTGCAGGCGCTCCGGCAGGTCCGGATGCAGCGGGGCCAGGTCCGCCAGGATCTGCGCCGCCCAGGGGCGCCACTCCGGCGTCAACAGGCTGCTGCGCTGGGCCTGGGGCAGGGCCCGATAGGCGGTGAGCACACAGGGTCCCCGCCGCGGATCCAGCGACTGGTGCGCCGCATTCACATAGCCCAGGTTGTCGCTGCCGTAGACCACGTTATCCCAGGCCAAAGGGGTGCCGAGCCGCTCCAGCGGCTCTTCGTCCAGACGCAGGTTGGCCACCAGCCAGGGCGCATACCGCATGCGCGGCGCCATCTCGGCCAGCGCGGCGCTGGGTTGCTCCACGATGCGACCCGCGATGAACAAGGGCAGCGCCAGCACCACCTGATCGGCCTGCCAGCGCTGCGGACGGTCCGCGGCCGCATCCCAGCTCAGTGCCTCCACCGCATGACGGCCTTCACGCACTCGCAAGGCCGTGTGGCCGGTGTGCAGGCAATCCGCGAGGGGCTCAGCGAGCCGCCCCGACAAGAAGCCGTTGCCCTGCGGCCAGGTCAGCACTGATTCACGCTCTTCCAGGCTCATGAAACCGTGCCGGCTGCCGAAGTAATGCAGCCCGGCCCAGGCGGAGACCTCAGCGGCCGGCGCGCCGTAATCGTCCCGGCAGCAGTAGTCCAGATACCACCGCAGTGGTGCGGAGGTCAGTCCCTGGCTGTCCAGCCAGGCGGCGAAGGTCTGACGGTCCAGCGCATCATGCGCAGCGGTCCACCGGTGATGGGTGCTCGGCATGGCGAACCCCACCTCGCGGCGCGCCTGCTCCACCAGGCTGCCAAAGCGCTGGTACTCCGCCTGCATCTGCGGTGAGTCGGGCGGCGGCAGCAGACCTTCCACCCATTGGTCCTGATGCTCCAGCCACAGCCGTTCCTGAGGGCTGTGGCACAGATGTCGTTCATCGTAGGTCCAGCGTCCCGCGTCATGGCGAGCCAGTCCGAGTTCTTCCAGAAGGGCCTGGACTTCCGGCGCCTCGTCGCCCGGAACCGGCAGATAGTGCGCACCCAGCGGGCAGAGCAGTCCGCCCATGTCGTGCGACCGGCTGTTGCCGCCAGCGCGGGTTTCCAGATCGAGCACCGCCACATCGACACCCTGGGCCTGGAGGCGACGGGCACAAGCCAGTCCGGCGATGCCCGCTCCCAGCACCAGCACCTGTGTGCGCCGCACCTCTTCAGGCGCGCTGCTCCAGCCGGGCGGTGCCTCGCGCAGCCGATGGCCGCTGCGCACGCCGGCGCCCACCCATCCGCCGGACAGGTCCGCCACCCGGCTGGCGATGCGGTCGGCCAGCGGTTTGGCCTCCCGGCCGCAGGCCGCCAGGGCTGGCAGCAGGCTCAGCGCCAGCAGATCACGACGGCGAAGCGCAGCGGCACTCAATGCAGCTTGCCCCATTCGCGCTCGAACTCATGCACCAGCGCCTGATTGGAGAGACGGTTGACTTCCAGATGCTCGGGACGCGCCATGTCCGGCGGAAAGTTCATCAACGCCGGCAAGCCTTCGATGCTGACGAACCGCAGCCCCGCCGGCAGACTGCGCGGCGTCACCCAGGGGCGGCGGCTGGCCAGCACATAGCCCCATTCACCAAAGCTCGGCACATGCGCGTGATAGGGCGTGGCGGTCAGTCCAACCGATTCCACGGTGTTGACCACCGTCCAGAAACTGCGCGGCGCGACCAGCGGTGAGGTGGACTGGATGACGGCGAAGCCGCTGGCGTTCAGATGCAGGTCAATCAGCTTGTAGAAGCTGGCGGTGTAGAGCTTGCCCAGCGCGAAATTGCTGGGGTCAGGGAAGTCGATGATGATCACGTCATACATCGTGGGATGCTGCTCCAGCCAGCTGAAGGCATCCGCATTGACGATGCGCAGCTTGCGGCTCAGCAGCGCATCCTGATTGAGCTGGCGCAGCAGCGGCATGGTGGAGAACAGCGTCGTCATGTGCGGGTCCAGCTCCACCAGCGTCACCTGTTCCACTGAGGGATAGCGCAGGATCTCCCGCACCGCCATGCCGTCGCCGCCGCCCAGCACCAGCACATGCCGGGGCGCCCCCTGGGCTGCCATGGCCGGATGCACCAGGGCCTCGTGATAGCGGTATTCGTCGCGGGAGTGGAACTGCAGGTTGCCATTGAGAAACAGCCGCGTGCCGCCCTGACCCTGGGTGACGACGATGCGCTGATAGTCGCTGCTTTCCTTGAACAGGATGTGCTCGCCGTAGAAGCGGTCTTCCGCCCAGGTGCTCAAGTGGTCCGCCCCCGCCATGCCCGCCGCCAGCACCAGCACCGACAGCACACAGGCCGTGGCATGGGACCGCCACGCCCGCAGTCGCGCGCGGAAGATCCACAGCGCCCAGATGGCCACTGCCACGTTCAGCAGGCCGAAGAACAACCCCGTCCGCACCAGCCCCAGTTGTGGCACCAGCACCAGCGGGAAGGCCAGGGCCACCAGCAGGGCGCCGAGGTAGTCGAAGGTCAGCACCTGCGAGACCAGTTCCTTCAGCGCATACCGCTGCCGGAAGTGCCGCTTGAGGATGCGCATGACCAGCGGAATCTCGAGCCCCACCAGTGTCCCGACCACCAGCACCAGCGCGTAGAGCAGGAAGCGGAAGGCCATCACCTGGCCGGGCGGCAGCAGGCTGTGCACGGTGAAGAGCGCCGCCGGCATCAGGCCGCCGATGACGCCCACCAGCAGCTCCAGCCGCAGGAAGTGGGCGACCAGTTGCCGGTCGATGAACCGGGACAGCCACGAGCCCAATCCCATCGCGAACAGGTAGCTGCCGATGATGGTGGAGAACTGCAGGACCGAGTCGCCCAGCAGGTAGCTCGCCAGCGCGCCTGCGGCGAGTTCATACACCAGGCCGCAGGCGGCAATGACAAACACGCTGGCCAGCAGCAGCACCTCGGGCAGCGAGGCGCGTGACGCGACGTCCTCCAGGTCCTCCGGAGGCGGCAGGGCGTGCGTTTCGTGGTCTTGGGACATGATGGGGCGCGAGGCTATCACGCAGCGCCGCCCGGCCAGCGCTCACCGCGCGCTGGCCCACCTAGGGGTGTTGCGGCCGGGTGACGGATCCCGGCCAGCGGGGGAGCCGGTCTCCCCACTCAGCGGGTTCACATGCCCGCGGTGATCTTCTTCTGCAGCGACTTGTACTGGTCCAGTCGCGGACCGCCGAGATCCACGGCGCGCTGGATGGCCAGCGATGCCTTGTAGCGGTAGCCCTGGTCCAGCATCACCTGCGCGAGGTTGTTCCAGCCATCGGCGATGTCCGGCCGCACATCGGTCAGGCGGCTGTAGTACTTCAGCGCGGCGGCCTTGTCGCCTGCGTTATAGGCGGTATTGCCGGCGCCCATCAGCAGCACCGGCTCGCCGGGCCAGCGGGTGAGGGCGGTGAGGTAACCCTGGCGGGCGGCCGCCGGATGCAGACGCTCGAGCGCGCTCAAGGCGGCACCCGTCTGGGCGCCGTCCAGGGACGCCGGCACCTGATCGAGCGGCAGGGTGGTCATGGCCCAGTAATCGCCACGGGCCCAGGTGCGTTCAAACACCGGCAGCTCGATTTCCTGTCGACGGGTCTTGCCGCTGTGCAGCAGCAGCATCCGCCGCTCCCGGTCATAGCCCACGGCCACGGCGTAGTGCCAGACGGGATAGACGTCGAGCGACAGATTCTGGAAAACGATCACCGGATGACCTGCCGCCAGTTCGGACAGCAGCGCATCCAGCCGTGGTGGCAGCGCGTAGGCGGGCAGGCCCTGGCGGCGTGTGGCCACCAGCATCTCGGTCTGCAGCGACCCCTGACGGCCGGGCAGGAAGACCTGCGGCTTCAGGCTCTCGATGGTGGTGCGTTTGCCATTGCTTTGCAGCAGCATGGCCAGCGCGGCGGGGCCGCACTCGTAGTCGTCCTGCGCGATGAACGGCGTGCGGGCGGACAGGTCCACCCGCGGGGGCAGATGCGCCGGCCAGTTCGACTCCAGTGCGCTGACCTGCGGAGGAGTGCTGGCGCAACCGGCCAGCAGCAAAGGGGCTACCACCAGTCCACCCAGGACGGCCTTGAGCATCAAACGGCGCATGCGAAGGTCTCGCTCTCAAAAAAATCAGGGGCCGGTCGGGTGGACATCCCGCGCGGCCCCATTTGGGGGTCACTCCGATCCGGGGCGGGCGGGGCCGGACAGCCCCTCACGCAATCCGCGGATCAGCGCTTCACCCGATCAGCGGATGGAACGGGTGAACGGGAACACCTTGGTGAAGCCCAGGATGTCGGTCACCAGCAGGATCACGAAGACGGTGAAGATGATGCCCAGCACGTCGCCGCCGGCCGGAGCCTTGGCGATGCGGCCGTCCAGGGCGCGGATTTCGTCGTCGGACATGGCGTCCACACGGGCCTGGGCGCTGGCGGCGTCCACGCCTTCATTCATCATCGCCTGACGCACATCGGTACGGGCGAAGAAGGCATTCACGCGGGCGCGGCTGTCGGCCACATTGCCGGTGCTCACCGGCTGGACCAGCGCATCGGTCGGCACGATCTGCGCCGAGGCGTGCATCGGCACCGCCATCAGCGAGCACGAAACGATCAGCGAAGAGGCAACAACGCGGGTGAAGCGGGAGGTGGTGCGGCTCATGGTGGAGAGTCAAAAAGGGGAGAAGACCGCATGCTAGAAGCTCCCCAGCCTTTGTTACAAGAGTGATTACCTTGAGTCACACTCCACGCAGCTAGTAGCCAACAGATGCCGGTCTGCCGCCCCTGGGTCTTCAGCTCAGCCTCACCTTGTGGTGCTTGCGGGCCGGCGCGGCACGTTCCACCGGGGCCGGTTCGCCCGACAGGGTGCGACGGATCAGGGAGGCATCCTGCAGGCGCTGGGCCGAACCGTCGGTGTCCAGCAGCACCACCGTCAGGGTGCGGATGCCCTGTTTGAGGCGCATCACCAGGCAACGGCCGGCTTCGTTGGTGAAACCGGTCTTGGAGAGGCGGATGTCCCATCCCTTGGCGCCGACCAGATGGTTGGTGTTGCGCAGCTCGCGGTCGCGACCGCTGATTTCCACGGTGGACGACTTGACGCTGGTGATGCGGACGATGTCCGGATAACGCGCGGCCGCCATGGCGATGCGGGCCACTTCGGACGCGGTGGACAGGTTGGCCGGGGACAGGCCGGTGGGGTCGTTGAGCGTCGTGTGGGTGAGACCCAGCGCACGGATCTTCGCCTGCACGGCCGATTCAAACGCGGCCAGTCCGCCTGGGAAGTGTCGCGCCAGGGCGGAGGCTGCGCGGTTTTCGGACGCAATCAGCGCCATCTCCAGCGCATCGGCGCGCGTCAGCCGTGCGCCGACCCGCACCCTGGACTTGCTGTGCTTGAGGCGGTCAATGTCGTCATCATCGATGGTCAGTTCCTCCTGCGGATCCTGACGGGCGTCGAGCACCACCATCGCGGTCATCAGCTTGGTGAGCGAGGCGATCGGCACCACAGCGTCCGGTTCCTTGGCGGCGAGCACCTGGCCGTTATCGTCCATCACCACCATGTGCCGGGCATGGACGGGCAGGCTGTCCACCGGGGAGTTGTCAGGTGGAGAGGCGTTCAAGCCAGCGGGTGCAATCAGCGGCACGGTCCGTGCGGCCGCGACGGTGGCGGCTTCTGCACCCGTCAGGGCCGCGCCCACCATGCCGGACGCCCGCCATGGCTTGTTGTCCGTGTCCGGCTTCAGCGTTTCGGTCGAGGCGACGGCAGTCGCCACGATGGTCGCTGTCGTCGGTGCGGCCACGGTGGGCGCCACGTCAGCGCCAGGCGTCGGAATGACCTCGGTGACCATCCGCGGCTTCGGCGTGCCAGCGCTCATCCAGTGTGCGCCGGCCCACACGAGCAACCCCAGCGGAAGGGCAGACAGGGTCACGAGGGTCAGGCCTGAACGAGAACGCAAGGGCGGCAAGGGCATGGCGTGGCGGACAGCAAGAGAGGGGTCGGGAGGCTTGTGCGATTGTGCTCGAAGCAGATGCTTCCGCTTGATTCTTTGTCCGTTTCTATCTCTCTGTATGTGCTCATGACGCACTTACGTCAGCCGATGCGGGTGGGCGCGTGGACTTTGTCTGAAATTCGTCCGGAACGCATCGCGGGTCAACGGTCCCGGGAACTGTCTGACCTCGGCGCCTGACAAACCCCGGCCCAACAACCGATGGTTGTTATCGATTCAATCAAGCCTGCTTAGTCCGAGAGGCCCTCAGCGGCCGCGGCAAGCGATCCACATGAAAACTCTGTTTCAAGCTTCGATCCAGTTGACTACCGCTGGTCTGACCTTCATCAGCCTTGGACGCTGGTTGGAGGTGCCCTCCATCCTTGCACTAGCACCGATTGGCTACCTTCTTTTGACAGGCGGCTGCCTGCTGCTGCTCGTTGTGGCACTCGCTTGTCTGTCGATGCGGTGGGAAACCCCCTGTTCTCAGGACGCTCCTGACTGATCCAAGGCTTTCCGCTGCCGAGAGGATGTTCGCTTCTCCGTGCGGGCCCCACCGTTGACTGCCTAAGTGCGTCTGCATGCATGGGCAGTTGTTGGTTTTCGGCTGCCCGACACACTGGCTCCCCCTGCCGAACAGGCAACAAGGACAAGTCAAAGGAGAAGCAGCATGAGCATCGCTGTGGCCATCATTGAAGACGACCCCATGATCCTGAAGCGACTGATCGACATCATCACCGCCAGCACCTTGTGCGAGGTGGTCGCCGTGGGCAGGAACCGCTCCGAAGCGGTGGCCGCCATCATGTCGGACCGCGCCGACCTTTATCTGGTGGACCTCGGTCTGCCCGACGTGGACGGTGTGGAACTTATCCGGCTGATCATCGAGAAATGCCATGAGGCGCGGGCCCTGGTCGTGAGCACTTTTGCCGACGGCAAGCATGTGATGCGCAGCCTGCGCGCAGGTGCTTGCGGTTACCTGCTGAAGGATGAGATTCACGCCGCGCTGGTGGACAAATTGGTGTGTGCCCATAACGGTCAGGCGCCGCTGAGTCCGTCGGTGTCCCAGGCGCTGCTGGACCGGTTGCGCCAGCTGGAAAGCCATGCCCGGCCGCAGGTGGACCGGCAGAAGGTCCTGCTGGAGCTGGGGGTCGGAGAGCGGGAGTGGGAGGTGCTGCGGCTGCTGGTGGAAGGCCTGCCGATCGTGGACATCGCCCGTCGGCTGGAGATCTCGCCGCACACGGTGAATCAGCATCTGCGCTCGATCTATCGAAAGCTGGGCGTCAATTCGCGGGCGCGTGCCGCGAGTGTGGCCCGCTCGCTGGGAGTGATGGATGACTGACGCTCGACCGGTGCCGGCCCGCCCGGACCGGGAGCATCGCTGGCCGCGCTGGGCCCGCTGGACGCTCCTCTCCCAACCCCGCGCCTGGCTGGCCGCCATACTGGTGCTGGTGCCGATGGCCTGTACCAGCCATCTCGCCGACGACCTGGTGGAGGTGACCGCCGCCCGCCGGCTGCAGGTGGTGACGGCCGACACCGCCCAGGTGCTGGTCGACGAGGCCACGGTCCGGTTGCCGAGCCGGGTGGACAGCGATGCCGGGGGGAGGCTGCGCCACATCAGCTTCGAGATTCCGCTGGATCACTACATGGCGGCACCGATGCCGATCGCACCCGGCCAGCGCCGTCCTCCGGGCCGCGCCCTGCTGTTCAGCCAGGCCATTGAGGGCATGGACGTCTATCTGAACGGTGTCTGGGTGGCGGGCCTGCCGCGGACCAATCAGGCTGTCCGATATCGCTGGAACCGCCCGCTGGTGGTGCCGCTGGCGCGCCGACTGTTGCGACCGGACGGGCCCAATACGGTGGTGGTGGAACTGTCGAGCTACGAATCCCGCACCTTGCTGCCGCCGATGTACGTGGGCAGTGTGGCCAGTGCCAACCTGGCCTTCGAAATGACGGCCTTCATCGGCAGCTCGATGGCGAATGCGTCCAACCTGCTGTGTTTACTCGCGGGCCTGTTCTTGCTGGGGGCCGGCTGGGTCAGCCGGGAAGAGGGCCGCGCTTTTGCGCTCGCTGGCGCGCTGACGACGGTCTGGGCGGTGATGTTTTCGCTGGTCCTGACGCCTTACATGCCGGTGGCGTGGCAACCCGTCCGGGAATGGCTGCAATACGTGTGCCTGGGCGGCGTGGCCATTCTGCTCACGCTCTTTGTGTTTGCCTTCATCGGGGAGCGGATGTCTGTGGTGGCGCGGCGCGCGCTGTTCGCCGCGGCGCTCTCGGTGCCGCTGATCTACCCCGTCGCCAACCTGCCGACGCGCGGCTGGATTGCGCAGTACTGGCTGCCGCTGCTGATGCTGTTTTATGTGCATGCCACCGGCCGACTGGCCCTGCATGCGGTGCGCACGCGGCGACGTCCGGCATTCATGCTGCTGGCGCTGAACATCCTGACGCAGGTGTTTGCCCTGCATGACCACAATGTGGTGGCCCAACTGTTCGCCTTGCCTGTGCCGGGCCAGGGCTGGACGCTCACCCATCTGCTGGCCTCGCCAGTGCTGCTCAGTCACCTGACGCTGCCGCTCTTGCTGCTGGTGATGGGGCAGAGTCTGCTGGAGCAGATGCGCACGCATGTCGAGCGCATCCGTCAGTCCAATGAGGTGCTCAGCAGCACACTGGCGCAGCGCGAGCGGGAGCTGCAGGTCAGTTACCAGCGGCAGCGGGAAATGGAAAATGAGGCGGCTGCCCAGTCGGAACGCGACCGCATCTACCGGGACTTGCACGACGGCATCGGGTCGAAGCTGGTGACGACGCTGTTCAGTGTGAGGGAGCGGGAGATCACTCCACCGCAACTGGAGCAGCGGTTGCTGGACGCATTGAAGGATCTGCGCGAGACGATTTCCGAGACCCAGCCGCGGGAGATGCGGCCGATTCAGGACATTCTGTTCGGCTATGCCAGCAGCATGGATGAGGCGCTGAGCAGCGATCAGTTCGACGTGGAAATCGACATCGCAGACGGGCGAGAAGTGGTGCTGTTGGGCGATGAGGCCCGGTCGCTGCTGCGCATCGTGGAGGAAACCGTGGCCAACACCGTCAAGCATGCGGGCGCGACGCGCTTGCGCCTGTCGATGGGGGTGGATGACCGGAATGTGCTGCGTCTGTGCATCGATGACAACGGGCAACCGGCCGCGCCTTGGCCGCAGAACCCGGAGGGTGCGCGTGCAGGGCTGATGGCAGCGTTGAAGCCGGCGGCTCACATCCTGTCCGGCGGCCAGGGTCTGGTTGGCATGCGGCGTCGGGCGCAGCAGATGGGCGCCCGGTATCGTTTCGTCCGCACCCGCCACGGCGCGCACACCCGCGTGCACTTGCCGCTGGCCCCGCGCGTGCCACAGCCGCTGAGGCTCTGCGATCCGCAGGGCGAGGTCGTGGCGCCCATGATGCCCGTCGCACCCGTTGCGCACCTTGCGCACGTTGCACAAGAACACTCAACTGAAACCCGCGACGATGCCTACCGGTCCCAGTCGGTGCCGGCCGAATCTTCGACGAGTTGAGCCATCGCCTCCCAAGGGTTCGTCGCGAATACTGGCAGTCCCTTCCAGATTTGCCTGCCCCCGGGGTCAACAACCGGGGGAGCGCCGCCCACCATGCTGCCGTCCGCCTCTCATCTCGCGAGCCCCTCTGCGCTCCATCGCTTGCCGCCACGCTCGATCGAATGGGGTCAGCGGGCACAGGGTCACGCCGCGCCACGGTTCTTTCAGGGGACCGACCTGCGCTGGATCCGGTTTGCCCGCCAAGGCATTGCACAGGGCGTGGTGGAGCCGATGGGGCAGGAACTGCGCTTCCGCTGGGAGGCGGGGCGAGACCGGCCGGACGAGCCGCCCAGCCCTTACGCCGTCTGCATGGCGCTCAGCCATGCGCTGCTCGATGGCGGCTTGAAGCACCATGCTGCTGGCAGCTTCTTTGTCACCCTGGACCGCACGGCCCTGCTGAGCAGTGTGGCCGATGCGCTATGTGCGCCTCTGTTTGTCATCCAGCTGCCGGCCGGCCTGGCGGTGGAGGACGGAACGACGCGCCGCATCGCCCAGCTGCATGCGGCAGGCTATCGATTCGCGCTGCTTGACCTGGGCGGCCCCGACGACCCGCGCTGGGCCTGGGCACCACTGGCCCGTTATGCCAAGTTGTCGGTGATGGGGCTTCCGTCCTCTGCGTGGGCGGGCTGGCTCCGACGGGCGTCCTGCTTCGATCTGGAGGTCATCGCGGACAGGTTGCAGTCGCCCGCGGACTACCTGCGGTTGCGACGTCTGGGGGTGCAGTTCTTTCAGGGGCCGATGATCCAGGCGTGGCACGATGAATCGGTGCGGGCGCTGCCCTGCTGTGACCTGCGGGTGCTGCACAAGCTCAATCGGCTGGTGGAGCAGGGCGCATCACGCGAGACGCTCGCGATGGCGGCGGCCACGGACCCTGCGCTGGTGATCCGCCTGTTGATGCTGCAGCGGATCTATGTCGGCCATGACGCGGCCTTGCCTTCGGGTTCGCTCGCGGATGCACTGGCGGGGTTGCCCTATCGGGTGCTCGCGGGGTGGTTGCGCATATTGCGTCACAGCTCCTTCGATCCGCAGGAGTCCGGACGAGCGTGGTCGGCATCGGTGCGGGAGCAGATGTACAACTTCCGCGCCCGTCTCATTGGTGCCCGGGTGTGCCGCACGCCGCAGGAGCTGGAGGCGAGGGTATTCGGACTCTATCGGCGGCTGTGCTCCCCGGAAACCTGGATGGTGATGCCGCCGGAGGGGGATGGCTCGACGGAGCGTAGTGAGTGGGAGGGTGAGTCGCCCGGGCGCGCGGGATGGAAGGGCGGCTCAACGGAGCGTTCTGCGGGTGAGGGTGAGTCGCCCGGGCGCCCGGGATGGGAGGGCAGCTCAACGGAGCGTTCTGCGTGGGAGGGGAAATCGCCTGAGCGCGCTGCATGGGAGGGCAGCTCGCCAGAGCGCGCAGCGTGGGAAGCCGGCACGCCGGGTGAGCCCGCGCAAGAGGGCGCCTTGTCGCGCGGCGGCCTCTACCCCGACCGGGGACGGCCAGCTGTCAACGACGACCGCCTGACAGGCCCCACTTCTTGATCAGGCGATGAAAGTTGCTGCGGTCCATGCCAGCTTCGCGCGCCGCCGATGCCATCGAGTCCGGATGACGCCGGAGCAGCGCTTCCAGCCATTGGCGCTGGAAGGCCTCGGTCGCCTCGCGGAGCGTGGAGGCAGGGGAGGCGAGATCGCTTCCGGGCATGAGGCGTTGCGCTGTGCGGGCGCTGAAGCGCTCCGTATGCGCTGTGTGCTCCGTCTGCCACCTCTGCTCCATCCGCTCCATCCGCTCCGTCTGCTCCGTCTGCTCCGTCTGCTCTGTGTGCCCCGTCTGCCCCATCTGCCCCATCTGCCCCATCTGCCCGGTCTGCCCGGTCTGCCCGGTCTGCCCGGTCTGCCCGGTCTGCCCCGTCTGCGCCACAGTCCGTGCGTCGGCAGTAATGCCCGTCGAGGGCGCTGTCGAGTGCGCTGTGGGACTTAGGTCGCCGGTATGGACTGCGCGGCCAGTGCCCCGCTCGCCGGGCGTGACGGCCCCTCCAACTGGCACCGCTGCGGATGCATGTCGGCCTTTGGGCCACAGCAAAAGATGCTCCGGCTCGATCGACGTCCATCGCTGGACACGGCCGCGCGCTTCGGCCCAGGCGCGCAGCGCCGCACGGCTGATGAGGTGTTCAAGCTCCCGCACATTGCCGGGCCAGTCGTGATGCAGCAAGGCGTCCCGAGCCGCGGGAGACAGTCGCAGATTGCGCGCGCCAAGCCGATGCTGGTTCTCCTCGAGGAAGACGCCGGCCAGCGCGAGCACATCACGCCCCCGTGCCCGCAGAGGCGGCACATGCACCGGATAGACCGCCAGCCGGTGATACAGATCGGCCCGGAAGCGACCTGCCGCCACTTCGGTCCGCAGATCGCGATTGGTGGCGGCGACCACGCGGACATCCACCCGCAGCGGTGCGTCGCTGCCCGGGCGTTGGATGTCGCCGCTCTGCAGCACCCGAAGCAGTTTTGCCTGGACCGGCAGCGGAAGCTCGCCCACCTCATCCAGCATCAGCGTGCCGCCCGCGGCGAGTTCAAACTTGCCCATGCGGTCCTGGGTCGCGCCGGTGAAAGCGCCGCGGCGGTGGCCGAACAGCTCGCTGTCGGCCAGGGTCTCGGGCAATGCGGCGCAATTCACCTGCACAAAGGGACGCTGGGAGCGCCGCGACCCTTCGTGCAGCCGGTGGGCGACCAGTTCCTTGCCGGTGCCGGTCTCTCCCAGAATCAGGACAGTGAGGTCCGATGGGGCGACGGTGTCCACCTCCTGCATCAACTGCTGCCAGGCCGGGCTGCGGCCCTCGAGCTGCCGGGTCTCCCGAACGATGGTGGCGACGGACCGGGAGATGGACGGGAAGTCCGACCGGGGAGCAGACTGAGAGCCAGACCGGGAGTCGGACCGGGAGTCGGACCGGGAGTCCGGCTGGGAGGGCGACCGGGGGACCGACCGGGAGCGCGACCGAGGATCGGTCTGCGTCCGCAGCGATGCCGCCTCGTCCACGGGTGTGCCGCCCGACTCCAAAGCCGCCACCGCCTCGGCAACGGAGGACAAGGCTTCGGCCATCAGCGATTCATCGACCGCATCAAACGCCCCGGGGTTCAGGGCGTCAAACGTCACGACGCCCCAGGGTTTCCCGCGGACGATCAGCGGCGCCCCCATGCAGTCATGCACCGGCAACAACGGGTCAGTGAGCGACTGCGGATGGTCAATGAGTCCGTCGTACGGGTCGGGCAGGCCGCAGTCCGGTGCGAATCGATGGAGGGCGGTGCTGGCCATCAGCGTCGCGAGGCGAGGGTGCCCGGCCAATGGAAACCGCCGGTGCAAAGCTTCCTCGGTCAGGCCGTGAACCGCCACCGGACGCAGCGTGGCGCCGTCCAGCTTCAGCAGCGCTGCCGCATCACAGGGCAGTTGTTGCACAACGCTGTCGAGTGCCTCGGCGTATTGAGGGGGTCCATCGGAGCTTCTGGCGATGTGGCGGTCCATGGGCGGCAGGAGGAAAAGTCGGTATGGCTGTCGATGCGGATGCGGACGCGGACGCGTATGCCGATCCCGATGTCGTTGTCGTTGTCGTTGTGGGTGTCGGTGTGGGTGTCGGATGCGGATTAGGAGTCGGAGTGAGAGTCGGGGTTTGAGTTGGAGTTGGAGTTTGAGTTTGTGTTGGAGTT
>CBIHOT010000005.1:0-164127 GCA_966211495.1 uncultured Roseateles sp. | reverse complement strand
AGTTGCCCTTGACGGTGTTGATCTCCCCGTTGTGCGCCACCATGCGGTAGGGGTGGGCCAGCGGCCATTCGGGGAAGGTGTTGGTGGAGAAGCGCTGGTGCACCAGGGCGATGGCGGAGACCACCCGCGGATCGGCCAGGTCCTTGTAGTACTTGCCCACCTGATCGGCCAGCAGCAGACCCTTGTAGATGACGGTGCGGCAGCTCATGCTGGGCACGTAGTACTCGCGGCTGTGGGTCAGCTGGAGCGCCTGGATGGCGCTGGAGGCCGTCTTGCGGATGACATAGAGCTTCCGCTCGAGCGCGTCGGGGACGATGATGTCCGGGCCGCGGCCGATGAAGATCTGGCGGATGATCGGTTCCTTCTCGCGGACGGTGGGCGACATCGGCATGTCCCGGTCCACCGGCACGTCGCGCCAGCCGAGCAGCACCTGGCCTTCGGCCTTGATGGCGCGGGCCAGTTCCTGTTCACACGCCAGCCGGGAGGCATGTTCCTTGGGCAGGAAGATCATGCCGACGCCGTATTCGCCGGGCGGGGGCAGGACGACGCCCTGCTGGGCCATCTCGGCGCGGTAGAACTCGTCGGGGATCTGGATCAGGATGCCGGCGCCGTCGCCCATCAGCTTGTCGGCCCCGACCGCGCCGCGGTGGTCCAGGTTCTCCAGAATCTTCAGACCCTGCTGGACGATGTGGTGATTCTTCTGGCCCTTGATGTGCGCCACGAAGCCCAGGCCGCACGCGTCTTTTTCATTGGACGGGCGATAGAGGCCTTGATCGGCAAGGGCGCGAATCTCTTCGGCAGAGGTCGTGGGAGCGGCGGTTTGCGCCTGCGGAAGTTGAGCTGCCGACATCGGTGGCCTCCAGGGGGTTCTTTGGGAAACCCGCGCAGGTTAGCAACGACGGCAAACGCACACAAGCGCAACTAAATGGGGTCAGGGTCGAATTAACGAACGGTGCAGGGCCTGTTGTTCGTTAAATGGGGACAGAGTCTTGAATGGGCTGTTTTTTGGGGCGGCCTCGGGGACGTGGCGCGGTGGGGCGGGGACTGAGCTCGGATAGCGCCGCGAGAAACGCCGGGGAGCCCAAGGGCCATCCTTTGAGCGCCGCATCAATCAGGCGCTTGCGGTCGGCTTCGGCTTCGCCCTCTTCCAGCCAACGACGCCAGGTCAGTTCGCGCTCGAACGGGGTGTTGCCCAGGGCCCAGAAGTCGGGGGGATCGCTGATGAGAGGGTCGCGGCGGCGGCCGAGATGGTGGGCGGCGGAGGACCAGGGATAGTCCGCCGGTTCGGTGGCGAGGCCGGCGCGCAAGGGGTTGAGTTCGATGCTGCGCATGAGGGGCAGCAGGAAGGCGGACGCTTCCACCGGGGCCGCACGGAAACGTCCTTCCCAGAGGGTCCCGACGCGCTGGTGGCGCTGGTTGTAAGCGGCGACATAGCGGCGACCGAGGGACTGCATCATTCGGGAGAGGCCGTCCTGGGTGGTGGGGGTGGCCAGCAGATGCAGGTGGTTGGGCATGACCACGTAGGCGTGGATGGCCACCTTCTGAGTGGCGGCGCAGTCCTGCAAAGCCGCGATCAAGGCGCGGCGGTCGTCGTCGTCCTGGGCGATCGGCTGGAGGTTGTGGCCGCGGTGGATGATGTGGTGGAGGTGGTGGGCCAGGGCGAGGCGGGGGAGACGGGCCATGATGCTTTTGGGGGATCGAGCGGCTTGGGGAAGTCTGTCCCCAATTATGAATGAGCAGTGCACCGACGCGTTTCAGGTTCGCCATCAGGGGGTGACTGCGCTTCAAAGCCACCACCCTGGGCCCTTTTACTCCATGTCATTCCTGGTCGGCCTTGCCGACCATTCCCTTCTTGACTTCCGTAAAAGAGCCCAGGGTGGCGTCTTTGAGAACCGTGCCCTGCAAAGGGTTGGCATGCAGCGAGGGTGCCCATGGCATGCGTCGCGCCCGCCACCCCATCGCCGCGAGCAGCCCGGGGGTCGGCATGCGCCAGTTCAGCGCAATGCGCAGCCGTCGATCCCGCTCAAGGGATCGCTGGAGCGGTGAAGGCGCGCTTCGGCGTCAGGGGCGTCAGGGGCCTCAGTTGCGTCTGCAGGGGAGCAGGCCGATCAGCCGAAGAGCTTCTTCCCGGTCAGGCGCTCATGCTCCTTCAGCGCATACCGGTCGGTCATGCCGGCGATGTAGTCGGCACAGGCGCGGGGATGATCGTCCGGATTGGCGCAGTCGGCCGGCAGCTTGGCAGGATCGTCCAGGTAGATCTGGAAGAGATCGCGCAGCACTTCTTCGGCGCTGGCGCGCTTCTCCTGCACCGCCGCATGTCGGTAGAGGTTGGCAAAGAGGAAGCGCTTGAGCTCGGTGCTGGCCTGTCGCATGGCGGGCGTGAAGCGGACCAGCGGGCCCGCGGCGCGCGCGTCATCTGCCGTCGTGATGCCGGCGTCCTGGATGGCGCTGCGGGTGGCGGCAATGATGTCGTAGACCTGCTCCGACAGCATGCGGCGGATGGTCTCGGCCAGCAGGCGTTTGCCGGTGAGGTGGGGGAACTCGGTCAGGGTGTCGTCCAGGAAGCGCTTGACCAGCGGCACCTGCTCCAACTGCTCCAGCGTGATCAGGCCGGAGCGCACGCCGTCATCCACGTCGTGCGCGTTGTAGGCGACTTCGTCGGCCAGGTTGCAGAGCTGGGCTTCCAGGCTGGGCTGGCCACCCGTGAGGAAGCGGGCGGCCACCCCGCCCGGCTCCATCGCCTCCAGGCGCAAGGCGTCCCGCTTGCTGCAATGCTTGAGGATGCCCTCGCGGCTTTCGAAGCTGAGGTTGAGGCCGTCGAACTGCGGGTAGCGCTGCTCCAGCTGGTCCACCACCCGCAGGGACTGCAGGTTGTGCTCGAAGCCGCCGTGGGCCTGCATGCAGTCATTCAGGACGTCCTGGCCCGCATGGCCGAAGGGCGTGTGGCCCAGGTCATGCGCCAGGGCCACCGTCTCGATGAGGTCCTCGTCCAGACCGAGGCTGCGGCCGATGGAGCGACCCAGTTGCGCCACTTCCAGCGAGTGGGTCAGGCGGGTGCGGAACAGGTCGCCCTCATGGTTGAGGAAGACCTGGGTCTTGTAGACAAGGCGACGGAAGGCGCTGCTGTGGACGATGCGGTCCCGGTCGCGCTGGTAGTCGCTGCGCGTGGGCGCCGGACGCTCCGGATGGCGGCGACCGCGACTGTGGGCTGGGTGGGAAGCATAGGAAGCACGCAGCGTATCGGTCATGGTGGTCGCGTCAGGCGTCTGTGTCGGGCGGCTGATTCAGTCAGCCAGGCCAGGAGTCGGCGGAGGGGTCGCAATGGGTGGTCAGAACCTCGGCAATCAGTTCGGTGGGAGCGCTGCGGACGCCCGCTTTGCCCAGACCTTCGATGACCACGAAACGGATGTCGCCGCCCTCGTTCTTCTTGTCGATCTGCATCAGTTCCAGATAACGGTCCAGCCCCAGCGCAGGCGCCACCACTGGCAAACCAGCCGCCTGGACCAGTCGCTTCATGCGGTCCACGAAGGCGGCCGGCACCAGACCCAGGCGTGCCGAGAGGTCGGACGCCAGCACCATGCCGCATCCGACCGCCTCGCCATGCAGCCATCGGCCATAGCCCATGCCGGTTTCGATCGCATGGCCGAAGGTGTGGCCGAAGTTGAGAATGGCGCGCAGACCGGATTCGCGCTCGTCCTGTCCCACCACCCAGGCTTTGATCTCGCAACTGCGTTGCACCGCGTAGGCCAGGGCCTGCTTGTCACGCGCCATCAGCGCCGGCAGGTTCTGCTCGATCCAGTCCAGGAAAGCTGCATCGGCAATCGGGCCGTATTTGATGACCTCTGCCAGACCGGCGGAGAGTTCGCGCGGTGGCAAGGTGTCCAGGGTGTCCAGATCGGCCACGACACGCGCGGGCTGGTAGAAAGCCCCCACCATGTTTTTGCCGCGGGGATGATTGATGGCGGTCTTGCCACCCACCGACGAATCGACCTGGGCCAGCAAGGTGGTGGGCACCTGAACGAAAGGCACGCCGCGCATGTAGATGGCGGCAGCAAAGCCGGTCAGGTCGCCGATGACCCCGCCGCCCAGCGCAAACAGCACCGTCTTGCGGTCCGCCGTTGCAGCAAGCAGGTGGTCCATGATGCGGTCCAGGCTGTCCCAGCTCTTCTGGGCTTCACCGTCCGGCAGCACCAAGGTCTCGACCCGGCGATAGACGGCCGACAGTTGCTGGCGCAGACGCTCCAGGTAGAGCGGTGCCACGATGTCGTTGGTGACGATCAGGGCGGTCGAGGCGCGTGGCAGTCCGGTCCAGGTGTCCGGCTGATCCAGCAGACCCGACGCAATGCGGATGTCATAGCTGCGCTCGCCCAGGTCGATGGGCACGCAGGCGTAGGGCAGAGAAGAAGAGGACGCGGAGGACGGAACGGTGGAGCTCATGTCTCCGGAGTGTACGGGCCCTCGCCGCGCAACTCCGAAGGGCCCGCCGCCGAAGGGGCGGTCACAACGCTCGCACCCACCGTGGCGGCGACTCGAGCCGGATCGATGTGGCCGGCCAGTTCCAGCTGCATCAGGATCATGTTGGCCAGGCCATTGACCGACGGGCGGCTCGTCTCCAGCACGAAGTGGGCACAGCGCCGGTAGAGGGGATCGCGCTGCGCATAAAGCTCGCGCAGCTTCGCCAGGGGATTGGCCACCTGCAGCAGCGGACGGGTGGTGTCGTGCCGCAGACGGCGAAAGAGTTCGTCCGGGGAGGAGCGAAGGTAGACGACCGTCGAATGCTCGTGGAGCCGGTCGCGGTTGATGTCGCGCAAGACCGCGCCCCCCCCGGTCGCCAGCACCATCTCGCCGGGCTGCCGCAGCAGCTCATCAATGACACGGCTTTCGAGATCCCGAAACGACAATTCGCCCTTGCGGGCGAAGTAGTCCTTGATCGTCTCGCCGCCGAGCGTTTTTTCAATCTCGGCGTCGGAGTCGATGAAGGGGGCATCCAGCTGTCTGGCCAGCAGTCGGCCGACGGTGGATTTCCCACCGCCGGGCATGCCGACCAGAGACAGCTTCATCCAGCGAGGATCAGCGGGATGCCGAGATGCGGTCGCTCACCACCTTGGGCGTGATGAAGATCAGCAGTTCGGTCTTGTTGGAGGTGCGAGCACGGTTCTTGAACAGGTTGCCCAGCAGCGGGATGTCTCCCAGGTAAGGCACCTTGTTCTCGGATTCCTGCTCGTCCTGCGTGTAGATACCGCCGATCACCACCGTGCCGCCGTTTTCCACCAGCACCAGGGTCTGCACATGCTTGTTGTTGATGGCATAGCCCATGGTGGTCAGGGTACCGCGGCTGTCCTTGTTGACGTCCACGGTCAGGATCACGTTGCCTTCCGGCGTGATCTGCGGCGTCACTTCCAGCTTCAGCACAGCCTTCTTGAAGGTCACCGCCGTGGCGCCGCTCGAGGTGGCCTGCTGATACGGAATTTCTTCACCCTGCTCGATCAGCGCCTTGGTCTGGTCAGCCGTCACGACACGCGGGCTCGACACGATCTTGCCCTTGCCGTCCGATTCCAGAGCCGACAGCTCCAGGTTCAGGAAGCGGCTGGCGCTCGAGCCGAACAGCGAGATTGCGAAGTTCGCAGCATTGGCACCGGCAAACACGTCGGACGTGGTGTTGGCACCGAAGTTGACGAACTGGCTGCTGGTGAAGTCAGGCTGAGTCGCCAGCTGACCGGTCTGCCAGCCCACGCCGTTGTAGTTGCCGCCGACCACCACCTTGCTGCCGCCGACGTTGTAGGCGCCATTGATACCGGTCGTCGTGCCGAGCTTCACACCCAGGGTACGGCCGAAGGTATCGGTCGCTTCCACGATGCGGGCTTCGATCAGCACCTGGCGAACCGGGATGTCGATCTTGGCGATCATCGCGGCGATCTCTTCCAGCTTGGAAGGGATGTCGCTGATGAACAGCTGGTTGGTACGGGTTTCGAAAATCAGGCTGCCGCGGGGCGACAGGATGCGGGTCGTGTTGCTGCCGCCACCACTGGAGCTGCCGCCATTGTTCTGGCCCGTCAGGCCCTTGGCGATTTCTTCAGCCTTGGTGTAGTTGAGCTGGAACGACTGGGTCCGCAGCGGCTCGAGCTGGGTGATCTGCGCCTTGGCTTCGAGCTCGGCCTTTTCCTTCAGCGCCAGCTCTTCCTTCGGTGCAATCCACAGCACATTGCCGGACTTGCGCAGACCCAGACCCTTGGCTTGCAGGATGATGTCCAGCGCCTGGTCCCAGGGCACGTCCTTCAGGCGCAGAGTCACGTTGCCGGTCACGGCATCGCTGGTCACCACGTTGAAGTTGGTGAAGTCGGCAATGACCTGCAGCAGGGCACGCACTTCAATGTTCTGGAAGTTCAGGCTCAGCTTGTCGCCGGCATAGCCAGGACCCTGGGTCAGCTTGTTCGGATCGACCTTCTGGGGACGCACTTCCAGCACGAACTGGTTGTCGCTCTGGTAGGCGCTGTGTTCCCAGTTGCCGCGCGGGGTCACGACCAGACGGACGCGGTCACCGGTCTGGGTGGCCACCACGGTGTCCACCGGGGTGCCGAAGTCGGTCACATCCATGCGACGACGCAGACGTTCCGGCAGCGAGCTGCGGGGGAATTCCACCACCAGGCTCTTGCCCTGCTGCTGGATGTCCACGCCGATCTGGCTGCTGGGCAGATTCACCACCACACGGCCGGCGCCATCAGCACCGCGGCGGAAGTCGATGTCCTGCAGCGCTTGCACGCCGGTGTTCTGGCTCGGTGCGAAATGCAGCGGCTCGGTGGTGACACCGCTGGCCGCCTCGGCTGCAGCCGTCGGCTGGGCCGCCGGGCTCGAGTCCAGGAAGATCAGCAGTGCGCTGTCCTGCAGCTGTGCACGATAGGTGCTGGCCTGGCGCAGGTTCAGCACCACGCGGGTACGGTCACCCGCCTGGGCCACATTGGCCGTGCGCATGTTGCCGGTGTTGATGTCCACCAGGTTGCGGCCGATGCCGTTGCTCACGCCCGGCAGGTCCAGCGCGATACGCGGCGGCACCTGGACGGCGAAGCCCTTGGGCACTTCCGTCAGCGGCTTGGACAGCTCGATGCGCACGACATCATTGCCGGACTGCTGCGTCGAGGTGATGGAACGGATGAGGTTCTGCGCGAATGCCTGCACCGGCATCAGGGCCGCCAGGCCCAGGGCACAGGCCAGCACTCGCCAACCGGCACGGGTCTTGGTCTGGCTGGTCCCGTTCGTCGACGGGTCGCTCGTTCGGGCGCTCATGGAAGCGTTCTCCACAAAAGTCTTCATCGTCCCTGCTCCTGTAGCTGGAGAGTACTGGTGCGTTCAATCCATTCGCCCGCAGCGTCCTGGACGACTTCTCGCAACGTGATTTCGGTTTCGCTGATCTTGGTGATCCGGCCAAAGTTCTGGCCCATGTAATCACCGGTCTTGACGTAATACAGCAGGCCTTCGACCCGCAGCAGCCCGAACTGCCGACCATTGCGGACCACACTGCCCACCATGGTCATGCCGTCCAGCGGGAAGGCTTCCAGAGCCTCCTTGCGCCGCTTCATCTCGGACGCCAGCAGCGAACTCGGCTGAGCGGCTTCCTGCTTGAAGGCCACCGTCAACTTCTGGAAGTTGAACGGGTCCACCATGCTGGCTGCCTCATACGCCTGAGGCAGGAACTTCTTGGGCGGATCCAGCGGCTTGACCGACGGTTTGGTCTGCTGGCGCTGCTCTTCCATCCACTGCTGGAGCTCGTCCGTCGAAGACGTGCAAGCCGCCAGCGCCATGCCGCACAGCCCGAGGGCCACGGTCCTGCCCAGCAGAGAGCGAGTGAGCGTAGGACGCGTCATTTCTTCTTCCCTGCCTGTTGTTGAGTGCGCTTCTGCTCTTCCACTTCAGCGGGGTCGAGATAGCGGTACGTACGTGCGGTAGCGTCCATCACCAGGTGACCATCACCACCACCCTTGGCGCCACCGGCTTGCGGCGGCGTCACGATGGTCAGATCATGCAACGTCACGATGCGGGACAGGTTGGACACGTCAGCCGTGAACGACCCGATATCGTGATATTGACCCGATACCTTCAAGGCAATCGGCTGCTCGGCGTAGTAGTCCTTCATCACGATCTGTCCCGGACGGAACAGCTCGAACTGGAGACCACGACCCAGGCCCGCCTGGTTGATATCGGACAGCAGCGCGTCCATTTCAGCCTTGCCCGGCAACTGCTTTTCCAGTTGGAGGACATATTCCTCAACCTGGCGCTTCTGCTTGAGCAGTTCGGGCAGGTTCACCGCCTGGGCCAGCTTGCCGCGATAGTCCTCCTTGAGGGCAGGCTCGCGCGCCTTCTCGGCTTCCAGGGCGTCGTTGGCATCGGACAGCACCACGAACCAGGCCGCCACCACGGCCGCAACGGCCACGAAGATGAAGGTCAGGATCTTCGGTGCGATGGGCCACTGGCCCGGCTTCTTGGGATCGAGATTCTGAAACTGGCTCGAGAAGTCGGCGAACCAGGCGTTCAGATCCAGGTTTTTGAGGTCAGCCATGCAGTCCTCACCTCTTGTTGGCCGGGGCCGGCTTCGGACCACCCGGTGCGCTCGCGGCACCCGGGACGGGCTCCGGCGCTGTACTCTTGATGGCCACCTTCATCGAGAAGTCGAAAAGGCGGCGGGCGTCACGGGCGTTGGTCGTGGCCAGCTTGATTTCCACCAGCTCCGGGTTCTCCAGCCATTCGGCGTGGCCCAGATTGCGCAGCATCTCCGACACACGCTCGTTGGTCGCCGCCTGACCGGACACGATCACCGACTTGCCGGTCTGACGAATGCCCATCAGGTAGATCCCTTCGGGCGTCATCTTGGCCAGGTCGTTGAGCAGGTGCACCGGCGTGTTGCGATCGCTTTGCAGGTCTTCCACCGCACGCTGGCGGGCCCGCAGCGCGTCGATTTCGGCGCGCAGCGTGGCGATGTCCTTGATCTGCTCATCGAGCTTGGTGATCTCGGACTTCAGGAAGGTGTTGCGTTCGACCTGGGCGGATGTCATCTGCTCAAGCAGCAGATAGATCACGCCCGCGACCAGCGCGCCGGCCACCAGCGACATGCCCAGACCGACGTAGAACGCGGTCTCACGGCGCTTGCGTTTCTCCTCGCGATGCGGGAGCAGGTTGATCAGAATCACTGAAAAAACCTCCGCATCGCCAGCCCGCAGGCCGTCAGGTAGGCCGGTGCCTCGCGGCGCAGCTTGTTTTCACGCACTGCGGAGCCGAGCACCATGTTTTCAAAAGGATTCACCACCATGCAGGCGAATCCGGTCAATTCGGTCACGCGTTCCTTCAGACCAGGAAGCGTTGCAGTTCCGCCAGCCAGCATCACGTAGTGCACCTTGTGGTGAGGAGTACTGGTGAAGAAATACTGCAGTGCACGGCCGATTTCCTGCGACAAACTGTCGACAAAAGGATTGAGCACTTGGGTCTCATAGTCCTCCGGCAATTCGCCGCTGAGTTTCTTCTGCTCGGCTTCTTCAAATGAGAAACCATATTGGCGCGAAATCAGCATGGTGAGCTGGGAACCGCCAAAGGCTTGATCCCGGTCATACAGCATTTCGTCGTCACGCAGCACCTTGAGGCTGGTGGTGTCCGCGCCAATTTCAAACAGGGCCACCAGCGCGTCCTTGCCTTCATTGGGCAGCGTCTCGACCAGGCGGCCCATCGCCATGCGCGAGGCATGGGACTCGATGTCCAGCACGGTCGGACGCAGACCCGCCGCTTCAGCAAGCGCCTGACGATCCTGCACACGGTCCTTGCGGGACGCGGCAATCAGGACTTCCACGTCGCCCACCGACGTCGGGCTGGGCCCGATCACGCAGAAGTCCAGACTCACCTCATCCAGCGAGAACGGAATGTATTGATTGGCCTCGGCTTCAACCTGAAGCTCCAGCTCTTCTTCACGCAGGCCCGCAGGCAGCATGATCTTCTTGGTGATGACCGCCGATTGCGGCATTGCCAGCGCGGCGTGCCGCGTCTTGCTGCCACTGCGAGTCACCACACGGCGCACAGCCTCGGCGACCTCATCGAATTTCTCGATCTGGCCGTCCGTGATCCATCCCTTTTCAAAAGGCTCTGTGGCGAAACGTTCGAGAACGTATTCACCATTTGCGTTTTGACTCAACTCCACGAGCTTGACGCTGGACGATGAAATGTCCAGGCCAATCATGGGCGGATGGGTGCGTCCCAGTAGTACGTCCAACAACCCCATGATGCGTTCCCCCAACGCGCCGCACACTGCGCCGGTTTGTTAATAAGTTACTTGAATGCTAGCAGCAAAGCCTTTGATGCCCCAAGGCAAAGCAGTCACAGCACGTAACACCGCGTTGCGTAACCTACACGCTACGAAAGGGTGCCAAAAGCCGAAAAAGTGCCCGGAAAGCGTGCGCTTGCGCGCAGGGTCGCTGTTCGCCATGGACACCAGTCCGGTGGCCCACGCGCCTTCCTATAATCGCCTGAAGCGGCCGGATTCGCACCCGTACAGCCCCTGATCGGGAACGGGTGGGCACGCAAAAATGCACACTTTGGTCATGCCCGCGAAGAAAACCTCCGACGACTCCCCCGACTCCCCCTCTTCCTCCTTTTCCGCCGACCTGCGGGATCGCGGATCGCAAGGGCGGCCCAAAACCCGCAAGGCCCCCCGTCACTGGCTGGTCCGCGCGGTGGGCTGGCTGTTCGGACTGTTACTTGCAGGCGTGCTTTCTGTGGCTTTGTTGGCAGGCATGGCCCTGGCCATGGCCTATCCGAGCCTGCCGGACATCAGCGGGCTGACCGAATACCAGCCCAAGCTGCCGCTGCGGGTGCTGTCGGCGGACGGTCAGTTGCTGGGCGAGTATGGCGAGGAGCGCCGCTCCTACTCCAACATCCGCGAGATTCCCAAGGTGATGCAGGACGCGGTGCTCGCCATTGAGGATGCCCGCTTCTATCAGCATGGGGGGGTGGACTACCTTGGGGTGATCCGGGCCGGTCTGGCCAATGTGGGGGAGTCCAAGAGTCAGGGGGCCTCCACCATCACCATGCAGGTGGCTCGCAATTTCTATCTCTCCACCGAGAAGACCTTCACCCGCAAGATCTACGAGATCCTGCTGGCGTTGAAGATTGAAAGCGCGCTGTCCAAGGAGAAGATCCTCGAGATCTACATGAACCAGATCTTCCTGGGTCATCGCGCCTACGGCTTTGCCGCCGCCAGCGAGGTCTACTTCGGCAAGCCGCTCAAGGAGATCTCCATTGCCGAAGCGGCCATGCTCGCCGGGTTGCCAAAAGCACCATCTGCTTACAACCCCATCAACAACCCGCGCCGCGCCACGTTGCGCCAGCAATACATCATCGACCGGATGCTGGAGATGGGCTTCATCAGCCCGGAGCAGCATGCGCAGGCCAAGGCCGAGAAGCTGCGCATCCGTCCGCCCCAGGACACGGTGAGCCATGCCGAATACGTGGCCGAGCTGGCCCGCCAGCTCATCTTCAGCCAGTACGGGGAAGAGGCTTACACCCGCGGTCTGAACGTCTATCTCACCCTGCAGTCCGATGAGCAGGAGAAGGCCTACCGCGCGCTGCGCCGCGGCATCATGGACTTCGAGCGTCGTCAGGTCTATCGAGGTCCGGAAGCCTATGTGGATCTGCCGGCCGACCCGAAGGAGCTGGATCCGCGGATCGCCGAAGCGCTGAGCGACCATCCGGCCAATGACGAACTGCTCGCGGCCGTGGTGCTGGAAGCCGATCCGAAGAAGGTGACGGCGGCGCTGCAAAGCGGCGAGTCCATCACCATCACCGGCGAAGGCCTGAAGCCCGCCACCTCCGGCTTGTCGGAAAAGGGCAATCCCAAGACGCGCATCCGGCGCGGCGCGGTGATCCGGGTGATCAAGCTGACGCGCAACAACAAGGAAGAATGGACCATCACCCAGCTGCCGGAAGTGGAAGGCGCGATGGTGGCCCTCAATCCGAAGGACGGCAGCGTGCATGCGCTGGTGGGCGGCTTCGACTACAACAAGAACAAGTTCAATCACGTCACCCAGGCCTGGCGCCAGCCGGGCTCCAGCTTCAAGCCCTTCATCTATTCCGCTGCCCTGGAAAAGGGCTTCAACGGCGCGACCGTGGTGAACGATGCGCCGCTGTTCTTCGACGCCAGCACCACCGGCAGCCAACCGTGGGAGCCGAAGAACTACGACGGCACCTTTGACGGCCCGATGCCGCTGCGCCGCGCACTGGCCAAGTCGAAGAACATGGTGTCCATCCGCGTGCTGCAATCCATCGGCGTGAAGTACGCGCAGGACTGGGTCACCCGCTTCGGCTTCGATGCGGACAAGCATCCGGCCTATCTGACCATGGCCCTGGGGGCCGGCTCGGTCACTCCGATGCAGATGGCGCAGGCCTATTCGGTGTTTGCCAACGGCGGCTACCGCGTCGGACCGGCGCTGGTGCAGCGCATCACCGACCATCAGGGCCGACTGCTCTATCAGGCCCAGCCCAAGGTGCTGGACGAAAGCCAGCGGGCGATCGATCCGCGCAATGCCTTCCTGATGGACAGCCTGCTGCAGGAAGTGGCGCGCAGCGGCACGGCGGCCCGCACCCAGGCCACGCTCAAGCGGCCGGACCTGTATGGCAAGACCGGCACGACCAACGACTCAATGGATGCGTGGTTCGCCGGCTTCCAGCCCAATCTGGTGTCGGTGGTGTGGATCGGCTACGACCAGCCCCGCAAGCTGGGCGACCGTGAAACCGGTGGCGGTCTGGCGCTGCCGGTGTGGATTGAGTTCATGCAGTACGCGCTGCGCAACACCCCGGTGGCCGAGATTCAGCCGCCAGCCACGGGGGTGACCAACATCAACGGTGAGTGGTATTACGACGAGTTTGCCGAGAACCAGGGCGTGCGCGCGCTGACCGGCGATGAGCATGTGCCGGCGTCCGGCTCGGAAGACGAGAAGAAGAGCATCCTCGATCTCTTCAAGCGCTGACGGAGATCACGCGCTGATCTGGGCGACCCGCTGATCCCGGTCGACCCGCAGCGCGGACCAACCACGGCCCGAAGACTCAGGCGATCGGCACCAGCCGGTCGCCTTTGTGCTTTTCAGTCGCCCCGGACCTGCAGCGACTTGCCGCCGTGGAAGCTGATTTCCTGCGACAGCCGCTCGAAGAATTCGACGCCATCCTTGGTGTCCAGCCAGCGACCCTCGACGAACTTGAAGTGATAGCCCCCACGCCGGCTGGCCAGCCACAGCTCCTGCAGCGGCGGCTGGGTGTTCACCACGATCTTGCTGCGATCCTGGAACTGCAGTTCCAGCAGACCGCCGGTGCGCTGCGGATCGATGTCGATGCAATCTTCTTCCAGCCAGGCATCCGCCTGCCGCTCGATGCTGGCCAGCACGGCGGCGGTGCGGGCGTCGTAGTCGACATCGGAAAGGGGCGTGGCAATGACGGTCATGGGGCGCGAACTCGCTAGACTGGAGTCCATGAAACAAATGAAGACCCGAAGTGTAGGCGCCCCCGCGCACCACTCCCAGCCGCAGCGCGGCAAGGCCCTGATGGGCCTGATGTTGTCACTGGCACTGGTGGGGGCGGCAGGACTGAGCGCCTGCGGTCAGAAGCGCCCCCTGCAGTTGCCGCCAACGGCGAAGAATGCGGGCACCGGCGCTGGCAACCCCGCTGCACCTGCGGGGACAGCGGCTACTGCGGTCACCGCTGCCGCGCCCGCTTCGGCGCCGGCCAGCGCGGCCATCATGCCCCAGCGCTGATCCGTCCTTCTTCCACCGCATGGCAGGCCACGCGCACGCCATGCAGGCTCAGGAGCGCCGGACGCTCCTGCTGGCAGCGCGCATTCGCATGCGGGCATCGCGGATGGAAGCTGCAACCCGTCGGCGGGTTGAGGGGGTTGGGCACCTCGCCCCGCACCGGCGTGCGGGCGCGCCCGGTCATGTGGATGTCCGGAATCGCGTCCAGCAGCATGCGGGTGTAGGGGTGGCGCGGCATGGCAAAGAGCGTTCGCTTGTCCGCCTGCTCCACCAGACGTCCCAGGTACATCACGCCCACCTGATCGGCCACATGCCGCACCACCGCCAGGTTGTGCGAGATGAAGAGATAGGTGAGCCCACGCTGGCGCTGCAGGTCCTTCATGATGTTGAGCACCTGCGCCTGCACCGACACATCCAGTGCCGAGGTGGGTTCGTCGCAGACCAGGAATTCGGGCTGCGTTGCCAAGGCCCGCGCGATCGAGATGCGCTGACGCTGCCCGCCGGAGAACTGATGCGGAAACTTCTCCGCATCCGCTGGCGCGAGGCCGACGGACAGCAGCAGTTCCCCCACCCGTCCGCGCAGCATCTGCGCATCCGCCACCAGCCCATGCTCACGCAGCGGCTCGGCGACGATGTCCTGCACCTTCCAGCGAGGATTGAGGCTCGCATAAGGATCCTGGAAGATCATCTGCATGCGACGGCGCAAGGCCTGCGCCTGCGGCCCGGCCAGCGTGGTGGCGATGTCCGCGCCATCCACCCGCACTTCTCCGGCAGTCGGCTTGTACAGCCCAACCAGCAGGCGGGCCACGGTGCTCTTGCCGCAGCCGGATTCACCGACCAGCGCCAGCGTCGTGCCGCGTGGAATCTCGAAACTCACGCCGTCCACCGCATGAACGAACTGGCGTGGCCGGCGTTCGATCATGCGGTTGAGCCAGGGGGCCGACACGTCGAAGGTCTTGGCGAGGTCCTTGACTTCGACCAGCGGGGCAGTGGCGGCGGCGGTCGTCGCGGCGTTGGCAGCGGCGGTGGTGGCCGCGTCGGACGCGCCAGGGGTCTCAGTGATCACGCTCATCGGGTTGGGTCCTTCTGACACGATCATGCGGCCTGGCCCACGACTGGGGTGGCCGCGGCGCTCGCCGCCCGGTCGTGCAGCCAGCAGGCCGCGGACGTGGCGGTGGCCGGCATCAGTTCGGGTCGCTGCTGCAGGCAGCGGTCAAACGCATGGGGGCAGCGAGGATGGAACGCGCAGCCAGGCGGAATGGCGTTGAGGCGAGGCATCGAGCCATCAATCTGCAGCAGCCGTTCACGGTCCTCATCCATCGCCGGAATCGAGCCCATCAGACCGACGGTGTAGGGATGCCCCGGCCGGTGGATCACTTCCTGCACCGGTCCGATCTCGGCGATGCGGCCGGCATACATCACCGCCACCCGATCACAGGTTTCGGCGATGACACCCATGTCGTGCGTGACCAGCATCACCGCGGCGCCCTGCTCGCTGCAGACGCGCTTGAGCAAGGCGATGATCTGCGCCTGGATGGAGACATCCAGTGCGGTCGTTGGTTCGTCGGCCACGATCAGTTTCGGATTGGCGGCCAGCGCCAGCGCAATCACCACCCGCTGACGCATGCCGCCGGAGAACTGATGGGGATACTGATCCACACGCGCTTCCGGCGCTGGAATGCCGGTGGCCGCGAGCAGCTCGATGGCGCGCAGGCGGGCCTGCTTCGGCGTGAGCCTCAGGTGGGTGGTGATGGTCTCGACCAACTGTCGGCCCACGGTGTAGAGCGGGTTCAGCGACGTCAGCGGATCCTGGAAGATGGCGCCGATCTGCCGCCCGCGCACCTGGCGCATCTGCTCCTGGCTGAGCTGGTCGATACGGCGACCCTCCAGCAGGATCTCGCCACTGGCAATGCGGCCGGGCGGCTCCAGCAGGCCGATGATGGCCGCGCCGGTCAGGGACTTGCCCGCGCCGGACTCTCCCACCACCCCCAGCACCTCGCCGGGTGCGATGTCGAAGGACACGTCGTCCAATGCGACCAGCGTGCCGTGGCGGGTGGGGAACTCGACGCGCAGATGGCGGACTTCAAGCAAGGCAGGCATGGCGGCTCCGGACTCAGCGCAGGCGGGGATTGAGGGCGTCACGCAGCCAGTCGCCCAGCAGGTTCACCGACAAGGCGATCATCACCAGCATCACGCTGGGCCAGATGGTGATCCACCATTCGCCGGAATAGAGAAAGTCGCTGCCGATGCGGATCAACGTGCCCAGCGACGGCGTGGTCGGCGGCACGCCCACCCCCAGGAAGGACAGCGTGGCCTCGATCAGGATGGCCGAGGCCACCTGCAGCGTCAGCAGCACCAGCACCGGGCCGGTGACGTTGGGCAGCACATGGCGCCACATGATGGCCATGGGTTTCACCCCGATCACCCGAGCCGCCTGCACATATTCCTTGTTGCGCTCCACCAGCGTCGAACCGCGCACCGTGCGGGCGTATTGCACCCAGCCGGTGAGGGAGATCGCCAGCACCAGCACGAGGAAGGCAAGCGTGCCGTGGGTGTCGGGCAGCACGACGCGGCCGATGCCGTCCACCAGCAGCGCCACCAGAATGGCGGGGAACGACAGCATCACATCGCAGATGCGCATGATGAGGCTGTCCACCTTGCCGCCGACGAAGCCGGCCAGCAGGCCCAGCCCTACACCGATCACCATCGACAGCAGCACCGAGGCCACGCCGACCACGAGCGAGATGCGGGCCCCATACATGATCGCGGACAGCAGGTCGCGCCCCTGGTCATCGGTGCCCAGCAGGTACTTGGTGGATCCGCCCTCCACCCAGGCCGGCGGCAGGCGGGCATCCATCAGGTCCACCGCGGTCAGGTCGAAGGGATCATGCGGGGCCACCCACGGCGCGAAGACGGCGCAGACGAGGCAGATCAACGCCACCACCGCCGCCACGATGGCGACCGGCGAGCGGGTGAAGGAGAACCAGACATCCCCTTGAAAGAACCGGCGCAGACGGCCGGGCGCGGCAGCAGGGGGCGTGATCGACGGCGGCACCGGCGGCTTGGAAGACAGGCTCATGAGTCGGACAGTGGGACAGTCGGTTGTGGGGGACGCACCGCAGCAAGGCCTTCAGGGCGTGTCCAGCGGCAGGCCCTGCTCGACCAGCGCTGCAAACAAGGCGGCGCCCAGGGGCAGGATCTCGTCATTGAAGTCATAGCGCGGTTGATGCAGACCGCAGGGGCCGCCCTGCCCCAGCCGCAGATAGGCGCCGGGCTTCGCTTGCAGCATGAAGGCGAAGTCTTCCGATCCCATGCTGGGCGGCAGCTCGTCGTCCACATGCTCGGCGCCGACCAGCCAGCGGGCGACCCGCACCGCAAAGTCGGCCTCACGGGCGCTGTTGATGGTGGCAGGATACAGCCGCTGGTAATCCACCTTGGCACTCGCGCCAAAGCCGAGCGCCACCGACTCGACCATCCGCGTCATCCGCTCTTCCAGCAGTTGCTGCACTTCCGGCTTGAAGCTGCGCACCGTCCCGGTCAGCTGGGCCAGCTCGGGAATGACGCTGAAGGCACCGGCATCGCCCGCCTGCATCGCGCACAGGCTCACCACCGCCTGATCCACCGGCGCGATGTTGCGCGACACCAGGCTCTGCACCGCGGTGATGATGTGGCCGGCGATCAGCACCGGATCGACACTTAGATGCGGATGGGCGCCGTGCCCACCGCGGCCCTGGATGTTGATCTGCACCCGGTCGGCCGCTGCCATCATCGCGCCGCGGTTCAGGCCGATCTTGCCGGGCGGCAGATGCGGCCAGTTGTGCATCGCATAGATGGCCTCGACCGGAAAGCGGTCGAAAAGGCCGTCGGCAATCATCTCGCGGGCACCGCCATAACCTTCCTCGCCGGGCTGAAACACCAGCACTGCGCTGCCGCTGAAGCGGCGGGTCTGTGCCAGATAGCGGGCGGCGCCCACCAGCATCGCGCAATGCCCATCGTGTCCGCAGGCATGCATCAAGCCAGGGGTCGCGGACTTCCAGGCGAAGTCGTTCTGCTCGCGCAGGGGCAAGGCATCCATATCCGCCCGCAGGCCCAACAGACGCGGTCCGCCAGAGCCGCTGGCGTTCTTGGCGGGTTGCCCATGCACCACCGCCACGAGGCCAGTGCGGCCGATGCCTTCGTGAATTTCATCGACACCGCAGGCGCGCAAGGCCTGCACCAGCCGGGCGCCGGTGCGGCGCTCCTCGAAGCCCAGCTCCGGCATCGCATGCAGTTCGCGGCGCAGCGCGACCAGCTCCCCTCGCCCCTCCAGCAGTCGCTGATAGGTGCCGGCGGCGGCGTGGGTCACGCCGTGGAGGACCGCGCGCGTCGAGGTGCTCATGTCAATGTGCGCCGCTGCCCACGCGCAGGCGGGGGTCCACGACGAAGTACAACAGGTCCACCACCAGATTGATCACCACAAAGATGAAGGAGATCAGGCAGAGATAGGCAGCCATCACCGGGATGTCGGGGAATTGGACGGCCTGGATGAACAGCAGCCCCATGCCGGGCCAGTTGAAGACGGTTTCAGTGATGATGGAAAAGGCAATCAACGATCCCACCTGCAGACCCGTGACGGTGATGACCGGCACCAGCGTGTTCTTGAGCGCATGGCCGAAATAGATGGCCCGGTTGCTTAGGCCGCGGGCCTTGGCGAACTTGATGTAGTCGGCCCGCAGCACTTCCAGCATCTCGGAGCGCACCAGACGCATGATGAGGGTGAGCTGATACACCGCCAGGGTGATCGCGGGCAGCAGCACATGCCGCAGGCCATCGACGGTGAGAAGGCCGGTGGTCCAGCCTCCCAGCGCGACGACATCCCCGCGGCCATTGCTGGGCAGCCATTGCAGTTGCACCGCAAACACCAGGATGAGCAGCACCCCGATCAGGAAGGTCGGCAACGAGACCCCGATGAGAGAGACCGCCATGACGATCTGGGTGCCCGCGCTGCCGCGGCGCAGCGCCGCATACACCCCGAGCGGAATGGCCACCACCAGCGCGATGACGGCCGCCACCGCGGAGAGTTCGAGCGTGGCCGGCACCCGCTCGGCCAGCAGCGACGAGACCTTGCGGCGTTGCTGCAGGCTGATGCCGAATTCCCCCTGCACCGCATTGCCGACGAAGGTGGCGAACTGGGCGACGAAGGACCGGTCCAGGCCCAGATCCTGACGGATTTGCGCGCGCTGTTCGGGGGTGGCGTCCTGGCCGGCCAGGCTGGCCACCGGATCACCGACAAACTGGAAGAGCATGAAGGCGACAAAGGCCACCGTCAGCATGACGGCCATGGCTTGCACCAGTCGGCGAAGAATGAAAACCAGCATGTCATCTGGGCCGCCGGACTGCCGCGCGGCTTGTGGCCCGCGACATCACCAGGCCCCGCGGGTCCGCGTGTGTGAAGCGTCCATCATCCGGACACAAGCTGCCAGCGGCAAGAGGGGAAGTCCATAAGCCCTGCCGGACGTGCGCATGACGCGACACGCCCAGAAAAAAACCGCCCCGAGGGGCGGTTCCACGGACGCTGAGCGTCCGGAGGTGCGGAAAAGGAGCGCGAGGATCAGAAGCGGTGACGCAGGCCAACGATGGCGCCGCCGCGCTTGTCCTCGTTGTTGGCGAAGCGCACGGCACCCTTGTGCTTGGTGTAGTCCATTTCCAGGTAGACGTCGGTGCGCTTGGAGAAGGCATAGTCCGCCACGAAGGCGAAGTAGTGACCCTTGCTCTTGGTGTTGGCCAGCGCGGCCGAATAGTGGGTCTGCTCGGCCAGCCAGTAGTGGCCACCGATGTTCAGCTGCGCGCTGAGCTGGTAGGTGGCGCCGAAGGAATACATGTCGCGCTTGCGGACGTCATTGGCGGCGGCATTGAGCACCGGGCCGAGCAGGCCGGAGGTGTAGGCCGCGCCCAGCAGGCCGCCTTGGTCGAACTTGTTGGTCGCCCAGGAGGCATTCACATACCAGGGACCGCTGGTCCAGGCGGCGCCGGCGGTGTAGCCGCGCACCTTCTTGCCCAGTGTGTCTTCCACCGTCAGGAAGGCGCCACCCAGCGCGAACTCACCCTCGGCATAGCGCAGCAGACCGCCGTAAGACTTGTTCTGGCTGTTGCCTTCACCGGCCGACACCTGGATTTCCCCGCGCACAGGGCCCTTCTCCACCAGGTACTTGACCATGTTGTCCTGACGCGCGCCCATGGACAGGCCGATCTCGGGCTTGTAGGCCTCGATGTAGGGCGAGTACTTGAAGGAGGCGTAGGTGGAGGTGTAGATGTCGAAGAGGATGTTGTATTGGCGGCCGAGCATGACGCGACCGAAGTCGGCGGACTGGATGCCCACCCACGACTGGCGCCAGAAGTCGGCGGCCGCCTGGGTGCCGTTGTCCGAATTGAGGCGGTGCTCCAGGTTGACCAGGGCCTTCAGGCCGCCCCCCAGATCCTCATTGACGTTCACGCCCAACCGGCTTTGCGACATCCCGCCCGGAATGACCTGCTTCTTGGAAGACCCGACGTTGGCATTGCTGGTCATGCGCACGCCGACGTCGACGATGCCGTAGAGCTGGACACTGGACTGTGCCCAGGCAGACCCGATCGACGCGGACAGCAGGCCCAGTGCCATGGCGGCTTTTTTCATGCGATGTCTCCTTTGTTTGATGTGGTCGTTCGCCGTGATTGATTCTGGGGGAACGGTCGAATGTCAGACCGTCTGCGTTGCAGATCGCCCACGGGAACTTACCCTGTCAAATATGAGACATATCACGCTGCCTGCTGGTGCGCGATGCACCAGTGAAGGGAAAACCTCAGCGGCGCGTCGGAAAGTCCAGACGAAAAAAAGCCGCCCCGAGGGGCGGCTTCTTGCACAAGTGCTGATCCGCGAGGGATTAGAAGCTGTGCTTGATACCGACGTCCAGACCACCCGAACGGCCACCGGCCACGGCGGCAACGGCGTTGCCAGCCACGCGGAAGGCAGCGCGGCCGCTGTTGTCGATCAGGGAAGCGGTCGTGTACAGAGCGGTACGCTTGGACAGGTTGTGCTGATAGCCAATCGTGTAGAACTTGGCATCGCCAGCACCCGACGTAGCGTCAGCAGCAGAGTTGGTCTCAGCATCGCTGAACTGGGCCAGCACCGAACCAGCGGCCGTCACGGGCACCACGGCGCCGATCGTGTAGATGTTCTGCTTGAAGCTGGCGAGCTTCAGCTGGCTCCAACCGCCGCTGACCTTGACCATGCCGAAGTCATAGCTGCCGCCCAGGGACAGTTGCTTGAACTTCGAAGTGCCAGTGCCCAGGGCCACGTCCGTGGTCTGGTAGCCGATCATGACGTTGGCCAGGCTGTCCTTGTAGCCCAGACGGCCACCGTACATCTTCTTGCCTTGGGTGCCTTCACCGGCAGCCACGTCGAACGAGCCGTACACACCACCCAGGTCGCTGGGCAGGAAGTACTGGACCAGGTTGTCAGCGCGGTTGTTGGTGTCGTACTGCACGCCACCAGCAGCGGTCGTCGTGGTACGCAGACCGAAGGTCGAGTACACGCGGTCAACCGCACCCAGGCCGGTGGTGGTGAAGACGTCGAAGTCGTCCACAACCAGGCGGGTCGAGGTCTTGCCACGGCCCAGACGGACTTCACCGAAGTCGCCCATCAGGCTCACGGAAGCGCGACGGTTCCAGAAGCGGTTGGCGGTGTCGCCAGCGGTACCGTTGTCGGCCGACAGGGCGCTTTCCAGCCAGAAGCCAGCCTTCAGGCCGCCACCCAGGTCTTCAACGCCACGAACGCCGAAACGGCTGGAGCTGCTGCCGTCGTTCGACAGTTGCTTGGTGTTTTGGCCGTTGGCCTTGGTGTAGCGGGCAGCGACGTCGATCACGCCGAACAGCGTCACAGACGATTGAGCGGCAGCGGCACCAGCGAAACCAGCCAGCACAGCCAGCGCGACGAGAGATTTCTTCATTAGAGACTCCTAGATCTTCAATGAGGCCTGTGCGCCCGGAACGGGCCTCCACAAACCAAGCTCCTGCAATGAAGCTGTGCCGTATTGCAACAGTTCCCATCCGCGCTGACCAGCGGCATCCCCGTAAAAGTCCTGATTTCGTTGGATGCAAGCAACGCGTAGGCGATTAAAAAATGTGTCATCACCCAATCGCACAAATGCGAAGTCAGACCCCCTGGGGCAGGTATGTCGCATGCCCCTAAACTGCCCTTTCCAAGCATCCATGAGTCAGGCCATGACGGTTTCTTCTGCGCCTTCCGCCGCCACTTCGGGCTTTGTCCCCAATCAAAATGGGGCCGGGAATGCCACCCAGAATGGCGATATGAATGAGTCGATGACAACCCCGACGGGTGGCCCCTCTTCTGCGGGACGTGGCGGTCGCCATCCAAGCCGGATGGATGCGTGGATTTCCACTTTGGACCACAGCCTCAAAACACTGGCTGGTGTGGCCCCGATGTCGCGGCCGACGCCGCTGGCAGAGCAGCCCGATGAAGCCTTGTCCGAGGCGCAGCGGCGTGAATCCGCCGCGCTGATGCGGGTGAATCATGTGGGCGAGATCTGCGCGCAGGCGCTGTACCGCGCCCAAGCGATGACCACTCGCAATGAGGATCTCCGTCAGCATCTGGAACATGCGGCTCAGGAGGAGCTGGACCATCTGGCCTGGACCGCCCAGCGGCTGCAGGCGCTGAACGACCGACCCAGCCTGCTCAATCCTCTGTGGTACGCCGGGGCCTTTGCCATCGGCACTGCGGCGGGATGGGTGGGAGACCGGGTGAGCCTGGGCTTTGTGGTGGAGACCGAACGTCAGGTGGAAGCCCATCTGGACAGCCATCTCACCCGACTCCCCGCCGGCGACCACAGCTCCCGTGCGATCGTCGCCCAGATGATGGCGGAAGAGGTGGAGCATGCCGATGCGGCGCGCGCCCGGGGCGCGGTGGAGTTGCCGGCACCGATCAAGGGGTTGATGCGTCTGGCGGCCAAGGTCATGACCACCACCGCGCATCGGATCTGAGCCTGCGCTGCCGCGGACGCGCTCGCGCGTCCGCAGTGACAACGGCGTCGGACGCTCGCCGCCTATATATAGAGCGTGGCGCATCAAGCCCCCCGCCCAACGCCGGATCACACCTCGATCAGTTCCACCGACGTGGTGATCTCCGCCGTCTTGGCCAGCATGATGCTGGCCGAGCAGTACTTCTCATGCGAGAGCTTGACCGCCCGCTCCACCACCGGCAGCGACAGCTCACGCCCTTCCACAACGAAGTGCATGTGGATCTTGGTGAACACCTTGGGATCGGTGTCGGCCCGATCCGCCTTCAACTGCACCCGGCAGTTGCGCACATCGTGCCGGCCGCGCTTGAGGATCAGCACCACGTCATAGGCGGTGCAGCCGCCGGTGCCCAGCAGCACCATTTCCATCGGCCGCGGCGCCAGATTGCGGCCACCCCCATCCGGGGCGCCGTCCATCGTCACCAGATGACCGCTGCCCGTGGTGGCGGCGAAGCTCATGCCTTCGCGGCCCATCCAGTCGATCGTGCATTCCATGCGCTCTTGCTCCTTGGTCACGGACCGCCCATCGGTCGGTGATATTGCTCATTAGAGACCTGTCTCCAACGAGAAGTCATCGAAAAAATATTGCGGCGCAGCATGCTCCGCCCTAGAATTCTAGACATGCGATAGCGCTACCCGACAGCGTGCAGCTTGCACCATCGGGTCGGCCCCGCACCGATTGTCTCCTCCACCGCCTCCATGGTGGATTCAGCCCAAGGCCCCCAAGGCCTTGGGCTTTTTTTCGTCCGAACCCGCCCTCCTCCAACGGCGAACGCCCATGCGGTCCGCCGTGGCCGCGCCCACGCAGGTGCGGACAAACCCTCGCTTATCATCATTGGCCGCCCGATGCGGCATGGAGGGAATTCAATGGCCGGCCCCCGGCGCGCCCCGCGCACGCCCACTTCCACACCCACCCGACTGTCCAAGCGCCGCGAGCCGCGGGCATCCGCCCGCCATCCCGCGCTATTACCGGCCGATCAAAGCTATCTCCAGCGAATTCTGAATGCGCGGGTATATGAGGTGGCGCAGGAAACCTCCCTGGATTTCGCGCGCGACCTTTCCAAGCGGATTAACAACAAGGTCTGGCTCAAACGCGAAGACCAGCAGCCGGTATTCAGTTTCAAGCTGCGGGGTGCTTATAACAAGATGGCGCAGTTGACGCCCGAGCAATTGGCACGTGGCGTGATCTGCGCGTCCGCCGGAAACCATGCGCAGGGCGTCGCCCTCTCGGCCCGCAAACTCGGTTGTCGCGCTGTCATCGTGATGCCCACCACCACACCACGGGTGAAAGTGGATGCGGTGCAGGCCCTGGGCGGCGAAGTGGTGCAGTCGGGTGATTCATTTACCGACGCCTATCAACATGCGCTGCAACTCGAAGGTGAACAGGGCCTGACCTTTGTTCATCCATTTGACGATCCGGATGTGATTGCGGGTCAGGGCACAATCGCGATGGAATTGCTGCGTCAGCATCCCGGACCGATTGACGCCATCTTTTGCGCCATCGGCGGGGGTGGGCTGATTTCCGGCGTGGCGGCCTGCATCAAGGCCGTCCGCCCCGAGATCAAGGTCATCGGTGTGCAGACCAAGGATTCCGACGCCATGGTCCGATCGATCCAGGCCGGCAAACGCGTCACCTTGAATGATGTCGGGCTGTTTTCCGACGGGACTGCGGTCAAGCTGGTCGGGGAAGAGACCTTCCGCATCTGCCGCGAACTGGTGGACGACTATGTGGTGGTGGATACCGATGCCGTCTGCGCCGCCATCAAGGACGTCTTTGTGGACACCCGCAGCATCCTGGAGCCGGCCGGTGGCCTGGGCGTGGCGGCCATCAAGCAATACGCCGCCGACAAGGGCCTCAAGGGCCAGACCTTCATCGCCATCACCTGCGGCGCCAACATGAACTTCGACCGCCTGCGCTTCGTCGCTGAGCGGGCGGAGGTGGGGGAACACCGTGAAGCCCTGTTTGCGGTGACCATCCCGGAGGAACGCGGCAGCTTCCGGCGCTTCTGCGAGCTGATCGGGCCGCGCAGCGTCACCGAATTCAACTACCGCATCTCCGATACCAGTGAAGCCCATGTCTTTGTCGGCCTGACCATCAGCCGCCAGGACGAGGCCGACAAACTGGCGCGGCAGTTCGAGAAACACCGCTTTCCCACCGTCAATCTGACCGACGACGAACTGGCCAAGCAGCATGTGCGTCATATGGTGGGCGGCCGGACGGAACTGGCCGAGAACGAACGCCTGTTCAGGTTCGTCTTCCCCGAGCGCCCCGGGGCGCTGATGCGCTTTCTCTCGCACCTGCGTCCGGAGTGGAACATCAGCCTGTTCCACTATCGCAACCAGGGCGCCGACTATGGCCGCATCCTCGTCGGACTCCAGGTGCCCCGCGGTGACGCGAAGGCCTTCAAAGCCTTCCTGGAGCAGCTGAACTACCCCTGCACCGAAGAGACCAACAACCCGGTCTACCGGCTCTTCCTTCGCTGACGGTGGCCGGGCGGCCTCCAGGCACGGGTCGCCCGTCAGTTCGTCACGACGGCACGGAGCGCTAATCGCACAGATTGACCCCGGTCCAGGTGGCTTGGGGTTCTTGCCCCTGTGGACGGTCTGTGCGTCAACACACAATGTGGCCTGGGGTCACTGGCCCCGGCGTGCGGCATGGTCCGTGCGCGCTGCGTTTGTGTTGTCCAACATGTCCATCCATCAGTCCCTGATCAGCCCCACCCACAACCCGGAGCTGGAGCGCGTTCTGCGCGCCCGCCTGGATCAGCGCAGCACCATCGCCGGGCGGCTGGGGGAACTGGAGCCGCTCGCAGTGCGGCTGGGTCTGATCCAGAACACGCTAACGCCGGAGCTGGACATCCCTACCCTCATGCTGTTTGCCGGCGACCATGGCCTCGCAGTGGACGGCATCAAACTACCCAATGGACGCAGCACCCGCGAGCAGGCCCTGCTCGCGCTGCAGCACCGCCTGCCCTCCACCGTCTTCGCTAACAACCAGGGCATGCATGTCACGGTGGTGGATTGCGGCATTGCCGAACCCCTGAGTCCGCAACGCGGTCTGCTGGCGCGCAAGATTGCGCACGGCACCCGCAACTGCCGGGTCGGCCCGGCGATGTCGCTGGATCAGGCCCATGCCGGCGTGCGGGTGGGCATGGAGATTTCTGACAATCTGTCCAGCAACGTGCTGGCGTGCGCGGGCCTGGGCCAGGGCTCGACGGAAGCCGCGGCGCTGGTGCTGTCCCGCCTCATGGATCTGCCGGTGCGGGACTTCGTCATCTCCGGCCCGGACATGCCGCAGGAGGATCTGACCCACCTGCTGATCGTTCTGCAGAGTGCGCAGGCGCGGCACCGGGAGGTGGAAGAGCCGATGGCGGTGCTGGCCGCTTTTGGCGGCCATGAACTGGCGGTGATGGTGGGCGCGATGCTGGTGGCCGCCAGCAAGCGGCAGCTGATTCTGGTGGACGGCCTGACCGCCTGCGCCGCCCTGAAGGTGGCCTCGATGATTGCGCCGCCGGTGACCGACTATGCGGTGTTCTGCCGCAGCACCACCCACCGCGGGCTGGACGAAGCGCTCTCCCTGTTCCATGCCGCCGCCCTGCTGGAACTGGGCATGGACTGCAGTGACGGCACCGGCGCTCCGCTGGCCTGGCCGATGATCCGCTGTGCCGCGGCCCTGCTGACCGAGGTGCAGGACATTCCCGATGGCCCGATCCACAGCCGCCCCACCGACTTGCACGGCGGCGCCAGCCAGATGGGTGCACTGAGAAAGAATTGAAACCGGGCGTGTCAGCGTCGTGAACGCTGGCGGATGCAAAACGGGCCCTGTCCAGCTGGATCGGGCCCGTTGTTTTTTATTGGGTCGCTGCGTTTTCAGGCGGGGGTGGCACCCCCATGTTGGGCAAGGCGCCTCCGATGTTGGTCAGCGGCGTGGAATTGCCATTCATCGGCACACTGCCCGGCGGTGCATTCAGCGAAATGCCTTGCTGATTGGGCGGCAGGGCGCCGGTCGGGGGCGATGCCGGCACGGGCTGCGGCGGTTCGGGCGCCATCATCGACGGTGAGCCACCGGGAACCGGCGTGAGCGCAAGGCGGATGGTCACGGTGTTGTTCCGCCCCAGGCCCACTTCACGGCGGCTGACTTCCAGCAGCTGGATGTCTCCATCCACCATCTGGCCAACGCGGAATGGACGCGCAAATCCGCCCCCCACCACCAGGAGGGCGACGCCCTCGCCGGTGGCCTGGCCGCTGGACGGTGCCACCACGCCGAGCAACTGATAACGCGATGACGCGGATTCCACCGGCGCGGCGGACGGTGATTCCTGAGTAAAGACCTTCGTCCAGTCGCCGATGGCCCCACCGGAGACGGCGGGCAAGACCTGCCCCGGCGCTGCGGGCCCTCGGGCCATGAGCGTCAGCGACCAATAGGCCAGGCTGGCCGCCATCAGCGCCCAGATCACGAAGCTTAACCAACGTGCATGCATGTGCGGATTATGATGGAACGGAAGAGGCTGCAGACGGGCAGCCCAGCCCCAGGATTGCAAAACCATGCAACGCAAGATGACTCCCCGCCGCGCCAGCCGCGGTTTCACCCTGATCGAACTGATCGTGGCCATCACCATCGTGGCCGTGATGGGCGCCGTGGTGGTGCCTGCCGTGATGAACCACGTGGCCGATGCCCGGCGCACCGCCGCCAAGCAGGACGTCACCACGCTGATGCAGGCGCTGAAGATTTACAAGATGGACAACGGCCGTTATCCCAGCGGCGATCAAGGCCTCAACGCGCTGGTGAGCAAGCCCACCAGCGGCACCGTGCCGGGCAACTGGAAGGTCTATATCGAGAAGCTGCCCAAGGATCCCTGGGGCAACCCTTATCAGTATGACAACCCCGGCCTGAAGGGTGAAGTGGATGTCTACAGCCTCGGCGCGGACGGCAAGCCCGGCGGCGAGGGTAATGACGCTGACATCGGCTCCTGGGAATAATCCCCTCGTCCCTTCACTCCTGCGTTCGCGACCATGACCGCCCGACCACCGCGCGGCTTCACCCTGATCGAACTCCTGGTCGCCATCACCATCATTGCGGTGGCGAGTGCCACTGTCGTGGTGGCAATGCGCAACAACGGAGGTGCCGATCTGGAGCGCGAAGCGCTGCATCTGGCCAATGTGCTGGAGACGGCGCGTGCGGAAGCGCGGGCGGCTTCGCTGGAAGTCACCTGGCAGCCTGACCAGGGCCGGTTCCGTTTCAGCGGCTTGCCGCAGGATCTGGTCACCCGGCTCAAGCTGGACCGTGGCTGGATGGGTGAGGAACCGTCCGTCACCATCCGCGGCCAGACGGATGCAAGCGGACGGGTCCGCCTCGGACCGGAGCCCATCATTGGCGCCCAGCACATCCAGCTGACCCGCGGCGATGCCCACATCACCCTGGGCACCGATGGTCTGCGCCCGTTCACCATCGAGCGGGAAGTGGCGCCATGAAGCAGCACCGCGGTTTCACTTTGATCGAAGTGCTGGTGGCCCTCACCATTGTCGGCCTGTGCCTGGCCGCCGGCATGCGGGCCGCCGGCACCATGACCAGCAACGCGCAGCGCCTCTCGCTCAACAACATGGCGCAGTGGTGCGCCGAGAACGAACTGACCGAAATGCGGCTCACGTCGGGCTTCCCGGGCACCGGCACCACTGAGTTCTCCTGCATCCAGCTGGGGCGCACCTTCACCGGCAAGACGGAAGTGGCTGGCACGGCCAACCCCAACTTCCGGCGGGTCGAGATGCGCGTCTTCAGTGACGATGGTCAGGCGCTGCTGAGCATCACCACCGTGGTCGGGCGGTACTGATGCGGCCCTCCTCCATGCGTGGGTTCACGCTGATCGAAGTGGTGGTGGCGCTGGTCATCATGGCGATGATGAGCGTCATGGCCTGGCGCGCCGTATCCGCGCTCAGTGCCACACGAGACGCCACGGACGCCCACATGGACAGTGCGGAGACCATCGGCACCCTGGTGCGCCAATGGGAGCTGGACCTGCGGGAAGTGCAGGACAGCAAACAGGTCACCGCCCTCAGTTTTGACGGGGCCACCCTGCGCATGACCCGGCGCAGCGCCAAGGGGCTGCAGGTCGTGGCCTGGCAGGTCCGTGACGGCCGACTGTCCCGCTGGGCCGCCCCGCCCGCCACGACCGTCAGCGCCCTGCAGGACGCCTGGTTCCGGAGTCAGCAACTCAGCCCGCAGGATCTGCGGGACAGTCCGGGCATCCCCGGCGTGCAAGGCTGGCAGATGTATTTCTTTCGGGTCAACGCCTGGAGCAATGCGCAGTCCACCGGTGATGGCGACGAATCGGCCAAGAAGAAACTCCCCAGCGGGGTGCGCATGAAGGTGCAATTCGAGGGTGGCGGCTATCGGGGCGAGCTGACCCGGGAAGTTGTCGTGCCGGCAGGATCGAACAAGTGAGACCCACCGTCATCGCCCCCGGCCGCAGGGGTCACCGCCCAACGGGCTTCGTCCAGGCCCGGCGCGGTGCAGCCCTGCTCACCGCACTGCTGATCGTCACGCTCGTCACCACCCTGGCGGCGGCCATGCTGTGGCGCCAGGCGCGCAGCATTCAGATCGAATCCGCCGAGCGGGGCCGGGCACAGTCCGACTGGGTGCTGCAGGGCGCACTGGATTGGGCGCGGGTCATCTTGCGGGAAGACTCCCGTGCCAACAAGACGGCCGGTGAGGACAAGGCGGTGGACTACAACGGCGAAGTCTGGGCGGTCCCCCTGGCCGAAGCCAAGCTGTCGAGTTTTCTTTCCACCGATGACAACCATTCCGCCGACAGCGGTCCGGACGTGTTTCTCTCCGGCCGCATCGAAGACGCTCAGGGCAAGTTCAATCTCTACAACCTGATCCCCAAGGATTCCCAGGACCCGAACGCCATTACGCAACTCAGCATTGCGCAGCGCCTCTTCCAATCCGCCGGCCTGAGCGCAAGCCTGGCCAATGACGTGCAGAAACGGCTCCGGCAGGCTTATCCGCAAAGCGATCCGCAGGGTGCAGGCGACGGGAATAGCGGGGGTAACAGCGGTGGCAGCAGCGGTGGCAGCAGCAGCACAAGCGGGAGTGACGGCACCGCTCCCGTGCTGCCGACCCGCATCGACCAGCTCAGCTGGCTCAACCTGACCGCCGACCAGGTGGACCGTCTCAGGCCCTATGTCGCACTGCTGCCACCTATCGATTCAGCGCCGGTGACTGTAACCAAGGTCAACATCAATACCGCTCCTCGCGAGGTGATCGCGGCACTTAATCCCCGGATAGGGCTTGGGGACGCTGACCGCATCGTTCGCGCCAGGGAAGCCAAGGGCATTCAAAAAGGACAGATCGCCAGCTACCTGAACGGCCTGGACCTCCTCGAAGTGGCTAAGGCCACCAGCGACTACTTCATCGTCACCGGCCAATTGCGATTGGACGACCGCCTGGTCACCATGCGCTCACTCGTCTGGAGGAATGACGATCTTCGAACCGTGGTCTTGGACCGCCAGTACATCCAGCAATCCACCGCCCTCATTGCCGGGCAAGGCAGATAACCGACGTCTGTCACGTTTCGTCACCCGCTGCAGCCGTCCTGGCCGCCAACCTGCCTCAGACTTCGGCACCCTGACAACGTCTACAGGGTGGCCTAGGGGCTTGTTCGGGGGCTTTGCCGCCAATCTGTCGCGCAAGCCCTCCTAGAATCCGCCTTCTCATGAGTACCCTGCTCATCCTGCTGCCTGATGCGCCGCCCGCGGCGACCGGCACCCAAGATTACGAATTCTGGTTCAGTCCCGATGCCCAGGCGCCTGCCCGGGCGGGAGGACGGGGCGAACGCGCCCCGCTGGATGCCATGCCCAAGGCCGACCGCGTCATGGCGCTGCTCTCCGATGCCGCCGTGAGCTGGCATACGGTGCGCCTGCCGCTGGCCCTTCGGGGGCCGAAGCTGCGCAGCGCCCTGTCGGGCGTGCTGGAAGAATCCCTGCTGGAAGATCCGGAGCGGCTGCACCTGGCAGTGATGGACGTGGACAAGGGCCTGCCGGGCCTGGCCGAAGATGTGGACCATCCGGAAACCCGACTGGAAGACGGCGAGAACCCGCCCCGCTGGGTGGCCGCCGTCGCCCGCGACACCCTCAAGGCCCATCTGCAGGCCATCCAGAATGCCGGCCTGCTGCTGGAAGCGGTCTTCCCGCTCTCCTGGCCGGACGGTCGGCTGGGCGGTCACGTGGATCAGGGTCCGGACGGCCAGCCGCGCCTGCGCGCCTGGTCGCCGCCCGGCATCGCCACCTTCCCGATGACCAGCGCGGGCGTGCGCACCTGGCTGGGCGACACCTGGTGGACCCAGGCCAAGGTGAGTGCCACACCGCCGGTGTCCGCAGAAGCCGAGCGCCTGCTGGGCCGGCCGGTGGAAGTGCTGAACGATACCGAACGGGCCTGGGCGGCCCTGGGTGCACCGATCAACCTGCTGCAGTTCGAGCTGACGCCCCGGCAACGCGGCTGGCAGCGCGTCTACCGCGCCTGGCAGGTGATGCAGGGCCCGGAATGGCGGCCGTTCCGCTGGGGCGTGATCGCCCTGGTGGCGGTGCAGATCATTGGCGTCAATGCCATGGCCTTCCAGCAGCGCCGCGCGCTGGACAGCCGCCGCGCCGAACAGGAACAGTTGCTGCGCCAGGCCTTCCCGCAGATCCGGACGGTGCGTGACGCCCCAGCCCAGATGCAGCGCGAGGTGGATTTGGCCCGCGCCCGCGCCGGTCAGATCGGCCCCGGGGATCTGGAAGACCTGCTGGGTGCCGTCGCCCGGGCCATGCCGGCCGGCCAGCCGCCCCTGCAGGGACTTCGCTTCGAAAACAATCGCCTGCTGCTCACCGGCCTGCCCGCGCCGGTGCGCGAGCAGGTGCGTGACCGTCTCTTCCAGAACCCTGCCCTGCGGGTCAGCGACGAAGGGGATACCCTCCAATTGAGCCTGCGGCCGACGACACGATGAAAAGTACTCCCCCTTGGCTGCGCCAGCTTGAGGAGCGCTGGCAGGCCGCGCAGCCGCGTGAACGGCAGATGGTTCGCACGGCCGCGGTGGTGGTGGGCGCCGCCCTGCTGTGGCTGGTGGCCATCGCGCCCGCCTGGAACACCCTGTCCAAGGCGCCGGCCGAGCTGGACAAGCTCGATGGCGAACTGCGCCAGATGCGCGCACTCGCCCAGCAGGCCCAGCAGCTCAAGCAGGCGCCGCCGATCTCGCAGGAACAGTCAATCACCGCGCTGCGCAGCGCCACCGAACGTCTGGGCCCGAATGCCGAGCTGACCCTGTCCGGACCACAGGCCCAGTTGCGTCTGCGCGGCGTCCCCGGGGCTGCGCTGGCCATCTGGCTGACCGAAGCCCGCCAGTCCGCCCGCGCCCGCCCGCAGGACGTCGAGCTGCAATTCGGCGCGCAGGGCTATACCGGCCGCATCACCGTCGCCCTGCCCGGCGCCAACGGCTCATGAAGCGCCCAACTTTCAGCACGCCGTTCAAGCGTCCTGCGGCCGCCCCGCGTTCAGCGCGTGCTGCACTGCTGCCCACCCCCAAGCCGCGCACCCGCCGCTGGGCGTGGGCCGGCGGCGTGCTGGGCCTGCTGCTCGCGCTGATCTGGTTTGCGCCCGCGGCATGGTTGGCCTCGGGTCTGGCGGCCGCCACCCAGCAACGCCTGCTGCTCGCCGATCCGCGTGGGAGCCTCTGGACGGGCAGTGCCCGGCTGATCCTGAGCGCCGGTCCCGGTAGCCGGGATGCCAGCGAACTGCCCGACCGTCTGCAATGGTCACTGCGCCCGGCGTGGATCTCGGGCGGTCTGGGCTTGCGGCTGACGCTCCAGCAGGATTGCTGCATCCGCCCGGACTCCCCCATCACCGTGCGTGTGGGGCTGGGCAAGCTGGCGCTGAACCTGCCCGACAGCCCGGACGGACGTGCCTGGATCCAATGGCCCGCCTCCTGGCTGACCGGCCTGGGCACCCCCTGGAACACCCTGGCGCCGGACGGCCGCCTGAACCTGAGCGCCCAGCAGTTCCGCATCGAGCGGGACCAGGGCAGATGGCAGGTGAACGGGGTGATCCAGCTGGACCTGCAGGAGATGTCCTCCCGGCTCTCCTCGGTCGACCCGCTGGGCACTTATCGCCTCAGCATCCTGGGTGCGGCCACGCCGCAACTGATGCTGCAGACGATGCAGGGCCCGCTTCTTTTGAATGGCCAGGGCACCCTGGGCAACCGCGTGCAATTCCGGGGAGACGCCAGTGCGGCCCCCGGCAGTGAGGCGGCGCTGGCCAACTTGTTGAACATCATCGGGCGCCGCGAGGGCGCGCGCTCGATCATCTCGGTGGGATGAGCATGAAGACACACATGATGCGACCGACAGCCATGGCTCTGGCCGTGAGCCTGATCGCCGCCAGCCTGCCGGTGCAGGCACAGCAGGGCCAGCAGCCCAACCGTCGCCAACCGGCGGTCAAGGCCAGCACGCCGGTGACGCTGAATTTTGTCAACACCGACATTGAAGCGGTCTCGCGTGCGATGTCCGCTGCGATGGGCAAGCCCATCCTGGTCGATCCGCGGGTCAAGGGCACGATGACGCTGACGGCCGAGCAGCCAGTGCCGGTTCAGGAGGCATACCTGAGCTACCTGGCGGCGCTGCGCGGGCTGGGCTTTGCGATGGTCGATTCGGGCGGCATTCTGAAGCTGGTGCCGGAAGCGGAAGCCAAGCTGCAGACCGGCTCGGTCTCGATCGGCACGGAAAGCCGCCAGCGCGGCGATCAGGTCGTCACCCAGATCTTCAAGCTCAATCACGAGAATGCGAACAATCTGGTGGCGGTGCTGCGGCCGCTGATCACGCCCAACAACACCATCAATGCCAACCCAGGCAACAACAGCCTGGTGATCACCGATTACGCGGAGAACCTGCAGCGCCTGAGCCGCATCGTCGCGGCGCTGGATCAGCCGTCCAACACCGACATCGAGGTGATTCCGCTGCGCAATGCGGTGGCCTCGGACGTGGTGCAGCTGGTGCAGCGGCTGTCCGAAGGCGCTGGCGTGGCAGGACAACCCGGCGGCGGTGTGAGTGCCGGTGGCAACAGTGTGCTGGCCGATCCACGCAGCAATGCGCTGATCGTGCGCGCCTCCAATCCGGCGCGGCTGATGCAGCTGCGCGCGATGATCGCGAAGCTGGACACGCCCGGCATCGACGCCTCCAACGGCAACATCCGTGTCATCTATCTGAAGAATGCCGATGCGGTGCGTCTGGCAACCGTGCTGCGTGCGGCCTTCAGCGCCAACAGCGCGGCGACCGGCGGCAGCGGAAGCTCTGGTAGCGGCTCCTCCACCGTCGGTGGCCTCGCGACCGGTGGTGGCGGCGGCGGTGGCGGCGGCACTGCTACTGGCAACAGCAGCTTCTCCGGCGGCAATTCCTCGTTCGGCGGCGGCAGCAGCGGTGGCTCCGGCGGTTCGTCGGGTGGCTCGGGCGTCGGCGCCTCGACACAGGTCAGCGCCACCGCACAACCCAACACCGGCGGTTTCGTACAGGCCGATCCGGCCACCAACTCGCTGATCATCACGGCGCCCGAGCCGATGTACAAACAGATCCGCGCTGTGGTCGAGCAGCTCGACACCCGTCGCGCGCAGGTCTACGTCGAAGCGCTGGTGGTGAAGGTGGACGCCAGCAAGGTCGGCCAGTTCGGCGTGCAGTGGCAGAACCTGTTCGGATCGGTGGGTATCGGCACCAACTTCGGCACAGGCTACAGCAACATCCTGAACCTCTCGGCCGCGGCCGCGGGCGGGGTGCCCAACTCGAGCACGTCCACGAGTGCCATCAATATTGGCACGGCCATCGCCTCCGGCGGCATTCCGCAGGGGCTGAACATCGGCGCCACCACCCGCATCGGCAGCTACCTGACGCTGGGCGCCGTGGCGAATGCGCTCGAGCAGCTCTCCGGGACGAACGTGCTGTCCACTCCATCGCTGGTGGTCCAGGACAACGAAGAAGCCGACATGATCGTCGGCCGCAACGTGCCGGTGATCAGCAGCACCACGCAGGGCAACAGCATCACCAGCCCGTTCAACACCTATGAACGTCGCGACGTCGGTCTGCGGCTGAAGATCAAGACGCAGGTGGGTGAAAACGGCACGGTGCGGATCAAGGTCTACCAGGAAAACTCCAGCGTGGTGGATGGCACGTCCACCAGTGCCAACGGTCCCACCATCGACAAGAGCGCCGTGGAGACCTCGGTTACTCTGGAAGACGGTCAGGTGCTGGTGCTCGGCGGCATGCTCAAGGACGAGTACAGTGATGGCGAGAACAAGGTGCCCGGCCTCGGCGACATTCCGCTGCTGGGCAATCTGTTCAAGAACCAGAGCCGCAACCGCAGCAAGTCCAACCTGATGATCTTCCTGCGCCCCGTCGTGCTGCGTACGCCAGAGAGTGCCGCTGCGGTGAGCCTGGATCGCTATGACGCCATCCGCGCCTATCAACAGGACGTGCAACCGGCCCGGACCTTGGTCCTGCCGAACACGGGCGCACCGATGCTGCCGGAGCGTCCCGCTTCGTCACCGGCGCTCCCGACACCTCCGCGACCTGTTTCGGAGCCAGCTTCTCAGCCAGAATCAGGGCCCGCTCGCTGAACGAAAGATCCCCATCCATGGCCACCCGCCATCCCCTGCCCTACGCTTTTGCCCGCAGCCAGCAGCTGCTGCTGGAAGACGACGGCGAGCAGCGCACCCTCTGGGCCACCCCGGTGGCCAGCCTCTCGACGCTGTCTGAATTGCAGCGGGTGCATGCGCCGCATCGGGTGGAGTGCATCAGCCCGGCCGACATGGCCGCGCGGCTGCAGGCCGCGTATGCCGGCGGCGAGGACAGCGCCGCGCTGGTGGTGGGGGAAGTGGAAAGCGCGGTCGACCTCTCCCGCCTGATGCAGGATCTTCCGGCGGTGGAAGACCTGCTGGAAGCCGCGGACGACGCGCCGATTATCCGCATGCTCAATGCGCTGCTGACGCAGGCCGCCAACAACGGCGCCAGCGACATCCACATCGAGCCCTATGAACGCGAAAGCAGCGTGCGCTTCCGGGTGGACGGCACGCTGCGCGAAGTGGTGCGGCCCAACCGGGCCCTGCATGCGGCGCTGATCTCGCGCCTGAAGATCATGGCCGAGCTGGACATCGCCGAAAAGCGTCTGCCGCAGGACGGCCGCATCTCACTGCGCATCGGCGGCCGGGCCATCGACGTGCGGGTGTCGACGCTGCCCTCCGCCCACGGCGAACGGGCGGTGCTGCGTCTGCTCGACAAATCCGAATCGAAGTTCACCCTCACCGGTCTGGGCATGGACGGCGAACGGCTGGAACGCTTCCAGCGCCTGGTGCAGCAGCCGCACGGCATCGTGCTGGTCACCGGCCCGACCGGCTCCGGCAAGACCACCACGCTGTATGCAGCGATGCAGACGCTGGACACCTCCACCACCAACGTGCTGACGGTGGAAGACCCGATCGAATACGAACTGGCAGGTGTCGGACAGACGCAGGTCAACGCCCGCATCGACCTGACCTTCGCCAAGGCCCTGCGCGCCATCCTGCGTCAGGACCCGGACGTGATCATGATTGGTGAAATCCGGGACTACGAAACCGCCCAGATCGCCATCCAGGCTTCGCTGACCGGTCACCTGGTGCTGGCCACGCTGCACACCAACGATGCGGTCAGCGCTGTGACCCGCCTGACCGACATGGGGGTGGAACCCTTCCTGCTCAGCTCCAGCCTGCTGGGCGTGCTCGCCCAGCGGCTGGTGCGCAAACTCTGCCCGGTCTGCAAGGCGCCCTCGCCCACCCCGCTGCCGGGCGGCGGCACCCGCTACCAGCCGGTCGGCTGCGCGGCCTGCTCGTCCAGCGGCTACAAGGGCCGTACTGGCGTGTATGAGTTGATGGTCTGCGACGACAAGGTCCGTCATCTGATCCACGGCCAGGCCGCCGAAGCCGACCTGCTGGCCGCCGCACGCGCCAACGGCCTGCGCTCGATGCGCGAGGACGGCGACCGCCTGGTGGCTGCCGGCGTCACCTCCGAAGAGGAAGTGCTGCGGGTCACGCGCGAGTAGCGCGCGAGTCGTGATCCGCCGCCCGAGCCGAAGTCCGAGTCACAGAGTCAGCCTCGCGCGCAAAGCCGCCCCGTCATCCGTCGTTCCCCGCCATGCCCGCCTACAAATACGAAGCCCTGGACAATGCCGGCAAGCCCCGTCAGGGCCTGCTGGAAGCGGACAACCCGCGTGCCGCCCGCGCCCAGTTGCGAGGGCAGGGGCTGGTGCCCATGGAGGTGCACCCGGTGGCGGCGCCCAAGTCCAGCAGTCGCTGGGCCCGGCGCGTGTTCAACGGCTCCGGGCTGTCAGTGTGGACACGGCAACTGGCTGGTCTGGTGACCGCCGGTCTGCCGCTGGAGCGCTCGCTGGCCGCACTCGCCGATGAAGCCGACGATCCGCGCCAACGCGATCTGATGTCGTCGCTGAAGGCGGAGGTCAATGCCGGCTCGCCCTTCGCGCGTGCGCTGGGCACGGCGCCGCGGGAGTTCGATGATGTGTACCGCGCGGTGGTCGCCGCCGGTGAGCAGAGCGGTGCCCTCGGTCCCGTGCTCGAAAGCCTGGCCGACGACCTGGAAGAGACCCAGCGCCTGCGCTCCGAACTGTTCGGTGCGCTGGCCTATCCGATCATCGTCTGCTTCATCTCGCTGCTGGCCGTCGGCTTCCTGCTGACCTATGTGGTGCCGCAGGTGGCTGCCGTCTTCACCCAGACCCGGCAGACCCTGCCGCTGCTCACCCGGCTGATGATGGGCACCTCCGATCTGCTGCGTCAGTGGGGCCTGGTCCTCATCGGTCTGATGGGGGTGGGCGGCTTTGCGGTGCGACAGACGCTGAAGAAGGAAGGGCCTCGCCAGCGCTTTGACGCGGCATGGCTGAACCTGCCGGTGATCGGCCGCATCTCGCGGGGCTACAACGCGGCGCGTTTCTCCGGGACGCTGGCGATGCTGGCCGGTGCCGGCGTGCCCATCCTGAAGGCGCTGCAGGCCGCCGCCGAGACGCTCTCCAACCATGCCATGCGGGCCGATGCCATGGACGCGCTGGTGCAGGTGCGTGAAGGGGCGCCGCTGGGCGCCGCCCTGGCCGGCAAGAAGCGTTTTCCCGGGCTGCTGTCGATGTTTGCCCGTCTGGGTGAGCAGACCGGTCAGTTGCCGGACATGCTGCAGCGTGCCGCACGGCAACTGGGCAATGAGGTCAAGCGCCGCGCCATGACCCTGGCCACGCTGCTGGAGCCGCTGCTGATCGTCGCCATGGGCGGCGTGGTGATGCTGATCGTGCTGTCGGTGCTGCTGCCCATCATCGACATGAACAAGCTGGCCACGCAGTAAGCTGGTCAGTTTCCCTCGCCAAAGGTTGTAGCCCACATGCCCGCGAATCTGGACGGTCAACTGGTGGTGGCGATCTCGTCACGCGCCCTGTTTGATTTCGAAGAAGAAAACCAGCTCTTTGAAGCGGGCGACGACCGGGCCTACATGCAGCTGCAGCAGCAGCGCCTGGAGCAACCGGCCAAGCCCGGCACCGCGTTTTCGCTGGTGCACAAGCTGCTCGCTTTCAACCAGCCGGGCGACAAGCCGCGGGTGGAGGTGGTGGTGCTCTCCCGCAATGATCCGATCTCCGGCATGCGGGTGTTCCGCTCGGCCCAGCATTACGGCCTGCCCATCCTGCGCGGCGTCTTCACCCGGGGGCAGAGCCCGTGGCGCTACCTGCGGCCGCTGAAGGCGCATCTGTTCCTCTCGACCAATGAGGAAGATGTGCGCTCGGCCCTGGCGGCCGGCGTGGCCGCGGCGCGGGTGTTCCCGCAATCGGCACGGGCCTCGGCCGCCTATCCGGAAGAACTGCGCATCGCCTTCGACGGCGATGCGGTGCTGTTTTCTGACGAAGCCGAGCAGGTCTTCCAGCGCGACGGCCTGGACGCCTTCCAGGCCCATGAGCGTGAACGCAAGCTCACCCCGCTGCCGGCCGGCCCCTTCAAGCAGGTGCTGCATGAGCTGCAGCGGCTGCAGAACCAGCCGCTGGGCCCGATGCGCATCCGTACCGCGCTGGTGACCGCCCGCAGTGCGCCCGCCCATGAGCGGGCCATTCGCACGCTGATGGACTGGCAGGTGGAGGTGGACGAAGCGATGTTCCTCGGCGGCCTGGCCAAAGGCGAGTTCCTGCGGGAGTTCGAGCCGGACTTCTTCTTCGACGATCAGGCCGGTCACATCGAAAGCGCCGTGGTGCATGTGCCCTCCGGACATGTGACCATGGGTGTGACGAATCACTGACGCCTCGGGCTTGCGCAGAATAGGGGGATGCGCCCTCTTTCTTCTGCCCATCCTTCGCCGTCCTCCGCCCTGCGTGGGGATGCCTGTCACTCCAGTACGGATGCGGCCGTGCCATCAAGCGAATCCCAGCCCGGCACACCATGCATGTCGAGCGGGCTGGGCGGGTCCTGCACGCTCGGGTCGCCGCGCAAGCCACATCAGCCGCGCTCGACGCTTCTGAGCCTAGCGCTCGCCGCGGCCTGCGCCACCGGCGCGTGGATGGCGCCGGACCGCGCATGGTCGGCGAATGCAGGTCGCGCCAGCGACGTGGCAGCAAGCGCTGCCAGCAAGACCGGCCCCACAACCGTGCCGAGCGCGGCGCCCCGCGCGTCCGATAGCTCCGCAAGCTCGACGGCCCCGGTCGAAGGCTTCTACCGCCAGCCAGCACTGCAAGGCGACCGCCTGGTCTTCGTCTCCGAAGGCGACCTCTGGTCGGCCAGCCCGCAAGGCGGCAGCGCCCAGCGGCTGACGACCCATCTGGGCAGTGAAAGCTCGCCCGCCCTGTCCCCCGATGGACGCTGGCTGGCCTTCGTGGGCCAGTACGACGGCGGCGTCGGCGACGTGTATGTGATGCCGGCCACCGGCGGCGTGCCCCGCCGGATGAGCTGGGACACCGGCCCGGTGCGGGTCTGGGGCATCACCGCTCGCAACGAGGTGCTCTACACCGGCGCCACCGAGCGCGGCGAAGCCGGCACGCAGCTCCACCTGGTCAACATCGACACCGGGGAGCGCCTTGCCCTGCCGGTGGGCCAGGCGGCTGACGGTGCACTCAGCGATGACGGACGCTGGCTCTACTTCACCCGCAATGGCCTGCGCGGCGACAACGCCCGCCAGTACCGCGGCGGCGCCATGGCGCGGCTCTGGGTGATGGACCTGAACAGCCAGGCCGAGGCACGGCCGCTGGTGGCCGAAGGCAGCAATGACCGGCGTCCGATGCCCTACCGGGATGCGCAAGGGCGCGACCGCATTGCCTTCCTCTCGGACCGCGACGGCACCTACAACCTGTGGTCGGTGGCGGCGGACGGCTCGGACCTGCAGCAACTCACCCGCCATCGCGGCTGGGACATCCGCCACGCCAGCATCAGCGGACGGCAGGTGGTGTATGCGCTGGGGGCCGATCTGTATCGACTGGATCTGGACGGCGTGCCCCCCACGGCTGATGCCGGCGGAGCCAGCGGCACCAGCGCAGCGGCATCCTCCGATGGCACGAAACTTCACTTCACCCTCCACAGCGATCACGACCAGATGCGTCGCCGCTGGATTGCCAAACCACAAGATTTCCTCACCAACGTCGCCCTGTCGCCGGACGGTGAGCGGGTGGTGCTGACCAGCCGGGGCCGCCTGGCCACCCAAGGCGTCGGCCCGCTGCGCCGCGCGGAGCTGCCCTTCCCCAAAAACCTGACGGACGCCGGCCGCTGCCGCGATGCCCGCTTCAGTGCGGACAGCCGCTCCATCTTCTCCGTCTGCGATTTCAGCGGCGAGACCGAGATCTGGCGCCTGCCGGCCAACGGCACCGGCCAGCCGGAGCGCATCACCGCCCATGCCAGCGCCATGCGCCAGCAGTTGCTGCCCTCGCCGGACGGCCGCTGGCTCGCCCATGAGGACAAGGAAGGTCGCCTCTTCCTGACCGACCTCCAGGCCCAGGATCCGGCCGCCGCGACCCGCCAGATCGACCAGGACAAGACCGGCGACGGCATCGCCCAGATGCGTTGGTCGCCGGATGGTCAGGTGCTGGCCTATCTGCGCAACACCTCGAATGTCTACCGCGCGCAGTTGATGCTCTACAGCGTGGCCGAGCAGCGGGTGATTCAACTCAGCAGCGACCGTTATGCCGCTGCCGCGCCCGCCTTCAGCCCGGATGGGCAGTGGCTGTATTTCCTGTCGCGTCGCAGCTTTGTGGTGAGCGCCAATGGCGCGCCCTGGGGCGACCGCAATATGGGCCCGCAGTTTGATCGCGGCTGGAAGGTGTATGCGCTGGCGCTGCAGCCGGGGCTGCGCTTCCCGTTTGCGGCACCCACGGAGCTGCAACCTGCCACCGGCGATGACAAGGACAGCCAGCCCTCGGTGAGCGGCGAAGGTAAGGCCGGCGAGAAGGCCGGCGACAAGGCGGGCAGCAAGGCCGACGCCCAGGCGTCCAGCTCAGCCGCCGGCAAGCCCGCCGCAGCTTCTGCCTCCACTGGCAAAGCACCCAAACCGCGTCCTGCCGTTGTACTGAAGGGATTGGCGCAGCGGCTCTTTGAAGTGCCTCTGGCCGCCGGCAACTACGACGATCTGCGTGCCGATGCCAAGCGGCTCTATCTGCTGGAAGGCAAGACACTGCGCCAGTTGCCCATCGGCCCGCAGGAGCAGAAGGCGGAGACGGTGAGTGAGCAGGTCCAGTCGTTTGACCTGAGTGCCGACGGACGCAAGCTGATGGTGGTGAAAACCGCCGCCCCCGGCGCCGCTGGCGACATCCTGATCGTGGACGCCGGGGCCAAGCTGCCCACCGACCTCGACAAGTCGCGTGTGCTGTGGAATGACTGGCAGATCCAGGTGGACCCGCGCGCCGAGTGGCGCCAGATGTTCGCCGATGGCTGGCGCATGCAGCGGGACTACGTCTACGACAAAGACCTGCACGGCGTGGACTGGCCGGCGATGCGCCGCAAATACGCTCCGCTGGTGGAGCGGGTGACCGAGCGGAGCGAACTCAACGAAGTGATGGCGCAGATGGTTGGTGAGATCAGCCTGCTGCACAGCTCGGTGCGCCCCGGGGATCTGCGTCAGTCGTCAGGGGAGCCCGGCTGGGCGGGCCTCGGCGCATTGCTGGTGCGGGATCCGCAGGGCTGGAAGATCCAGCGCATCTACAGCGGTGATCCGGAGCTGCCGTCCGAAGCCGGGCCGCTGGCAGCTCCGGGTCTGGACATCCCGGTCGGCTCGGTCATTACCGCTATCAACGGCCGGGATGCCACCACCCTGCCCGACCCCACCGAAGGCCTGCGCGGACAAGCCGGCAAGCAGGTGCTGCTGGCGCTGCGCGAACCCGGAGGCCGCAGCCGAAGTGTGGTGGTGACGCCGGTGGACCAGCGCCGCGAAGCCCGCCTGCGGGTGGATGACTGGCGCTACGGCAGGGCCCGACGTGTCGATCAAGCCAGCCAGGGACACATCGGTTATGTGCATCTGCGGGCGATGGGCCCGGAAGACATCGCGGACTTCGCACGCGAGTTCTATGCGCAGAGTGACCGCGATGGCCTGATCATCGACGTGCGCCACAACAACGGCGGCAACATCGACAGCTTCATCCTGGAGAAGCTTTCCCGTCGCGCCTGGGCCTTCTGGCAGCCGCGCTCGCCCGAAGGCGCCAAGCCCTATCCCAACATGCAGCAGACCTTCCGCGGCCATGTGGTGGTGCTGGCCAATGAAGAGACCTACTCGGATGGCGAGACCTTCACCGAAGGCTTCAAGCGCCTGGGACTGGGGCCGGTGATCGGCACCACCACCTCCGGCGCCGGAGTGTGGCTCTCCGACGGCAACTGGCTGGTGGACAAGGGCATGATGCGCGCCGCGGAAAACGGCCAGATCCTGATCGACGGGAGTTTCATCGTCGAAGGCAAGGGCGTCACGCCGGACATCCGGGTGGACAACCCGCCACGCGCCACGGCGCAGGGGCAGGACGCGCAGCTTGATGCGGCGCTGGCCTGGCTGACGCAGCGCATCCAGGAGGCGCCGGTGGTGACGCCCAAGCCGGGACCCTATCCGCGCCCCGTGAAGCCCTGAGGTCGTGAGCGCTTGAAACTTCTGCACCCAGCCTCACCGGCATTCTTGACCGGTGAAGCGTTGGCGCGCTGAGCAACAGCTCAGCACTGACGCCGCGATCGATCGACCAGCGCCCTTTCGAGGGCGCTTTTTTTCGTCCGCTGTCGGCCACAGCGCCGATTCCATCGGCCTTCCGGCCCCTCCACACCGGTCCAGGGGACAGCACCTCCCATCCGTCCGGCATCCCGATTGCCGCGCGCCGCAGGCCCTTCCTGATGCTGGTCACAGCCCTCACCATTGGACGCAGTTGCTGACGTCCTCCGGAGAACACCCGCCCTAGCATCAATTTCGCCGCCGCCTCTCGCGCCTGGCTTGAAGTTTCCGGAGAAGTTGTCATGCGTCCCACCCAAGACCGCGAGATCGTCGGCCTGCAGGCCCTGCGAGCGTTTGCCGCCGTGGCCGTGGTCCTGCACCACGCCTTGCGCGCCAGCACCATCAAGGCGCCGGCGGACATGGCGCTGGTCCCGTCGGTGCTGCCCGCCTGGCTGATCGAAGCAGGCGCCGGCGGTGTGGATGTGTTCTTCATCCTCAGCGGCTTCCTGATGGTCTACATCTCAGGCAGCTATGTGCAGGGCCGCCGACCGGTCTCCCACTTCCTCCAGCAACGGGTGCTGCGGGTGTGGCCGATGTATGTGCTGGTCACGCTGTATGCGCTCAAGCCGGCGCTGATGCAATGGTGGACCACCGGCGAGCGCGGCTTCAATCTGTCGGCCGAGCGGCTCGGTGGCCTCTTCCTGCTGCCGTCCTTCAATGAGCACCACCTCATTCAGCCCATCGTCGGCGTGGGGTGGACGCTCAGTTATGAGGCCCTGTTTTACCTCTGCTTTGCCGCCGCGATTCTGGTGGCGCGCGAGCACCTCTTCCCTGCCCTGTGCGCCATCGTGGCCGCGGCCTTCGGTGTCGGGCTGCTGATGCCGGACACCAGCGCCTGGCACGGATTCCTGGCAGATCCGATCACGCTGGAATTCCTGTTCGGTGCCGCCATCGCCAGCTTCGTCACGTGGCGCCAGCAACCCCGCGCGGGATCGCTGATGCTGGTCGCCGGCGGGTTGCTGCTGTTCGGCGTCTTCGCCCACATGGAACTGGTGAGCACCCATTGGCGCCCTGTCAGCTTCGGCATTGCTGCGGCGCTGCTGTTCGTTGGCGTGCTGCGCCTGGAAGGTCAGGTCACCTGGCCGCGCTGGGTGGTGATGCTGGGCAATGCGTCCTACTCGATCTATCTGGTGCATGTGCTGGTGATCTACCAGCTGATGCCCTATGCCGAGCGCGCGGTGCGCAAATACCAGCTCAGCCTGAGTGCCGACCTGCTGGCGCTGATGCTGACGGCCGGCGGCGTCGGTGTGGGCGTGGCCTGCTACTTCCTGCTGGAAAAGCCCATCACCACCTGGCTGATGCGCAAGCCGCGGCGCACCGGCCCGGCCGTGTTGCCGGTGTCGGTGCGTCCGCATTGACGCTGACGTCAGATTTGTGAATCCCACGGCTTGGACAGCCGCATCGCCCCGTTGATGATGCCCACCATCGAGTAGGTCTGCGGGAAGTTGCCCCACAGCTCGCCGGTGACCGGATGCGTATCTTCCGAGAGCAGCCCCAGATGGTTGCGCGACGCCAGCAAGGCTTCGAAGATCTCGCGGGCTTCGTCGGTGCGTCCGATGCGGGCCAGTGCATCGATGCGCCAGAAGGCACAGATGTTGAAGGCGGTTTCCGGACGTCCGAAATCGTCCGGCGCCTCATAGCGACGCATGTGAGGCCCGTCGCACAGGGAGGCTTCCAGCGCATCCACCGTGCTCACGAAGCGTGGGTCCTTCGGATCGATGAAGCCCACCTCGGCCATCAGCAGCACGCTGGCATCCAGGTCCTTGCCACCAAAGCTCTCGACAAACGCCTTGCGATGGTCGCTCCAGGCGTTCTGCAGGATCTTGTTGCGGATGATCTCCGCCCGTTCCCGCCACAGGTGCGCCCGGCGCGGCTCATTCAGCACGGTGGCGATCTTGGCCAGGCGGTCGCAGGCGGCCCAGTTCATCAGCACCGACGAGGTGTGAACCCGTGAGCGGGTGCGCAACTCCCACATGCCGGCATCGGGCTTGTCGTGGATGGCGTAGGCCTGCTCGCCGATGCGCTCCAGCAGCGCAAACTCGTTGAGGCCGGCACGCTGGTGCAGCCGGTGGTCGAAGAAGGACTGGGCCGAGCCCAGCACGATGTTGCCATAGACGTCGTGCTGGAAGTGCTCGTACGCCTGATTGCCCGCGCGTACCGGGCCATTGCCCCGATAACCGCGGAGGTGGTCCACCGTCTGCTCGGTGAGGCGATGCTCCAGGCCGATGCCGTAGAGCGGCTGCACATGCCCATCCTTGGACTGGGCCACCACATTGCGCAACCAGCGCAGGTAGTCCTCCATCGTGCCGGTCTCGGACAGGCTGTTGAGGGCCCGCACCACGAAGAAGGCGTCCCGCAGCCAGCAATACCGGTAGTCCCAGTTGCGCTGGGTGCCAGGTGCTTCAGGCACGCTGGTGGTCATCGCCGCGACGATCGCGCCGGTTTCCTCATACAGGCACATCTTGAGGGTGATGGCCGCGCGGATCACCGCCTCCTGCCATTCCAGCGGAATCGCCAGGCGTCGGGTCCAGTCGCGCCAGTAGTTGACCGTCTGCTCTTCCAGCATGCGGGCGGCGTCTTCCACACCGCGGTCCAGCGTCTCGTCCGGGCCGAAGATGAAACTCATCGGCTGATCGAGAGAGAACGAGGTTTCGTCGAGGATGTAGGTGAGCGGCGCGTTGGAGGTCAACCGCACCACGAAACGCGGTCCGACAAAGCGGATGTGATTGCTGCCGCGGGTGCGCACCGGGCGCGACTTGCCCCAGTCCACCACCGGCCGCAGCACCACACGAATTTGCGGGCGGCCTTCCAGCGGGCGGATGCGCCGCACCAGCATCATCGGCCGGAACGGGCGGTCGTGCAGGAAAAAACGCGGCATGAAGTCGGTGACTTCGATGGCGTTGCCGTGGGTGTCGTACAGCCGCGTGCGCAGCACGGCGGTGCCATGGTCGTAAGACTGCTCGCTGTGGGAGAAGTCCTCCAGGACGACCTGGAAGGTACCGTCCGGTCCCACGCCTTCGGGCGAGTCGATGAGCGCATGGAACATCGGGTCGCCATCAAAGCGGGGCGCGCAGGCCCAGACCACCCGGGCTTGATCGTCGATGAGGGCGCTGACCGCGCAATTACCGACCAACCCCAACTTCAGCGATGCCACATCCATAAGCGTTACCCCTTTCTGATGAGCCACCAGACGGCAGGAAACGTGCCTTGGCTTCCTGCGTCAGTCAGAGTCAGGTGTAGCGCGATGTGCGGCCGGGATCAAACGGCTGCTGGGAAGTCGCAGTAGCGCGTGGGGTTGGAGCGTGGGGTTGGAGCGTGGGGTTGGAGCGTGGGCGTGGAGCGAGAAGTTGCAGCGTGTGATCGCAGCGCAGGGTCAGGTCAGGGTGACGCGGGCAAACTTGCGCTTGCCCACCTGCACGACCATCTGCCCGGCTTCGATCTTCAGCGTACGGTCGGTCACCGTGTCGCCGTCGATCTTGACGCCGTTCTGCTCGATCATCCGGTTGGCTTCGGTGGTGGACGGCACCAGCCCGGCCTGCTTGAGCAGGGCGCCAATGCCCAGCGGTGCGCCGCTCAGGGTCACCTCAGGGATGTCGTCCGGAATGCCGCCCTTGGCCCGGTTGTTGAAGTCGGCTTCCGCCTCGTCCGCCGCCTGCGCGCTGTGGAAACGCGCGGTGATTTCCTTGGCCAGCAGCACCTTCACTTCCTTGGGATTGCGGCCCGCTTCGATCTCGCGCTTGAGCGTGGCGATCTCGTCCAGGCTGCGGAAGCTCAGCAGGTCATACCACTTCCACATCTGCACATCACTGATCGACAGGATCTTCGCAAACATGCTGTTGGCCGGCTCGGTGATGCCCACATAGTTGTTCTTGGACTTGGACATCTTGTCCACACCGTCCAAGCCTTCCAGCAACGGCATGGTCAGGATGCACTGGGGCTCCTGGCCATATTCGGCCTGCAGATGGCGGCCCATCAGCAGGTTGAATTTCTGGTCGGTGCCACCGAGTTCCAGATCGGACTTCAGCGCCACCGAGTCGTAGCCCTGCATCAGCGGGTAGAGGAATTCATGCACCGAGATCGGTGTGCCGGCCGCGAAACGCTTGGTGAAGTCGTCGCGCTCCATCATGCGGGCGACGGTGTACTTGGCGGCCAGCTGGATCATGCCGCGGGCGCCGAGCGGGTCGCTCCATTCGCTGTTGTAGCGGATCTCGGTGCGGGCCGGGTCCAGCACCAGACTGGCCTGCTTGTAGTAGGTCTCGGCGTTGTGCTTGATCTGCTCCGGCGTCAGCGGCGGGCGGGTGGCGTTGCGGCCGGAGGGGTCGCCGATCATCGAGGTGAAGTCCCCGATCAGGAAGATCACCTGATGCCCCAAATCCTGCAGCTGACGCATCTTGTTCAGCACGACGGTATGGCCAATGTGGATGTCCGGCGCCGTCGGGTCCAGCCCCAGCTTGATGCGCAGCGGCACGCCGGTGGCCTCCGAACGGGCCAGCTTCTTCACCCATTCCTGCTGGGGCAGCAGCTCCTCGCAGCCGCGCAGCGATTGCGCCAGCGCCTGCTGCACACGATCGGTGATCGGAAATTCCGGTTGGCTGGAAGGATTGGCGGACTGGGTTCGGGCTTCGGACATGGTGCTGCATCACCCGCACGGGGCTTACATAAAGTCTTGATATAGCGGGTTTTCTAGCATGCTGCGAGGAGACCCGCCGCTATACTTGCCGCAGTTTTGCAGGGGGCGATCGGTAGCTTTTACCGCCTCCGCGCCCTGCAAAGGCTGCCGATTCTAGGTCACAGACCTTAGCGCTCGGCCAGCACTCTGCTGTATCGACCGCACACGCCTGTCCCCTGCGTACGGTGTGCTTGTGGATTCCGTCACCCACCGTCTCCAGGATGTCTCGCGCGTGATGAATTGGTCTGAGGAATGGAAGCGTGTGCAGCGCTCGCTGGCTCGCGTCGAAGGTTTTGCAGCGCGTCATCCGCGTGCACTGACCGGAACGGTGGTCGGTGTGCTCGGCGGCTTTGCGGTTACCGCCTTCGGTATTGCCCCGCTGGCCCCGGACGCGGCCGATCTGCACCAGCACGAAATCACCGAAGCCATCGTCCCGGTGGCGCTGGACGAGCAACTGGCCGAGCTGGCCGCGTTTGACCCGGGGCTCTCGCGCACCGACGTCACCCGCGCCGCCGACACGGCCGACACCCTGCTCAAGCGCATGGGTGCTTTCGACCCCGCCGCCGCCCTGTTCCTGCGCAACGACCCCACCGCCAAGCGCCTGCTGCAAGGCCGCGTCGGCAAGCGGGTGCAGGTGACGGCCACGGCCAGTGGACAGGTGCAAAGCATCGTCGCCCGCTTCCCGGCAGAAAAGCCGGAGCAGCAGGACCGCTTCTTCACCCGCCTGAGCATCGAGCGTCAGGGCGACCATTTCGTCTCCAAGTGGGAGACCGCGCCGCTGGAAAGCCAGATCCGCCTGGGCAGCGGCACCATCCGCAGCTCGCTGTTCGCCGCCACCGACGAAGCCAACATTCCGGACGCCATCGCTTCGCAGCTGGCGGACATGTTTTCCGGCGACATCGACTTCCATCGCGAACTCCGCAAGGGCGACCGCTTCTCGCTGGTCTATGAAGTCCTGACCGCCGACGGTGAGCCGATCAACTGGGACGGCCGGGCCGGCCGCCTGCTGGCCTCGGAATTCGTCAACAACGGCAAGAGCTACCAATCGGTCTGGTTCAAGGATGGCGCCTCCGGCAAAGGCAGCTATTACGGCTTTGACGGCGAGAGCAAGCGCAAGTCGTTCCTGGCCAGCCCGATGGAGTTTTCGCGGGTGACCTCCGGCTTCGCGATGCGTTTCCACCCGATCCTCAAGACCTGGCGTCAGCATCAGGGCATCGACTACGGCGCGCCCACCGGCACCGCGGTGCGCACCGTCGGCGATGGCACCGTGGCATTTGCCGGCTGGCAGAACGGCTTCGGCAACGTCATCCAGATCAAGCACAACGGCGACCGGATGACCGTCTATGGTCACCTCAGCCGGATCGATGTGAAGCGTGGTGAGCGGGTCGAGCAAGGGCAGAAGATTGGCGCCGTGGGTGCCACCGGCTGGGCGACCGGCCCTCACCTGCACTTCGAATTCCGCGTCAACGGCCAGCAGCAGGATCCGCGAGTGATTGCCAAGGCGTCCGAATCGGTGGCCCTGCCTGCCTCGGCGCGCGCCGCCTTCCAGTCGCAGCTGGCTGCGGCCAAGACGCAACTGCAAGCCGCCGCCACCTTGGGTGATGGCGTGGTGGGCGAATAAGCGAAGCCGTTGACCGTGGGTCCGCGGGGCCTGCGGACTTCGATCTTCAACAGACAAAGGGCGCGCCTGGGGTGGCGCCTGACGCAAGGGGGCCTTCGTGGCCCCCTTGGTGTTTGAGGCGGCCCCTGCCGGTGCGCACCAGGGAGTGCAAGCATGGCCACGGAGCATTTGATCGGCTTGATGTCGGGCACCTCGCTGGACGGGGTGGATGCAGTGCTGCTGGAAGCTGATGGTGAGGGTCGTGTGACGGCACTCGCCCATGGTCACCAGCCCTTTGGCGAAGCGCTGCGCGCTGAGCTGCTGGCGCTGAATGCGCCGGGGGACAACGAACTGCAACGGAGTGCGCTGGCGGCCAACGCCGTGTCGCGGGCTTATGCTCAGGTGGTCCAGCAGGTGTTGCTGGCGCAGGGCATGGCACCGCGTCAGATTCGCGCGCTGGGGGCGCATGGACAGACGGTGCGCCACCGCCCCGGCGAATTCGACGGGACCGGCTTCACTCTTCAACTGCTCAATGCGCCGCTGCTGGCGGAATTGACCGGGATCAGCGTTGTCCATGATTTCCGCAGTCGGGATCTGGCTGCGGGTGGACAGGGCGCACCGCTGGTGCCGGCTTTTCATCGCGCCGTGTTTGGCCGTGACGATGCGGATGTGGTGGTTCTCAACGTCGGCGGGATCAGCAATGTCAGCCTGCTGTGGGCGCAGGGGAACAGCGGCGGCTTTGACTGCGGCCCTGGCAACTGCCTGATGGATGGATGGATCCAGCGGCATCAAGGCGTTGAGTACGACGCGGACGGTGGCTGGGCTGCACAAGGTCAGGTGGTGCCGGGCCTGCTGCGGGATCTGCTGGCGGAGCCGTTCTTTCACCAGGCACCGCCCCGCAGTACCGGCCGGGATCTCTTCCATCTGCAGTGGCTGGATCATCGCCTGGCGTCGCATCCGTCGGTCCGTCCGGTGGATGTGCAGGCCACCCTGCTGGAGCTGAGTGCACGATGCGTGGCGGATGGTTTGGCGCAGTTTGCGCCGGGGCAGTGGCAGCGCTTGATGGTCTGCGGAGGCGGCGCGTTCAATGGCCGCCTGATGGCGCGGTTGCAGTCGCTGATGCCGACGGTGACAGTGACGAGCACTGAGAGCGCCGGACTGCCACCGATGCAGGTGGAAGGGGCTGCATTCGCCTGGCTGGCGATGCGTTGGCTGCGCCACCTCAGCGGCAATCTGCCGGCGGTGACCGGGGCCAGCGGGGAGCGAGTGCTGGGGAGCTATACACCGGCCTGATCAGGCGGCTTGACCGGCCGGCTTGATCGACCTCATTGTTCGGCGTGCCTGCTGGCCACGCTGAAGCAAGCCTCACGCCCTGGCCCCAGCTCCCGCATCGGGCTGAAGTGGATATCCCCCGCGAGCCCACTCTTCGGAGCGACCCTGCATCCCGGCGCTCCCGCGCTCGCACACTTAGACTCAAGCGTGCGTTTCGATCAAGACGCGATCAGAAAAGCCGAAAGCCGCCCGAAGGCGGCTTTCTGATCAATGTCTTTCGGAGGCGTTGAACTGGTGCCTAAGCACCATCAAGTGGCCCAACCCGCAGAACTTGGTTTTAATTTACCACGCAGCCCAATATGGAGTCAATGTCCGCGCCTGCGCGCCTGAGGGAGGCCCTTTCAGCAAGCTCGGAGCCCGCCACCTTCGGCGCCTATCAATGGCACGAAGCGGTTCGCGCTTCGCTGCTTCCATTGATTGGACTGGTGGAGGTGACCCTACGGAATGCGGTGCATCATGTATTGAGCCAACAGGTCGAACGCATTCCGTCGGCCGCTTGGTACGACTCGACTCATCCGCGCGCTATCCCGTTGACGGGCGCGCCTCGACGGCTGGCGAACAGATCCGGCCGATTGGAAGACGTCCGCCCCTTGGGATGCGCTGGTGCTCAATCGAGTCAGGCAACACAAGATCTTTCGAGATTGGCTGGCCCACTTCCATCCGCTTTGGAAATGGCATTACTGGGACCCTTCAACAGGCAAGCGGCGCCGTCCCACCTCACCCGGCGCGGTCATGATGTCATTACGGCAAGAGATGACTCGTCTGGTGACAACCTTGAGCGATATCAACCCAGCGCATACTGCACTTTGGATGAGCACGTACTCGCAGGCTCATTTCTTCCAACTGACCACCACCAGAGCGCTCTTTCACTTCCAGCGGCAGCCCTGCACATCCCACCAACGGAATGCGGCCGCGCAAGGCCCTCGCTATCTGCTAACCGGAGATCTCTGGACGACTCCATCGCTCGACAGGATCAGCAGCTTTCTGAAAGAAACACCGAGACAAATCGCAGCAGTGGATTGACGACCGTCACGGCACCGGGGCGCGGGCCGCATCGGCCAAAAAAAAGGAAAACCGCCCGAAGGCGGTTTTCACTTGAGGCGAGTGCGCGTCAGACCGAGAAGCTCGACCCACAACCGCAGGTGGTCGTGGCGTTCGGATTCTTGATGACGAACTGAGCGCCTTGCAGGTCTTCCTTGTAGTCGATCTCTGCGCCCATCAGGTACTGCAGGCTCATCGCGTCGATCAGCAGCGTCACGTCGTTCTTGTTCATCTGCGTGTCGTCGTCGTTCACCGCTTCGTCGAAGGTGAAACCGTACTGGAAGCCGGAGCAGCCGCCGCCCTGCACAAACACGCGCAGCTTCAGATCGGGGTTGCCCTCTTCCAGCACCAGCTCACGCACCTTCTCGGCCGCAGCATCGGTGAAGACCAGCGGGGCGGGCATGCCGTCGGCAGTGAGGTCGGCGGTGGATTCGAGAACTGCAGTGCTCATGCTGGATCCTGAATGGAGAAGTCCGGTGAATGGAAGGGATTATGACAAAGCGGGCCGCCCCGCGCCGTTGCGCGCAGCCAAAGCCCTTCTGGCAATGCGGCAGACTGCCAAAAAACAAAGGCCGCTGAAAAGCGGCCTTTGTTTGGGTTGGAACGCCCGACCGAAGCCAGGCATTCCAGGAAGTTCGATCAGCGCTTGCTGAACTGCTTCCGGCGACGGGCACCGTGCAGACCGACCTTCTTACGTTCGACTTCACGCGCATCACGCGTCACGAAGCCGGCGCGGCTCAGTTCGGGCTTCAGGGCTGCGTCATAGTCGATCAGGGCGCGGGTGATACCCAGACGCACTGCACCGGCCTGGCCGGATTCGCCACCACCGTGCACGTTGACCTTGATGTCGAAGGCCTCGCCATTGTTCGTCAGCATCAGCGCTTGACGAGCAATCATGATCGAGGTCTGACGGCCAAAGTACTGCTCGATCGAGCGACCGTTGACGATGATTTGACCCGTGCCCTTCTTGATGAAGACGCGAGCCACCGACGACTTGCGACGGCCGGTACCGTAGTTCCAGTTTCCGATCATCACCGCTCCTTAGATTTCCAGCACTTGAGGCTGCTGGGCGGTGTGCGGATGCGTGTCGCCCGCATACACCTTCAGCTTCTTGATCATCGCGTAGCCCAGAGGACCCTTGGGCAGCATGCCCTTGACAGCCTTTTCCAGGGCGCGGCCCGGGAACTTGGCTTGCATGTCCTTGAACTTCGTGGCGCGGATGCCGCCCGGATAGCCGGTATGACGGTAGTACACCTTGTCATTGGCCTTGTTGCCGGTCACGCGCAGCTTGTCTGCGTTGATGATGACGATGAAATCGCCGGTATCCACGTGAGGCGTGTAGATGGCCTTGTGCTTGCCGCGCAAACGGAGTGCCACTTCGCTGGCAACACGTCCGAGCACCTTGTCGGTGGCGTCAATCACAAACCACTCGTGCTTCACTTCGGCCGGCTTGGCGCTGAAGGTCTTCATGAGAGTCTTTCAAAATCAGGCAAATCAGCAGACAAGGCCAAAAACTTCGACCTGGATCCGCACGCTGGGCCAATGCCCCACTTCTGTTCGGTGCCGCTTATGAGTTTGCGACCTCTCACGAAAGTGCCCCACGGCTGCCATGAAACCGGGGAAAGCCCGCTAGTCTAGCAGAAGATGGGCAAAAACCAAATGCATGGACGCCCGCCCGGCGCCGTGCCCCGGCCTTCGGGGCCCGGCCGACCGGGGATTCGTCACAGAACAAGCGTCTGGTCGCAGAATCGTGTGGTCAAGCCCGGCCCTTTGGCTACGATCCGGGAAAGTCCCCGACGCCCATGACTGCCGCCCCACCCTCCCCTCCGCAACCCGAACCCCGCGCCTTCTCCGGCCTGCGGGCCGTCTGGCGTCGCTGGGCGGACTGGGTGCCGATCCGCGCGCTGGGCAAGCGTCACCGCAAACGGATCGCACAGCACCTGCTGTCCTTGACCGAACGCGACCGCTACCTGCGCTTCGGCTATGCGGCCCGGGATGAGCAGATCCAGAAGTATGTGGACACCCTCAACTTCTCCCGCGACGAGGTGCTGGGCATCTTCAACCGCAAGCTGCATTTGATTGCCGTCGCCCACCTGGCCTACGAGCCCTCTCCACAGATGAAGGGGCGGCCGGCCATGGCGGAGTTTGGCGTCTCGGTGCTGGGCAGCGCCCGCGGCCGAGGCTTCGGCGGCCGGCTGTTTGAGCGGGCGGCACTGCATGCCCGCAACCGCGGCATCGATACCCTGTTCATTCACGCCCTCAGCGAAAACGGCCCCATGCTGGCGATCGCCCGCAAAGCCGGCGCCAAGGTGGAGCGCGACGGCAGCGAATCCGAGGCCTGGCTGCGCCTGCCGCCCGACTCGGTGTCCTCCCATGTGGACGAGGCCATCGAACGGCACATGGCCGAGGCCGATTTCCAGCTCAAGCGCCACCTGCGCAACTTCAGCTCGTTCATTGACGGCGTGGCGGAAGTGAAGTCCAAGATCGGCAAGACCTCCGGGAAGTCCGCCAAGCAGTAAGCGGCACTGCCCGGACTCCGCCTGCTGCGGACGGGTCCCGACTGGTCCCTACCACTTCACGAGCTGGTCCACCCGATCCGGGGGGGTCGATTCAGACGCATCTTGTAACGACTTTAGGCTACATTCGCGCCGATCCGGGCACGATTCAAGCCGTGCGATCCGTCACGCGACGGGTGCCGTGCCCGCGGATTTTCGAATGATCGGGACATGCTCAATACTTTGCCGTGGGTCGTTGCAGGCGTTGGAGGCGCTGCCGGATTGGGTCTGGCGGCGGTCTTGCTGCTGCGTCGCCCGCAGCGACGCAAACCCCTGCCCACTGAGTGGTCGCTGACGGCCCGCCCGGTCTTCAGCGCGGAGGAACGCCGCGTCTTCCGCCTGCTGCGGGAAGCGCTGCCCCACCATGTCATCATGGCCAAGCTGCCGCTGGTGCGTTTCTGCCAGCCGACGGAAGCCAAGGACGTCCGCTACTGGTATGACCTGCTGGGCGGCATCAGCGTCAACTTCGCCATCTGCAGTCCCAATGGACGTGTGCTGGCCGCCGTTGATTTGGACACCCAGCGCGCCGGCGGCGCTCGCAGCCTGCAAATCAAGCAGGAAGTGATGGCCGCCTGCCGCATCCGCTACCTGCGCACCACCGCGGACGAGATGCCCACCGTGTCCGAGCTGCAGTTGCTGGTGCCCTACAGCAACCAGAGCTCGCGCGGCCCGCAGCCGCGCAGTGCCAGCCGCAACGCTTCGATGCCCGCTGCCGCCCCAGGCATCTCGGCGGGAAGCGTCAGCAGTGCCGGCCAGCGCCGGGTGCCGGGCCGCAACACGCTGTGGAACGACTCCTCCGTCTTCAGCGACTCCTTCTTCGCGCCGGACAGCCGCATGGACGGCCTGGGCGGCACGGGGGACGGCCATTCGATTTCCGGCGAACCCCGTGTGCGCGGCTACCGGCCCAGAGGCGCCACGGGCGGGGATTCGTCGCTGTCGCCGCTGGACTCGCAGTTCAGCGAAGACACCGATCACGACATCGCTGCCGTGGTGGTAGACACGCCGCGCCATCTGCGGCGCTAAGCTAGCAGCTTCTGCCCACCGGACCGACGGCGCGTGAGCGCCGTTTTGCTTTTCTGATGACTTCACCCACGGCCGGTTTCGGCCATCTCACCCCGGAGCGCATGCTCGATGCGCTGGAGCATGCCGGCCTGCGTCCGGACGGCCGTCTGCTGCAGCTGAATTCCTACGAGAACCGCGTGCTCCAGGCCTATCTCGAAGATGGCAGCGCGGTCGTCGCCAAGTTCTATCGCGGCGGCCGCTGGAGCGATGCGCAGATCCTGGAAGAACATCAGTTCGCCCGCGAGCTGGTGGACGCCGAAGTGCCGGTGGTGGCGCCGATGATGCTGGAGGTGGACGGACAAAGCACCACCCTGGCCCATGTGGACGGTGACCGATTCGCCGTGTCGCCGCGTCAGGGCGGCCGGGCGCCAGAACTGGAAGATCCGGAGGTGCTGCGCTGGATCGGCCGTTTCCTGGCCCGCCTGCATGAGGTCGGTCAGCGGCAGCCCTTTGCCCATCGGGTGTCCTGGAACAGCGCTCAACCGGCGCGGGAAGCGCGCGACTGGCTGCGCGAGCATGATGTGCTGGCACCGGATGTCGCACCGCAGTGGCACGACGCCGCACAGCGCTGCATTGACGCCATCCAGTCCGCCTTCGACCAGCATCCCACCCTGCGCAGTCTGCGTCTGCATGGCGACTGCCATCCCGGCAATCTGCTGTGGACTCCGGACCGCGGCCCGCACTTTGTCGACCTCGACGATGCGATGCAGGGCCCCGCGGTGCAAGACCTGTGGATGATGCTGTCCGGGGAACCGGACGCCGCCCGTCAGCAACTGGATGCGCTGCTCGACGGTTATGAAAGCGTGCGTGAATTCGACTGGCGTGAGCTGCGGCTGATCGAGGCGCTGCGCACGCAGCGCATGATCCATCACAGCGCCTGGCTCGCGCGCCGCTGGGACGATCCGGCGTTTCCGCTGGCCTTCCCCTGGTTCGGCACCCCCAACTACTGGAGCGACCAGGTGGTCAAGCTGCGTGATCAGCTGGACGCGATGCAGACGGAGGCCGAGAAGGCCTCCGGCATGCCCAGCTGGGACTGACGCAGCGACAGCGCTGCGGCCGCCACAGGCGCCATTACAGCGGCCGTAGCGGCCTGTCCGTCATCAGGCCAGCAGCAGTGCGTTGACGCGCTTCACATAAGCCGACGGGTCTTCCAGCGAGCCGCCTTCCGCCAGCAACGCCTGATCGAACAGCACCAGGGCCAGGTCCTTGAAGCGATCGCTGTCGCCGTCCTGCTGGCTGATGTCCCCGAGCTTGCGCACCAGCGCATGATCCGGGTTCACTTCCAGCGTCGGCTGCGACACCGGCGCCGTCTGACCGGCCTGCTTCAGCATGCGCGCCAGGTGCCCGCTGATGTCGCCCTCCTCCACCACGATGCAGGCCGGTGAATCCACCAGACGGGTGGTCACCCGCACGTCCTTGGCCTTGCCCTCGAGGGCGGACTTGAGCTTCTCCAGCATCGGCTTGAAGGCTTCGGCAGCCTCCTCGGCCTTCTTCTTTTCCTCTTCGTCCTGCAGCTGGCCCAGGTCCACCGAACCCTTCGCCACCGACTGCAGCGACTTGCCTTCGAACTCGTACAGGTGGGAGAGCATCCACTCGTCCACGCGGTCCACCAGCAGCATCACCTCGATGCCCTTCTTGCGGAAGACTTCGAGCTGCGGGCTGTTCTTGGCAGCGGCCAGACTGTCGGCGGTGATGTAGTAGATGACCTCCTGGCCTTCCTTCATCCGGCTGACGTAGTCCTGGAAGCTGACGCCTTCATCGGCATGCGTCGAGGCAAAACGCAGCAGCTTGACCAGCCGCTCCTGGTTGGTGGTGTCTTCGCCGACACCTTCCTTGAGCACCTGGCCGAAGTCCTTCCAGAAGCGGGCGTACTTGTCCTTGTCGGACACGTCTTCGCTGTTGGCCAGCGCTTCCAGCATCGACAGCACCCGCTTGGTCGAACCTTCGCGGATGGCCTTCACATCGCGACTTTCCTGCAGCAGCTCGCGGCTGACGTTCAGCGGCAGGTCGGCCGAGTCGATCACGCCCTTGACGAAGCGCAGGTACACCGGCATCAGCGCCTCGGCGTCGTCCATGATGAAGACGCGCTTGACGTAGAGCTTCACGCCGCCGCGCTTGTCGCGGTTCCACAGGTCGAACGGCGCCTTGGCCGGGATGTAGAGCAGCTGGGTGTATTCGCTACGCCCTTCCACCCGGTTGTGGGTGAAGGCCAGCGGCGCTTCGGTGTCGTAGCTGATTTGCTTGTAGAAGCTGTCGTACTCGTCCTGGGTGATGTCGCTCTTGCTGCGGGTCCACAGGGCGGACGCCTTGTTCACCGGCTCCCACTCGTCCTTGAGCACCTGCTCGGCCTTGTCGGCATCCCACTCTTCCTTGCGCATCAGAATCGGCAGGGAGATGTGGTCGGAGTACTTGCTGATGACCGACTTCAGGCGCCAGGTCTTCAGGAATTCGTCTTCGCCTTCCCGCAGATGCAGGATGACGTCGGTGCCGCGGCCGGGCTTGGTGATGGTTTCGACTTCAAAGTCACCCGTGCCTTCGGACGTCCAGCGCACGCCCTGTTCGGCGGGCAGGCCGGCGCGGCGGGACTCGACGGTGATGCGGTCGGCCACGATGAAGCCGGAGTAGAAACCGACGCCGAACTGGCCGATGAGGTTGGCGTCCTTCTTCTGGTCGCCTTCCAGACGCGCCATGAATTCCCGGGTGCCGCTCTTGGCAATGGTCCCCAGGTGCGCAATGGCTTCTTCAGCCGACAGACCAATGCCGGTGTCGCTGATGGTGACGGTGCGGGCCTCGGCGTCAAACGACACCCGGATTTCCAGCGTCGGCTGGTCCTCGAACAGGGCGGCGTTGTCCAGTGCTTCGAAACGCAGCTTGTCGCAGGCGTCGGAGGCGTTGCTGACCAACTCCCGCAGGAAGATTTCCTTGTTGGAGTAGAGCGAATGGGTCACCAGATGCAGGATCTGCTTGACCTCGGCCTGGAACGAATGGGTTTGCTTGTCCATCTCTTATCGGTCTGCCGTTGCAGGAAAGTGGATGGCACAGCACATGGGGCGGGGCCCGACTTTTTCAAGAGGGCCCCGCGCAAGAGATGTCGCGGAACGTCAGCCGACGCCCGTCAGCGCTGGCGGGACGCCGCCACCGCCTGGCTCAGCACGTCCAGCACCTCCAGCGAGTCATCCCAGGCCAGGCAGGCGTCGGTGATGCTCTTGCCGTATTCCAGCTGGGACGGATCGTCCTTGCCCGGGCTGAACTTCTGCGCGCCGCCCAACAGATGGCTTTCCACCATCACGCCGAAAATCTGGCGGCTGCCTTCGCGGATCTGGCCGGCGATGTCCCGGGCCACATCCAGCTGCCGCTCATGTTTCTTGCTGCTGTTGGCATGGGAGCAGTCCACCATCAGGCGGGTGGGCAGCTGCGCCGCGGCCAGGTCGGCGCAGGCGGCCCCTACGCTCTGGGCGTCGTAATTCGGCGTCTTGCCGCCCCGCAGGATGACGTGGCAGTCCGGATTGCCCCCGGTCTCCACGATTGCCACCTGCCCGTTCTTGTGGACCGACAGGAAGTGGTGCGGCCGAGCGGCGGCCTGGATGGCGTCGGTGGCGATCTTGATGTTGCCGTCCGTGCCATTCTTGAAGCCGATCGGCGCTGACAGGCCGGACGCGAGTTCGCGGTGCACCTGGCTCTCGGTCGTGCGGGCGCCGATGGCCCCCCACGAGATCAGATCGCCGATGTACTGCGGCGAGATCACATCCAGGAACTCCGAGCCCGCCGGCATCCCCAGCCGATTGATGTCCAGCAGCAGCTGACGCGCAATGCGCAGGCCCTCGTCAATGCGATAGCTCTCATCGAGGTAGGGGTCATTGATCAGCCCCTTCCAGCCGACCGTCGTGCGCGGCTTCTCGAAATAGACCCGCATCACGATCTCCAGCGTGTCCGCATACCGGTCGCGCTGGGTCATCAGGCGGCGGGCGTATTCGAGCGCCGCGGCCGGGTCGTGGATGGAGCACGGGCCGATGATCACCAGCAGCCGGTCGTCCTGCCCCTCGATGATGCGCCGGATGCGCTGGCGGGTGCCCACCACGAGCTGCTCCATGGCCGTGCCACGGATCGGGAAGAAGCGGATGAGGTGTTCGGGGGGCGGCAAGGGCGTGATATCCAGAATGCGTTCGTCGTCGGTTTGGCTCGTTTTGTCCTGCGGCGAATACCAGCGCTCCGCCTCCTGAGCGCTTCCGTAAGGGTGTTGGGACTTGGCATTCATGGGTCAGGCTTTCGTGTCTGGAGGGAGGGATGAAGGGGTGGAGGAGTCAAGGGACGAAAAAAAACCGCCGGGTGGTGAGACCCGGCGGTTTTTTGAGGATTCTTGGCGCTTGCTTATGCGTTCGCCTCTCCTCCGCCGGGGCGGTGCGAGAACCAAAAGAAAGCAAAATAAAACTTGCCGACGAAACGCATGGACTGATAGTGCCCTGGACCTTCAGGGCCCGTCAAGGCCCCTGCACAGGGCCGGTGTGACTGGCGCACCACGTCCCGCCGGGGCGGGCCAGGGTGCGCGGGTAATCAGGCCGTGCCGCCGACGGTGATGCCGTCGATGCGCAGCGTCGGCTGGCCGACGCCGACCGGAACGCTCTGGCCTTCCTTGCCGCAGACGCCCACGCCGGTGTCCAGCTTCATGTCGTTGCCGATCATCGAGACGCGGTTCATCGCATCAGGACCGTTGCCGATCAGCGTGGCGCCCTTGACCGGATAGAGCAGCTTGCCCTTTTCCACCCACCAGGCTTCGCTGGCAGAGAACACGAACTTGCCGGATGTGATATCCACCTGCCCGCCGCCGAAGTTGGTGGCGTACAAGCCCTTGTCGATGCTGGCGATGATTTCTTCCGGCGCCTTGTCGCCACCCAGCATGTAGGTGTTGGTCATGCGCGGCATCGGCAGGTGGGCATAGCTTTCGCGGCGGCCGTTGCCGGTGGGCGCCACCTTCATCAGGCGCGCATTCATCGCATCCTGGATGTAGCCCTTGAGGATGCCGTCCTCGATCAGCACGTTGCGCTGCGAAGCGCAGCCTTCGTCGTCCACATTCAGAGAGCCGCGACGGTCCGGCAGCGTGCCGTCGTCCAGCACGGTGACGCCCTTGGCGGCCACCCGCTGTCCGATGCGGCCGGCGAAGGTGCTGGAACCCTTGCGGTTGAAGTCGCCTTCCAGACCATGGCCGACCGCTTCGTGCAGCAGCACACCGGGCCAGCCCGGGCCGAGCACCACGGTCATCTCGCCGGCGGGTGCCGGACGGGATTCCAGGTTGGTCAGCGCCGCGGTGACGGCCTGATCCACATAGGAGGCAATCATCTCGTCGGTGAAATAGGCCAGGCCGAAACGGCCGCCGCCGCCGCCGGAGCCGACTTCACGGCGACCATTGCTTTCGGCGATGACGGTGACGGAGAGCCGCACCAGCGGACGCACGTCCGCGGCCAGCGTGCCGTCCGCCCGGGCGATCAGCACGACTTCATGTTCTGCGGCGAGACCGGCCATCACCTGCGCAATGCGCGGATCCTTGGCGCGGGCCAAACGTTCGGTGCGCTCCAGCAGGGCGACCTTTTCGGTGCTGTCCAGGCTGGCGATGGGGTCCGCGTCGCCGTACAGCGCGCGGCTGGGGGCCACGACCGGTTCGGACGGCACCTTCACCCGCTTGCTCTGGCCGGCGCTGGCGATGGCGCGCACGGTGCGGGCGGCGTCCAGCAGGGCGGCTTCGGAGATGTCGTCGGAATAGGCGAAGGCGGTTTTTTCACCGGCCACGGCACGGACCCCCACGCCCTGGTCGATGGAGAAGCTGCCGCTTTTGACGATGCCCTCTTCCAGGCTCCACCCTTCCGCGCGGGTGGTCTGGAAATAGAGATCGGCGTCATCGACGCGGTGCTCGGTGATCAGGCGCAGCGCCTGGGACAGCGAGGCATCGGTCAGGCCGAAAGGTTCCAACAGCTGGGCACGGGCAGTGACCAGACGGGCCAGGGTGGGTTCGCGCGAAATCATGGGCTGATTGTAGGCAGCCGAGGCGCGCGGCGCATCGCCCCTTTTTCGTCCCCCTGGTTTACCCATTCCGGGCGTAGGGCGACTGGGTCAGTCCTGCGCGTTGTCCGCTTCCGCCTTCCAGGCCAGGGCCTGCTGATAAAGGGCATTGCGCGGCGACCCGCTGAGCTCCGAAGCCAGGCTCACCGCCTGTTTGAGCGGCAACTCCCGCATCAGCACCCGCAGTTGGCGCAGCGCCTCGGCAGGCAACTCCCCGCCATCGTCCTGCGGGGGCGCGGCATGCAGCACCAGCACGAACTCGCCGCGCTCGCGCTGGGCATCGGCCTGCATCCAGGCCGGCAATTCGGCGCAGCGGGCGGTGTGGACGGTCTCGAACTGCTTGGTGAGTTCGCGGCACACGGTGAGCAGCTGGTCCGGGGCCAGTTCGGCGAGCAGCTCCACCACTTCGCGGATGCGGTGAGGCGCTTCGAACAGCACCACGCTGTGCGGCTGACTGACCAGGGCGGCGGCCACGGTGCGCCGCTCGGCGGCTTTGGTCGGCAGGAAACCGGCGAAGCGGAAGCCCTGGGCCTGGGTGTCTCCGGCGACGCTCACCGCGGTCACCGTGCTGCTGGCGCCGGGCAGCGGCAGCACCCGAATGCCGGCGCTGCGGGCCGCGGCCACGAGGACCGCGCCGGGGTCCGACACGGCAGGTGTGCCGGCGTCACTCACGTAGGCGATGCGTTCTCCGCTGCGCAGCCGCTCGATCAGCCCCTGGGCGGCGGACTGCTCATTGTGCTGATGCAGGGCCACCAGCGGTTTGTGCAGCCCGAGCCAGCGCAGCAACTGGGCGCTCACCCGGGTGTCTTCGCAGGCGACGGCATCGACGAGGGACAGCAGATGGATGGCACGCAGGGTGATGTCGGAGAGGTTGCCGATCGGCGTGGCGACGAGGTAGAGCGTCCCGGCCGGGTATTGCTGCTGTCCTGCGGCAGTGGCGGCGGCCGCGCTCATCTGAGTGGCCAGAGATGCCGAAGGAGATGACGGGATGTTCAAGAAGCTCTCCACAAAGGCGCTGGGGGAAGACGCCGAAGCGCGTGCGCTGGAATTTCTGTTGGGCCGCGGTCTGCGGCTGGTCATGCGCAATTATCGAGTGGCGCGCGGGCCGACGGGACGCGGCGGCGAGATCGATCTGATCATGCGGGCCGCGGACGGCACCCTGGTCTTCGTCGAAGTCCGCAACCGCACCCGCGCAGCGCATGGCGGCGCCGCTGCCAGCGTCACCCGCACCAAGCAGCGCCGGCTCATCTACGCTGCCAGCCACTACCTCAGCGCCCTGCCCTCACCGCCGCCCTGCCGATTTGATGTCGTCGCCATCGATGGCGACCACCTCGAATGGTTACCTGCGGCGTTCGACGCGCAAGGTTGGTGAGCTGAGGGCCCCGTTATCATGCGCAGCATGTTGGAACAACGCATACAACAACAATTCTTCGAAAGCGCGGACCTGCTCTATCAGGTCGCCGAGAACCTCGCACGCCCACTCGCCGTGGCCGCGCAGATGATGGTGGATGCCCTCACCGCCGGCGGCCGCGTCTGGTGCGCGGGCCTGGGCATCTCCGCTGCAGACGCGTCCTACGCAGCTGCATTGCTCGCCGGCCGCTTCGAACAGGAACGCCCGGGCCTGGCCGTGATGGCCCTGGACGCTCAAGCCCAGGGCTACCCCGACCCGGCCTCCGCTTTGATGCGCCAGATCCAGACCCTGGGCCACCCCGGCGACCTGCTGCTGCTCTTCGAATGCCAGGGCAGCGGCGCGGCCGGTGCGCTGCTCCAGGTGGCGCATGCGCAGGAGATGAGCGTCATCGCCCTGAGCGGCACACAGGACGACGATTGGAAGTCGACGCTTCTGGATACAGACGTGCAGCTGCGCGTGCCTCACAGTCGCTTCGCGCGCGTTGCGGAGGCACACCGCTTGCTCTCGCATTGCCTGGCCGATGCCATCGATGTGCAGCTGCTCGGCGCCGCAGAATGACGGCAGCGCCCGCCGCCGCTTCGATCGATTCTTTTTCCCCTGTGCTCATCCCCGAGGACCTTGCATGATCACCCCTACCCGAGCCCTGATTCTGGCTGGCGCCGTCGCCGCCAGCCTGCTGCAGACCGCCTGCGTGCCCCTGGTGCTGGCCGGCGCCGCAGGCAGCGCGCTGGTCGTGACCGACCGCCGCACCTCCGGCACCCAGCTGGAAGACCAGGGCATCGAACTCAAAACCTCCAACCGCATCCGCGAGCAACTGGGCGACCGGGTGCACATCAACGTCAACAGCTACAACCGCATGGTGCTGCTGACCGGCGAGACCCGCAATGACGAGGACCGGGCCGCCGTCGAGGCCATCGCCCGCAGCGTCGAGAACGTCGGCACGGTGCTCAATGAAGTCGGCGTGGGCATGCTGAGCTCGCTGTCGAGCCGGGCCAATGACGTGGCGATCAACACCAAGGTCAAGGCCAGCCTGGTGGATGCCAAGGACCTCGTGTCCAACGCCTTCTACCTGGTGGTGGAGCGCGGCAACGTCTACATCATGGGTCGCGTCACCGAACGCGAAGCCAGCCGGGCGACCGACATCGCCCGCGGTGTGAATGGCGTGAAGAAGGTGGTCCGCGCGATGGAAATCATCAGCGAAGCGGAACTGGCCAACATCCGTCCTTCGGCACCGAAGGAATAAGGCGCCCGGGCCCCAGCCGGGGCCCATCTCTGGACGCTTTGAGACGGCGACCTCCGGGTCGCCGTTGTCGTCTCAGGGCTTCAAACGCTTGATCAGGCTGGACGTGTCCATCCGGCCGCCGCCCATCTGCTGCACGTCCGCATAGAACTGGTCCACCAGGGCGGTCAGCGGCAGGCGGGCACCATTGCGGCGAGCCTCATCCAATACCAGTCCCAGGTCCTTGCGCATCCAGTCCACCGCGAAGCCGAAATCGAATTTGTCGGCCACCATAGTTTTGCCGCGGTTGTCCATTTGCCAGCTTTGGGCAGCGCCCTTGCCGATGACATCCAGCACCAGCTCCATCGGCAGCCCGCTGCGCTGACCGAAGGCGACGGCTTCCGACAGGCCCTGCACGATGCCTGCAATGCAGATCTGGTTGACCATCTTGGCCAGTTGACCGGCGCCCGCTTCGCCCACGCGTGTCACTGCCTTGCCCATATGAAGGGCCAGCGGCTGGATGGCATCGAAGGGCGCGGCATCCCCGCCGCACATGATCGTCAGCGCACCGTTGACCGCACCCGCTTGCCCGCCGGACACCGGGGCATCGACAAAGTGCAGGCCGCGCGATTGCGCTTCGGCATGCAGCTCGCGCGCGACTTCGGCCGAGGCGGTGGTGTGGTCCACAAAGATGGCGCCGGCCTTCATGCCGGCAAAGGCGCCGTTCTCGCCCAGCACCACCGAGCGCAGATCCGCGTCATTGCCCACGCAGGCAAACACCACATCGGCGTCTTTCGCCGCTTCGCGCGGCGTGGGGGCACTGGCGCCGCCGAATTCAGCGACCCAGGCCTGGGCCTTGGCGGGCGACCGGTTGTAGACGGTGACCTGCAGCCCGGCCTTGGCCAGATGGCCGGCCATGGGGAAGCCCATGACGCCCAGACCGAGGAAGGCGACGCGTTGGGAAGGCGTGGAGGTGTAGCTGCGCTGGCCGATGCTGCTCATGGGAGGGGTCCGTCCTGAAGGAAAGAAGGGAGCCCCATTGTGACGTGCCGTCTCGCGCGATGACGGCCTTCAGCGTGCGGGCGCACGCCGCGGTGCGCCCGAAACCGCCCCAAATGCGACCCACAAGCGCCCCACAAGCGGCAAGAGGCGCCCGAAGGCGCCCGGGCTGGCCCTACCTCAGCCGAAAGCGCCCAGCCTCAGACGATCGACAGATGCTCGGTGCCGGAGGACAGATCCCCGCTGCGGGCGCGTTCGCTGTTGAGCTTGATCTGCAGGCGCAGGTCGTTCACCGAGTCCGCATTGCGCAGCGCATCTTCGTAGGTCACGCGGCCCCACTCGTACAGGTCGAACAGGGCCTGGTCGAAGGTCTGCATGCCCAGCTCGCGCGAGCGCTTCATGATTTCCTTGATCTCACCCACCTCGCCCTTGAAGATCAGGTCGGAGATCAGCGGTGTGTTCAGCAGGATTTCCACCGCAGCCACCCGCCCCTTGCCCTCCTGGCGCGGCAGCAGACGCTGCGACACCAGCGCCTTCAGGTTCAGCGACAAGTCCATCAGCAGTTGGGCGCGGCGCTCTTCCGGGAAGAAGTTGATGATCCGGTCCAGCGCCTGGTTGGCACTGTTGGCGTGCAGCGTGGCCATGCACAGGTGACCGGTTTCTGCGAAGGCCACCGCATGTTCCATGGTCTCGCGGTCGCGGATTTCGCCCATCAGGATGACGTCCGGCGCCTGACGCAGCGTGTTCTTCAGGGCCGACTCCCAGCCCTCGGTGTCGAGCCCGACTTCACGCTGGCTGACGATGCAGTTCTTGTGCGGATGTACGAATTCCACCGGGTCTTCGATCGTGATGATGTGACCGTAGGTGGTTTCGTTGCGATGGTCGATCATCGCGGCCAGCGAGGTGCTCTTGCCGGAGCCGGTGGCCCCCACCAGGATGACCAGACCCCGCTTGGTCAGCACCACGTCCTTGAGGATCGGGGGCAGGTCCAGCGATTCAATCGTGGGAAGCGTGGCCGGAATCGTCCGCAGCACCAGCGCCACGGCGCCCTGCTGGATGTAGGCATTCACCCGGAAGCGGCCGATGCCCTGCGGGGAAATGGCGAAGTTGCATTCCTTGGTGCGTTCGAAGTCCGCCGCCTGCTTGTCGTTCATGATGGAACGCGCCAGCTGCAGCGTGTGCTGCGCGGTCAGCGGTTGCGGCGACACCTTGGTCACCTTGCCGTCCACCTTGATCGCAGGCGGGAAATCCGCGGTAAGGAACAGGTCGGACCCCTTGCGCGACACCATCAGGCGCAGCAGGTCGTTGATGAACTTGGTAGCCTGGTCGCGTTCCATAAAAGCGGTCCTGTCGGCCCTGGGGCCGATGCGAGAGATGAGCGAAAGATCGGTGAGGGATCGGGGAAATGCGTCAGCAAGGATAGGCGCCGGCGGCCGTCCGGTCCATCCGAGGCTGCGCATTTTCCGTGCGGCGATGCGCGATCTTCACGCGCATCGCGGCCGCAACGGTAACGAAGGGTAGGCGCTCAGCCGGGGAAGTTCTCGGGGAACTTGGCCTTGGCCCGCGCCTCGGCGGGGGAGATGATGTTGCGGCGCACCAGTTCGGTCAGGTTCTGGTCCAGCGTCTGCATGCCCAGGCTGTTGCCGGTCTGGATGGACGAATACATCTGGGCCACCTTGTTTTCGCGGATCAGGTTCCGGATGGCGGCGGTGCCGAGCATGATCTCGTGGGCGGCGACACGTCCGTTGCCGTCCTTCGTCTTGCACAGCGTCTGCGAAATCACGGCCACCAGCGATTCGGACAACATGGCGCGGACCATGTCCTTTTCCGCAGCGGGGAACACGTCCACGATCCGGTCGACCGTCTTGGCGGCGGACGAGGTGTGCAGCGTACCGAACACCAAGTGGCCGGTTTCCGCGGCGGTCAGCGCCAGACGGATGGTTTCCAGGTCTCGCATTTCGCCGACCAGGATCGCGTCCGGGTCTTCGCGAAGGGCGGAGCGCAGCGCATTGGAGAAGCTCATCGTCTGCGGGCCGACTTCCCGCTGGTTGACGAGGCACTTCTTGGATTCGTGCACGAACTCGATCGGGTCCTCAATCGTGAGGATGTGGCCGTATTCGTTTTCGTTGAGGTGATTGACCATGCCGGCGAGCGTCGTGCTCTTGCCGGAACCGGTCGGGCCGGTCACCAGCACCATGCCGCGGGGCTTGAGGGCCAGCTCGGCGAACACCTTCGGGGCGTTCAGGTTTTCCAGCGTCAGGATCTTGGACGGAATGGTCCGGAAGACCGCGCCGGCGCCGCGATTCTGATTGAAGGCATTGACGCGGAAACGGGCCAGGCCCTGAATCTCGAAGGAGAAGTCGCATTCCAGCGTCTCTTCATAGGCCTTGCGCTGCGCATCACTCATGATGTCGTAGACCATGTCGTGCACCTGACGGTGCTCGAGCGGCTCGACATTGATGCGGCGCACGTCTCCATGCACCCGGATCATGGGCGGCAGTCCGGCCGAGAGGTGAAGGTCAGAAGCCTTGTTCTTGACCGAGAATGCCAGCAGTTGAGTGATGTCCATGGAATAACAATTAGCCTGGTCGATTATGGCGACGATCTCCGAGAACATACAACAGCTGCGGGCCCGCATGGCGATTGCCTGTGAGCAGGCGTCGCGACCTGTGCACAGCGTCACGCTGCTGGTGGTAACAAAAACTTTCCCGGCCGAAGATGTGCGAGCGGCCCATGCCGCGGGCGAGACCCGCTTCGGCGAAAACTATGTGCAGGAAGGCCTCGACAAGATCGCCGCATTGGCCGATCTGCGCTCGACGATCGAATGGCACATGATCGGTCCGCTGCAGAGCAACAAGACGCGCCCGGTCGCCGAACAATTCGATTGGGTGCACAGCGTGGACCGGCTCAAGATCGCGCAGCGGCTGTCCGATCAGCGACCGGCGCACCTGCCGCCTCTTCAGCTGTGTCTGCAGGTCAACATCAGCGGTGAAGCGACCAAGAGCGGATTGACGCCGGAAGAACTGCCGGAGGTGGCGCGGGCCGTGGCCGCCCTGCCGCGCGTCACCTTGCGCGGGCTGATGTCCATTCCGGAGCCCGCCGACACGCTGGAAGCACAGCGCACCCCGCACCGGAGGCTGGCCGGCCTGATGCAACAGCTGAAGGCGCAAGGCCTGGCCCTGGACACGCTCAGCATGGGCATGAGCGGCGACCTGGAGGCAGCGATCCTGGAAGGGTCCACCCTGGTGCGCGTCGGCTCGGCCATCTTCGGACAGCGCCGATAGAGGGGCGCATGTGTTGGTGTTTTGCTTCGAACGGGTAGCAACCCTATTAGGGTGAACCCGAAAGAGGTGGACACCAATTTTTCAATCAGTTGCAAGTGACGCGTCAGAATTCACGCGCCCCGAAAAGCGCCTCGCCACGAGTGGTTCAAGCCCGTCGATGATTTGGCCGAAGTCGACGAGTCAGGTGATTGCATCAGCTGTCTCAGAGCGGCTTCACCGGACTTCCAGAACTAATTCCATGCGAGGGAATCGATGTCGTTTCTGTCCCGCCTGCGGATCGGGCAACGCCTGACGCTGAGCTACACCCTGCTCATCCTGCTGCTGATCGTGATTGGGGCCTATGGTGCCCACAATGCCAGCCGCCTCTCTCACGACCTGGACCAGACCGCCAATTCCAGCCTGGTGAAGATTGCCGGCGCCAATGCGCTCGAAGGCAATGTCAATGTGATCGCCCGTGCCGCACGCGACCTTCTGCTGCTGGACGAAGCCCGTCAGATCAAGAAGCAGAAGGCCGCCATTGCCGACGCTGTTGCCGACAGCGAGAAGCAGCTGGCCGACCTGGAAGGTTCAGTGACGGACCCCAAGGACAAGGAACTCGTCACCAAGGTGCACGACAACCAGGTGAAGTTCGCCGCCGCCGTGTCCAAGTTCCTGAAGATTCAGCAGGACGGCAGCCCGGACGAAGCCCGTGAAAGTCTGATCACCGACGTGCGCCCGGCGCAGCAGGCGTATCAGGAGAACATCAAGGGTCTGGTGGACCTGCAGTTCAGCAATGCCCGCTCGCTGGCCGAATCCGGCGCCAAGCTGGCCAACCAGTCGATCATCGTGACTGGTGGTCTGGTGCTGGTGGCCGTGCTGATCGGCGGTGTCGGCGGTCTGACGATCGCCCGCTCCATCGTCGTGCCGGCCCGCAAGGCCAAGGATGCCGCGCAGGCCATCAGCTCCGGCGACCTGTCGCAGAACATTGAAGTGAACGGCAGTGACGAGCTGGCGCAGATGCTGCACGCCATGCGTGACATGCAGCAGGCGCTGTCCGGCGTGGTGGCCAGCGTGAGCGCTGCCGCCACCGAGGTGGCCCACAACTCCAACGAGATCGCCGGCAACAACGTCGATCTGTCCGACCGCACCGCCCGCTCGGCAGCCAGCCTGCAGAACACCGCCTCGTCGGTGGAGCAGATTGCCTCCAACCTCAACGGTGCCAGCGAACTGACCCGCAAGGCGTCCACCATTGCATCGAAGGCGCGCCAGTCGGCATCGGCCGGCGGCAATGTGGTGAGCCAGGTGGTCTCGACGATGGAAGAGATCAGCGCCAGCTCGCGCAAGATCGGCGACATCATCGGCGTGATCGACGGCATCGCCTTCCAGACCAACATCCTGGCGCTGAATGCCGCCGTGGAAGCGGCCCGTGCCGGCGAGCACGGCAAGGGCTTCGCGGTGGTGGCTTCGGAAGTGCGGGCCCTGGCCTCGCGCAGCGCGCAGGCGGCCAAGGAAATCAAGGTGCTGATCCAGGAATCGTCCGTCAAGGTCGAAAACGGCACCGCCCTGGTCAACAACGCGGGCGCCACCATCCGCTCGGTGGTGGATGAAGTGAACAACATGGGCCAGCTGATCGAAGAGATCTCGCATTCGGCCCAGGAACAGGCGGCCGGCGTCGGTGTGGTGAACAACGCCATGAACGAACTGGACCGCACCACGCAGCAGAACACGACGCTGGTGGAAGCCCTGTCGCGCTCGACGGACTCGCTGCGCGACAGCTCGACCCGTCTGGTGAACGCAGTCGGTTTCTTCCGCGCCTGACCTAACCCATCCAACGACCCCTTGGGCCCATCCGGCCCAAGGAATCAGCTCCAAGACGTACGAGGTCCCCGATGAGCACACTCCTGAATACGAAGTCCATGACCCGCGGCCTGATCGGCCTGGCCGCAGCGATGCTGCTGGCCGTGGGCGCGCATGCCACCCCGAAGATCATCAAGAAGGTGCCGCCTGAATTCCCGGCGGAAGCTGCGCGTCAGTCGATCAGCACCGGTTCGGTCCGGGCCAAGATGAACATCGATCCGGACGGCAAGGTCTCGGGCGTGGAAATCCTGGAAGCGGAGCCGCGCAAGGTCTTCGACAAGGCCGTGACCCGCGCTCTGATGGACTGGCGCTTCGAGCCCAGCGGCGAAAAGCAGACGCACGAAGTGAAGCTGGTCTTCAAGAACGAAGACTGATCAAGGAAAGCCGGTGGATGCACCGGCTTTTTTTTCATCCGTCTGGAGCCGTGCCTCCAATCAGAGTCAGGCGGAGATGGCAGAGATCACCCTCAACTGCTGGAGAAGATCCGGTTGAGGCGAAGTCAGCACATCGTCTTGAACGAGACACACCATGGATTTCAACAGGTCCGTGGTGTTCATTGCTGTCTTGCGTTCCAGACCCTGAACTTCGGCCAGCAGGGTTGCGGACAGCTTCATGGACAAACGGCGTCGCGCTGATCCTCGGCGGTGGGGGAAACGTTCGTCCGCAATCTTCCCCAGGTCTCTCAGCCTTTTGGCGGCACGAGAGTCGTGAGCGGCTCGGTGCATGAAGAAGGTGAGAATCGTCTTGCGGAATTCCGTCGAGGCACGACTGTCGATCGAAAAAGCGGCGTAATCAAGCACGTCGACAAAGATCGCTGGCAAGTTGACCTCGATCGACCCCATCGACTCCCGGCGGGCCTTGCTGATAGCGGGCGCCGACTGCGCGGGCACGGCCACTGTCTGCCCGCAGTGATCACAGGCGCCAACAAGAATGTTCTTCGCCAGCCCGCGGCCATCGCTGAACGGGACGTCCCTGCGGACAAAGGTGGTCCGGACCAACTCCGTACATTGGCTGCAGAACGCCTGACTGGTGTCACCTTCCTGAAAAATTTTCATAGACAACTCACTGGTGAACACTGATGAAGATGGTGCTCGGGTCCACAAAATAGAACTTCACATACCAGCCGCCCGACCGGATGAGGTGGCAATCCAGCGTGCTGTTGCGATGCAGCGGGGAACATTCGTATTCCGTTCCGATGCTCCGCTTGATGATCCCGATCACATCGGAAGCGCTGATGGCGCCTGTCGCCAACAGATTCTTGACCTCGATCGCGTCCCGTGCCTCATGCTGGTAGTCGCCCGACTCAAGGGCTGCGATCACTGCCCTCTTGACCCGCCGATATCCGCTGAGATGATTCACGGCTCCCCCAAAAGTATACGAGACGTTCCGTATGAATGGCGTCTGACCATCACCGCACGCTGAGTTCGCAGAGGGGCCTTGCTGTGCAGCCGTGAAGTGCAACCGTTGGTATACGCGCGAGCACGAAACCCATCGGCCGCGATCTGACAGGCCGGGCACAGTGATCTACACTCGGACCGCCATGCGACCGCAGCATTCCTCCGCCCAATCTCGGCGCTCCTGGAGCCGCTGGCTGGTGCTCGCCCTGATGGCGCTCTGCCTGCCGCTGCAAGGCGCTCTGGCAGTGACGATGCAGATGGGCATGGCCGCGCCCGTGACCACGGCAATCACGACGGCCATCCCCACAGCGATGACCTCCGCTCATGGCTCGCACGCCATGCAGAACGGCGCGAAGAACGCCATGCACGAGGCCATACAGCAAGCGCATGGCATGCATGACATGCAGGCCCCGGCCGACGCCGCCGCTGCGCAAGCCCTGCCCTGTCATGACGCAGATGTCGCGAACGCGGGGGATGTCTGGAACGCCGCGGCACATGCCAACGCGGCTCCGGCAGCCCCTGGCCACTTGGCCGCCCCGGCCGACCATTCGACCGACTCGCATCACGGCTGCAGCTTCTGCGCCCAGTGCTGCATCGGTGTCGCCCTGCTGGTCATGCCGCTGACCGTTGCCGCCCCACCGCTGGCCGACACGATCCCCGCCGCCGTGCCAGCCGCCCTGCTGGAACGCCAGCCGGCGACGCCCGACCGTCCGCCCAAACTCTCCCTCGCCTGAACCTGCCCCTGTGCGGCTCCCCCCGGGCCGCCATGACTGTGTTGGTGCGCTTCACCGCGCGCCCTTGCTGACGAGGACGTCATGTCTCCCTCATTCCACTTTCCGTCCGCGCTGAAGGCGTCCGGCGGCATCCCGCTGCTACTGGTGCCGCTGGCGCTGCTCGGGCTTGCGGGCTGTACCAGCCTGCAGCCGGATCAGGCCGTCGCCCCGGTCCAGGCCCTGACCCGCGACCACTGGCAGGCCGACCTGCCCTGGCAGCAGAACCAGCAGGCCAGAGACTCGGCGCAGCAGCGCAGCCAGGCCCTGCTCGCCCAGCCGCTGGATGCGCAGGCGGCCGTGCAACTGGCCCTGCTCAACCACCGCGGCCTCCAGGCCACGCTGTATGGCCTGGGCATGGCCGATGCCGACCGCGTCCAGGCCCTGCTCTGGCCCAATCCCGTGCTCAGTCTGGGCCGCCTGGTGCGCGGCGAAGAAACCGAAATCGAACGCGGCCTCTTCTTCAATCTCACCGCTCTGCTCGGCCGCGGGGCACGCCAGACCGCCGCCACCCAGGCGCTGGAACGTCAGCAACTGGAGGCCGCTCAGCAGGTGCTGGCTGTGGCCGCTCAAGCCCGCCGTGCATGGATCCAGGCCGTGGCCTCCCAGGCACAACTGCAGCATGCCCTGACGGTGCTCGACTCCGCCGAAGCCGGCGCCGAACTGGCGCTGCGGATGCACAAGGCCGGCAACATCAGCGCCTATCGCCTGGCTCGCGAACAGGCGGTGCAGGCCGACGCCCGGCTCTGGGTGGACCAGACCCGCCTGCAGGCCGCCCGCGACCGCTCTGCCCTCCTCCGGGCGCTGGGGCTGGACAGCGCCGCCGCCGCCTCGCTGCGTCTGCCGGAGCAACTGCCCACCATCCCCGACAGTCGCCGCAGCGCCCCCACGCTGGAGCAGCAGGCCATCGACCAGCGTCTGGATATCCAGGCCGCCCGGCGCCACAGCAGCCAGCTCGCCGCCTCGCTGGGGCTGACCCGCCAGACGCGCCTGGTCAACGTGCTGCAGGTCGGCTACGAGAACAATCGCAGCAACACCGAGCCCACCCAGCATGGCCCCAGCCTCAGCCTGGAACTGCCCTTGTTCGACTGGGGCCAGGCGCGCACCGCGCGAGCGCGCCAAGCCTACGAACAGTCCCTGGCGCAGACCGCTCAGATCGCGCTGGACGCGCAGTCCGAGGTCCGCGATGCGCAACTGCGCGCCGACCAGGCCTGGCGCACCGCTCGGCGCTATCAGCAGGAGGTGTTGCCGCTGGCCCGGCAGATCTCCGACGAAACCCTGCTCCGCTACAACGGCATGCTGCTGGGCGTGAACGACCTGCTGGCCGACGCCCGCGAGCAGGCCCGGCTGATGGCCGCCAGCCTCGCGGCGGAACGTGACTACTGGCTGGCAGAAACCGATCTGTCCCAGTCGCTGCTCGGCCCGCTCGACGTTGCCGCCACCTCTCGAAACGCCGCCGCTGGCGACGCCGCCGCGACCGATGCTCCTCGCAGCGGCGCCGCCGCCCACTGACCCGGCCGCAAAGATCCTTCATGATTTCCAGACGACATCTCTTTGCCGGCATGGCCGCCGTGAGCGCCACCGGCGTCGCCCGTGCAGCGCTGGCCGCCCTGCCCGAACCCGTGATCCGCACCACCGCCGACACCGCGCCGCCCCTGCTGCCGCCAAGCGGCCGCCCCTACCAGCCGGTGGTCACCCTCAATGGCTGGACCCTGCCCTGGCGCATGCGCAACGGCGTCAAGGAATTCCACCTCGTGGCCGAGCCGGTGGAGCGGGAGATCGCCCCCGACTGCACCGCCCGGCTCTGGGGCTACAACGGCCAGTCGCCCGGCCCCACGATCGAGGTGGTGGAAGGGGACCGGGTGCGCATCTACGTCACCAACCGCCTACCCGAACACACCAGCGTGCATTGGCACGGCCAGCGCTTGCCCAACGGCATGGACGGCGTGTCGGGTCTCACCCAACCGGCGATCAAACCCGGTGAAACCTTCGTCTACGAATTCGAAGCCCGCCGGCCCGGCACCTTCATGTATCACCCGCACGCCGATGAAATGACGCAGATGGCCATGGGCATGATGGGTCTGTGGATCACTCATCCCAAGGGTCGTCATCCCCACATCGCCGAGGTGCAGCGGGACTTCTGCTTCCTGCTCGCCAGCTACGACATCGAGCCGGGCAGCTACACGCCGCGCATCATGACGATGACCGACTTCAACCTGTGGACCTGGAACAGCCGCGCCTTCCCCGGCATCGACTCGCTCAATGTCCGGCAGGGCGACCGGGTCCGCGTGCGGCTGGGCAACCTGACGATGACCAATCATCCGATCCACATCCACGGCCATGAGTTCCAGGTGACGGGGACTGACGGCGGACCGGTGCCGCCCTCCGCGCGCTGGCCGGAGGTGACGACCGATGTGGCGGTGGGGCAGATGCGGCAGATCGAATTCATTGCGGATGAGCCCGGCGATTGGGCGATCCACTGCCACAAGAGCCACCACACGATGAATGCGATGGGCCACAACGTCGACACGCTGATCGGGGTGGATCACCGGGGGCTGGCCAGCCGCATCAACCGCATCATTCCGGACTACATGACGATGGGCGACAAAGGCATGGCGGACATGGGCGCGATGGCCATGCCGCTACCGGAGAACACCGCGCCGATGATGACCGGCACGGGGCCCCACGGACCGCTAGAGATGGGCGGCATGTTCAGCGTGCTGAAGGTGCGGCCCGATCAGAAGGCCGGTGACTACAGTGACCCCGGCTGGTTCCGCGCACCGGCGGGCACCGTGGCGAGGCGGGTGTCCGTGGAAGAGGCGCCGCAAGCGCCCTCCGCAACGTCAGCAACGTCAGCAACGTCGGCGACGTCGCCCGGCACGCCCGCGCCGGCCGCGTCCGCCCCCTCAACATCCCGGACGCCCCCGCTACAGGTCCGCAAGCCGGGTGGGCATGGCGGTCATGAACATTGACCCATTCACGACTCCATCCATCCTTCATTGAAATGTCCATCATGAAAACTCAACACGCACACTCCCGCACCGCCCCCGCCGCCCGGACCGCACGCGCGGCGACCACCTTGCTGCTCTGCGCCGGCCTCGCCCTCCTGCTGCCCCTCTCCGGCGCACAGGCCCAGACGGTCACCCCCGCCGGCTCCGATTCCGCCACCGCTGCGCCGCAGACCTGGGTCGCGGGTGAAGTGCGCCGCGTCGATGCGAGTCTGGGCCGTCTGACGGTGCGCCATGGCGACATCCCGCATCTGGACATGGGCGCGATGACGATGGTCTTCCGCCTCAAGCCGGGCCTGCTGACCGCCGACCAGATCAAGGCGATCAAGCCCGGCGACCGGATCGAATTCCAGGCCGAGGCGCCGCAGGGCCAGCTGACCATCACCGCACTGCGCCGGCCGATGGTGCAGCCGATGGCGCAGCCCGGCGATGGGAAGGCACCGCAAGCCGGTAGTTCCGCACCCTCTGCGGCAGCCTCCGAGACGGGCGGGCACGAGCACCACCATTGAGCCTGGCGGGGCGGGTCCGCGATCGCGGACAATCGCCCCATGGCTATCCAATGGTTTCCCGGGCACATGCACAAGACCCGGGGCGCAATCCGCGAGCGCATGAAAAGCGGGATCGACGTGGTGGTGGAACTGCTGGACGCACGCGTGCCGGCCAGCAGCGCCAATCCCCTGCTGGCGCAGCTCACCGCTGGCCGGGCCGCATTGAAGCTGCTCAACAAGCAGGATCTGGCCGACCCGGCCCGCACCGAGGCCTGGCTGGCGCACTACCGCGCACAGCCGGACACCCGCGCGATTGCCATCCATCAGGGCATGCCGGGCCTGGCCCGCGCTCTGGCGCAGGAATGCAGGGCCGCCGCGCCGAATCGTGGCGGCATGAACAAGCCCTTGCGGGTGCTGGTCTGCGGCATCCCCAACGTGGGCAAGTCCACCCTCATCAATACGCTGGTGGGCAAGCGCATGGCCAAGACCGGCGACGAGCCGGGCATCACCAAAACCGAGCAGAAGATCGTCCTGGACAAGGATGTCTATCTGTTCGATACCCCGGGCATGCTGTGGCCCAAGATCGAAGTGGCGCAGGCCGGCATCAATCTGGCTGCCAGCGGCGCGGTGGGCCGCAATGCGTTCGAGGAAGAGATCGTGGCGCTGGACCTGCTGGCCTATCTGCGTCGTCACTATCCCCAGGCCTTGCAGGCGCGCTACCAAATCACCGCTCGTGATGAACTGAGCGAGACCGAACTGCTGGAGGCCATCGGCAAGCGCCGCGGTGCGGTGCTGGGCGGCGGGCGCATCAACATGCAAAAGGCGGCGGAAGTGCTGCTGTATGACCTGCGACAAGGTCAGCTCGGCCGCATCACCCTCGAAACACCGGAAGAGTTTGCGGCCTGGACGGCGCAGGCCGCCGCCGAGCAGGAAGCCCGGCGGCTGGAGAAGGAAGCCCAGAAAGCCCTGGCGCAGCGCGGCACGCGGGATGCGGATCGGCTGCGGATGGCGCAGGACGCCGAGCATTCAGACGAGGACGAGGACGAGGACTTCAGCGCTTGAGCGTCTGATTCAGCTTCGCCTGAAACGCGGCCCGCTCCGCACTTTGCACCGGCGTGCGCGTCCGCAGGCCCGCCAGTTCGGCGTCCCGCTCGCTCCTGAGTGTCAGGACGGTCGGCGCCCGCGAGGCCACCGACGGCGAGAGGTTCAGCGTACCGGGGCGAGTCGCCTTGGCGGCCGGCGTCCACACCATGCTCTGCACCGAGACGGAACTTGCCAAGGTGCTGGATCCCATCTCGCTGTCGCTGGGGCTCATCACACTGTCGTCGGTCAACGGTGGCGGCGGCGACGGCCAGGTCGGTGTCTCCAGCAGGGGCTCGGCCTCCTCCGGGAATGGCGGCAGGGACCAGCCATCCGGACTGTCCAGGCCGCTCACATCCGTCTCGAAGCCGGAGCCGTGCGGCCCGACACTGTCGTTGTCGGCACTATCCAGGCTGATCGGACTGAAGCGCTGCTCGGCGGCCAATCCGCTGGTCGCGAAGAACTGCGACGTGGCTCTCGCAGTGGCCAGGGCGAGGGACGTCGGGATGTTGCGAACGCGAGGCGGCGGGGGCGGCGCGACCTTCGCATGCACCACCGTGGGCGCTGGCGAGGAGGACTGGACCGGCGCCAGCTTCGACAGGTTCAGCGCCGTCAGCGTGGGACGTGAAGGCAGTTCCAGTGTGAGCACAGGCGCGCCAGCGAAGCGCCGTTGCACGGTCCCCGCGAAAGGCGCCGCGGATGCAGTGGACCCGGTGGGGGAAGAGACCCCACGCGGTGACGCCAACCCAGGCCGTCCCTCCGCTTTGGATGCGATGTCGGCGGCAAGGCGCGAGACGGTGCCCGAGAAAGGGCCGGCCACGGGCTGGGCCGCGCGGTGGTCCGCGGGCGCGGGGATGCCGGCGCGCGAAAGCGTCCCTGGGGTGGAGGGAGAGGCGAGGTGTGGCCGGTTCAGGGTCGCCGTCTCACGCGGCTCACGCGGCCCGTGGGACGCAGGCTTGTCTGCCGCGGCGCCGGGAGCAGACACTTGCCGTGGCGGTTCCGCTCCAAGTTTGACAGCCGTCGATACGCGAGCCGCCATCTGCTCCTGCACCGTGTCCAAGGTCTCCACCGGTCCCAGTCCTTGCTGCTGGGCCTTTCGCAGCGCTTCCGCGTAGCCCCGCAAGTCCTCATCACTCTTGGATGCGCCGACGAACATGTCGAGGAGCGACGAGCTCACGCGGAAGTCGAGATGGGGGCTCACTCGCTGGGCGAACTCCAGCAGGCAGATGGCATCCGTCTTGTTCGCCATACGCCGGATGCTTCCGCGGGTGCCCAGCACATATCCGTTCAAGGATTCCACGGTTGCATCCAGCACCGCCAGGACATTGGGACGGTTCTTGAGCGTGTAGGTCCAGCAGCCCTCCCCGGGCGCTGCCGTCCATGCGTCCCCGAGGATGTGCGGTTCCACGCGCGACGGTGTGACCAGGGTGCACAGATTGGAGAGCCTGTCGTGCGCCTGACTGAGCAGACTGGTTGCTTCAAGATCCAGATCGCCGTCCCAGTGCCGGAGGTCCAGCGTTTCAATGTCAAATATCGGCGTCCCCTGAATCAACCATCGGAGGTTGTCCGTGTCGCTGACGTGCCAGGTTCTCAGCGGCAAAGCACACAGAGAGTATTTCGCCGCCTGTCCGTTCACGGGGCCGGACAGCGTCAAGCTGCCACGGGCCTTGTAATCGATCAATTCATGAAGAAGACGGCCGTCAGGCAGGTCGAGCGGGGCGCCGTCGGTGCCAAGGTGGAACTCCGTCTGCAGCCTGACGTACTGCCTCGCGAGCATGCGACCCAACTCGGAGCGTGACGTCTTTTGAGCACCGCTGCCTTCGCTCATCCATTCCCCGAGTCGGCGCATGCAGGACTGCTCGGTGGGTGGCAACGCCTCCCACTGGTTCTCCTCGGGCCGCGTCCCCGAAGCGGGTTGGCTATGGGTGATCTGCACGTCCCGCAGCAGGTCCACGAGACTGGACAGCTGTTCACCGCGAACCGCCAGACTGGGCCGCGCGCCCTGCTCGGAAACCGTCAGGGCATGCTGAAGTTCCGTCCGCCACTGGTTCATCGCCGCATGGCGGTCGGGCGGCAGGCACACCGGATCGGCCTGTTGCAGCACCGTGTTCAGACGCGAGAGATCCGTTTTGGTCAGCGTGACCTGCCCGACGTTCTCCCGCAGTGTGTCGATGATCTGGGTGAGGTTGGCCAGGCGCGTCCAGGTCTCTGGATCTTGTGCGGTCGGTGTTGCGGCGGGTGAGGCCGTCGCCCCGGCGCCGCGGGTCGCAGCAGCGCCCTGGGACGCTGAGAAGGCGGCTGCCATCGCAGCAACGGTGCCGGTGGCATGAGGCGAATGCGTGGGAGAGGGATACATCGTAGGTGGGCCCAAATGAGGGAACAGATGACGGAACATGGGAGAACGCGCGGTGGACACCGCGTGAACCCCATGGCCGCACGCTGCGGACAGCGCCGACCCCCGCTCAGTGGCACAAGACAACCCGTGCTGTTCAGCGCTTTGCGAAGGCTTTTGCAGCGTCAATCGAAGGCGGGGGTGGGTTCGCAGATGCCTTTGCGTCCTTTCCCCTTTCTTTGCATTCCCACGCCGGGTCCGGCGGCATCCGTCGAAGGTCGGCAGCGCCTGTGCTCTCGGACCTGGCGCCAAGATCAAGTTCCGACAGCCATGCGGCCGCCATCGCGACGGTGAAGTACGCCGGTGACGCGTCGGGGCCGGGCGTTGCGTGTCGCAGTGCATCGGCCAGACGTTGCAGACACACCGGACTGGCCGCGGCCCGGTTGAGCATCCTCAAGAGCGCAGCTGCCAGCCCTGCCCCTTCCGGCGCGTGGGCGGCAGCACGGCCGGCCTGCGCTGTCCAGCGCAGCAGCACCGCAGCATCCGGATGGCTGGCCAGACGCGCGATCGGCATCCGCGTACTGAAGGGCGCGCCGCCCCAGGCCTTCACTGCTTCATCCAATAGCGTGAGGCCGTCGGGACGGTCGGTGCGCACGAAGGCAACGCCCTGCTCAGCCGCATGGGACTGCCAAGGGGGTGGGAGCAGATCGAGCGCGGTGCCGGCCGGCAGTCGCAGGAGGTGCAGATTCGGAAGTGGGTCGATCGCGCGGTTCAGCAGTGGCATCGACGCAGCGCTCAAGGGTGCGGGCAGCGGGCTGAGGTCCAACGCGCGCACGTCGGGCGGATCTGTTTGCAGCACGGCCTCCAGCGAGCGCAGCTCCTGCAGGCGCCACGTCCGCACGGGCAGGAGACGCAACAGGTCCAGAAGACCCGCCACTGAAGCTGAATCGGCTGGCAATGCCACATGCGCCCGAGTGCTGGGCGCCAGCAGATCGCGCAGCAGTGCGGCGTCTGGCAGACGGGGCGGCGCCTGATCCGAACCGAGGCAGAGGTCGGTGCTCAACCCGGCCGCCTGGTACAGCAGTTGCCGCCCGGACGCCAACCGCTGCAGCAGTTCGGTACTGGCATGGAACCGTGCGCCCGGAAGCGGCCGCGGCAGGCTCATGCCGGACACATTCATCCATCTGAGCAGATTGCGCTGATCCCGCGCTTCATGGGCCGTTACGGGCCGCCAACCCGCTCTCGTCGCCCGGCAGTTCACGGCCAGCACATCGCTCAGCAATTGGATCAGTTCGCTTTGGGACTGTGGTTCGAGATGGGTGAAGACGCGGTACTGATCGTCTTCCGCCGCCTGGCAGCGGGCCAGGTGTTGCCAGGTCTCCAGCAGGTTCCGGCTGTCCGCAGGCAGTGCGTGCGGATCGATGGGATCAAGCAGCCGCTCGATACAGCGATGATCGGCGCGACTCAGCAGCATCGTGTCCTGAGCGTCCCGGCACTTCGCCAGGCGCAGCGTCAGGTCATGAAGGGCGCCCCACGCGGAGGAGAAGCTCTCACTGGACGAGGGCGTCGTCGCGGGACCCTCGCACGGGTCGAGTGACCCCTCGTGCGCCGTCACGCCAGAAGAATGCGACAGGGAATACAGCGGCAGCATGCAGCGGCAGAAAGAGCCAAGGACGCGGCTCTAGTGCCTGTGGTGCAGAGGCTTGTTCTGACCCTGACGGGGGAAGCGTCGGGGGATCGTGCTCAGGCGGTCACATTGATGAGCTGGCCGACGCCGCCCCGCTCCACCCGATTCCACAACACCGGGCCCAGATCGACCGACACACTGATGTCATGGCCGCTCACCGGCGTATAGGTGGCTCGCGAATACGAGGGGGTCTGCACCGCGGACACCGGGGCTGCGGGCGCTGCAATCGGATGCTCGCCGCTGGTCACGTCCGCCCATTGACGCGCGGTGTAATCCTGCTGCGGCGTGCTGCCGATGTAGGGCGACAGACGCAGCACCACCGACGGCTGAGGGCCGTCAAGCACGGCCTGTTCCTGCTGGGCCTGATATTGCCGCAGGGGACTCACATCAAAAGGTGAGGTCCTCAAGGGCGTGGCGATGATCTCCGTCAGCGTCAAACCGGTCTGCAGCGGCGCCCATGCGCCGGCCGTCTCTCTTCTGTCTGGGGGCTCAAGAATTTCGACCGGTGGCCGATAACGCGATTGTCCGGGGCCGGGTCTTGCCCCCTGCGCAATCAGCGCGCAGTGCGGGCGCCTTTCGCCCGAAGGCTGTTCAAATGTCTCAGCCTGGCGGCGCCGGATGTAACGACGGTCTCCAGCGTTTCGGTGCAAGTCGTGGGCGCGTGACGCTTCCCCTCTCCTCGGCCTGGCCGAAAAGTTTCCTGACCACTTCGAGTCCTCAGAAGACTTGAAATTGCTGGCCCAGCCTTGCATGTTGCAGGCATGCGCCCGACCGGTTCGCTTCATTCCGAAGTGACGTCCCCGCGCTGATCGAGGGCCGAATCATGAGGCGCAGGTCATGAGGTGCAAGTCATGGGACTGATGCTGCTGGTGCTGGGCGCGCTGCTGTTGTGCGGCTGGTGGGCGAGCCAGCCCTGGCGCGTCATCTGGCGCCGTTCGCGGCTGCGGGCGCGGGCCTTTCCGGCCCCCTGGCGGGCCATCCTGCGCCGCAATGTGCCGCAGGTGGCACGTCTGCCCACCGACATGCAATTGCGGCTGAAGCGGCAGATGCAGGTATTCCTGGCTGAAAAACAGTTCATCGGCTGTGCCGGCCAGATCATCACCGATGAAGTTCGCGTGACGATTGCGGCCTTGGCCTGCCTGCCGCTGCTGGGCCGCTCGCGGGGGTATTACCCGCGGCTGCACAGTGTGCTGGTGTATCCGGGCGCGTTCATCGTGGACCGAGTGCGGCAGCAGGGCCCGCTGCAGATGCAGCAGCGTCAGGTGCTGAGTGGGGAGAGCTGGGGCGAGGGGCAGGTGGTCCTGTCCTGGGACCATGTGCAGCGGGAGGCGGCTTCGCCGGACGCGGGGCAGAACGTCGTGCTGCACGAGTTTGCGCACCAGCTGGATCAGGACAAGGGATTCGCCAACGGTGCCCCGCTGCTGGGGGACCGGGGTCGGCAGGCGCGCTGGGCGCAGGTGATGCAGCACAGTTTTTCGGTGCTGCGCGCGCGGCTGGAGGCCGGAGAGCCGGATCCGCTGGGCGATTACGCCTCCACGGAGCCGGCCGAATTCTTTGCCGTTGCGAGCGAACGCTTCTTCTGCCAGCCCGCGGCGCTCGCCCAGGCGCATCCGGCGGTCTACGCCGAACTGCGCCGCTTTTACGAGCTGGATCCGCTGCTCTGGCAGTAACCCCCGCTCCCCTGCTCCGCCTGCCAGCAGCCGCCCTGGGCGCGGGAGCCCCACTTAGTGATGGCAGGCCACCGCCGGGCCGCCCCAAGGTGGCCTGCGTGCCCCCTCGGGGGGCGGACTGACCGAGCGCGTTCAGCGCGAATCAGGCCGGGGGCTTCAGAATCCCATTTCAGCAAGCAGGGCGTCGACGTCGTCTTGTTGCAGGGCCTTGTCGGGCGTCTGCACCCCGGCCAGCTGCTCCTCCACCGTGGGCTCGGCCGCCTCGAACTGCGCCAGCAGCTCCTGAAGTGGCGCCTCCGCAGGCCGCAACATGCCGAGCACCTTGTTGATCACCTGGCCGGACAGATCCTGGAAGTCCTGCGCCATCATGATCTCGGTCTGCAGGCCCTTCACCCGTTCCGCAAACCCGGCTGCGCTGGCGGCATAGGCCGCACACAGTCGCATCATGGCGCGCGCGCGTTCCACGCTCAGCTCCGGCGACACCGCCAGCCGCTGCAGCGAATCCGACAGTTCACTGCCCTGTCGTCGCACCGCTTCCGCATCGTCCTGCGCAGAATCCACCAGCGTCAGCACCTTGCTGGCGGCCTGGTCGGTCATGCGCTTGACGTAATCCAGACGCTCACAGGCATCCGGCAGTTCCTGCGACAGCTTGTGCAGCGCATGGTGAGCGCCGGCCACTGAAGAAGAGGGTTCGGATTGGGACATGTTGGCGCACTAAAAATGATTTTCTTGAGCGCCAAAATCTTAAATGTGCAAGCACTGTAACCAACGGCAAGCGACCGGCCGCCCCGTGCATTTTTGGGGATCGACCCCGCATTTAAGTGATTGCCAAGGCCGGTCGCCTAGTAGGCTTGGATGGTTCGTTCGACACCTGCCAACAGCGGCGGTTGTTGCCCCCGCCGTCCGGCCCGCCCCGCCGTCCGATCAATAGATGAACATGGCCACGACCCGCGCATCCACCCGCCCCTCGCCGTATTCTCGACCGCCTGCCCGCCCCGCGCCGAACGCGGGAACGGTGGAAGCGGTGAGCTTCGCGTCGGGCCAGCGCTTCTCGCCCACGACGGTCAAGCCGCCGTCGGCGATGCGGGACATCATGGACATCGTCGGCGGTGTGACGCTGGTGATGGGTCTGCTGATCGGCATGGCGACGCTGGCCCTGTTTACCCGCGACAGCATGGCCGTGGGCAAGGCGCTGTCGGACCAGTCCAGTACCCAGAGCAGCATGATCTGCAAGGACGGGCGGATGGCCCACGGGGACGGATCGCTGCCGGACATCGTGTTCGAGGACGGCGTCTTCGTCTGCACCGACTGGCGCACCCAGCAGGCGCTGGAGCTCGAAGCGGCACAGAAGTACAACAAGCGGTATTGAGGCTGCCGGGCCCGGACCAGGGACCAGGGACCAGCAACTAAAGACCGAGGGTCAGGACCACAGATCCAGCGGCGGCTCATGCGTCAACGCCCGCAGCAGATCGCTTCGGGACACAAACGCCAGCGCATGACCGGTCTCGTCCACCACCGGCAGACCCGGCAGGCCCAGATCCATCATCAGCTGCGCCGCCTCCCGCACCGGCGTGTCTTCCTGCGCAGCCGGCACCGGCGTCCACATGACCTCATCCACCGGCTGATCCAGCCGCAAGGTCACTTCGCCGATCTGGCTGAGATCGTCGGACAGGCCACGCAGCAGGTCGGCGCGGGTGATCAGGCCCATCACCTCGCCCTGCGGCCCCAGCACCGGCGCCTGCCCCACCCCGGCGCGGGCCAGCACCCCCCAGGCCCTCCGTAAGGACAGGCCCGATCGCACGCTCACCAGCCGCCGGCTCATCAACTGGCGCACCAGCGACAGCGGCTGCCGCACCGTGGTGGGCGCTCCGTAGGCGGCGAGCGCCTCATGCGCAGCGTAGGTCTGCTCCGGTCGGCTCGGCCCGGCCGGAACGCCGCCACCGCTGGCGCCGCCGCGATGCTCCTGCCCCAGGCGCACAGCCACTGACGACGGCTCGTCCGCCTCCTGCTGCGCAATGGGCGCGACCGCCCGCGTGCGTGCCACCGCCTGCACGGGCGCCAGGTCGCGCACCTGCTCCAGAGGGCCGGTGTAGATCTTTCCCGAAGTGCCGTAGACGGTGAACATGCGGGGAGCATGACACAGCCCGGCAGCGCGGCCAATGCGGAATCACGGCACCGGCAATGCGGTTTCGTACTTCACTTCCCGCAGCACCACATTGCTGCGCACGCTGTGCACACCCGCCACCTTGAAGATCTTGGTCTGCAGGAACTGGTCGTAGGCCTTCATGTCGGGCGCCACGACCTTGATCACGTAGTCCGCTTCGCCGGTGATCGCCTGGCATTCCACGATCTCCGGACTGGCCGCCACCATCGCCTCGAAAGCTTCGACCGCCCCTTCGCTGTGCCGCACCAGGCTCACATTGGCCAGCACGCAGATGGACAGCCCGAGTTGTTCCCGATCGACCAGCACCACCTGGCGGCGGATCACGCCCCGTTCTTCCAGCTCCCGCACCCGCCGCCAGACGGGCGTGGCAGACAAGCCGACGCGGTCCGCCAGTTGCTGGGTGCTGAGGCTGGCGTCCTGCTGCAGCGCCTCCAGGATCAGGCGGGTGGCCCGATCGAAGAGGACATCGGAAGATTCCTTTGCCATTTCATGCTGATCTGAGTTTTTTCTACTCAAGATCGTAGGCCCCGGGAGATAAGCAGGCAAGTTTGACACTCACCGCTCATCAAGAATGCCCTTCTCCCCATCAGAGGGCCCACCGCCCGGAGACAGGCCATGTCCAGCTCACAAGACGTCAGCAAGACGCACCCGCTTTCCACCTCTGCCGGCGCAGACACCGCCACTCCGGTCGTTCCGGCTGCCGGGCTGCCTGCAGAGACCGGTGCCGTCGCGCTGCGGCCCTACAAACTCTCCGACAACCTGGCCGCCACCAGCGGACAGGTGTTCCTCACCGGCACCCAGGCCCTGGTGCGCCTGCTGCTGATGCAAAAGCGCATGGACGAGCGCCAGGGTCTGAAGACCGCCGGATTTGTCTCCGGCTACCGCGGTAGCCCGCTGGGCATGGTGGACCAGCAGCTGTGGAAGGCCAAGAAGTTCCTGGACGAAGCCCAGGTGAACTTCCTGCCCGCCATCAACGAAGACCTCGCCGCCACGGCCTGCCTGGGCGTGCAGCGGGTGGCGCTGGACCCCAAGCGCACCGTCGATGGTGTCTTTGCCATGTGGTACGGCAAGGGCCCCGGTGTGGACCGTTCCGGTGATGCGCTCAAGCATGGCAATGTCTACGGCACCTCCACGCAGGGCGGCGTGCTGGTGGTCTGCGGCGACGACCATGGCTGCGTCTCCTCCAGCACCCCGCACCAGAGCGACCTCGCCCTGCAGGCCTGGTCGATGCCGCTGGTGCATCCGGCCAATGTGGCCGAGTACCTCGAGTTCGGCCTGTACGGCTGGGCGCTGTCCCGCTTCTCCGGCGCATGGGTCGGCTTCAAGGCGATTTCGGAAGTGGTCGAGTCCGGCATGACGGTCGATCTGGACGCCGTCCCGCTCGACTTCGAGCAGCCGGTGCCCTACACCGCGCCGACCTCTTTGCACATCCGCGCGGTGGACCTGCCGTCCCTGGAGCTCGAATCCCGTCTGGCCCACAAGATCGATGCGGTGCTGGCCTTCGCCCGGGTCAATTCCATCGACAAGCATGTGGTGGTGAGCCCGCGCGCCACGCTGGGCATCGTCACCGTCGGCAAGGCGCATTACGACTTCATGGAAGTGCTGCGCCGGCTGGACCTGGACCCCAATGCCCTGGCCGCTGCCGGCGTTCGGGTCTACAAGGTCGGCCTGGTCTTCCCGCTGGAGCCGACCCGCCTGCGCGAATTCGCACAGGGCCTGACCGACATGCTGGTCATCGAGGAAAAGGCGCCGGTGGTCGAGCGGCAGATCAAGGACCTGCTGTTCCACCTGCCGGACAGCCAGCGGCCGCGCGTCGTCGGCAAGACCGATGAACACGGGCAACCGGTGCTCAGCGCGCTGGGGGAGCTGCGTCCTTCCCGCATCATGCCCACCGTGGCGGACTGGCTGGCCCGGTTGAATCCGGCGCTGGACCGCCGCCATCTGGTGGTGGACTTCCTCACCCCCTGCCTGCTCTCCAACAGCGCCGATGGGGTGCGCCGCCAGCCCTACTTCTGCTCGGGCTGTCCGCACAACACCTCCACCAAGCTGCCCGAAGGCTCCCGCGCGCTCGCGGGCATCGGCTGCCACTTCATGGCCAGCTGGATGGAGCGCGGCACCTCGGGCCTCATTCAGATGGGCGCCGAAGGCGTGGACTGGGCGGCGCATTCGCGCTTCACCACCGAGCGGCATGTGTTCCAGAACCTCGGCGACGGCACCTACTACCACTCCGGCTATCTGGCCATCCGCCAGGCCATCGCGGCGCGGGCCAACATCACCTACAAGATCCTCTACAACGACGCGGTCGCGATGACCGGCGGTCAGCCGGTGGACGGCCAGACCAGCGTGCCGCAGATTGCGCGGCAGGTGGAGGCCGAGGGCGTCAAGCGGCTGGTGGTCGTTTCCGACGACATCGGCAAGTACCAGGGCCATGAGGGCCTGTTCCCGGCCGGCACCACCTTCCACGACCGCGCCCAGCTCGATCAGGTGCAGCGCGAGCTGCGCGAAATCGAAGGCGTGACCGTCCTCATCTACGACCAGACCTGCGCGGCCGAGAAACGCCGTCGCCGCAAGAAGGGGGAGTTCCCCGACCCGCCGCGTCGCATCTTCATCAACGAAGCCGTGTGCGAAGGCTGCGGCGACTGCGGTCAGGCCAGCAACTGCCTGTCGGTGGTGCCGGTGGAAACCGACTGGGGCCGCAAGCGCGCGATCGAGCAGACCAGCTGCAACAAGGACTTCAGCTGCGTCAACGGCTTTTGCCCCAGCTTTGTCTCGGTGCACGGCGCCAAGCTCAAGAAGCGCGCCGGCGCGGGCTTCGGCGCGGAGGATCTGGCTCGCGAGATCGCTGCGCTGCCGGTCCCCAGGCCGTGGCCCTGGACCGGACCGTTTGACATGCTGGTCACCGGCGTCGGCGGCACCGGCGTGGTGACGGTGGGGGCGCTGGTCACGATGGCCGCGCATCTGGAAGGCAAGCAGGGCTCGGTGCTGGACTTCATGGGCTTTGCCCAGAAGGGCGGCGCGGTGCTGTCGTTCGTGCGGGTCGCGCCGACGCAGGACCTGCTGAACCAGGTCCGTATCGACACCCAGCAGGCGGACGTGCTGCTGGCCTGCGACATGGTGGTGGGCGCCAGCGCCGACGCACTGGCCACGGTGAAGGCCGGCCGCACCGTCATCCTGGCCAACACCCATGAACTGCCGACGGCGGCATTCGTCCGTCAACCGGATGCGTCGCTGCAGCCGGAGGCGCTGCTGGCCAAGATGCAGCATGCGGTGGGCGGTCAGCCGGACCTGATCAACAGCATCGATGCGCAGGACATCGCCCAGCGGCTGATGGGGGACACCATGCCCAGCAACATCATCATGCTGGGGGCCTGCTGGCAGCGGGGCCTGGTGCCGCTGAGCCTGGCATCGCTGATGCGCGCGATCGAGCTCAACGGCGTGGCGGTGGAGAACAACAAGACCGCCTTTGCCCTGGGGCGCCTGGCCATCGGCGCGCCGCAGGCGCTGGAGCGTCTGGCCGGGTCCGGCGCGACGCCGGTGCAATTCTTCAACTTCGACCAGCTCGATGGTGACAGCGGCCTGATTGCCCGCCGCAAGGCCTTCCTGACCGACTATCAGGACGAGGCCTATGCACGTCGTTATGAGGCGCTGGTGCAGCGGGTGCGCACGGCGGAAGCCGCGCTGGGCGAGGCCGGCAAGGGACTGCGCCTGACCCGTGCCGTGGCCCGGTATTACGCGAAGCTGCTGGCCATCAAGGACGAATACGAAGTCGCGCGGCTCTACACCGACGGCCGCTTCGAGCAGGCACTGCGCAACCAGTTCGAGGACTGGGACCAGCTGAGCTTCCACCTGGCCCCGCCGCTGCTGGCACGTCCTGGCCCCGACGGCCGCGTCAAGAAGGTCACCTTCGGCGGCTGGACGTTCAAGGCGATGAAGGTGCTGGCCCGCTTCAAGGGTCTGCGAGGCTCCGCCCTGGACGTCTTTGGCAAGACCGAAGAACGCCGGATGGAGCGTCAGCTGGTGCGCGACTATGAAGCGCTGGTGGACGAGCTGCTGGCGCATCTGAGTGCCGAGCGGCTGGACACGGCAGTGCGTCTGGCGCGTCTGCCGGAAGGCATCCGCGGTTACGGCCATGTGAAGCTGGCGAATGTGGTGACGGTGCGCGCGCAATGGAAGGATCTGCTGGATCGATTCCATGGCCGGGTGGCGGAAGCGCCCGTGGCCGTGGTGGCCAGGCCCGCGCCTCGGGTGAAGGGTGTGGCGGAGCTCTGAACGTCCCGATTCATCTCGCTGCCATCGGGCCCACCGGTGGCAGCCTTCACGCAACAGCCGGTTGCGAGGTGAATTAACGCAAAGGCCGTGGACATCCGCTGCTCGGTCACGGCATGCTCTGGCCATGATGTCGAAGCGGACTTTTTCCCGTCGCGGCGCGATGCGCTGGCTCAGCGGACTGACGGGCGCGGCTTCCACCGCCGGGCTCCATGGCGGCCTCGGACTGGGTGCCGGCCTGAGCGGCAGCCTGTTCATGGCGGGCTGCGCCACGGGCCCTGCGGCAACGCCGCTGGATGCGCAGCAACGCCAGCGCGCTGCTGATCGCATCGGCTGGGGCGCCACACAATCACAACTGGCGCTCATTGAAGCACTGGGCTGGCCGCGTTATGTCGAGCAGCAGCTCCAGGCCCATCCCGCCACCAAGCTGCCCCCGCCCTACCAGGCCAGCATCGATGCCTTGCAGATCAGCCGCACCGATCCGCTGCTGCGGGTGCGCGATGCAGAAGCCCTGCGCCGCAATGCCGACAAGGCCGCCGACGAAGCGCAGCGGGTGGCCTTGCGCCAGCAGTACCAGACCAGCCGCCAACTATCCGTGCGTGAAGCGGGAGATCGGCAGCTGACCCGGCAGCTGTACTCCGAGCATCAATTGCTGGAGCAGATGGCCTGGTTCTGGTTCAACCATTTCAATGTGCATCAGGCCAAGCGCGAAGTCGCGCTGCTGCTGCCCGACTATGAAGACCGCGCCCTGCGTCCGCAGACCCTGGGATCGTTCCGTCGCATGCTGGGTGCGGTCGCCCGGCATCCGGCGATGCTGCGTTATCTGGACAACGACCAGAACGCCGTGCGGGCCATCAACGAGAACTACGCCCGCGAGCTGCTGGAACTGCACACGCTCGGGGTGAACGGTGGCTACTCGCAGCGTGACGTGCAGGAACTGGCGCGGGTGCTGACCGGTTTTGGCGTGCGCATCGAAGACGAGCCGCCGCGGTTGAATCCCAAGCTGGCAGCGCTCTACCAGCGGGACGGATTCTTCGAATTCCATCCCGGCCGCCATGACTTCGGCGAGAAGCAGGTGCTGGGCCGCACCATCCAGGGCCGCGGTGCGGCGGAGCTGGACGAGGTGCTGGACCTGCTGGTGGCGCATCCCTCCACGGCGCAGCACATCAGCCGCAAGCTGGCGGTGTTCTTCCTGAGCGATCAGCCGCCGCCCGCGCTGGTGGACGACATGGCCCGCGCCTTCCAGCGCAGCCGGGGTGACATCGCCGCCACCCTGCGTCCGCTGCTGCTCTCGCCGGCCTTCGTTGCGCCCGGCACACCGCCGAAATTCAAGGATCCGCAGCACTACCTGCTCTCCAGCCTGCGCGCCGGATTCGAATCACGGCCGATGGTCAACAGCCAGCCGCTGCAGAACTGGCTGCGTCGACTCGGACAGGGCCTCTACGACAAACAGACGCCGGACGGTTATCCGCTGACGGACGACGCGTGGAACAGCGCCGGCCAGATGACGACGCGGTTTGAACTGGCGCGGCAGATCGGTGGCGGCGCTGCGCCCCTCTTCCGTCCGGACGGCACCAACACGCCGGTGCCGATGCCGGATCTGGCACCGCTCAAGTCCCGGGTGGTGGCCACCGTCGGTCCCAACACCCGCGATGCCCTGGCCCAGGCCGGCTCCCCGCAGCAATGGCTGAGCCTGTACCTGTCCAGCCCGGATTTCATGTACCGATGAGCCGCAGGAGTTTTTCATGAGCCTCATCCATCGACGCCACCTGCTGCAGGCCGCTGCGGCCGGCGCCCTGGGCCTCTCCGGCGCCCGGCTGTTCGCGGCCGGCCAGGACCGCCCGCGCTTCCTGCTGGTCTTCCTGCGCGGCGGCTACGACGCGACCCATCTGCTGGTGCCTGTGTCCAGCAGCTTCTACTATGAGCAGCGGCCCCGCATCGCCATCGCCAAACCCGGTGCGGGCGCGGACACCGCCTTGCCGGTCAATTCCGACTGGGGCCTGCATCCGGCGCTGCGCAGCAGCATCCATCCGCTGATGCTCGCAGGCCAGGCCCGTTTCATCCCGTTTGCCGGCACCGACGACCTCACCCGCAGCCACTTCGAGACGCAGGACAGCATCGAGATGGGCCAGCCGCTGACCGGCTCGCGGGACTACAACTCCGGTTTCCTCAATCGCCTCGCCGCAGAGCTCGATGCCCAGCAGGCGTTGTCCTTCACCGACCAGCTGCCGATCGCCTTCCGCGGCCCGGCACGCATCGCCAACGCGGCGCTGCGCAACACCGCCAAGCCGGCGGTCGATCCCCGCAGCCGCGATCTGATCAGCCGCATGTACCAGGGCCAGCCGCTGGCCGGCAATGTGGAAGAAGGTCTGACCCTGCGGGAGGAACTGGCGCGGGACCTGTCGCCTGAGCGGCTCAAGCAGGAGATGGATGCGGCAGGCCGCAATGCCATCCCGGCCAAGGGCTTTGAACTGGAGGCGCGGCGCATTGCCACGCTGATGCGCGGCCGCTTCAGCCTGGGCTTCATCGACGTCGGCGGCTGGGACACCCATGTGAACCAGGGCGGCGCGACCGGCGCGCTGGCGTCCCGCTTTGAGGAACTGGGCCGGGGCCTGGCGGCGATTGCCGATGAATTGGGGCCCAGCCTCTGGCGTCAAACCACGGTGATGGTGATCAGTGAATTCGGCCGCACCTTCCGCGAGAACGGCAACCGTGGCACCGACCACGGCCACGGCAGCGTCTATTGGCTGCTGGGCGGCGGGCTGGCCCAGGGCGGCCCGGTCGCGGGCGAGCAGGTGGCGCTGACGGCGACCACGCTCTTCCAGAACCGGGACTATCCGGTGCTCAACGACTACCGCGCGGTGCTCGGCGGGCTGTGGCAGCGCCAGTTCGGCCTGTCCAACGCCGCGCTGGCACGAGTTTTCCCGTCGGCTTCGCCCAGGGACCTCTCGCTGATCTGACCGGCCAGCGCACGTCATTGACGGAACCCTTGTCGATGAGAGCCATTCTCATCTAGGATGGACGCGCCGGCCGGGTGGCCGGGCTCTGCGTGTGTGCTTCGCTCCCAGGCTCTGGCCACTGGGGCGGTCGCTTCACGCGAGGCCTGCCGCCCTGTCGCGCCCGCGGAATCTTCAGGCGCGCCACCTGCCCAGCAACGGTGCAGCCCTCTCCCGCGGTGTTCCCTGCCAGCGTCCCGCCAGCTGTCCTGCCCGTTTTTGCCGCCGGAGTGTTCCGGGGTTGCAGTCGCCAGGAGTCGCCATGCCGTCGATGCCCGTACCCGCCTCGTCCCTCTTCCGTTCGGGAGGGTTCCCCACCAGCCCTCGGGCAGATGACCCGCAGGGCAACACGGCCGACCATCCGGGGGTCGAATGCCTGCGCTGGCTGGGGCTGAAGATCGCCTGCGGCCTGACGCCGGACGATCCGGTGCTGCTGCGCCAGCATCAGCTGGCCACCGAGCAGTTGATCGGCTGCGGTGTGCTCGCTGCCGTCCACGCGCAGGAGCAGGCCTTGCGGCTGCTGTACGCCACCGCTCACAACCCGCTGCTACCCTGGCACTGGCGTCTGGCCTGCCTGGACCAGCTTCAGCGGCCCCTGGCCGCGCTGGTGGCACTGGCCCGTGCCGATGACGTGCTGGCAGCGCGCGTACAGCGCTTCCAGTGGTGCCTCAGTCAAAGTCCCTTGAAGGAATCCTGATGAAGTCAGCCACCCGCATTGAACGTGACAGCATGGGCGAGATCGATGTGCCGATCGACGCCCTCTACGGTGCCCAGACGCAGCGAGCGGTCAACAACTTTGCGATCAGCCGGCAGCCGATGCCCGAACGTTTTGTGCGGGCGCTGCTGCAGCAGAAAGCCGCGGCAGCGCGGGCCAATCTGGGCCTGGGGCAGTTGCCGGAAGACATTGCCCAGGCGATTGACCGGGCCAGCGCGCAGTTGCTGCAGGCGCCGGACCTGATGGTCCATTTCCCGGTGGAGGTGTTCCAGACCGGCTCGGGCACCAGCAGCAACATGAATGCCAATGAAGTGCTGGCGACGCTGGCGACCCGGCTGCTGGGCAACGGCACCACCGTCAGCCCCAACGACCACGTCAACGCGGGCCAGAGCAGCAACGACAGCATTCCGACGGTGCTGCACATCAGTGCCGCGCAAACCCTGCAGGGCGAACTGCTGCCGGCGTTGGACCATCTGGTGCAGGTGCTCAAGGACAAGATCGCCAGTGACGGCCACCATGTGAAGACCGGCCGCACCCACCTGATGGACGCGATGCCGCTGCGGCTGGGCCAGGAACTCGGCGGCTGGATGGCGCAGGTGGATGCCCGCCGCACCCAGTTGCGGGCGCTGCTGCCATCCGTCTGTGAACTCGCCCAGGGCGGCACGGCGGTGGGCACCGGCATCAATGCCCATCCCGAATTCGCGCAGCGCTTCTGTGAGGAGTTGTCCGGCCTCACCGGCCTCACCTTCCGCCCTGCGCCGGATTTCTTCGCCGCCTTGTCGGCACAGGACACCGCCGTGGCGCTGTCCGGCGCGCTCAAGGGCGTGGCGGTCACGCTGATGAAGATCGCCAATGACCTGCGCTGGATGAACTCCGGTCCGCTGGCGGGCCTGGCGGAGATTGAGCTGCATGCGCTGCAGCCCGGCTCCAGCATCATGCCGGGCAAGGTCAATCCGGTGATTCCGGAAGCGGTGACGATGGTGTGTGCGCAGGTGATCGGCCATGACACGGCCATTACGGTGGCCGGCCAATCGGGCAATTTCCAGCTCAATGTGATGCTGCCGCTGATTGCCCACAACCTGCTGGACAGCCTGGCCTTGCTGGCCACCGCGTCCCGCGCGCTGGCGGACCAGGCGATCCAGGATTTCCGCGTCAACACCAGCAGCCTGCAGGAGGCGCTGGCGCGCAATCCGATTCTGGTGACCGCGCTGAATCGCGAGATCGGCTACCTCAAGGCCGCGGCCATCGCCAAGCGCGCCTATGCCGAGAACCGGCCGATTCTGGATGTGGCGGCGGAGATGACCGAGATCGACCGCAGCACGCTCCAGCAGATGCTGGATCCCTCAAAGCTGACGGATGGCGGACTCTGACGTCATCGTGACGGGGCCACATCGTCCTGATGTGGAGAGCGGTCCGGAGCGGCGCGGGCTGGGCCGTGGAAGACAGGGGGGCCACGTGGACGGTGCGGGTGGTTCGGATCGCTCGGGCGCTTTGGCAGGTCGACACGGTTGGCGTGGTCGGCTGCGTCGAAGCCTGGGCTGGATGATCCTGCTCGCGGGCGTCGCGCTATTGATGCGGGAGGGCTGGGCCCTGCTGCTCCCCGGCGGCGCTCCCTCCGTGATCGGCATGGCGCTGCAGGCCGGCCTGTTGGCGGCGGCCGCCACCGCGCTGGGCACCTTGCCGGCACTCGGCACCCGCAGTCTCAGTGACCGCGCACAGGATGGGCTGATGGGTTTCGGCGCCGGCGTGATGCTGGCGGCCTGTGCGTTTTCATTGATCCTGCCGGGATTGGCGGCGGCGCGGGAAGTGATGGGGGCCGGCGCTGCCGGCTCGGTTGCGGCCGGGCACGGCGATGGTGCTACCGCGGCCGCGCTGATCGTGGCTGCGGCGGTGCTGATCGGCGCCTGGGCGCTGATGGCGCTGGACCGCTGGCTGCCGCATGAGCACTTCATCAAGGGCCGCGAAGGCGTGGATGGGCGCCGGCTGCGTCGCACCACGCTGTTCGTGATGGCGGTCACCCTGCACAACCTGCCGGAAGGTCTGGCGATGGGCGTGGCCTTTGCGGCCAATGACCCGGTCGCGGCCGCGGGCCTGAGTCTGGCCATCGCCATTCAGGATCTGCCCGAAGGGTTCGTGATTGCGGTGGCCTTGATGGCGGTGGGGTATCCGCGCGGCAAGGCGCTGGCCATCGGCGCGGCCTCCGGTCTCATCGAGCCGGTCGGCGCAGTGCTGGGCGCCTGGGTGGTGTCGGAATGGCCGCTGCTGCTGCCGTGGGCCTTGGGGTTCGCGGCGGGCGCGATGCTGTTCGTGATCAGCCACGAGATCATTCCGGAATCGCATCGCAAAGGCCACGAGCGCTGGGCCACGCAAGGATTGATGCTGGGCTTTGCGCTGATGATGGTGCTGGACACCGCGCTCGGCTGACGGAGTCGCTCCGCCTGCTTGTGACGACTTCCACAGTTTGCTGTCGCACTGCCGACGTACGCATCCTGCACACACCAAGGCCGCGAATCACTTCACGCGAAGCGGTCGGTGATGGCGCCGCTGCGTGTGCACAAGCGGCCCTGGCACTTCAGTATGAAGGCTCGAACCACTTTATCAGGTCGAGCCGCGATGAAGTCCTCTTCCCTCTCCTCGCTCTCCGCTGCCCGTCGGCAGTCCTCGGCAGCCCAGCCGCTGCCGCGTCGTTTCAGCGCTCCGGTATTCTGGGCCCTGCAAGGCTTGATTTTGCTGGGCGCGCTGTGCTGGGGCGTGACGGCACACGCTGCCGGCCTCACCCCCCTGGAACAGCGCTGGGTGGACGGAATGAGTCCGGTGATTCTGGATGCGCGCAACGCGGGTCTGCCGCTGGACGTGGCGATCCGCCCGCAGGCCTCGGCGGACGATGCACCGGTGGGACTGGGCTTCGTGAATGGCCGATGCAAGCTGGTGTTGAGCCTGCGCGGCAATCCGGAAGGCGACGCCGTGCTGGGCCGCATCCCGCAGGGATTGGAGAAGTCGGCGCTGGAACTGATGGCCGCGCATGAACTGGGCCACTGCCGCCGGTATCTGGACGGTGCCTGGTTTGGCCTGCCAGCGGGCTTCAGCCCCGGTCAGGTGCCCGCAGGCCTGAGTGCCGACCTGCAGGAAGCCTATCGCTCGATGAAGTCGACCCGGCGCGAGGAAGGCTATGGCGACCTGGTGGCGCTGGCCTGGACGCGGCAGCATCATGCGGATCAGTATGCGCAGCTGCATGCCTGGCTGGTGTCGGAACGAAGCCGCGACTATCTGCCGGGGGACCATCACGACACGCTGGCCTGGCTGCAACTGGTGCGCGATCCGTCGGCGCTGGGCGCGGGCTCCATCTTCGATGCGGCCCGTCCGGTGTGGGAGCAGGCGCTGAAGTCGGACGACTGACCGGCGACCCCTAGCGCTTGGCGCGCAGCACCGCGGCGCCTGCCTCCGGATGCAATTGACGAAAGCGCAGCACCGCCAGCAGATTGATGGCCGCCACCACCAGGAAGGCGCTGGAGAAGTCGCCCACCATCGGATGCTCCCGCCCATTCAGATGGGCACTGAGCGCCAGCACCAGCGCGCCGACCGCGACGCCCATGGCGCCCGCGACCGCACTGGAGATCGCCGCCAGGGTCGAACTCGCCCCCAGCTGAAGCTGCGGCAATTCGGCCACTGCCAGCGTGTTGATCGCCGTCATCGACATCGAGCGTGACGCGCCGCTGACCACCAGCAATGCGATCACCACCGCCCAAGGCGTCTGCGCATCCATCCAGGCAAAGGCAGCAATGCTCAGCGCGCTGATGCTGCCCGCCGTCAACAGCACCTGCCGGAAGCCGAATCGCTGCAGCAGGGGCGTGGTCACCGTCTTCATGCCGAGGTTGGCGGCGAAGTACGGCAGCAGCATCGCACCGGCACTCACCGCATCCTTGCCCAGGCCCAGCTGGAACAGCAGCGGCAGCAGAAAGGGGGTGGACTGGATGGCGGTCGACGCCAAGGTGCCTCCGGTGGTCGCCACCGCAAAACTCGCATGCTCGAAGGGGCTCAGGCTGACCACCGGATGGGCGGCTCGCCGCAGGTGGCGCACGGTCCAGGCCAGCACCAGCAGCCCCGTCGCCACGCAGACGAAAGGCGCCAGACGGCCCACCGACGCGCTCATGTCATGGGAGACCCATTCCACCCCGCCGACAAACAGCGTGAGGCCGCCCGCCGCGCCCAGAAACCCGGGAATGTCGAAGGGCCTCGGCGTTCCCGAGACGGCATCGCGCGGCACCCATCGGGCCAGCAGCATCATGCCGATCACACCGATGGGCACATTCAGCAGGAAGTTCAGCCGCCACGACGCATAGGTGCTGAGCAGGCCGCCCAGCGGCGGTCCCAGCACCGGGCCGAACAGCGCCGGCCAGACCAGCAGCGCCTGGATGCCCACGATGTCTTCCTTGCGTGCCCCACGCAGCGCGATGGTTCGGCCAATGGGCATCACCAAGCCGCCGCCGATGCCTTGCACCACCCGGGCCAGCACCAGTTGCCCGGGGCTCTGGGCCACACCGCACAGTAGTGAAGAAGCAGTGAAGACGGCCACGCCGATCAGGAACATCCGGCGCATGCCATACCGTTCCCCCAGCCAGGCGGACAAGGGCAGCACGGCGGAGGCGGCGAGCAGATAGCCGGTGATGACCGCGCTGAGCGCCAGGGCGGGCACGCCCTGAGAAGCGGCAATGGCCGGCAGGGAGGTGTTCAGGATGGAGCCGTCGAGCACCAGCATGAACATCACCGCCGCGATGGCAAGGGTCACACGGCGGCTTTGGGGAGCAAGGGACAAGGCAGGTTCGGACGCAGTGATCAGCCGGTCAGCTTACCGGCACACCGTTGACAATGTCAATCAATCTTCGCGTGGAGAGGGCGACTGCCCGTTCGCGCTGGCTTGGCGGATGCGATTGGCCTGCAGGATGTTGCAGAACAAGGCGCCCTGCTCGATGGCGTCGTCCAAGGCCACGTGGGTATGGGGCAGGCGATCAAACCAGGCTTTGGGCATCTGGCGCTTGGTGGTGGCCCGATAGTCGGTGCCCAGCACCGCCATGGCATAGCTCTTGATGTCCAGCGCCGAGAAACTGAAGGGGCTGCTGCCGGTGAAGCGGATCAGGTACCAGTAGACAAAGAGGAAGTCGAAGCCGGCGGGGTAACCCACAAACACCGGCTTGCCCGGCAAGGTGCCGATCCATTCGACATACCGGCGCATCGCGGCTTCCGGCTTTTCCAGATTCGTGCGGCAGGCCAGCCAGGCTTCGGGCTGCGAAGCCCACCAGGCGGCCGTCTCCGGATGGGCGGTGGCGCCGGGCAGTGTCTCCAGATTGGCGGAGAAGGTGGCGATGAGTTGCTTGTCCGCGGTGTAGGCGGCGGTGCCGACACTGAGCATCGAATGCGGTCCCGGGATGGGGCCGTCGGTTTCGATGTCGGTGCTGAGATAGAGCTCGTTCATGGTTCGATGGTCCTGGCCTCTAGCCCTTCACCAGCGCTGCAACGGCCTCTGCCGTGAAGGGGAGTGACGGTGTTGCAAGCTGCCGCAGGATGGCGAGGTGCGGGGCCAGCTTCAGCCTGCGAAGATGTTCCAGCCGCATGCGACCGCCGGCCGCCAGCGCTGGTTCGAATCCGTAGATCTCATCGGGGCCCAGGGGCCCGAGCGACGCCAGGGCGCTTGCAAACAAGGGCTGGCCTTCTTCGTCGTCCAGATCGCACTCATCTCGATCGACACCACCCAGCATGACCTGAATGGACAGGTCTCTTCTTTCGGGGGTCTTGGGTTTCAGCGCGCTGGGCAACGCAAAGACGGCGTGGGTCGCGCAGTTGATGACGGCGGACTGGCCCGATTGCTCGCCACACAGGTAGAGCTTGCCGAAGCCGGTTCGGGCGATGACGTGGAAGGCATCGAGCTTTTCAAGCGGCGACTGCGCCAGCCAGCCGTCAACGATGCCTTGGTAATCGGCGGGGTTCACCAGCCAGAAGCGGCCCTGACCGTATCGTCCCCAGCCCTCGCTGGCCCAATAGTCGAGCAAGCGGTCAGGAAGCCTTCCGCGCCATTGATCGAGGTCTGCTTCGGGAACCGGCCAGGTCTGATCGGCTTCGCCGAACTCCTCGATGAACGCATCGAAATCTTCATCCCTCATCGCAGACGCGTCCTTCGGCGCGATGCCCGTTCGGCATCCCACTCACTCTTGCTCATCGTTGCTCACTCTTGCTCAGGCTTGTTCAGGCTTGTTCAGGCTAGCTCAGTCCTGCAGGCGGAACTGCGCCACCACCTGCTTGAGACTGCCCGCCTGCTCCCGCAGCGATTCCGATGCGGCGCTGGACTCTTCCACCAGCGCGGCATTTTGCTGCGTCACCTCATCCAGCCGGTGTACCGCCTGGCCGACTTCCATCAGGCTGGTGCTCTGCTCCTGGGTGGCGCTGGAGATCTCCTGGATGATGTCCGTCACCCGCTGAACGGCGGTCACGATTTCGCGCATGGTCTCGCCCGCATCAGCCACCAGCCGGGCGCCAGTCTCCACCCGGTCCACCGAGGTGCCGATCAGGCCCTTGATCTCGCGGGCCGCTTCGGCGCTGCGCTGAGCCAGCGATCGCACCTCGCCGGCCACCACCGCAAAGCCGCGTCCCTGCTCGCCAGCCCGCGCGGCTTCCACCGCGGCATTGAGCGCCAGGATGTTGGTCTGGAAGGCGATGCCGTCGATGGTGCCGATGATGTCGGCAATGCGACGGGACGAGGCATTGATCTCCTCCATCGTGTTCACCACCTGCGTCACCACCGCGCCCCCGCGATCCGCCACTTCGCTGGCATTGACCGCCAGCTGACTGGCCTGCCGCGTCGCGTCCGCGTTTTGCCGCACGGTATCGGTGAGTGCCTGCATGGTGGCGGAGGTTTCTTCCAGGCTGGAGGCCATCTGTTCGGTGCGGGCCGAGAGGTCGCTGCTGCCAGCGGCCACTTCACCGCTGGACATGGCGATGCTCTCCGCGCTGGTGCGCACCGTGCTGAGCGACTGATTCAGCGAATCACGCATCTCGGACAGTGCCAGAGCCAGTTGCCCCAGTTCATCGCGCCGGGACACATCCACCTGCACCGCCAGATTGCCTTCTGCCACCCGCTGGGCCACCGACACCATCTGGTTCAGCGGCTGCACCGTGCTGCGGGTGAGGTACCAGGAGAGCAGCGCCCCGGCCACCAGCGCCAGCACGATCAGCACCACCATGGTCGTGAGGACCGTCGAGAACACCCGCTCGGATTCCTGATAGCTCTCTTGCGCACCCTGGGTGTTGATGTCCACAAGCTTCTGGATGTTGGCGGCCACGCCCATGAACGCCTCGCGGGAGGCTCCCATCGCCATGGCAGCGGCCGCGGCGCGGTCCCCCGCCTTGCGCGCGGCCAGCAGCTTGTCCTGCGCCGCGACGAAGGTGGCGAGTCTGGTCTTGGTGTCATCCCAGACCGCCTGCTCCTCCTTCACCGAGATCAGCGCTTCGTATTTCTTGCCCAGGTCGGGCAGCGTCGTGTCGCGCAGCGTGCGGATGCGGCTGACTTCTGCCTCGAAGGCGCCATCGTTGTCGCTCAGCGCCGCGGCCATCTCGGCACGCCGCAATTCGTTGGCTTTGACCAGATACGCGTTCACCGCGTTGATGGAGGGGATCCAGTCATTGGCCATGTCGGTGACATTGCCCTGGATCACCTGCAACCGGGTGATGGCCACCACGCCGATCACCAGCGTCGCCAGCAACACCGCGGCAAAGCCAAGGGTGATGCGCAAACCCACGCGAAGATCCGAGAACCGCATACGACGTCCTTGTGGCTATGTAAGCGAACCGATGCTATGCCACTTCGTCGATGTTTTGGAAGGGAGGCCCCCTTCGTCGCGAGGCTCCCCGAGCGATCCCCCACCTCTGCGGGAGGATGTCACGCGCGGGTGTCGCTCATTCGGACGCGCGCTTCAGCCGGAATTCGGCTGCCTGGGCATGGGCTTGCAAACCTTCACCGTACGCCAGCGTCGCAGCGATCGGTCCGAGCACCTGCGCACCGGCCTCGCTGACCTCGATGAGACTGGAGCGTTTCTGGAAGTCGTAGACCCCCAGCGGCGACGAGAACCGCGCCGTGCCGGACGTCGGCAACACATGGTTCGGGCCTGCGCAGTAGTCGCCCAGCGATTCGCTGGTGAAGGCGCCCAGGAAAATCGCGCCGGCATGTCGCAGCAGCGGCTCCCAGCGATGCGGATCGCGGCTGGACACCTCCAGGTGTTCCGGTGCGATGCGGTTGCTGATCTCGCAGGCCTCTTCCATCGACCGGGTGTGAATCAGGGCGCCCCGCCCTTCCAGCGAGGCGCGGATCACGTCCCGCCGCGGCATGCCGGGCAGCAGACGTTCGATGGCCTCCCGCACCTGGCCGATGTAGGCCAGATCCGGGCACAGCAGGATGCTCTGCGCCAGTTCGTCGTGTTCCGCCTGGCTGAAGAGGTCCATCGCCACCCAGTCCGGCGGCGTGGTGCCATCAGCCAGCACCAGGATCTCGCTGGGACCGGCAATCATGTCGATGCCCACCTGGCCGAACACATGCTTCTTGGCGCTGGCCACATAGGCGTTGCCCGGGCCGGTGATCTTGTCCACGCGCGGGATGGTGGCGGTGCCGTAGGCCAGAGCGGCCACAGCCTGCGCGCCGCCGACGGTGAACGCCCGATGCACGCCCGCGACATAAGCCGCAGCGAGCACCAGCGGATTCTTCTCTCCCCGCGGGGTGGGCACCACCATGATGATTTCCGGCACGCCCGCGACCTGCGCAGGAATCGCGTTCATCAGCACGCTGGAGGGGTAGGCCGCCTTGCCGCCCGGCACATAGATGCCGACCCGGTCCAGCGGCGTGACCTTCTGGCCCAGCAGCGTGCCGTCTTCATCCCGGTAGCTCCAGCTTTCGCCGCAGGCCTTCTTCTGACGTTCGTGATAGCTGCGCACCCGCGCTGCGGCCTGGTTCAGCGCCTGCGCCTGCTCGGCGGGCAGGCCGTCAAAGGCGGCCTTGAGTTCATCGCGGGTCAGCTCCAGCGCGGCGACCGAGGCGGCCTGCAGATGGTCGAAGCGCGCGGTGAATTCCAGCACCGCCGCATCGCCCTGCTCGCGCACGGCCGCCAGAATGTCCTCCACCCGCTTCTCGATGTCGGCATCGGTGTCAGCGGACCAGTGCAGCACCTGGCGAAAGGCCGCCTCAAAGTCGCTGTCGGTGGTGTGCAGGGTGCGAAGGTTCAGCATGATGGGCTCGCTCGTTCGGAACTCAGGCGGGGCGGTCGCCGGCGGGCTGGCCCACGGCGGCGGCAATGGCGTCGATCAACGGCTTCAAGACTTCCCGTTTGAGCTTGAGCGCCGCCTGGTTCACCACCAGGCGCGACGAGATGTCCATGATGCGTTCCACCTCCACCAGCCGGTTGGCCTTGAGGGTGCTGCCGGTGGAGACCAGGTCGACGATGGCATCGGCCAGCCCCGTCAGGGGGGCCAGCTCCATCGAGCCATACAGCTTGATGAGGTCGACGTGCACGCCCTTCTCCGCAAAGTGCTGGCGGGCGATGCTGGTGTACTTGGTGGCCACACGCAGGCGGGAACCCTGCTGGACCACGCCGGCGTAGTCGAAGTCGTCCCGCACCGCCACACTCATGCGGCACTTGGCGATCTGCAGGTCCAGCGGCTGGTAGAGGCCCGCACCGCCATGTTCGATCAGCACGTCGCGACCGGCCACGCCGATGTCGGCGCCGCCATAGGCGACGTAGGTCGGCACATCGGTGGCGCGCACCAGCACCACCCGGACGTCAGGCTGATTGGTCGGAAGAATGAGCTTGCGCGAGCTCTCCGGATCTTCCAGCACCTGGATGCCGGCAGCGGCCAGCAGCGGCAGGGTCTCTTCGAAGATGCGGCCCTTGGAAAGCGCCAGGGTGATCATGCTGTGTCCTCGTTGAACGTTCGGTTCAGCGGGACGGCAGCGGGATCACCGGACGGCGCCACACCGCCACCCGCTGTTCAAAGCTGGGTGGCTGTCAGGAATGGTGATGCAGCGTGGTGCCCTGCTGGGCCCACTCGGCGGGGGTGAGGGTCTTCATGGACAGCGCGTGGATCTGTTCACGCATGCGGTCGCCCAGGGCCTGGTAGACCCGCTGATGGCGGCGCACCCGGCTGAGACCTTCGAATTCGGCCGAAACGATGGTGGCAAAGAAGTGGCGCCCATCGCCTTCCACCTGCAGTTCGGTGCAGGGAAGGCCCTGGGCGATGTAGCTTTGCACTTCGGAAGGGGTCGGGTCAGCCATGGTGCGGAGTTTACCCGGTCAGCCGCGGATCTTGTAGCCGCGGCGCAGCAGTTCCAGCGCGGTGCCGGCGATGATGCAGAAGCTCACGCCCACCACGGCCAGGCTCGTCCAGGGCGAAACGTCGCTGACACCGAAGAAGCCGTGGCGGAAACCGTCGATCATGTAGAAGAACGGATTCAGGTGGCTGACGCCCTGCCAGAACGGCGGCAGCGAATGCACCGAATAGAACACGCCGGAGAGGAACGTCATCGGCATGATGATGAAGTTCTGGAAGGCGGCCATCTGGTCGAATTTCTCCGCCCACAGCCCGGCGATCAGCCCCAGCGATCCCAGCATGCCGGCGCCCAGCAGCGCAAACACCAAAATCCACACCGGCTGCGCCAGCCCCGGCGGCGCAAACCAGCAGGTCACCAGGAACACGCCCAGACCCACCATCAGGCCGCGCACCACCGATGCCCCCGCATAAGCCAGGAACCAGGCCCAATGGGACAGCGGCGTGACCAGCAGGAACACCAGATTGCCGGTGATCTTGCTCTGGATCAGCGAGGACGAGCTGTTGGCAAACGCGTTCTGCAACACGCTCATCATCACCAGGCCCGGAATCAGGAAGCTGGTGTAGCCGACGGTCCCGTAGACCTTCACATGGTCTTCCAGCACATGGCCGAAGATCAGCAGATAGAGCACGGCCGTGAGCACCGGCGCGCCGACCGTCTGAAAGCCGACCTTCCAGAAGCGCAGCACTTCCTTGTAGAACAGGGTGCGGGCGCCCGCCAGGCGCATGCCGCTGAAGATGCCGCCGCTCATGCGTGCGCTCCTTGCATGATTTCGAGGAACACGTCCTCCAGGTCGGCACGGCCGATTTCCAGGTCTTCCACCGGGCAGGCCGCCTCGCGCAGCGTGGCCAGGATGTGTTCTACCTCGGCCGCGTCATGGGCCTTGATCTGCACGATCCGGCCGGTGATGCGGGACTGGTCCCGCAGGACCACCGGCAGGGCCGCGTCGGTCTTGAACTGCAGCATGGTCGAGGCACGGCCCGCCAGCAGCTCGGAGGTCCGGTCCAGGGCCACGATGCGGCCCTGCTTGAGCATGGCGATGCGGTGGCACAGGGCCTCCGCTTCTTCCAGGTAATGGGTGGTCAGCAGAACGGTGTGGCCTTCGCGGTTCAGACGCGCGATGAACTGCCACAGGGTCTGGCGCAGTTCCACGTCCACCCCGGCGGTGGGCTCGTCCAGCACGATGACCGGCGGACGGTGCACCAGCGCCTGGGCGACCAGCACCCGGCGCTTCATCCCGCCGGAGAGCTGACGCATGTTGGCATGCGCCTTGTCGGCGAGACCCAGGTTCAGCAGCAGCTCGTCGATCCAGTCGTCGTTGTTGCGCACGCCGAAGTAGCCGCTCTGGATGCGCAGCGTCTCCCGCACACTGAAGAAGGGGTCGAACACCAGTTCCTGCGGCACGATGCCCAGGCACTTGCGGGCGGCGGCGTAGTCGTCCACCACATCGTGGCCGAGGACCGACACCGACCCGCCGCTGGCGCGCGACAGGCCGGCCAGGATGCTGATCAGGCTGGTCTTGCCGGCCCCGTTGGGACCGAGCAGGCCGAAGAATTCACCGGGCTGGATGTCAAAGCTGACCTGATCGAGGGCCTTGTGCTGGCCGGAACGATAGGTTTTGCTGACTTTGTCAAAACGCAGGGCGGGCGGACCGCCGGCCGGCGGCGACAGCGGCGCCGGCGTTGGGGGAGGGCTAACGGGCATGGGCACGGATTGTAGGGAGGCCCTCAGGAACCCGCTGATTTGGGGAATTGCCCCACGAACTTGGGCCCGCTTACCGCACAGGGGGGTCAGCTTGATGACAGAATCGCCGCAAATCCGTATGTATCCACATGGCCACCAAGAAGCCGCGCCGCACCGCCGAACGCATCCTCGAAGTCACGCTCGACCTGTTCAACCGCTTCGGGGAACCGAATGTGTCGACCACGCTGATCTCGGCGGAGCTCGGCATTTCGCCCGGCAACCTGTACTACCACTATCCGGCCAAGGATGAGCTCATCAATGCCCTGTTCGGCAAGTATGAGCGGGCCTTGTCGGAACTGCTGACCGCAACCGAGACGGTCCGGAATGTGGAGGACGCGTGGCTGTTCTTCCACATGCTGTTCGAGCTGATCTGGCAGCACCGGTTCCTGTATCGGGACCTGAATGACCTGCTGTCCAAGAACCGCAAGCTGGAGACCCATTTCCAGAATGTGCTGACGCAGAAGAATCAGGCGATGGTCAGCATCCTGACCGGGCTGCAGCAGGGCGGCGCCCTGAGCATGCAGGTGCGGGAGGCCGTGCCGACGGCCAATGCGATGGTGGTGTTGCTGAGCTACTGGCTGAGCTATGAATATGTGCGGGACCCGCGCAATGCGCTGGAGCCCGAGCGGGCCGGCGAGGCGCTGATGCGGGGCGCCTTCCACGTGCTGGGGCTGCTGCTGCCGTATCTGGAGCCGGCCTCCCGGGAGCATCTGTTCAAGCTGGCGGGGCAGTATCAGTCCACCGCTGGCACCGGCAACGGAACCGGAACTGGCACGGGTGCCGGTCGGACGGGGTCAGGTCCTGCTGAGGGCGGGGTCGGAGTCTCGGGCTGAGTGCGTCACGGCTGCGTGCGTCACGGCTGAGCCCATCACGGCTGAGCGGCTTCGCAGGCTGCGACGCTCCGTCCCGATGCGCCACTGGCTGCGGGACCGACTCGGGATGCTGCCATCCGGCGCCTCGCGGCGCAAGGAAGTACCAGCATGTGGGGCCCGCTTCCTCGGAGAAAACCCTGAATCGCGGCCCGCACGCACCCCCTGCTTATGGTTGGCGCAGAAAAAAGCAATCCTATAACCTAGGGACATCGATTGATTGAGGAGTGCCCGTTCATGAAGCGCCTGCTGACCACCGCTGCCGTTCTGTCCCTGAGCCTGGCCTCGATGGCCCAAGCCGCCACCGCGGAGTCGGCGCAAGCCCAGGCACTGCGCGCGGAATGCGCCGCCCAGAAGGAAGTCAAGTTCGATGGCCCCGCGGCCGACAACGAATTCCGCTTTGTCTACAGCAAGGGCCAATACCGCGGCGAAGCCAAGGACGGCCAACCGCTGAACTGCGCAGCGAAGCAATACAGCCAGTTCCTGGCCAGCGCCGACCCGGTGCGGGTGATGGAGGCCTACCCGACCGCCGCCGGTCGCGCCAAGGTGGGTGCCAAGGCCGCCAGCAAATAATCGGCTGGCCCGTTTTTTATTTCGGCGGGCCACTGACCTGCCGACGACCTGCCCCTGAAGGACGCAGGTCTCCTCGAAACGCCGCCCCAGGGGCGGCGTTTTGCTTCACCCCTCCCTGAAGAACTTCAACGGCGCCAGATCCGCAAAGACCGGCGGCCGCTTCGCCTGGGCCGCCGCAAAGGCTTCCATCAGGTTGCCGTTCTGCCAGATCGCCGCTTGCAGCCAGCCCATCTGCTGCAGGCTGTCCTTGACGCTGTGATCGCGCGCGTAATGCAGCGCCTGCTTGCTGCCCCACACGGCCACCGGCGGCTTCTGCGCAATCTCCCGGGCACAGGCCAGCGCCGCGTCCACGCAGGCGGCCTGCGTGTCCAGCACCTCATTGACCAGGCCCACCGCCAGCGCACGAGCGGCCGGCATGCGTCGGCCGGTATAGGCCAGTTCCTTGACCACGCCCAGCGGCATCAGCTTGGGCAGACGCTGCAGCGTCCCCAGGTCGGCCGTCATGCCGATGTTGATTTCCTGGATGCAGAAGAAGGCGTCGCTGCTGGCCATGCGGATGTCGCAGGCGGACACCATGTCCACCGCGCCGCCGATGCAGCCACCGTGAATGGCCGCAATCGTCGGCACCCGGAGGTCGTCCAGACGGTTGAACACTTGCTGCATATCGGCCAGCAGATCCACGATCGAGGCCCGGCCTTCAGCGGTGCGATCGTCCAGCTGCACCGCGCCGCTCTTGAACACATCCAGCGACATGCCCGCACTGAAATGACGCCCGGTGGACGAGATCACCAGCGCCCGCACCGTGGCGCTGCGATGCAGCTGATCCAGCAGCGCTTCCAGTTCGCGCCACATCTGCGGCGACATGGTGTTCATCTCGTCGGGGCGGTCCATCACCAGGTGGGCCACGCCCGCGTCTTCGGTGAGTCTGAAACAGGCCATGCAGGTCTCCATCGTCCGGGTCTGATGCGAACGATGCTAGCGCCAGTGCTGCAGCGGTCACGTCCGGTTGGTGACGTCGATAATCGCGACCCTCACTTCAGTCCTCTCCCCGCCCCGGAGCCACCAATGTCAGATTCATGGGATTTCTACCTCCACGACCGGGACGGTCACCCCGCCTCCACCTATGTGGACCTCGGTCTGGAGGAGGCCGCGCCCCTGCCCGCCCTGCCCCATCTCGCCGTGCTGCGCCTGCGCATGAACCAGCCTCGGGAAGATGGCCTCTCCAGCAGGGAGGAGTTCGACCTGCTCAACGCCCTGGAAGACGACCTGCGTGCGACGGTCACCTCGGATGACGTCGCCTATGTCGGCCGCACCACCGCAGAGGGTCATCGCGAGTTCAGCTTCTACGTGGCCAATCCGGTGCCCTTCGCCGCGCAGTTGCAGGCCTGCATGGATCGCCATCCCGACTACGCCTACCAAAGCGGCACCTGGGAAGATCCGGACTGGAGCGAATATCTCAACGTGCTGCTCCCAGGACCGCAAGAGCGGCAGCACATGGAGAACGCGGCCGTCTGCCGTCATCTGGAATCGCTGGGTGACACGCTGACCCAGCCGCGGGACATCGATCACTTCGCCAACTTCCCCGATGAAGCCTCTGCGCAGGCCTTCATCGCACAAGCTTTGGCCCAAGGATTCCGCCTGGCCGACGGCCCGATGCGCGAATCGGAGGATGAGCCCTACAGCGTGCAGCTGGTCCGTGCGGACACGCCGCATCACGCCACCATCGACGCCCTGACCGACCCGCTGTTCGAAGCCGCGCAGCGCCTGGGCGGCCAGTATGACGGCTGGGGCTGCGAGGTGCAGGAAGACGGCCCGGCCGCCGCATGAAAAAACGCCGCAGCGCCCGAAAGGACGATGCGGCGGTCAAACACGGATCAGAGACTCGGTGACTGACCCCGGCCAGGCCGGGTCAGTGCAGCCGGAATCAGGCCTTGAAGAAAGCCAGCAGGTCCGGATTGATCACTTCCGGATGGGTCGAGCACATGCCGTGCGGCAGGCCCGGGTAGACCTTCAGGGTCGAGCCCTTGACCAGCTTGGCCGACAGCAGCGCCGAGTTGGCAATCGGCACGATCTGGTCGTCGTCGCCGTGCAGGATCAGCGTGGGCACGTCGATCTTCTTCAGGTCTTCGGTGAAGTCCGTCTCGGAGAACGCCTTGACGCCTTCGTAATGGGCCACGATGGAGCCGGCCATGCCCTGCAGCCACCAGTGGTCACGGATGGCTTCGGAGACCTTGGCGCCCGGACGGTTGAAACCGTAGAAGGGGATGGTCAGGTCCTTGTAGAACTGCGAGCGGTTGGCGGCGATGCCGGCGCGGATGCCGTCAAACACGTCCATCGGCAGGCCGCCCGGGTAGGCGGCGGTCTTGACCATGATCGGGGGCACGGCGCCGATCAGCACGGCCTTGGCCACCCGCTTGCTGCCATGACGGGCGATGTAGTGCGCCACTTCGCCGCCGCCGGTGGAATGGCCCACGTGGATGGCGCGCTTGAGGTCCAGATGTTCGGTCACGGCGGCCAGGTCATCGGCGTAGTGATCCATGTCGTGGCCGGTGGCGACCTGGCTGGAGCGGCCATGACCGCGGCGGTCATGGGCGATGACGCGGAATCCCTTCTGGAGGAAGTACAGCATCTGGGTGTCCCAGTCGTCCGAGCTCAGCGGCCAGCCGTGGGAGAAGACCACGGGCTGGGCCGACTTGTCGCCCCAGTCCTTGTAGAAGATCTGGACGCCGTCCTTGGTGGTGACGAAGCTGCTGGTCATGGAATGCTCTCCTTGCGGATGTTGGGGGTGAGACTTGGATGCAGAGGGGGCTGCGGTCGCGGCAAACGCTGCGCCCGGCAACGCCAGGGACGCCGCCAGGCCTGCGCCACTCAACAGAAGGTCGCGACGCGAAAGGTCCGCGGCGCTCGACGGGGAAGGTGTGGACACCTGAAGACTCCTTGAGTTGCCTGTTGTCGGAATACCGGCCAACGAGGTCGAAGGCGGTTCAAGGATTATTCGAAGTCCCCCGGCGACACGCGTCCCGCTCTCGCCAGTCGACGCCCTACTCCATCCGGGGCATGGACGGACCCCCAGCATGGCGTGCGCAGGGGCCAATGCGCAAGGCGGGCAACAGGCGCAGGCACCCACCGCAGGTACCAGCGCAGGTACCCGGCGCAGGCCTTCAGCGCACGCTCTACGCGCCTGCCTCCCAGGGCAGCATCAAGGCCAGCGTCAGCAACTGCTGGAACTCAGGCTCAAACGCATCGACGATCGCCTGCGGGTCGGGACACAGCCCGGCATCGGTCAGCAAGCCGAACTGCACCTGGCCGGCGTAGGTCAGCAAGCTCACCCCCACGCCCACATCGCCCGATTGCGGCACCCAGAACATCACCCGCTCCACCTGGGAGCCGCAGAACTGCAGCGCCGCTGACGGGCCCGGCACGTTGGTCATCACCGCGGTGGCCTTGCGCTGGAAGTCGTTGAGCAGCCGCTGCTGCTCGGGGCGCAGCAGGCCGGCTGCGGCCATCAGGCCGAAGGCCAGCACCGGCTGCAGGCTGGACTTCAGCGTCTTCATGCGGCTGTGCACCGCATAGAGCCGCTGCACCGGATTGCTCAGCCCGATGGGCAGCACCAGCGGCACCACGCCAAAGCGGTTGCCCAGCTGCCAGGCGTCTTCCATCGGGCGCAGATTCACCGGCACCATCGCGCGGATCTCCTGGCCGCGGGTGTCGTCGCCGTGGGCGCGAAGATAAGCGCCGATGGCGCCGGCCACGCAGCTCATCAACACATCGTTGACCGAGACGCCCAAGGACTTGCCCACTGCCTGCACCGCATCCAGTGGCACGCCTGATCCCCAGGCGACGCGTTTGGCACGGCCGGGGCGGCCTTTGAGCCGCGTGGGGGAGTCGTCTTCCACCACCGCCAGGGCGGCGATGTCGGCGGCCATCTGGGCGCTGAGGAAGCCGGCCGCTTCGGCGGAGCCGTCGCCGCTGGCGGGACGGGGGGCCTTGCCACGTTTGCGCTTGGCAGACGCAGACGCAGATGCAGATGCAGAGGCGGAGGCGGCAGACGTCGAGCGCGAGGTCCCCACCTGCGCCGCCCGCTGCTGCAGCGCACGCACCGTCCAGTCATTGATCGGTTTGAGGAAGGCGTCGGTCCAGCCGTCGGGGTCGGCACCTCCTCCGCCCGCGGCGAGGGCCGCCCCGGGCGAAGCTGCCGCGCCAGATCCCGCCGGGACACGCGCCGCGCCAGGCAACGGCCCGCCATCCGTGATCGACAGAATGACCGCGATCAGCGCCAGTCCGTCCGCAATGCAGTGATGCACCCGGACGATCAAGGCACTGCCACCGTCATACGCTTCCACCAGATGCATCGCCCACAGCGGATGCGCCGGATCCAGCCCCTGCTCGGCCAGCGCCGCCACACGGGCCTTCAAGGCGGCTTCCAGGCTCTGCGCCCACCGGCGTGGCAGCGTCTCCCGCAGCACATGGTGGTCCAGATCGAAGTCGGGGTCCTCCTCCCAGCGCGGTCCGGGCGCTTCATCCACCACCCGCTGACGGAAGCGGTCGTGCTTCAGCAGCCGCTCCTGCACCCGGGCTCGCAGCGCGTCCAGCGTGATCGACGGCCGCAGCATCAGCAGGCTGACGATCACCATGCGGCTGGTGGGCGTGTCCAGGCGCAGCCAGGCCGCATCCATGGCGGCCATCGGCTCCCCGGACGCGGCCGGCACAGCGGCGCCGGCGCCGGCGTCGGTGGCGGTTTCCGGACGGTTCTTCATCAAGTAGAGAGCACGCCCCAGGCGGGGAAGCGTGTCGAGGTGGTTAACATTGACTGCAGGCGCCTCATTGTCTTGAATGAAGCGATCCTCCACATTCTGGGAGACACCATGAGCCTGAAAGAACAGTTCGACGCCGCCGTGGCGGAATCCAAGCAGTTGCCCGAACGTCCGGACAACATGACGCTGCTGAAGATGTATGCGCTCTTCAAGCAGGCCAGCGCCGGCGATGTGGAAGGCGAGCGCCCCGGCTTCACCGACATGGTCAACCGTGCGAAGTACGACGCCTGGAAGGGCCTGGAAGGCACCAGCCAGGACGAGGCGATGCAGCAGTACATCGACCTGATCGAGAGCCTGAAGTAAGTCCTTCCATGGCTGACATCCAGATCCACCGCACCCATGCCTTCGGGCTCACCCGCGCCCGTGCGATTGCGCTGTCGTGGGCGGAAGAACTCGAAGAGCGGTACGGCATGGACTGCACCATCCACGAGGGCGACGACAGCGACACCGTCACCTTCGTGCGGGATGGGGTGAATGGCAGCCTGGAAGTGGGCGGCGCCAGCTTCGAGCTGCAGGTGCGGCTCGGCTTTCTGCTGAGCGCCTTTCGCAAGCAGATCGAAACCGAGGTCGCCCGGGTGCTCGATGCCCTGCTGGCCAAGGAAGCTGGTGCGGTCCCCAAGACCAAGGTGAAGACCACCAGCCGGCTGGATGCACTGGCGTCGCAACTGCGCGCGGGTGGCAAGCGGGGCAAGGCGAAGGCCGCCGATGACGCGTCCAACAAGGGCGGGGCCGCCAAGCCCGCCAAAGCTGGCAAGGCGGATGCAGCGGGCAACGCCGACAAAGGCGCCAAACCCGCCAAACCCGCCAAACTCGCGAAGCCGGCCAAAGGCTGACACCCGGCGTTTCGGTGCGGAGCCTCCTGGGCTGGGGCCGATCATCCGCCCGCTGCGAGCTGCGCCCGCCGTTCGTCCTTGGGCAGCTTGGCCAGCCGTTTGACCTCGGCATAGAACCGGTCCCAATCCCGCCCCTGCCGCTCGAACAGCCGCACGAAGTCCGGCACCAGATCGGTGTAGCTGCCCTGGATGGCCAGCGCCGGGGTGTTGAGCGACAGGAACCAGCGGTCGAAGCGGTCATCCCCGCCCCACTGATCCCGCTTGAGGGCCTCGTAGTCCTGCCGCAGGTGGGCGAAGACGTCGGACTTGCCCGCCCGCTTTTCATCGTCGCTGGCGGTGCTCTGGAAGAGTGTGCGCAGCCGGTCCCGGCCGGTGCGCAGCAGTGCCTGCACCTGATCCTGCCGCTGCCGGGAGGTTTCATCGGCCTTCAATGCGTCCGGCCGCTCGCGGAGCCAGCGGGCCACGCCCAGTTGCTCCACCGCGGTGGCAAAGCTCTCGTTGAAGGTGGTGTCGTCGTCCGCATAGGCCACCTGGTGGGCCAGCTCATGGAAGATCATCCGCGCCAGTTGCCCCTCGGGATACTGGATGAAGGTGTTGAGCAGCGGATCGCCGCCAATCCAGTTGCTCCAGCCCAGCGACGAATAGGCCGGCACCCCGTAGACATAGGGCTCCAGCCCTTCCTGCTTCAGCTGCGCGGCCAGCGCGAGAGCATCGTCCCGCTTGAAGTAGCCGCGGTAGCCTGCGCATCCCATGATCGGATAACACCAGGTGGTGAGCTGCAGGCTCAGCGGCGGCGTGGCCACCACATTCCAGACGGCCGCGCCGCGGTGCAGGTCGGCATACCGCCGGTAGCTGCTGTTGTCGGGCAGGTGCAGCTCGGTGATGGCGTAGTCGCGCAGGGACTGGGAGAGCGTCAGCTGCTGGCGCAGCGTCGGGTCCAGGTCCGGCTGGGCCAGCACCTCCGTCACCGGCTTGGCCGCGCGCACAAGCGCCAGGTGGCCGGAGATCGACTGGTGGTAGTAGCCCCACTGCGCGCAGCCGCCGAGCAAGGTCAGTCCCCCGCCGAGCAGGCCGAGGGACAGCAGGATTCGCCACTTGCGTCCATGGCTCATGGCCAATCCAGCGCGCTGGAATGACGCCCAACGACCTGCGGCGCGAACTCCGGCGCGACCCGCCGCACGACAGGCAGCACGCCCGGCAACGAACGCGGCGACGATGGATTCAGCGAAGGATGCAGTCACGCGGCAGCCACCTCCACCAGGCAATCGTAGAAACACGGCGCCGCGCCCAGGTCGGTCAGGCGCTGATGCGTCACCTCGTTGACGTTGCGCCCATCCAGGCCCAGCTTGCGCCACCAGATGCCCAGCCCGTTCACCACGCCGGGGCGGGCACGGGTCGAGACGACCAGCCGGCAGCGGTATTCGCCGCGGTCGTTGAAGACCCGCACCGTCTGGCCGTCGGTGAGCCCCCGCGCGCCGGCATCGGCGGCATGCATTTCCAGCAACTGCTCGCCTTCGATGTCCCGCAGACTGGTCACGTTGACGAAGCTGCTGTTGAGGAAGTTGCGGGCTGGCGGGGAGATCATCGCCAGCGGATACCGCGCCGCCAGGGCCGGTGTGCTGCTGCGGCTTTCGTAGTTGGGCACATAGTCCGCGCCGATCGCGCTGGCCCGACCGTTGGCGGAGGGGAAGCCGCCCTCTGCAAACGGCGCGTCCGGCAAGGGCAGCGACACCCAGCCGCGCGCGCGCAGGGCCTGCAGGTCCACCGCCGGCCCGAAGGCCTGGCGCAGCAGCGTCTCATCGTCTTCCTGCAGGGCCGGATCGTCCAGGCCCATGGCGGCCGCGAGGTCGCGGAAGATCTGGGTGTTGGACCTCGCCTCCCCCAGCGGCGGTACCGCTGGTTCATTGATCAGCACATCGGTATGGCCGTAGCTGGTGTGGATGTCCAGATGCTCCAGCTGCGTGGTGGCGGGCAGCACATAGTCGGCCAGATCGGCGGTGTCGGTCATGAAGTGCTCCAGCACCACCGTGAGCAGGTCACTGCGCTGAAAGCCTGCCACCACTTTGGGCGACTCCGGCGCCACCGCCACCGGATTGCTGTTGTAGACAATCAGCGCCTCGATGCGGGGCCCGAAGTCGGGGCCGCTTTCGCGCAGCAGGTCGTCGCCGATCGTGCTCATGTTGATCACCCGGCTGGGCCGCCCGCCCCGCAGGTCGGCCCGCTCCAGCGCCGGGTTGCGCAGCGGCGCATACCAGCCGGACGACGACAGGAGCAACCCGCCCGCGCGATGGCGCCAGGCCCCAGTCAGGCAGGGCAGCATCGCAATCAGCCGCACCGCATTGCCCCCGCCCCGCACCCGCTGCATGCCGTAGTTCAGCCGGATGGCCGCCTGCGCGGTGGTGCCGTAGTCGCGGGCGAGGCCCCGCACTTCCTCGGCGGTCAGGCCGCATTCCGCGGCGGTGCGCTCCGGCGTCCAGGCCCGCGCCCGCTCACGCAGTTCGTCCCAGCCGTCCACATGGCGCTCGATGTAGTCCGCATCCAGCCAGTCGTTGGCGATCAGCTCATGGATCAGGCCCAGCGCCAGCGCCCCGTCGGTCCCCGGCAGCAGCGCCAGATGCTGATGGCATTTGTCGGCGGTTTCGGTCTTGCGCGGGTCGATGCAGATGAGCTTGGCACCTTGCCGCTTGGCCTGGTTGGCAAAGGTCCAGAAATGCAGGTTGGAGGCGATCGAATTACTGCCCCACAGCAGGATCAGCCGCGACTCCGCAAAAAAGCGCAGATGCATGCCCACCTTGTGTCCATAGGTGGCCGCCAGCCCCGCGCCGCCGGCCGAGGCGCAGATGGTGCGGTCCAGACGGGACGCGCCCAGCCGGTGGAAAAACCGCGCCGCCATGCCCTCCCCCTGCAGCACACCCATCGTTCCGGCATAGCTGTAGGGCAGGATGGCCTGCGGATCCCGCGCCGCAATGGCCTGCAAGCGGCCGCCGATCTCCGCCAGCGCCTGTTGCCAGGTGATTCGCTCGAAACGGGGTGTGTCGTGTTTGGCGCTGACCCGCTTCATCGGATACAGCACCCGGTCCGGGTGATAGGTCCGCTCCGGATACCGCGACACCTTGGTGCACAAGGCGCCATGGGTGCTGGGATGCTCCGCCTGGCCCTGCACCTTGATCACCCGGCCGTTGTCAACCGTCACCCGCAAGGCGCAGGTGTCCGGACAGTCATGCGGACAGGCCCCGTTCACCACCCGCGCTTGTGCGGAGTGCACGGGATCCCCGCTCGGGCTAGGCTCGGGCGCAGGCGCGGTGGCCTGTCGCGTAGGGCTCACGGAAATGTTTGGAACTGCGGCGCTCATGCGTCAACTATTGCACAGGCGCCAGCCGCTTTCGTTTTCTTACCGAACTCGCTCTTCACAAGCAGCTAAGCTCGTGCCAATTAAGGCCTTCTTTGTCAGCCTCTTTTCCGGACAATACCGTCGACCCACAAAAGTCGGCCCTGTCGCCCGGTCTGTTGTTTCGCCTGACAGGTCTGCCACAGCCAAATCCGGGAGTCACCCTTGCTTCGTCGCCAAGTCATCGCCTCGCTCAGCGCCCTCGGCGCGCTGGCCACTGTTCCGTTCAGCGCACCCGTCATGGCGCAGGACCGCAAGCGCCTCGTGCTGGGCCAGTCCGCCCCCCTGAGCGGTCCGTCCGCGCAGCTGGGCCTGCAGATGCAGGCGGGCGCGCGTCTCTTCTTCGACGCCCAGAACGCCGCCGGCGGCATCAACGGCACCACCATCGAACTGCGCTCGATGGATGACGGCTACGAGCCGGAGCGTTGCAAGGCCAACACCGAAAAGCTGATCGCCGACGACGTCTTCGCGCTGTTCGGCTACGTGGGCACGCCCACCTCGCTGGCGGCCCTGCCGCTGGTGAACCAGGCCAAGATCCCCTTCTTCGCCCCGCTGACCGGCGCCGAGTCCCTGCGCGATCCGATGAGCCCCTGGGTGTTCCACATCCGCGCCTCGTATTACGACGAGACCGCCCTGATCGTGAAGCAGCTGACCCATCTGGGCCTGATGCGCATCTCGGTCTTCCACCAGAACGACGCCTACGGCAAGGCCGGTCTGGATGGCGTGACCCGCGCCATGAAGCCGCTGGGCATCCAGCCGGTGGGCACCTCGACGGTGGAGCGCAACAGCGTGGACGTCGCCAAGGCCGTCAAGGAACTGGTGCAGACCGGTTCGCCCCCGGAAGCCATCGTGATGGTCGGCGCCTACAAGGCCTGCGCGGCCTTCATCCGCGCGGCGCGCAAGGCCGGCTACGGCGGCGTGTTCTACAACGTGTCCTTCGTCGGCACGCAGGCCCTGCTGGACGAGCTCGGCCCGGAAGCCATGGGTGTGGTGGTGAGCCAGGTCATGCCCTACCCCTTCGGCAGCGGCATCGGCGTGGTGGGCGAATACCAGGCCGCGGCCACCAAGGCCGGCCAGAAGTTCAACTACACCGCCATGGAAGGCTACATCGCCGCCAAGGTGATCAGCGAAGCCATCCGCCGCATGGCCCGTCCGACCCGCGAGGGTCTGGTGGCCGCTCTGGAAGGCATGTCGGCCTACAACGCCGGCGGCTTCAATGTCGGCTTCCGTCCGAACAAGCACATCGGTTCCAGCTTTGTGGAACTGTCCATGCTGACCTCGGACGGCCGCGTCAAGCGCTGACCCGGCCTCACGGCAGTACACTGGGTTGAGACGCAGGCGCTGCGCTGAAGCAGCGCCTGGACTTGCCTGGAGTGCCGCTATGAAGCTGATCGAACCCATTCTGGCCGACGCACCGGCCATCGCCGCCCTGCGGCGCGACCTCCACGCCCACCCGGAACTGTGCTTCCACGAGGACCGGACGTCGGACCTGATTGCCAAGACCCTGACCGACTGGGGCATACCGGTGCACCGCGGCCTGGGCAAGACCGGGGTGGTGGGCATCCTGAAGGGCCGTGACGGCCCCCGCACGCTCGGCCTGCGCGCCGACATCGACGCGCTGCCCATCACCGAGCACAACACCTTCCCCCACGCCAGCAAGCATCCCGGAAAGATGCATGCCTGCGGTCATGACGGCCATACCGCGATGCTGCTCTCCGCGGCCAAACATCTGGCGCAGCACCGGGATTTCGAGGGCACGCTGTATCTGGTCTTCCAGCCCGCCGAAGAAGGCGGCGGCGGAGCCCGGGAAATGATCAAGGACGGGCTGTTCGACAAGTTCCCGATGGAAGCCATGTTCGGCGTCCACAACTGGCCCGGCATGGCCGCCGGCCAGTTCGCACTCAAGACCGGCCCGGTCTTTGCGTCCAGCAACGAATTCAAGATCACCATCAAGGGCAAGGGCGCCCATGGCGCCATGCCGCATCTGGGCAATGACCCGGTGATCGTCGCCACCCATCTGGTGCAGGCCTTCCAGACCATCATCACCCGCAACAAGCGTCCGATCGACGCCGGGGTGATCTCGGTCACCATGATCCACGCCGGCGAGGCCACCAACGTCATTCCGGAAAGCTGCGAGCTGCAAGGCACGGTGCGCACCTTCACCCTGGAAACGCTGGACCTGATCGAGCAGCGCATGCGCACCATCACCGAAGCCACCGGCCAGGCCTTCGAGGTCAGCTGCGACTTCCACTTCCACCGCAACTATCCGCCCACCATCAACCATCCGGCCGAGACCGACTTCGCCCGGCAGGTGGTGACCGAGATGGTCGGGGCCGCCAATGTGCAGGAGTTCGAGCCCACCATGGGCGCCGAAGACTTCAGTTACTACCTGCAGAAGGTGCCGGGCTGCTACTTCCTGATCGGCAATGGCGACGGCAGCCACCGTGAAGGCGGCCATGGCCTGGGGCCCTGCATGCTGCACAACCCCAGCTACGACTTCAATGACGACCTGATTCCGCTGGGCGGCTCCATGTGGGTCCGCCTGGTGGACGCCTGGTTCAAGCAAGCCCGATGACCGACGACCAGACCGCCACCGTCCGCGACGACACGCACCGCTGGGTGCAACGTGCCGTGATCGGACTCAATCTCTGCCCCTTTGCCAAGAGCGTGGAGGTGAACCAGCGCCTGCGCATCGTGGTGAGCGAGGCCGACACGCCCGAGGCCCTGCTGCAGGATCTGGCCCGCGAACTGCTGGCCCTGCGCCGTGCCGATCCGGAAGAGACCGAGACCACGCTGCTGGTGCATCCGCTGGTGCTGAACGACTTCCTGGACTACAACGACTTCCTCGGCGCCGCCGATGCGCTGGTGGACGACCTGGAACTGGACGGCATCCTGCAGGTGGCCAGCTTCCATCCGGACTACCAGTTCGAAGGCACCGAACCGGACGATGTGGACAACTACAGCAACCGCTCGCCCTACCCGACGCTGCATCTGTTGCGGGAGGACAGCATCGAGAAGGCGATGGACAGCATGCCGGACACCGATGCCATCTACGAAGCCAACATCGAGACGCTGCGACGCATCGGCCTGAAGGGCTGGGCAGCGCTGGATGTCGGCCCGCATGCGCCGGCGCTGAAGCCGACGCAGGACTGAGCCCCCCTCAAGGCCTTCGGGCCACCTACCGCCCCAACCCTTCATCCTGATCGATCCAGCCACCGATCCATTCCCTTCCCCGCCCCCACCCAGAATCCGGGGGCGTACCACATCCGGCATTAATCCGCGTCAAGCGGGTTTCGCTTACTTCTGTTAACTTGCGCGCCCACGACGAATAAGGAGCGGGTTTTGAGCGATTGGTTGCAGCGATGGAAGGCCCTGGATCCGGCACGGCTGGCGGGAATGCGCCGCGGTGTCGAGAAGGAAAGCCTGCGCGCGCTGCCCGGTGTGGGCAGCCTGGCGCTCACGCCCCATCCCGCGGCCCTGGGTTCGGCCTTGACCCATGAAACGGTGACCACCGATTTCAGCGAGTCCCAGCTGGAGCTGATCACCGGCGTGCATCCCAGCGCGCAGGACTGTGTGCAGCAGCTCACCGAAATCCATCAGGCGGTCTACCGCAGCCTGGGCGACGAGCTGATGTGGTCGTCCAGCATGCCCTGCCTGCTGCCCGCCGACGAAACCATTCCGCTGGGCCGATATGGCTCGTCCAACATCGGCCGCGCCAAGAGCGTGTACCGGATGGGGCTGGGGCATCGTTACGGCCGGCGGATGCAGACCATCTCCGGCATCCACTACAACTGGTCGCTGCCAGGGCTGGGGAACGAAGAGTACTTCGGGCTGATCCGCAATTTCCGTCGCCACTCGTTCCTGCTGCTGACGCTGTTCGGGGCGTCGCCGGCGCTGTGCGGCAGCTTTGTGGCCGGACGCGACCATGGCCTGCAGCCGCTGGGCAGCCAGGGCGATGGCGCGCTGCATCTGCCCTACGCCACCTCACTGCGGATGGGCCGGCTGGGTTATCAGAGCGACGCTCAGTCCACGCTTTCGGTCAGCTACAACAGCCTGGACGGTTATGCGGCCTCGCTGCAGGAAGCGCTGACGCGGCCATACCCGGCCTATGAGAAGGTCGGCATCCTCAACCCGGGTGGTGAATACAACCAGCTGTCCACCACGCTGCTGCAGATCGAAAACGAGTTCTACGGCACCATCCGCCCGAAGCGCACCATTCGCTCCGGCGAGCGGCCGCTGCATGCGCTGCGGGATCGCGGGGTGGAATATGTGGAAGTCCGCTGCATGGACCTGGATCCGTTCGAGCCGGTCGGCATCGCGGCGGGCACCATGCGCTTCCTGGACATCTTCCTGCTGCATTGCTGGCTGACCGACAGCCCGGGCGACACGCCGGCCGAGCTGGCCGCGCTGGCGCGGAATCAGCAGCGCACCGCATCGGCCGGCCGTGAGCCGGGCCTGCTGCTGGAGCGCGGCGACCGCAGCGTCACCCTGCGCGACTGGGGACAGGAACTGCTGGAAGCCTTCGGTCCGATCGCGGATCGGCTGGATGCGGAATTCGGCGGCTCGCTCTATCGCGATGCGCTGGGTCAGGCGCGTCAGCGCTGGGCTGACTTTGACCAGTTGCCTTCGGCCCGTGTGCTGGCCCAGATGCAGGCGGAGCATGGTTCGTCGCACCTGGGCTTCATCGCCCGCCAGTCGGAATGGGCGCGCCAGACGGTGCTGGACCAGCCGACGCCGCCGGGGCTGATGGAGCGCTTTGAGACGTCGGTACGCCAGTCGCTGGAGAAGCAGGCCGAGATCGAAGCGGCGGACACGATGGATTTCGAAACCTTCCGCCAGCAGTATCTGGATCCGGCCCACCTGCGCTGAGATCCCGGTTCTGCCGGGCTTGCGGCTTGGCGGTTCTACAGCAACGGCCGACCGCTTCCTCCCCCTCAGAGCACGGAGCTGCGCAGCTGATCCTGCCGCTGCTGCAGTTCCATCCGCAGCTTCTTGCGTTCCTTGGCGGCCTCGAAGCGGCGCTTCTCATCGGCGGTGCCCGGCTGCAGCGGCGGCACGGCCACCGGGCGGCCATCGTCATCCACCGCGACCATGGTGAAGAAGCAGCTGTTGGCGTGGCGCACCGCCTGCTCGCGGATGTTCTCCGTCACCACCTTGATGCCGATCTCCATCGACGAGGTGCCGGTGTAGTTGACCGAGGCCAGGAAGCTCACGAGCTCTCCGACATGGATGGGCTGACGGAACATCACCTGATCCACCGACAGCGTCACCACATACCGGCCGGCGTAGCGGCTCGCGCAGGCATACGCCGCCTGGTCCAGCAGCTTGAGGATGGTGCCGCCGTGGACATTGCCCGAAAAATTGGCCATGTCGGGCGTCATCAGCACCGTCATGGTGAGCTGGTGGGAGGGCAGATCCATTCAAGACTCCTGGGGAAACGGGGAACACTGAGACGAACGGCCAGAGTTTGGCATGCCCGCCTGCGTCGTGACGCCTGGTTGAGACATCCAGCGTGCGAGGCCCCACCCGCACAGCATCGTTCGTTCAGGCACAGCGCGTCCTCCCCCGTTCGGCGCTTGCTGTGTCCCCGCGGCTCGGTTAGGGTGGGAGCAGGAGGTTTGGATGGCTCAGCCCAATCACTTGGACAATCGTCGCGATCAGATGTTCCCCACGCTGGGCATGGTGGACATGGCGCGTGTGGCCCGCTTCGGCCAGTTGCGGCGTTACAGCGCCGGGGAATGGGTCGTGCGCACCGGCGACGAAGGCGTGGGCATGCTGCTGGTGCTCAGCGGCGAAGTCGTCATCAGCCAGCGGGACAGCCTGGGCCACAGCACACCCATCGTCACCCATGGCGCCGGGCAGTTCATGGGCGAGGTGGGGCAGCTCAGCGGCCGGCCGGCGCTGGTGGATGCGCAGGCCCAGGGCGAGGTCGAGGCCATCGAGGTCTCTCCGCCGCAACTGCGCGCGCTGCTGATCGCCGAAGCGGATCTGGGCGAGCGGCTGACACGGGCGTTCATCCTGCGGCGCGTCGGCCTGATCGAGGCGGGCGCCAGTGGCGCGACGCTCATCGGCCGGCCGGGCGCCGGTCCGGTCATGCGGCTGCGGAGTTTTCTGGAGCGCAACGGGTTTCCGCATCAGGTGCTGGACCCCAAGGACAACGCGGACGCCCGCACCATTGCCGATCAGTCCATGCAGCAGGGCGCGGAGCTGGTGGTGCTGTGCCCTGATGGCGCGGTGCTGGTCGATCCGACCGACGATGAAGTGGCGCGCTGCTTCGGCATGGTGGATTCCCGGGAGCGGCCCGACCTGTTTGATGTGGCAATCATTGGCGCGGGCCCGGGCGGTTTGTCCGCGGCGGTGTATGCCGCGTCCGAAGGCCTGTCGGTGCTGGTGATGGACTGCAGGGCCTACGGCGGTCAGGCGGGCGCCAGCTCGCGCATCGAGAACTACCTGGGCTTTCCCACCGGCATCACCGGCCAGGCGCTGGCCGGGCGCGCCTATGTCCAGGCTCAGAAATTCGGCGCGGACATGCTGATCCCGGCGAAGGTGAACAAGATGAGCTGCCATCGTGAGGGCGAGCAGCGGGAATTGCGCCTGACGCTGGAAGACGGGCGCGTCGTCCGAGCCCGCACGGCGGTGATCGCCACCGGAGCGCGGTATCGACGTCCGGCGATTGACGATCTGCAGCGCTTTGAGGGCCGCGGCGTCTTCTACTGGGCCTCACCGATCGAGGCGCGCGTCTGCGCCCGCAAGACGGTGGTGCTGGTCGGCGGCGGCAACTCGGCGGGTCAGGCGGCGGTCTTCCTGGCCAATCATGCGGCCAAGGTGATCATTCTGGTGCGGGGTCCGGGGTTGGCGGAGACGATGTCCCGCTATCTGATCGACCGGATCAAGGGCACGCCCAACATCGAGCTGATCCCGCATCAGGAAGTGAGCCGGCTCGAAGGCGGCGACAGCCTGGAGGCCGTCACCTGGCGCGACCGCCGGAATGGGAGGGAGCGTCGGCTGGAGACCCAGCACCTGTTCCTCTTCATCGGCGCCGAGCCGGAAACCGGTTGCGTCGTTGAGTGCGGGCTGGAGCTGGACAAGTCCGGATTCATCGTTACCGGCAAGGCATGTGAGTGCGCGCTCCCCGGCTATGAACGGTCCCTGCTGGAGTCGAGCGTGCCCGGCGTGTTTGCGGTGGGGGATGTCCGCTCCGGTTCGGTGAAGCGGGTGGGCGGCGCCATTGGCGAAGGCGCTCAGGTGGTGGCGAGCATTCACCAATACCTCGCACGGGAAGCGGAAGCAGAGGCTTGACGCGCTCGGCGTAGCGCCGGATCGTCTCCCCTCGCTCATCTCTCCCCTTGGATCGCGCAAGGACGCGGCGGTGAAAAGACGGCGTTCCGGTCATTGAACATGGCCAGGCGCCTGCGGCGCAGCGCCCGATCAGCGGCTAAGATGAGAACTACTTTCATTTGAGAAGTTCTCGCAGATGGTCTCATCGGAATTCCGCCGGCTCTGGGGCTGGCCGCTGCTGCTGGGTCTGCTGACCGCCAGCGGCCTGTTCACCGCGCTGGTGTCCGACCACTGGGGGGACGTGTGGTCCTGGGTGGGGCTGGGCGTTCCGGTCGGGGTGATGGTGTGGTTCGGCTGGCGCGGTTCGTCGGAGCATTCGTCATGATGAGCGCCCCCGCCATCCGCGCCTGGAGCTGGGTGCACAAGTGGACCAGCCTCATCTGCACCCTCTTCATGCTGCTGTTGTGCCTGACCGGCCTGCCGCTGATCTTCCATCACGAAATCAGCCATTGGCTGGGGGACGACATCGAAGCCCCCGCGCTGACCGCCGAGCAGGCCGCGCAGGCCCGGCGCACCCCGGTGAACCTGGACGACCTGGCCGCCGCAGCGCGGGCCCGATATCCGGACCGGGTCATTCAGTTCGCCGGCCCGAATGAGGATGACGACCGGCTCTGGTGGTTCACCATGACCCCGACGCCGGCGCCCACCGACGACTTCAAATCCATCGCGGTGGATGCGCGCACCGGGCAGGTGGTGGGCGACTACAAGGTCGGCGAGGGTTTCATGGACCTGATGCTGCGGCTGCATGTCGACCTGTTCGCCGGTCTGCCGGGCAAGCTGTTCCTCGGCTTCATGGGCCTGCTGCTGCTGGTGGCGCTGGTCAGCGGGGTGGTGCTGTATGCCCCGTTCATGCGCAAGCTGGCCTTTGGCGAAGTCCGGCGCGACCGTTCGACCCGCGTCAAATGGCTGGACCTGCACAACCTGCTGGGCATCGTCACCCTGGTGTGGTGCTTCGTGGTGGGGGCCACCGGCATGATCAACACCTGGGCCGACCTGCTGGTGAAGTATTGGCAGTACGACCAGCTCAGCACCGTGCTGGCGCCCTACAAAGATGAGCCGGTCACACCGGTCGATCAGCGAGGTTCGCTGCAAGTGGCGATGGACAACGCGCTGCGGCAGGCGACCGACATGAAGGTGTCGTTCATCGCCTTCCCGGGCACAGCCTATTCCAGTCCGCACCACCACACCGTCTTTCTCAAGGGCGCCACGCCGCTGAAGTCCAAGCTGCTCTCGCCGATGCTGATGGATGCGCGGACCAGCACGCTGACGGTGGCGCCGGCGCTGCCGTGGTACCTGACGGCGCTGCTGGTGTCTCAGCCCTTGCACTTTGGCGACTACGGCGGCATGCCGATGAAGGTGCTGTGGGCGCTGCTGGACCTGGCCACCATCGTGGTGCTGGGCTCCGGTCTCTACCTGTGGGTGCGCAAGCCGCAAGGGGCCAAAACCCGGGCCGCGACACCGGCGCTGCAGGAGGCCCTGCAGGATTGAGTGTAGTTGCAACAGCCGTTGACTACTGTATGCCCATCCAGTACATTGGATTCATCGCGAACGGTGGCGGCGAGGGAGTTCAAAGCCACCCCACCCTGCCGGCAGTCGCAGCTCATCGCTGCGGCGGGTCAACAGCAATCGCATCGGAGATGGCAATGCAAGTGCTCAAGCAACGAGTCTGGTCTTCCCTGAACAACGCGGATGCGTGGGTGCTGGGCATCGGTGTCCTGTCCTGCCTGGGTCTGGTCACCGGGGTGCTGGGCTGATTCAGCCCTCCGCGATACGTCATTTCAGTTCAAACCCCCTTGGTCCGCCCTGCTGGAGCGGTCCGGCAACGGTACCCGAACCGTCGCTGGCCCTCCTGGGGCGGATATTTTTTTGTGGCGACCGTCAGGGTCCGCGGAGCAGCCGCCATGCGGCAACGCGGTCGGAAAGTGGCGTTGCCGCATGGCGTTGGCGGTGACGGTGGGGTCCGTTCGGAAAGCCCTCAGAGCGGTGTCTGCAGCGGCTGTCCGTCCTGCCAGCGCTGGGCATTGAGCAGGAACAGGTCCACCGTGGCCTGCACCGATTCCGGTGACCAGCCGGCGATATGCGGCGTCAGGATCACATTCGGAAACTCCAGCAGTTCCTTGGGCGGATGCGGCTCGGATTCATACACATCCAGTGCCGCGCCGCCCAGCTGACCTGCGGCTAGCGCCTGCGCCAGCGCGGCGGTATCCACCAGACTGCCCCGTGCGATGTTCACCAGATGCCCTTGCGGCCCCAGGGCCTGCAGCACCTCGGCATTGACGATGTGACGGGTGCCGGGCCCGCCAGGCGCGGCCACCACCAGAAAGTCCGCCCAGTCGGCCAGCGCGAGCACCGAGTCGAAGTAGCTGTAGCCCTCGGCATCCGGCCGCGCGCGCCGGTTGTGATAGCCGACCTGCATGTCGAAAGCCGCGGCGCGGCGCGCGATGCGCATGCCGATGGTGCCGAGCCCCAGAATGCCGAGGCGGCGGCCATTGACGCTGGGGCGCAGCGGCAGCGCGTCACGCCACACGCCCGCCCTCAGCGCCTTCTCTTGCTGCGGCAGCGCGCGCACACTGGCCAGCAGCAGCGCCATCGCATGGTCGGCCACACAGGCGTCATTGGTGCCCGCCCCATTGGCCAGGGCAATGCCCCGCGCCTTGGCGGCGGCCACATCGATGTTCTCGTATCCGGCGCCCAGCGCCGCTGCGAATCCCAGCCGCGGCATGGCGGCGATCTCGTCCGCGCGCAGGCCGACCGCACCGATGGTCAGCACCACCTGGATGTCCGCGCCGTGTTCGGCCACCGCTTGGGCGCGCAGGGCCGCGGTGGGCGCATCGATCACCTCAAAGCGTTGCCTCAGCTGGGCCTGATGGTTCTGAGCCATCGGCATCAACAGCAGCAGCTTGGGCCGTGCGTGGGTGGAAGGCGTGCGCGCGTCGTTCACAAGGGTCCCCGGGGCTGGTCAGATCGGCGTCGATGATAGGTCGCCGGTTTGACCGCCACCGGAAGTCAGGGCGTGTTGCGCACCCGGCCGCGTTTGGCCGCGTCTATCCATCTCTCCCCATCTCTAGCCGAGTCCGGCCGAACCCTGGCACACCCTGGTGCCCCGTCACTGACCGCGGTAATTGCGCTCCAGGCCGCAGACCGGCAGGTCCCGCTCGGATGGGTGCACAGGCTGACCCGGTCGCACGATCCGGCATTCCTGTTGACCGGCGCCACGGCGCGTCGCGGCGCCGCTGACGCCCGCCGCAGTGCCGCCCGCAGCCATGCCACCGGCCGCAGGGTCCAACTGACGACGCAGCTCCATGACGCGGCGCTGCTCCGCCATCAACTGTTCCTGAAGCTCCCGTTGCTGTTGCTGTAGAGCGGAGACATCCGCCCGGCTCCGTTTTTCCTGCGCCTGGATCAGGGCGCGATAGCGGCGATCGGCTTCCACCTCCTCCGCCATCTGACGCGCCTGGGCCTGGGCCTGACGCAACTCCCGCTCGGCCGCGTCGGTCTGGGCCTTGAGTTCCAGCCGGCGCAACTCGTCCGCCGCCAGGGCAGCGGACTGGGCCGCCAGATCCTCGTAGAGGCGAAGCGCCTGCGCGCTGTCCTGGGCTTGCGTCACGCGCCAGAGGTCCTTGCCCTGCGCCAGCACGACGAAGTAGCGGGCTGCATCGACCTGGAAGAACAGGTGGGCACTGAAGCTGCCGTTGTCCGCGCGGCGCATGGACGTCAGACGACCGGCGTTCTGCAGGCGCAGCACTTCGTCCATCAGTGCGGAGCGGGGCGGCGGCTGCATTGGGGAAACCGCAGACGTGCTGGGAGGCTCGGTCATGCTGGCGTCCGCGTCGCCGGCGTCCGCGGGGATGCGGCCCATCAGCGCGGGTGAAGTGATGGATGCGGTCGATGCGGACACCACTGGCGCGGCTGCCTGTGCCCGAGACTGGACCTGCATGCCCGCGGCCCCGGGCGTCTGCATCACGGTTCGGCCGGAAGTCTCGCCAGAGACGCTGACCGTTCCGGCAGCGCCTCCACGCCCTCCTCCCGCCGGAAGCATTGCTCCCGCGACGGCCGCTGCGCCGGCGCCACGCTCTCCGCTGCGCGCATCCGACGTGGCCGCGGCAGTTGCACCGTTGGCCTCACCCTGGGCCCTGGCTGCCCCGATCGGAAGCATGCTCGCAGCCGAGCTGCTGACGGCGTTCCTGGAGGCGCTTCCAGCCGCACCTCCAGCCACACTTCCAGCGGCGTTGCCAGCCGCCCCACCGGCCGCTGCCGCAGCCCCAGCTTCCGCTTCGGTCAAGGTCTCGCCCAGCAGCGCCGGCCGTCCCGCCTCGCCCTGCCCCGCCAGACGTCTGAAACTCTCGAAGCCCAGTTGCGCCGCGCGCTCGTTGTCACTGCGCACCACGCGCCGCACCTGCCCCGTGCGCGAAGTCACCGCGATGTAATACCGATTGGTCCGCGGATGCAGCAGCAGCTCGATCGTGCCCAGCTCGGTCTTGAGCTTGCGCAGCGACACCAGCGCCTGCTGAGATTGCAGCACCTGCAGCTCCAGCACAGTGGCGGCTTCCTGCGGGGTCGCAGTCGCCGGCGCGGCCGCGCCCTGTGCGGACGCCGCCACATGCCACAGCGCCACGATCAGCAGCGGCAGCACGCCCACGACCGGCCGCAGCAGGCCCTTGGCCGAGCGACGCAGTCCGCTCCGCCATCCGCCGTCCTGCACGCCGGACGCTGCTCCGCCGTGCGCGGGGACGCGCCCGTTCGACGCACCATCACGCCACCAGGGACGGCGGCGGACGGCCTCGGATCGAAGGGAGGAAAGCATGGCAGCCAGAGGCCGCATGGCGAAGCGATGAGTCATGGCAGAACGAGTCCGGGCGATTGCAGGGATGCGCATTGTTGAAAGCCCGTCGCCGCACTTGGGTCGAATTGATCAACATCCCGCAGAGCCCACAAACACTGGCCATCCGAAGCCCCCTTCTTCATGCCGTCGAACTACAAAGCTTCACGATCTCAGCGCAAGATCAGGCCATGGGCTTTCTCTCCCACGACAGGTTTCTGAAGGGCACTTCATGCATGCTGCGCACCTGACCGTCGCCCTCAGGCCGACACCTCACAAGAAAGACAACCCATGAACCGCCGCGAATTCTTCCCGCGGCAGGTCGTCGATGCGGGCGCGAACCGCTGGGACTGGGCTTTGCTGCCGCTGGTCCTGGCCGCACTGGTGCTGCTCGCCTACGGCGCGGCCCAGATGACCCGTCCGTTTGAGCTTGGCGACCCGCTGCCGCTGTCGCTGGATCCGACCCTGCTGCCTTACTACCTGCTGCGAACCAACCTGCGCATGCTGGCCGCCATGGTGCTGGCGCTGCTGTTCAGCGCGGCCTTTGCGGTGCTGGCGGCCAAGGTGCGGGCGGCGGAGAAGGTGCTGATCCCGATGCTGGACATCCTGCAGTCCATTCCCATCCTCGGTTTCCTGTCGATCACCGTCACCGGCTTCATTGCGATGTTCCCGGGCAACCTGCTCGGGGTGGAATGCGCCGCCATCTTCGTCATCTTCACCTCGCAGGCCTGGAACATGGCCTTCAGTCTCTACCAGTCGCTGCGCACCGTGCCCAGCGAACTGCAGGAGGCGGCGATGGTGTTCCAGCTCTCCGGCTGGCAGCGGTTCTGGCGTCTGGAGCTGCCCTTTGCGATGCCTTCGCTGCTGTGGAACATGATGATGTCCATGTCCGGCGGCTGGTTCTTCGTGGTGGCGTCGGAAGCCATTTCGGTCTCCAACCAGAGCATCAAGCTGCCGGGCGTCGGCTCCTACATTGCACTGGCCATCGAGTCGAAGAACCTGCCGGCCATCGGCTGGGCGATCCTGGGCATGCTGGTGGGCATCGTGCTGTACGACCAGCTTGTCTTCCGCCCGCTGGTCGCCTGGGCCGACAAGTTCCGCTTCGAGGACAGCGGCAGCGACACCGCGCCGGAATCGTGGATGCTGAACTGGCTGCGCCGCACCCGGCTGACGCGCCGCATCGGCAGCTGGTTCGTCGAGCAACTCGAACGCAGCCTGATCTGGTTCCGTCGCTCGCATGACGGCACCTCGATCCGCGCGCGACAGCGTCATGCCGGGCCGACGCTGCAGCGGCTCTGGGACGCGGTGCTGGCGGCCGGCGTGATGCTCGCGCTCTGGCACCTCGTGGCCTTTGTGCACACCGAGGTCGGATGGTCCGAAGCCGGCCATGTGTTTGTGCTCGGCGTGTTCACCCTGCTGCGGGTGATGGTGCTGATTGCGCTGGCAGCGCTGGTGTGGGTGCCGGTGGGCATCTGGATCGGGCTGAATCCGCGCTGGAGCGGTCGCCTGCAGGCGGTGGCGCAGTTTCTCGCCGCCTTCCCGGCCAACCTCCTGTTCCCGGTGGCGGTGATGGCCATCGTGCACTGGAAGCTCAATGCCGATCTGTGGCTCTCGCCGCTGATGATCTTCGGCACCCAGTGGTATCTGCTGTTCAACGTCATTGCCGGCGCGTCCACCATCCCGGCCGAGCTGCGCCATGCGGCGGGCAACCTCGGCCTGACCGGCTGGCTGAAGTGGCGTCGCTACCTGCTGCCAGCCGTGTTCCCCAGCTTCGTGACCGGCGCCATCACCGCCAGCGGCGGCTCATGGAATGCGAGCATCGTGGCCGAATACGTCAGCTGGGGCGACACCACCGTCCAGGCCCACGGCCTGGGGGCCTACATCGCGCAGATGACCGCCGTCGGGGACTTTCCGCGGCTGGCGCTGGGCATCGGCGTGATGTGCATCTTCGTGATGGGCCTCAATCATTTTGTCTGGCGCCGCCTTTATCGGATGGCCGAGGACCGCATGCATTTCTGATCCGGGATCGAAGGAGTTTTCATGTCTGCCACCATCCTCGAACTGACCGGCGTCGGCAAGACCTTCCGTTCCGCCGACGGGCATCTGCGCCCGGTGCTGCAGGACGTCGACTTCCACCTGCGCGATGGCGAGATCGTGGCGCTGCTGGGCCAGTCCGGCTCCGGCAAGAGCACGCTGCTGCGCATCATGGCCGGTCTGGTGAAAGCGGATCACGGCCAGGTGCGCTATCGCGGCCAGCCACTGTTCGGGCCGGCACGGGGCATCAGCATGGTGTTCCAGTCGTTCGCACTGTTCCCGTGGCTGACGGTGCAGCAGAACGTGGAACTGGGGCTGGAGGCCCGGGGCATGCCCAAGGCCGAACGCGAGAAGCGGGCCGAGGCCGCGATTGCATTGATCGGTCTGGCCGGTTTCGAAGGGGCCCTGCCGCGCGAACTGTCCGGCGGCATGCGGCAGCGGGTGGGCATTGCCCGTGCGCTGGTCACCGAGCCGGATGTGCTGCTGATGGACGAAGCGTTCTCCGCGCTGGATGTGCTGACCGGCGAGCGTCTTCGCGAAGACATCCTGGAGCTGTGGCAGAACGGCGGCATGCCGACCAAGGCGATGCTGGTGGTCTCGCACAACATCGAGGAAGCGGTGCTGATGGCCGATCGCGTGCTGATCTTCGCCAGTGATCCGGGCCGCATCCGCTGCCAGCTGTCGGTGCAGTTGCCGCGTCCCCGCGATCCGGACAGCGCCGATGTGCGCGCATTGATCGACGAGGTCTATGCCTTGATGACCGCCGGCGCCGGCCGGCCGGGTCGCAGCCATGGCGCGGTGGACACTGGCGTGGCGCCGCCGCCGCTGGTGGAGCGCCTGCCGTCGGCGGACGTCGCCCGCATGGATGGTCTGCTGGAACTGCTGGCCGAGCCGCCCTTCAACGGCCGGGCGGACCTGCCGCCTTTGATCGAGGAATCGGGGCTGTCCGATGCGGAACTGCTGCCGGTCGCCCATGCCCTGGCGCTGCTGGGACTGGCGCAACTCGACAGCGGGGATCTGCAGCTCACGCCGCTGGGCCGACGTTATGTGGACGGCCCCAATGAACTGCGCCGGGGTCTCTTTGGCCAGCAGCTGATGACGCAGGTGCCGCTCATTGCCCATATCCGTCACAGCCTGGAACAGGAGCCGACCGGGCTCTTGATGGACACGCCGGTGCGGCGCCTGCTCAGCGAGCATCTCAATGAGGAGGAGGCCGATGCGGTGATGAAGACCGCCGTCTCCTGGGCGCGCCATGGCGAGGTCTTCGAATACGACTACAACACCGGCAAGCTGAGCCTGCCCGATGCGGATGTGATGGAGTGATCTGCGGGAGTTCGACCGCCGTCAGGCATCCACAAACGCCGCCGCGATCATCGAGCCGACGTTGACCGGCGCTTCGTCCTCGCGCGGGCAGTAGACGATGTCCCCCACCTGGATCTGACTGCCGCTCAGCACGCAGACCCCGGTACGCTTGGCCGGCCCCATGTCCCAGATCTGGTAGCCGTAGTGGCAGACGCCCGGATCGGACCACGAAATCGCCGCGGTGCGCGGTGTCGGTCGGTCCAGCACATGAATGCGGGCCGGCGGACGCCCGGCACCGTCATTCACCGTTCGCCGGGCCATCGCGCGCGGCGCGATCGGAGCGACCGGCCCAACCGGCGCAGCCGGTGAATGCCGGGGTCCGCTAACCGCACCCTCCGCGCTGCTTGAGCTGTTGGCACTGTTTGCACTCTTTCCGCTGCCTGCGCCTTTGACGCCCTTGGCGCCGCGCAGACCATGGACGCCCGGGTCACCGTGGGCGCTCTGCCCGCCGAGCCAGGCGATCGTGCGCAACCACCCGTCGTGGGCCATTTCCTTGTGCTCGCTGTGCATGCCTGCCACACCTTTCCAAAGCGCCTCGCCATCGCCACACCCCCTTCCAACGATCCGCCGATCGCGAGAGGTCATCGTCGTCGCCCGAGACTTCTGAAATAATTCAACGAGTGATGAATATAGCAAAGAAGGCGGCTTTATGAGTGCGGCACCCCTCACACCGGGCGCATCGATCCCATCCACCCGTTCCGTGCGCAGCCGTGGGCGCCCCTGCAGCCAGGCGGTCCAGGGCGCGGATGCGTTGTTGCGGACGGCGCGCGGCATCTTTGCCCGCCGCGGTTACGACGCTGCCAGCGTGCGGGACATCGCCCGGCAGACCGGTGTGGATGCAGCCCTGATCGCCCACCACTTCGGCTCCAAGGAGGCCTTGTGGCGCGCGGTGGTGGAGCACATCGCCATCACCATCGACCCGCTGCTGGTGCTGGCGGCGGACCTGCGCAGGCGCACCGACCTCTCTCCACGCCAACGGGTGGAGCAGGCGCTGCTGTCCTTCATGGACCGCGTGTTTGAAGATCCGGACATCGGCATGTTCTTCTCCACCGCCGCCACCGAAGAAGGGGAGCGGCTGAATCTGCTGGTGGACCGGATGGTGAAGCCTTTTCACGCCGTTTTCCTCCCCCTGATGGAAGACGCGATGGCCGCGGGTGAAGTGCGTCCCTGTGATCCGGCGCTGATGTTCTCCATGCTCACCCACGGCATCAGCAAGACGGTGGCGTATGCGCATGTGATGCGGACGGTGTCCCCGCTCCCGGACGATCCGGCGAAGTTCAAGGCGGAGCTTCAAAAGGTCGTGTGGACCTTGCTGGCATGACCCGACCCTCACCCTGGCCCGATCTCTGCCTGTTCATGACTTCTGTGGACAAGCCTGTTGGAAGCCCGGGCAGGGATGCTGCAAGTGCTTGTCAGCATTGAGAGAAGCATGAACTGCCTCACTTTGAGGCAGGGGTGGGAAAGTCCGGTCCGGGGCGTCAGAGGCGTGCGGCAAGCGACCCGACCCCGACTTCACAGCGCGAGTTCGAGTTGACAGGCTCGGCCTGGGGACAACTTTTCCAGCGGAGCGGCCGCGCGCTTCCACTGTTCATGGCTTCTGTGGACAAGTCTGTTGGAAGCCCGGGCAGCAATTGCACAACTCGTTGATTTCAAAGGACATCCTTTGAACTGCCTCATTTTGAAGCAGTATCCACAGGCCGCTGTCCAGGCAGCGGAGCGCGGGGGACAACTGCGCCGCGCCACCCGGCTCCGACGCCGGATGACGCGGGGTCAGACGATGCGCAAACTCAGGTTGGGTAGACCGTCGATATGGCCCTCCAGCAGGTCCCCCTTGACCACCGGACCGACGTTTTCAGGCGTACCGCTGTAGATGATGTCGCCGGGGCGCAGTTCGAAAGCCTTGGAGAGGTTGCTGATCTGCTCCGCCACGCTCCAGATCATCATGCTCAGGTCCGCGCTCTGACGCGTGTCTCCGTTGACCTTCAGCCAGATCGCGCCCTGCTTCGGATGCCCCCACTGGCTCACCGGATGGATCGGCCCGATGGGCGCCGCATGGTCGAAGCTCTTGCCGATCTCCCAGGGCTTCTTCTCATTGCCCATGGCGCGTTGCAGGTCGCGGCGGGTCATGTCCAGGCCGATAGCGTAACCGTAGACAAGATCCAGCGCCTGTTCCACCGGCACGTCGCGTCCACCCTTGTGCAGCGCGGCCACCAGTTCGATCTCGTAGTGATAGTTCTTCGTCAGCGTCGGATAGGGATGGTCGGCCACGGTGCCGGGGGCCACGTTCTGAATCGCGTCGGTCGGCTTCTGGAAGAAGAACGGCGGCTCACGCGTCGGATCACTGCCCATCTCGCGTGCATGCGCGGCGTAGTTGCGACCAATGCAATAGATGCGGCGCACGGGGAATGACAGATCGGTGCCCGCAATCGGCACGGTGGTGGGCGTGACCTCAAACGGGGTCTTGCGCCCGCTCTGCGCCTGGCCCGGCAATGCGCAGCCGGCCACGGCCCCCGCCGCCATCGCGGCAGAGGTGCTGAGCAGGGAACGGCGCGCTACGCCGCGCGGCCGTGGGAAGGAATCGGTCATGACGGTCTCCTGAAGGTGTGATGAACCACACCAAGACCCAGCCTAGAACCGTGCCCCCGCTGCGGCCTATCCGCATTTGCCAGCGTTTGTCGCCACGGGCTGCAGACGAGTGCGATGAGCGATTCAATGCAGGCGCTTCGGATGTCTCCTCGGCGACTGTCTGGCATTCAGGTTGCCCATTGCGCTGCAAGGAGAACCTTTGCACATGTTCAGTGAACACTCTCGAGAAATGAACCGCGCTGCCAGCGCGGCAGTCGTCGGATGCAAGCGCATCGTCCTCGGTGCCATGGCCGCCGCATCGCTGACCCTGATGGGCTCGAACGCGCAGGCCGCGCCCGATAGCGTCTTCCTGCAAGGGGGCGCCTACGATCATGTCACTGCCGTGGATGGCGGCCTCACCTGGACGTCCGACTGGCGCAGTCATTGGGGCAGCAGCACCTGGAGCATCGTCACCGACGCCTCGGCCGGATACTGGTGGCTGGCGGATTCGCAGCGGGTGGACCACAGCCGTTTCTACCGCGTGGGCCTGACCCCTGCGCTGCGCCTCACCGGCTCGGGCGACTGGCGCTGGTTCATTGAAGCTGGCGTCGGGCTGAATGTGATCATGCCGGAGTTCCATTCCCGCGACCGCAGTTTCAGCACCAACTTCAATTTCGGAGATCACCTCGCGATTGGCGCGCGTCCTTTCGGTGATTCATCGGAATGGTCCCTGCGGGTGCAGCACTATTCCAATGCCAACATCCGGCGTCCAAATCCCGGTCAAGACTTCCTGCAACTGCGCTGGCGCCACTTCTTCTGAAGCGGCCACAGGCGTGAGCGCTTGGCGCATCCCACCTGCTCAGGCCTGATCACGCCTGTTCAAGGCCGCTCACGCCTGCCAGACGCCAAATCCAGCTTCGCGCAGACCGATGGCCAACTCGACTTCCATCTCCCGCGCCGCTTCATAGGGCATCGGGTTGTAGACCTCATACAGCTGCGGCAGCAGTCGTAGCCCATACTCGAAGACAAAGCGGTTGGCCTGAATGCCGGCCTTGTGCTTGTCAAAACGCAGGTCAGGGTCCAGCCCCGTCATGCCGACATAAACAAAGGGCTTGCCCAATTGATAGTCCGGATTGGCACGCCGAAAGCGCGGCTCATTCCAGACCCGATCGGACAGTTCAACCACATAGACGTGATGATGGTGGCGGCGGGACATGACGGCCCGAAGACTACCGCGCCTCGCCACGCCCACCCGAACCTGCCCGGCCGATCGCCCTCCTCCTGCGCCCATCCGTGATGCACTGCGCACATGGCGTGGGCCGATCACAACGGGCATGACACCGTTACCACCGGGTATCCGGGCAATCTGCCCACAAAGCACGAATTGACCGGTGAACGGACCGCATCACCCTTTGTCGAACCGGGGGGGTGGTGACTACAGTGGTTGTTTCCGCAGGGATACAAAGAAGGGAAACGGCGTGAAACTGAACGATATGCGACTGGCCTCCAGACTGGCCATGGGCTTTGGTGTGGTGCTGGTGCTGCTGGCGGCCATCGTGCTCATTGGCGGCATGAGCCTGGGTCGCACCGCCGAATCGACCCGGCAGATGATGGACATTCCGCTGCAGAAGGAACGGCTGGTGGCGGAGTGGTACACGCTCACGCTGGTGGGCGTGAAGCGCTACACCGCCATTGCCAAAAGCAGCGATGCATCGCTGGCCGACTACTTCACCAATGACGTGAAGATCTCCACCGCCCGGGGCAATGAAATCATCAAGGCGCTCGACGGCCTGCCCAAGAGCGACGAAGAAAAGAAGGTCGTGGACAAGCTGATCGAGGCCCGCAAGGTCTACACCGGCACCCGCGACCGCATTGGTGCCGCCAAGAAGGCAGGCGACGCGGACGAAGCCATCCGCATCCTGGAACAGGAGTTCCGCCCGCAGGCTGACGTCTTCCTGGGCAACATGGTCGACTATCTGAAGTTCCAGCAGAAGACCCTGGACGACATGGCCAAGGAAGTGGATGCGGCCACCACCTCGGCGCAATGGCGCATTGGCCTGATCGGCGCGCTGGCGCTGGTGGTCGGTGCCGTGTTTGCCTGGGTGCTGACCCGCTCGGTGACGGTGCCGCTGCAACGCGCCCAGCAGATGGTGGAAGCCGTCGCCGGTGGCGACCTGACCCGCTCGGTGAAGGCCGAAGGCCGGGATGAGATCGCCCAGATGATGACGCAGCTTGACGCGATGCGGGTGAGCCTGCAGACCGCCATCTCCACCGTGCGGGACTCCTCGGAAAACATCCAGAACGCCTGCCAGGAAGTCTCGGCCGGCAACCAGGACCTGAGCCAGCGCACCGAGCAGACCGCCGGCAACGTGCAGCAGGCCGCCAGCGCCATGGAGCAGCTCAATGGCACCGTGGGCCAGACGGCCCAGTCGTCCCGCGAAGCCGCGCAACTGGCCACCAATGCCGTGCAGGTGGCCACCCGCGGTGGTGAGGTGGTGGCGGAAGTGGTGTCCCGCATGCAGGGCATCCACGGCAGCTCGCGCAAGATCGCCGACATCATCGGCGTGATCGACGGCATTGCCTTCCAGACCAACATCCTGGCGCTGAATGCGGCGGTGGAAGCCGCCCGCGCCGGTGAACAGGGTCGCGGCTTTGCCGTGGTGGCCACCGAAGTGCGCAACCTCGCCGGCCGCTCGGCCGCCGCAGCGAAGGAAATCAAGTCGCTGATCGAAGCCAGCGTCGAGCAGGTGGAGGCCGGCACCGACCTGGTGAATCGCGCTGGCGACACGATGAATGAAGTGGTCGGCGCCATCCAGCGCGTGACCGGCATCGTCGGCGAGATCAGCGTGGCCAGTGCGGAACAGGCCGAGGGCGTGTCGCAGGTCTCCGGCGCCGTCACCCAGATGGACGCCGCCACGCAGCAGAACGCGGCCATGGTGGAAGAGATCGCCGCAGCGGCGTCGAGCCTGCGCGGTCAGGCGCAGAGCCTGGTGGAAGCGGTGCGGGTGTTCCGCCTCTAAGGCGCCACGCAGGGCGGCGAGTTTCTATACTCAAGGGCATCTTCTGCCCGCGAGTGCACCATGTCCGCTGCTTCGGCCACGCCGTCGTCCCCCGCCCTGCCTCATCAATTGCTGATCGTTGATCCGCAGAACGACTTCTGCGACATCGACGGCGCCACCCTGCCGGTGCAGGGCGCTCACGCGGACCTGCAGCGGCTGGCCGGCTTCATCCGCGCCACGAGCGAGCGGCTCACCGACATCGTCGTGACGCTGGATTCGCATGCCGCCTACGGCATTGAACGGCCGTCCTTCTGGCAGACCGCCGAGGGCGGTCCGGTGGCGCCCTTCACCCAGATCACCTCGCAGCAGGTGCGCGAAGGCCATTACGCACCGCGCGACCGCCACCTGGCCGAGCATGTGCGTTTTTATCTCGACGCCCTGGAGTCCAGTCCGCACCAATATCGGCTGATGGTCTGGCCGGCCCACTGCATCACCGGCACCTGGGGCCACAACATCCATGCCGACGTGGCGCAGGCCCTGGCCGAATGGGAGCAGCGCGCATGGCGCGTGGTGGAGAAGGTGCTCAAGGGCCGCAATCCGCTGACGGAGCAGTACAGCGCGGTGAAGGCGGAAGTGCCTCTGCCGGACGATCCCTCCACCGGCATCAACCATCTGCTGGTGGACCGCATCGGGGCCTTCAGCGGCCTGACCTTCATCGCGGGCGAGGCCAGCAGCCACTGCGTGGCCGCCACTACCGAAGACCTGCTGGACGCCATGACCCCGGAGCGCCGCAGCCGCGTCGTGATGCTGAGCGACTGCATGAGTCCGGTGGGTGGCTTCGAGTCGGGCGCCTCGGGCTTCGTGGAACGGGCGCGGGCGCTGGGCGTGCAGGTGATGACGGCGGCGCAGGCGCAGGCCTTGATCGCCTGAAGGCCTCAGCCTTCGTAGATTTCCAGCGGCAACCCGTCCGGGTCCGCAAAGAAGGTGAAGGCCCGGCCGGTGTATTCGTCGATCCGCACCGGCTCCACCGTCACGCCCTGGCGCTCCAGATGGGCCTTGCAGGCGGCCACGTCATCGACCGCAAAAGCGAGATGGCGCAGGCCCTGCGCTTCCGGATAGGACGGCCGCGGCGGCGCGCCCGGGAAGGAGAACAGCTCGACCTGCGACCCGTCGGGCAGTCCCAGGTCCAGCTTGTAGGAGTCGCGCGCTTCGCGATAGTGCTCGGCGAGCACCGTCAGCCCCAGCACCTCGGTGTAGAACTGGCGGGAGCGGGGATAGTCGCTGCAGATGATGGCAGCGTGATGCAGTCGTTTCAGCATGGCGCGTGGAAAAAGCTCAACAGGCGCTATTAAGCCAGATCACCCAGGGCAAGGCATGGCGATGACGGCCAGTGACCGGAGCCGCCGATGTCCACGACCGTGAGCTGAAGCCTTCGAGCGACCAGCGGAACACTCAGTCGGCTCAGCTGGCTCAGTTGCTGGCGACGGTCGCCTCAGCCGGAGGCAGACCCGATCCATTCACGCTGGCCGTGAAATAGCGATAGCCGGGTACATCGTCCGTCACCTGCGCCGGCTGGGCGGTGCGCGCGCCCGTCGATGTCGGCAGGGTCTGCGCTGCGCTGGCGGTGGTGCCGTTCAGCGCGTAGCTGTGGACATGCACCACCTCACCGCCATGGTCGAACTGGCAGTGGCCGGCATGCGCCGTCCCTTTGGCCGTGCGGTGATCAATGTCGTCCTGATCGTCATGCACATCCACATTCACCCAGACATAGTCCAGGCCGCTGCGGCCGCGCTCGGCGGAGGTGGAACGCACAGGAGCGCCCTCCCAGGTGGAGCGCAGCAGCGCCACGCAGCGCGCATGCTGGTGCTGTTCGAAGGCGGAGAGTTCCGGCCCTTGATAGGACGGCAGGCGGTCGCAGCCCGTCAGGCCCAGCGTCAGCGCGGCCAGGACCGTGGCGGGCACCAGGCCAAGGGCGGAAGAGCGGGAAAAAAGCGGACGGGACAGCACAACAGGCTCCGAAGATCAGGGTTACCCCGAAGCCTACGTGGAAGTTGATGCTGGCTCATGAAGCCAACCTGAAGACCGCACAACAATACGGGCATGATGCGCGCAACTGGGGCGCATCACGCCCGAAGGTCACTTTTTGATCCGCTCAGTGAACTTCCCGCTTCTGACGGGCGACGATCCGGATCAACACGGCCGCGATCAAGGTGGTGCTGATCACCACATAGCCGACCCGCGGGAAGTTCTGCACCTCACCGTTCGCCCCGAGCGTGACGAGGTGTCCAGCCACCAGCGAAGCCACGCCACCGGCGAGCTGCTGAAGCGCGCTGTTGATTGCACTGAAGGCTCCGCGCTGCTCCGGCACGGGAATGCCGCTGACCAGCGCCTGCCAGGGAATCAGCCGCGAGAAGATGCCGACGAACATCACGAGGTTGATGCCGATGAGCATCCACAGGGGTGACGTTCCGAGGTGGGTGTAGATCAGCACCATCACCACGGTGACGACGCAGCCCACGTAGAACACCGGCAAGGCGCCCCAGCGGTCGGACATGCGGCCGATGAAGGGCGACACCACCAGACTGGACAGGCCGGTGACGAGATAGACCGCCGGCAGATGGTCCAGCGAGATGCCCACGTTGTGCACCGAGAAGGCGCTGGCAAAGGGCATGAGCATGAAGCCGCCGGTGGTCAGCAGCGCGGTGACCGCAAAGGCCATCCAGTGCAGCGGCTTGGACAGCACATGGCGCAGATGCCGCGCCACCCCATCGGAGCGACCTGCGGCCAGATGGGCATTGACCGGCTTCATGCCGAAGGCGATGAACAGGCCCGCCACCAGCCCCATGCCCACCAGCGCGAGGAAGGGCGCATGCCAGCTCCAGCGGGACGCAAGGTACAGACCGAACGGCAGACCCAGCACCTGGCTGGCCGCAAAGCCGCCCTGCAGCAGACCCATCACCCGACCGCGCTGGGCGGGCGGGAACAGGTCGGCGGTGATCGCCATCACGATGGAGCCGATGACGCCGCCAAACAGCCCCGTGACCACCCGCGCGGCGAGCAGCATCTCGTAGCTGGGCGCCAGGCCACACCACAAGGTGCCCAGCAGGAAGCCGCCGTAGAAGAACAGCAGCAGCCGCTTGCGGTCATAACGGTCGGCGAAGCCGGCGGTGAGCAGGCCGGAGAGGCCCGCACTGAAGGCGTAAGCCGACACCACCATGCCGAACTGCTGCGCCGACATCGACATCGCCGGCATGATCATCGCGCCCAGGGGCGACATGATCATGAAGTCCAGGATGACGGCGAACTGGAGCAGCGTGAGCAGCCCGGTCGCGAAGCGCTGGTAGGGCGTGAAAGGAACGGGTGCGCCCGGAGGCGTCCCCGAGGTCATGGGAGTGGCAGACATGCGAAACCTTCAGTGGCCGGAGCGGGCCTGGACGGCAAGGCTGCCCTTGTAGCAGGCTTTGCCGTCCAGATGGTTTCAGCCGATCACCAGACCTGGATCGGCTGGCTCGCCTTCATCGCATCGCCCGCCTTGCAGCTGAAGGCCTGCGCGAATTCCGGCATGTTGGACATCGGCGCCAGCACCCGGTACTTGCCCGGCGAATGCGGGTCGGTGCGCAGCTGGTTGAGCAAGGCGGCTTCCCGCGTCTTGTTGCGCCACACCAGCGCGTTGGAGAGGAAAAATCGCTGCTCCGGCGTGAAGCCGTCGATCTTCTCCCGCTGCCCGGTGCGCTTCAGGGCGTTCTGAAGGGCATCAAAGGCGATGGGCATGCCGGCCATGTCGGAGATGTTCTCGCCCAGGGTGAGGCGGCCGTTGATGTGGGTGCCCTTCACCGGCTCATAACTCTCATACAGCGCCACCACCCGGTCGGCATTGGCCTTGTAGGCGGCTGCGTCGGCGGGTGTCCACCAGTCGTTCAGGCTGCCGATGCTGTCGAACTGGCGGCCACGGTCATCGAAGTGGTGGGTGATTTCATGGCCGATCACCATGCCGATGCCGCCATAGTTGACCGCATCGTCGGCCTTCGCATCGAAGAACGGCGGCTGCAGGATGCCGGCCGGGAAGGTGATCTCATTCAGACCGCCGGCCTGCGCATTGACGATGTACGGCGACATTGTCCAGCGGGTGCGGTCGCTCGGGCGGTCCAGGTCCTTGAGCTGCTCCTGATGAGCCCAGGCGGCGGCACGCAGCTGATTGCCGGCAAAGTCCTTCGCCGTCAGGCTCAAGCCATCGTATTGCGGCCAGGTGGCGGGAGCACCGATCTTGGGCTGCATCGCAGCCAGTTTTTCCAGGGCGCGGGTCTTGGTCTGCTCGCTCATCCAGCCGACGTTGCGGATCTTCTCGCGCATCGCCGCCTTCACGTCGTCGATCAGCAAGGTGGCGCGGCGCTGCGCCTCCGGCGAGAAGGCACGGGCCACGAACAGCTCGCCCAGGGCCAGGCCCAGCGGCGCCCCACCGGTGCGTCCGCCGATCATCATGATGACTTCCTGCTCCCGCGGCTTGTGCTGCTCCAGACCGGTGATGGTCTTGTCGTAGTAGTCAAAGGCCGCATCGGCATAGGCGGCCGGCAGTCGCGCGGCGCTGTTGTCCAGCACCCGCAGACGCAGATAGGTCTTCCAGGTCGACACCGGCGTCGAGGCGGCCAGTTCGGCCACCCGCTGCATGAAGCCGGGTTGGCCGACGATCACACGGTCCACGCCGTCGGTCCGCTTGCCATGCAGGGTCAGCGCCTGGATCCAGGCCTGCCAGTCCAGGCCCTCGGCCTTCTTGGCCAGCTCCGCGGGCGTCATCGGGTTGTAGACGGCCAGCGGGTCGCGCAGGGCGGCGCGCGGCACGGTGGCGTCGGCCAGCCGGGCCTCGAAGGCCATCAGGGCATCCAGCGTCTCGTCCGAGGCATCGGCGCCGGAGGCCTTCAGCAGCCGCTCCGCATACAGGCGATAGGCGGCGCGCAGGCGCTTGGCGATGTCGGTGTCCTTGAAGTAGTCGTCCCGGTCCGGCAGGCCCAGGCCGGATTGCATCAGGTGCAGCACCTGCACGCTGGTGTTCTTCGCATCCGGGCGGACATAGGTCGCCACCGGTGCGCTGATCTGCACCCGGCCCAGTTCCGCCAGCACCGCCGGCAGGTCACGGGCCGTCTTGATCGACGCCACACGGTCCAGCAAGGGTTGCACCGGCTTCAGGCCGCCGGCCTCGATCGCGGCACGGTCCATGCCGCTGGCGTAATACGCCGCGACCTGACGCAGCCCCGGCGTCGTCTGCAGTTCCGGCTTGCGCACCAGCTCGGCCAGGGCATTGGCCAGCAGGCGGTCGTTGGCCACACGCAGCGCATCGAAGCTGCCGATGCGGGTCTGGTCCGCCGGCAACTGCGTGCTGGCGACCCAGGGGCCATTCACATAGTCGTAGAAGTCCGCGCAGGGCGAGACATCCTTGGAGAAGCTCTGGACATCCAGGGCCTGCGCCGGGGCGGCAGTCAGGGCAGCGGCGGCGGCTGCGGCGATCAGGGCAAGACGGAACATGGCGGTGGCCCCGGCAGGGGCGGGTCAGCGTGAGAAGGCCGCAAGGCTAACCGCAGCACGACCCCAAAGGCCATCCGCCATTGCCCGGGCGTGGCTTTCGGCACCCGTCGGCGCGCATGCTTTTGACCGGATCGGGCGAGTGGCGGATCGTGCTGGCGCTGACCGCGCGGGCGTGTGGCCTGGACGGCACACGGCTGAACGGCGTCAGACCTGTTGTTCGCCTTGCTCGCTGAAGTCCATCAGACGCTGCAACGCCTGGGGCGTGCCCTCCGGCCAGGGCGGCCCGGACAGACGCAGGCCGGGCGTCAGCAGATGCAGCGAGACCTCGTCCAGCGACCAGCATTCCCCCTGCCCCATCGCCTGCAGCCGGGTGCCGGGCCCACCGCCCGAGAGCACGGTGACCGTGCCGCTGCCCACGACTTGCAGGCCCTCGTCCGGATGCACGAAGACCGCGGTGTCCTCATCCAGACCCAGCCCGACATGGCCGGACGAGACCCCGAGAAACTGGATCAGGCGCGACAGCCGCTTGCGCTCGGAAAAATGCTGATCGATCACGACCCGGGGCCACAGGCCCAGGCCGGGCGGCAGCGGGCCGGGGGGTCCGCCGGCGATCTGCAAGCCCTCATCGCCTCGCGGCATGCGCGCCCCTAGCGCCGAAGCCCCTGCACTGGTGCCGGCCACCGCCAGACCTTCTTCGGCATGCCGACGGGCCATGAGCGCAAAGGCGGGCGTGTCGCCGAGGGTGTCGAGCAGCCGGTGCTGGTCCCCGCCGGTCAAGAACACCAGATCCACCGCCGCCAGGCGCGCCATCACTGCGGGGGTGTCCAGCTCCGACGCCTCGCGGGCATCGAGCCAGAACGGCTCGCCGCCGAGGGTCTCAAATGCAGCCCGGTAGTGCTGCCACAACTCGGCCGGCGCGCCGCTCGCTGCGGTCAGCACCAGCACCCGGGGGCGCTCCATCGGCAGCGCCCGCATCAGGGCTGCCAGGACGGCGCGGTCGCCGTCCCGATCTTCATTGCCGCCAATCACGGCCAGCAGTCCGCGGCCGCTCCGGGCTGCGCGGTCACTCGTCACCATCTCTGTGGGTCTCCAACGTCAGCCCGAATCGTCTCATGAGCCGAAGGCCGATGACCACTGGGAACACGCCTTGCTCGACAGGGGCTACGAGACCGCCCCGGCCCGCCCCGGGGCTCCGCCCAAGGACACCCCATGAACATCACGCCCGCATCGACCCGCCCCCAGGATGCCCGGTCCGCCGAGACCCCCGATGCCATCGAGGCCGGCGCCGCCCTCCTGGCGGGGGATCTCCCGCCCGGCCTGCCCGTGCAACTGCGTATCAACGGCCAGACGGTGATGCTGCAGTTGGCGCCCTGGGTCACTCTGCTGGACCTGCTGCGCGAACAACTGTTGCTCACAGGCAGCAAGAAAGGCTGTGATCACGGCCAATGCGGCGCCTGCACCGTGCTGGTGGACGGCGTCCGCATGAACAGCTGCCTGCTGCTGGCGGTCAGCCTGGACGGCCACGACATCACCACGGTGGAGGGACTGGCCGGCCTGGCAGGTGCCAGCGCCACCGGCCCCAACGACCTGCATCCTTTGCAGCAGGCCTTCATCGACTGTGACGCGCTGCAATGCGGTTATTGCACGCCGGGGCAGCTCTGCTCCGCCGCCGGCCTGCTGAATGAGCATGCGCCGGCCAACGCCAACGAAATCCGGGAACGGATGAGCGGCAACATCTGCCGCTGCGGAGCCTATCCGCAGATCGTCGAGGCGGTGTCCCGGGTGGCGCTGGTGCGCGGCGCGGCATCGGGTCGGCCGACAGCGCCAGGCGGACCCAGCGACACGGTCGCCCACAGCCAAGGGAGTGCCGCCGCATGAACCCCTTTGACTACGCCCGCGCCCACACGGTCGACGAAGCCCTGCTGCAGTTGCAGCGGGGCACCGCCCGTTTGCATCTGACCAGCCGCCCCGGCGCCGCGGTCAACGAACGGGCGCGCTTTCTGGCCGGTGGCACCAATCTCGTGGACCTGATGAAGGAAGACGTGATGCAGCCCGGCCGGCTGGTGGATGTGACCGGCCTGCCGCTCACCGCCATTGAAGGCACCCGCGACGGCGGCCTATGGCTGGGCGCTTTGGCCACCAATGCGGTGACGGCCCAGCATCCCCTGGTGCTGGAGCGTGCGCCGCTGCTGCGGACCGCCATCCTCGCCGGTGCCTCGCCGCAGATCCGCAACCGGGCCACCAACGGCGGCAACCTGCTGCAGCGCACCCGCTGCCACTACTTCTACGATGCGGCCGTCCCCTGCAACAAGCGGGCGCCGGGCACCGGCTGTCCCGCGGCGACCGGCATCGCTCGCCAGCACGCCATCCTGGGCGCCAGCGAGCATTGCGTCGCCACCCATCCGTCCGACATGTGCGTGGCGCTGGCGGCGCTGGACGCCACGGTGCATGTGCAGTCCCCGCGCGGAACGCGGGAGATTCCATTCCTGGAATTTCACCGTCTGCCGGGGGAAGAGCCGGAGGTCGACAACACGCTGGCGGCCGATGAACTCATCACCCACCTGACCCTGCCGCCGTCGCCCTTTGCCGATCACGGCTGCTATCTGAAGCTGCGAGAACGCGCGTCCTACGCCTTTGCGCTGGTGTCGGTCGCAGCCGCCCTGGTGCTCGATGAGAACGGCCGCATCCAGGCGGCGCGCCTCGCCCTGGGCGGCGTGGCCCACAAGCCGTGGCGGGACCTGTCCGCCGAGGCGCTGCTCATCGGCGAGACGCCCTCCCCGCAGACCTTTGAAGCTGCGGCCGAGCATCTGCTGCGTCCGGCCAAAGCCTGGGGCGGTCCGGCGCTGCCGGAGAGCCTGCCGGGCAATGCCTACAAGATCCCGCTGGCGCGGCGCGCCATCGTGCGGGCCCTGACGATGGCCCTGGCCGGCGTGCCGACCAACACCGGCGAAGACTTCTTCCGCCTCGAAGGAGATGCAGCATGAATGACCGATCGACCCTCGATCTGGCGGACCTGGCCATCGAAGCCGACCAGCAGCCGCGCGCGGATGCGGGCACCGGCACCGTGCAGATCGGCAGCGCGCTGCCGCGCATCGACGCCCTGGCCAAAGTCACCGGCCGTGCGCGTTATGCCGCGGAGCATCCCGCCGACGATCTGCTCTACGGCTGGGTGGTGAACACGGCGGTGGCCCGCGGGCGCGTCCGTGCCATCGATGCCAGCCGGGCGCTGGCCCTGCCGGGGGTGGTGGAGGTACTGACCCATCAGAACCGGCCGAAGATGCGCTCGCTGGACCTGTTCTACAAGGACATGACCGCGCCCGCCGGCTCCCCGTTCAAGCCGCTGCATGACGATGAGATCCACTACAGCGGGCAGCCGGTGGCGCTGGTGGTGGCCACCTCGCTGGAACTGGCCCGCCACGCCGCACGCTTGATCGATGTGCAGGTGGAGGCCGAGGCGCATGAGACCTCGCTGCTGGTGCACCGGGATCGCAGCCATGAACCCAAGCCGCTCAAGGCCGGCTTCTCGCCGCCCCCCAAGCCCCGCGGCAATGCCGATGCGGTCTGGGAGGAGGCCGAGGTCCGGGTGGATGTGGACAGCTATGCCGGCGTCGAGCATCACAACCCGATGGAGATGCACGCCACCACCGTCATCGTCGGCAAGGACGACCATCTGACCGTCTATGACAAGACGCAGGGCTCGCAGAATTCCCGCTGGGTCATCTCCCGCGTCTTCGGGCTGCCGGCTCGCAAGGTGACGGTGCGCAATCCGTTTGTCGGCGGGGCCTTCGGATCGGGCCTGCGCCCCCAGTACCAGCTGCTGCTCGCCACCATGGCCGCGCTGCATCTGAAGCAGTCGGTGCGGGTGGTGCTGACCCGGCAGCAGATGTTCACCTTCGGCCATCGTCCGGAGACCTGGCAGCGGGTGCGTCTGTCCGCTGATGGCCAGGGCCGGCTGACCTCGGTCATCCATGAGGCGCTGGCCGAGACCTCCCGCAAGGAGGACTATGTGGAAGTGGTGGTCAACTGGTCGGGCCAGCTCTACCACTGCGACAACGTGCGGCTGGACTACCGGCTGGTGGACCTGGACCAGTACAGCCCCATCGACATGCGTGCGCCTGGTGCGGCCCACGGCGTGCATGCGCTGGAAGTGGCGATGGACGAGCTGTCCTACGCCGCAGGGCTGGACCCGCTGGAGCTGCGTCTGCGCAACTATGCCGAGCGGGACTCGGCCAAGGATCTGCCCTTCTCGACCAAGGCGCTGCGAGAGTGTTATGCCCAGGGCGCGGAACGTTTCGGCTGGTCCAGGCGGCCGTCAAAGCCGCGCTCGCGCCGCGAGGGCGATGAATGGGTGGGCTGGGGCATGGCCACCGGCACCTGGGACGCGATGCAGATGTTCGCCCGTGCCCGTGCGGTGCTGCACGCCAACGGCCAACTGGTGGTGGAGAGCGCCGCCAGCGACATCGGCACCGGCACCTACACCGTGATGGCCCAGATCGCCGCCGCGGCCCTGGGGCTGCCGATGGAGCAGGTCACCTTCCGCCTGGGCGACAGCACCTTGCCGGTGGCGCCGATTGAAGGCGGCTCGTCCCACGTCACCACCGTCGGCTCGGCGGTCGAAGGCGCCTGCGAGAAGATCCAGCGGGAACTGTGGAAACGCGCGCGCCACCACGTCGATGGCTTCGCCAAGGTCAAGTTCGACGAGGTCGAGTTTGCCCACGGCCATCTGCGGGTGAAGACCGGTGGACTCGCGGTGCCGCTGTCGCAACTGGTGCGGATCAAGGGCGAGGAAGAGATCGAAGCCAAGTACCTGCTGCTGCCGAATCTGCTCAAGCAGAAGAACTATGTGCGGGCGGTGCATTCCGCCGTGTTCTGCGAGGTGCGGGTGGATGAGGAGCTGGGCACGGTGCGGGTCACCCGGGTGGTGAGCGCGGTTGCCGCCGGACGCATCATCAACCCGGTCACCGCCCGCAGCCAGGTGGTGGGCGGGGTGGTGTGGGGCATCGGCCAGGCGCTGCTGGAAGAGACGCTGGCGGATCACGCCCTGGGCCGCTTCATGAATCACAACCTGAGCGAATACCACGTGGCCGCCAATGCCGATGTGGGGGAGATCGACGTCCTCTTTGTGGAGGAGGACGATCGCATCGTCAGCCGCCTCGGCGCCAAGGGCGTGGGGGAGATCGGCATCGTCGGTGTGGCGGCGGCGATCAGCAATGCCATCTTCCATGCCACCGGCCGCCGACTGCGCAGCACCCCCATGACGCCCGACAAGGTCATGCGCAGAGATTGACGGATTTCACGGTTCGGGCGTCTGCGCGTCTTTTTTCACCCGCTGACGCTAGCGCCCGAACCTGCCCGGTGCCAGCATCCCGATGCTTACGGTAGCGCCCGCTACCGCATTGGGAGACAGAGAAGCATGGCAACAAGAATTTCGGGCCGATCCATCGGCCGCCGTTTCGGGCTGGTTCAGACCTTGGTGATGGTGATTGCACTGGTCGGCTCCGGCATGGGTTACCTCGGGCTGCAGCAGGTCGCGCAGGACACCGAATCCATCTATACCGACGCCCTGGCCACCGAGCGGGTGGCGTCCGACTGGTACCGCAACGTCTTCAACGGCATCACCCGCACCACCGCCATCGCGGTGAGCACCGATGCGAATCTGCCCGGGTTCTTTGCGCAGGCCGCAGCGGAATCCAGCAAGAAATCCACCGAATTGCAGCAGCAGCTGGACAAGCTGCTCACCACCCCGGCCGAGCGCGCCTCCTTCGAGAAGATCTCGGACCTGCGCAAGACCTACCTCTCCACCCGGGACGCGATTGCCGCCGCCAAGAAGGCCGGTGAGACCGAACGCGCCAAGGAGCTCTTCGACAAGTTCTCCGCTTCCTCCGCCATCTATCTGGACAGCATCCAGGCGGTGGTCCAGGCCCAGCGGGAGCAGCTGGACCAATCCATCATCAGCCTGCGGGAAAGCAACCGCCGCGCTCGCATCGCGCTGGTGCTGTTCAGCTTCGTTGCGCTGGTGACGGCGGGCGTGCTGTCCTGGCGCCTGACCCGGTCGATCACCGTCCCGCTGAGCCAGGCCGCCGAGGTGGCCGACGCGATTGCCAACTTCGACCTGACCCGCCCGATCCAGCTGCAAAGCCACGGCCAGCAACAGGATGAGACCGGCCGCCTGCTGGTCTCGCTGCGCACCATGCAGACGGCACTGACCGGCCTGATCGGCGACGTGCGCAGTTCCACCGACAGTATCAATACCGCCAGCGCGGAAATCGCCACCGGCAACATGGACCTGTCCAGCCGGACCGAGCAAACCGCCTCCAATCTGCAGCAGGCGGCCGCGTCGCTGACCCAGCTGACCGGCACGGTGCGGCAGACGGCGGATGCCGCCACCACTGCCAATCAGCTGGCCAGCCATGCCACCACCACCGCCCAGCGCGGCGGCTCGGTGATGGGTCAGGTGGTGACCACGATGGGCGAGATCAGCGACAGCTCGCGCCGCATCGGCGACATCATCGGTGTCATCGACGGCATCGCTTTCCAGACCAACATCCTGGCCCTGAATGCGGCGGTCGAAGCTGCCCGGGCGGGGGAACAGGGCCGCGGCTTCGCGGTCGTGGCCAGCGAGGTGCGGTCGCTCGCACAGCGCAGCGCCGCGGCAGCCAAGGAGATCAAGACCCTGATCGCCACGAGCGTGGAACGGGTGGAATCGGGCTCGCGCCTCGTCACCGATGCCGGCACGACGATGAACGACATCGTGCAGAGCGTGCAGCGGGTCACCGACATCATTGCGGAGATCAGTGCGGCCACCCATGAGCAGAGCGACGGCATCCAGCAGGTGAATGCCGCCGTGGGGCATCTGGACCAGATGACCCAGCAAAATGCCGCCCTGGTGGAAGAAGCGGCGTCTGCCGCCGAGAGCCTGAAGGATCAGTCGCAGCGCCTCGCAGGCGCCGTCTCGGTGTTCCGGCTGGCACGCTGATTCACCTTCGACTGCAGGCTCCCCCGTCACCCTCGTGACGGGGCCCCACGGAGCGGGGACACGCTCGGGCTTGGCCCGGGGCATCATCAAATCTTCATGAACGACCGCCTACCCTCGCGGCTCACATCATGAGGAGACCCCCCTTGAAGATGCTTCGCCTGATCCTGTCCGCCGCGATCGCGGCGGCCACCCTCAGCACCGCCCTGCTGCCCGCGACTGCTTCCGCCCATGGCCGCCCCGGTCCCGGCACCGGCCCCGGCACCGCCCAGCCGCTGCTGATTGCCCACCGCGGGGCTTCCGGTTACGTGCCGGAGCACACCCTGGCCGCATACTGGCTCGCCATCGAGCAGGGCGCCGACTTCGTCGAGCCGGACCTCGTCATCACCAAGGACGGCGTGCTGGTGGCCCGGCACGAAAATGCCATCGCCATCCTGAATGCCGATGGCACCGTGCGCGAAGCCACCACCGATGTGGCCGAGCATCCGGAATTCGCCAATCGCAAGACCACCAAGGTGATCGACGGCGTCAGCATCACCGGCTGGTTCACCGAAGACTTCACCCTGGCGGAACTCAAGACGCTGCGCGCCCGCGAGCGCATTCCGGCCATCCGCCCCGCCAATGCCCGCTTCAACGACATGTTTGAAGTGCCGACCTTCGAGGAAGTGCTGCAACTGGTGCAGCAGGCCAATGAGCGCCGCCGCGACGAAGCCCGGGCCGACCGCGACGACCGCCGCGGCCGTCCGCATCGGGGTGTGCGCCCGATCGGGGTGTATCCGGAAACCAAGCACCCCAGCTACTTCGCCGGCATCGGCCAGTCGCTGGAAGAGCCGCTGGTCCGCATGCTCAACAAATACGGCTACCGGGATGCCGACTCGCCGGTGTTCATCCAGTCCTTTGAAGTGGGCAACCTGCGCAAGCTCAAGCGCATGACCCGGGTGCCGCTGGTGCAGCTGATGGATGCTTCCGGCCGTCCCTATGACTTCGTGCTGAGTGGCGACACCCGCACCTATGCGGATCTCGCCAAGCCGGCCGGTCTGGCGGAAGTGGCGTCCTATGCCCGCGGCGTGGGGGTGAACACCGCCGTGATGATTCCGCTGGTCAATGGCCGCCTGGGCACGCCGACCTCCTTCGTCAAGGATGCCCATGCCGCCGGCCTGATCGTGCACGGCTGGACCTTCCGCGCCGAAAACTACTTCCTGCCGAACGACTTCGACAGCAGCGCGGATCCGACCGCGCTGGGCGACCTGTCCGGTCAGGTCCGCACCTTCCTGAACCTGGGCCTCGATGGTCTGTTCAGCGATCAGTCCTTCCTGGCCCGCAAGGCAATCGACGCCTGGAAGGCCGCGCAGTAACCGCGCATTCTTTCTCTTTGATCCCGGACGCCGATCCGACCTTGCGGGTTTGATCGGCGTTTCTCTGTTCACGTCCGGACGCGTGAGGAAACGTCACGGCGCGCGGCATGCCGGTTACCTTCGGACACGGTTGATACGGAGTTGTTCGAGGAGTGCGCGAACTACGACTCCATCAAAGTTTTTGCTGGAAACATCCTGTGAATTTGTTGGCGAGCAATGAAAAAAAACACCACTCGCACAGCTTAGGGCTATCCCCAATGCGAAAGGTTCCAGCAAGATAACGGCCCACGCTGTCACGGATCGTCCATGAAACGCCGCCAACTTCTTACACAGTTCTCCGCCCTGCTGGGCGCGAGCGCCCTGCCGGTGATGCCGGCCTTCGCCGACAACAACAAGATCGTCCTGGGTCAATCCGCACCCTTGAGCGGTCCGGCCAAGGAGCTGGGCGAGCAGTTCCGCGACGGCGCCCTGCTGGCGTTTGACCACATGAACCAGCGTGGCGGCGTCAATGGCCGTCGCATCGAGCTGCGCAGCCTGGACGACGGCTACGAGCCCGAGCGCTGCGTCGCCAACACCCGCAAGCTGCTGGACGAAGGCGTGAATGCCCTGTTCGGTTACATCGGCACCCCCACCTCGCTGGCGGCCCTGCCGCTGGCCACCAATGCCAAGGTGCCCTTCTTCGCCCCGTTCACCGGCGCCGAAGCCCTGCGCACCCCCTTCAACCGCTACGCCTTCCACGTGCGGGCGTCCTACAACGACGAGTGCGACGAAATCGTCCAGCAGCTCAAGTCGGTGGGCATCAAGAAGGTGGCGGTGTTCTATCAGAACGACGCTTACGGCCAGGCGGGCCTCAGCGGCATGCAGGCCTCGCTGAAGAAGCACGGGCTGGCACCGGTCGCCACGGCGACGGTGGAACGCAACTCGGTGGATGTGGCCGCTGCGGTCAAGACGATCATGGCCGCCCAGCCGGAAGCCATCGTGCAGGTCAGCGCCTACAAATCCTGCGCCGCCTTCATCCGTGAGGCGCGCCATGCGATGTTCATGGGCAACTTCTACAATCTGTCCTTCGTCGGCGCTCAGGCACTGGCCACCGAGCTGGGCAAGGATTCGCGCGGCGTGGTCGTCTCGCAGGTGGTGCCCTTCCCGTTCAGCGGCACCAATCCGCTGGCACAGGAATATGCCAAGCTCGCCAAGGCGGCCAGCAAGGAACTGAGCTACACCGGCATGGAAGGCTTCGTGGCGGCCAAGGTGCTGATCGAAGGCCTGCGTCGCGCCGGCAACAACCTGAATTCGGACAGCCTGATCAATGCCCTGGAAGGCATGCGTGAGTTCGACGCCGGCGGCTTCTTCGTCGGCTTCAGCGCCCAGAAGCACACCGGCTCGAAGTATGTGGACATGACCATCCTGACCGCGGATGGCAAGGTGCGCCGCTAAAGCGCGCGGTCAGGCCGCCGCGGCCCAGTCCCTGGCGTCCGCCTCGGACGCCGCCCGCAGCTGGGCCGGCTGGATCATCTGGATCCGGCCCTTGCCGCGGCGCTTGGCTTCATACATCACCTCATCGGCGGCGCGCAGCAGATCGCGTCCCTGATCGGCACCGCTGCCGATCACCGCGCCGATGCTGGCATTCACCGACACCGACTCTCCGTTGTCGAGCTGGATCCGCCGCTGGATCGAGAACAGCACCCGCTGCAGCAACTGCTCCGCATCCTGCTCCCGCGCCAGGCCCGGCAGCAGGATGGCGAATTCATCGCCCCCCATGCGGGCCACCACATCCTTGTTGCGCACCAGTTCCTGCAGACGCCGTGCGACCTGACGCAGCACCTCATCCCCGGCCTCGTGACCGTAGCGGTCATTGACCGGCTTGAAACCGTCCAGATCCAGATAACACAGGGTGAAGCCGTCGCCATGGCGGCGGGCCTGCAGCAGGGTTTCGGCCAGCCGCTCCTCCAGCATCCGCCGGTTGGGCAGATCGGTCAGCGCGTCGCGGGTGGCCTGCTGCTGGGCGCTCTCTTCGCTGCGCTTGAGCTTGTCGATGTCCACCAGCATCCATAGCGACTCGGTGGTCGACATCACCATGCCGCTGACATCCACCCAGAAGGCGCTGCCGTCCTTGCGACGCATCGGCAATTGCACCCGATAGGACTCTCCGGCCCGGATGGCCGCCGAGCCCATGGTGGCGACCCGCAGGTGGTCCTCGTCAGTGAGGAACAGCAGACGCGACGCATGATGCTGCAGCTCACCGGCGTCGTAGCCGAACATGCGCTCCAGGGCCGGATTGCACCAGACCGCCTGCCCGTCCTGCAGACGCACCATGCCGATCAGGTCGTTCTGCAACATCATCTGCTGCTGCTGCGCCAGGTGGGCCAGCGCCGCCTGATGCCGCTGCACCGTGCGTTGATGGCGATGGATCAGCCAGGAGGCGCCGGCCACCGCCACCGCCACCAGCGCGGTCAACAGCGACTGCTGCCACACCTGCCGCCACCAGGACGCCAGATAGTCCTCACTGCTGATGCCGGTGAACACGATCACCGGATATCGCGCCAGCCGGCGGTAGGCGGTGATGCGCTCGACGTTGTCCAGCGCCACATGCGAGCGGTAGACGCCGTGGTCCGGGTTCGTGCTCAGGCTGTGCAGCATGGCGGGCGACAGATTGCGGGCGCCAAATCCGCGCGTGGTGCCGGGCTCGCCGGCTGAATAGCGGGCGATCAGGTTGAGGCTGCCGGTGCGCAGGCTCACCGCGCCGGAAGTGCCGAGCGCCAGTTGCCCGAAACGTTCGACGAAATGGCGGGACGACATCACTGCAAAGGTGATGCCCGCAAACTGGCCGTCATGGTTGATCAGGCGGCGCGCCAGCACGATGCACCACTGGCCGTCGTAGCGGCTCTGCAGCGGCTCGGAGACGATCATCTCCGCGCTCATCATCGCCTGCGCGAAGTAGGGCCGGTCAAAGACGTTGATCGGCTTCTCGCCAGCGCCATCGCCGGCGATGACATGGCCGTAGATGTCGGTGATGCTCAGAGAATCGACCTGCGGCAGCAGGCTTTCCTGCTCGTCCAGGATGCGCATCAGCGAGTCTTCATGCTCGCGGGACAGGCGGGCGCTGCGGAACCGCAGCGCGATGGTGGACAGCGCATTGTCGGCATTGCGCAGCTCCGCCCCGATCTCCACGGCCAGGCTCTGGGCGAGGTTGTCGGTGGTCTGGCTGGCGCGCAGCTCTTCCGAGCGCCATTGCGAACGCAGACTCATCACGGTCATGGCGATCAGCGCGGCGATCACCAGCACATTGCCCAGCACCAGCCATGTCGTCATGCGGCCGGGTCGGTGCCGGAAGAGAGGGTGCGTCTTGGGCATGGAAGGCCTCCTGAAACCCGATCAGCCGTTGACCACCGCGCGGGGGGCCACGTCCTGCAACATCTTGCCGAGCTGCGCCGCGGTGCGGTGGGCCAGATCGCGCAGATCCAGCAGCAATTGCTCGAAATCAAACGCCTTGTCGTAAAAGGCGGTGGCGCCCAGGGCGACACACTGGGCGGCAATGCTGCCCCGGTCCGTCGCGCTGAGCACGAACACCTGGCCGGTGAAGTGCAGACGACGCAGGCGGCTGAGCACGGCCAGACCGGAGCCCGGCGCCAGATGCAGGTCCAGCAGCACGACCGCCGGCTCGGTGGCCATCACGGCCGCCACGGCTTCGTCTTCACCGGAGGCCTGCGCGACCACGGTGACACCGGCTTCATGTTCTGCGCGTTTGACCAGCAGTCGGCGCACGGGCAGAGAGTCCTCGACAACGGCAATTTTCATGGGGGAGATCGTCGCGCGTTGAGGGCCCCGGGGCCATGCGAATCACGCCGTTTCGGCTGAGGTCGAGTTGCCTCAGACGTCTGTAGGGCATCTGCGGACAGGCTTTCGAACATGCAGCAGCCGCTCTCCCTCCCTGGGGGGAGCTGTACGCTGAACGCCAATGCAACAAGGGCCCGGTGCGGGTGCACGGGGCCCTTGGGGCGGGCGCCGTGAAAGCACCCGAAAGGTTGACAGGTCGGCCATCGGCGGCGAGGCCGATGCCCGATCAGCAGCGGCTTACCAGCCGATGTCCTTCAGCAGCGGCAAGGTCAGGTCCTTCGGCGGGACCAGCACGGTGCCCAGGTCGGCATTGATGTTGGGTTCCATCAGCAGATTGGGCACGGCCGACACATCCCAGTGCGACACGGACGAACCGGAGGCCAGCACCGAAGGCGTGTAGAGCAGCGGACGGCCACGAGCATCGGCACCGGCGCGGCGGGTCGGGTCGGTGGTCAGCGAGGCCGACACCAGGCCCGGGCCCTTGCGGCTGCCGTACGGGACGGCCGCGGCCACGGCGGACTTGAGCGTGGCGCCATCGGTCTGCGAGACGCTGATGGTCGGGATGACCACCGTCGGATCGCTGCCGCCCAGGCCAGGCGCAGCGCCACCGGTGTTGTTGGCGATGATCACGCCAATGGCACCCGCGTTCTGCGCATTCTTCGCCTTCACCGCAAAGCCGCAGGTGCCGCGATCGATGATGGCCACCTTGCCGGCCACGGCCGTGGTGGTGGACGCATCAAAGGGCAGGCAGCCGGAGCCGTTCACCAGATCCGTCGGCACTACGGCGAGCGCCCCCAGGCTCAGGCCATTGGACACCGCGGGCCCGAAGGAAGCGGTGTTGTAGGCGTAGAAACCGGAGTAGCCCGGGGCCGAGGTGGCCGTCTTCAGCACCGGCAGCGGAGTCAGCGTGCTGGCAGCACCGGTCACCGCCTGCGGGCCGATCCATGCCAGGCCCAGCGCGTTGGTCGTGGAGACCTTGCGTTCGGCACTGGTCATGTCCAGCCAGGTCTTTCCGGCCGTGTTGTCATACATGTACGGCTCCCAGATGCTGGGCAGGCCGCCGCTGGCCACATAGGCCGAGCCATCCGCATTCAGCCGGTAACCGACGGCGCTCGAGACGCTGCCGGTGTAGACCGTCAGCACCGAGAAGCCCAGGCCGTGGCCCAGTTCATGCAGCAGGGTTTCGACGAAGTTCACCGCGTTGCCGGCATTGCCGTCCACGCCCAGGTAGAACGGGCTGCCGTCCAGGCAGTCGCTCTTGCCCAGGTTCACGTTGAACTGGGTCTTGATGTCGACGTTGCCGTAGCCGCTGCCGTCATCGGGCACCCCGGACGACAGATTGACGCCGGCCAGCTTGTTGGCCAGGGCCTGGGGATACCAGGTGCCGGGCCTGCCATTGGGGAAGTCGTGCCAGATGTTCCAGGCGCCGGCGCTGCCCAGCGTGGCGCTGGAGGCCGTGCAGGTCAGGGCTTCCCAACCGGCGTTGACGGTGATGGTCACGTCAGTGTTGAGCTGCTTTTCCCAGATGTCCGCCACATAGCGGTAGACATACATGCGCTGCTCACCCAGCGTCGTGCCGGGATTGCCGCCGACCGGAGCGACCGGCGTGGGGTCGTTGAAGCCGACGCCCGCGGGGTCGCGGCTCTGGATGACGATGGTGGCCGCCTGGCTGGCACCGGCGGCGCACAGGGCGGCCAGCAGGGTGGCGCGCACGGCGAGGGTCTTGATGCGTGTGTCCATGGTGCTCACTTGGTCGGGAGTTCGGCCTTGGCGGTGAAGCCCTTGGCAACGGCGGCGTCCGCTTCCTGCTTGGACGGGAAGCACTGTTCTTCCAGCGTGCCGTCGGCACGACGGACCATGACCGAGTACGACTGCATGTCGTCGGTCAGGCGCACGCCGGTGGCGCCGGTGGCATGGCGCTTGAGCTGCGGAGTGGCGGCCACGGCGCGCAGCGTCAGCGCACGCTTGTTGGCGCGCAGCGACTGCAGCGCTTCACGCTCTTCATTGGTCGCTGCGCGCAGCTTGCCGGTTTCGGCGTCGCGCACCACCACCAGGGTGTCCTGCGGCGTTTCAGTCACCGCGAGGCGACCGGTGGCCGCAGCCGTGTCGGCCGCGGTCGTGGCGGCGGTGTCGGCAGCGGTGTCAGCCGCCGACGCTCCCAGCGGCAACAGGGCCGCCGCGGCGCACAAGGCGGTCAGGGAGAAGGTTCGATTCAGCATCTTCAGCTCCTGGAAGGAAGGCGCGCTCAGCGGGCCGAACGACGACGGCGGACGGCCACCAGGCCCACCAGGCCCAGGCCTGCCAGCGCGATGCTGGCGGGTTCCGGCACGGCGGTCACGCTCAGGTTGTCCACGCCCACATAGTTCGCCTGGTCGGCCAACCCGGTGTACTCGATGGCGAAGCGGCCGCTGGTGCCTGCACCCAGGCTGGCCAGATTCAGGCTGTACTGGGCCCACTGACCGCTAACGGTGACGGTGGTGTCCAGCACCAGGCTGGTCGGGTTGCCGGCGGCATCCAGCAGGCCGAAGGTCAGTTGGTCGAAATAACCATCCTGCACGTCTGCCTTCGCCCAGAAGGTCACCACCACATCGGTGGCGGTCGAGAACACCGGCGTGATCAGCCAGCTGGCGAGATTGCCGCCCGGCGCCGCGTTGTTGTAGTTGCTGGAGATGTAGGACTCCGCAGAGCCGCTGAGGGCGCTGAAGATCGTCTGATCGCCCTGCACCCACGGCGCGGTCAGTCCGGTGGGAGTGCTTTGGTTCAGGATGGTCCATCCCGAAGACGACAGGTTGGCGACGTTGTCGAATCCCTCGCTGATGAGGGTGGCGTCGGCGTGGGCAGATGCCATGGCACCCACCAGCGCCACTGCCGCGCAGGCTTGCTTGAACATTGCAGGTCCTTCTGGAGAAAGCGGTGGGATATCCACCCCGGCTGTTGGAGACACGCTCGCCGTCATGCGGTTCGCGTCAAGAGTCCGATGGGCGGTCCGACTGCCCCGCCCCTGGGCTGATTGATTGTGTGACGAGCTTCACGAATCACCAGCCTTGGGAAACGCGACCTCCCCCCTGGTCGGAGGGGTAGTTGTTTCCCTAGTCCCGCTTGCATCGTCATCACGACGGCATGGGGAGCGGCTTGGCATCGGGGGTGTCACGGCACCGGTGACGGGTGAAACCCGGGGGGACGACGCCGCGGCGGGAGCGATTGTGGCGCGCTTGGTGAAAGTCCGGATGGCAAGCCCTGGCCCTTCGACAGGGACGTCCTGCTTTCGGAGCAGCGGGCCTCCGCAGCGGGCATTCTCAGCGGGCATTGGAGGGCAGGAGAGCCGCCTCAACCCTTCTGCGGACAGGGATGGCGCCGCCCGACACCTGTCCGTGATCCGCCTACATCGCCGGCTGGAGGCCCCGCACGCGCGCTTGAGAAAGCGCCGTCTGTTAGCCCGTGACCGTCGCCGGGAAGATGCGGGACATCAACAGGGAGCCATCAATGTCGAACGTTCGCACCACCCGCTACCGCGCCACGACTGTCGCCACCCGCCTGATGCAAGGCTCGGTGATTCTGGTGGGCCTGGCCCTGGTCGGCCTGGCACGTCAGGCCGATGCCGCCACGCCGGTGACCACCACCTTCCCGGTCACTGCAACGGTCACCAGCGCCTGTACGGTGTCCGGCTCTTCCCTGAATTTCGGCAGCGCGATCGACCCGCTGTCGGTCTCGACGCCTCTGGACGCCACCTCCACCCTGACGGTGACCTGCTCCAGCACGACGCCCTATACCGTGTCGCTGAGCGCCGGTGCCAATGCAGGTGGCGCCAGCAACTTTGCGAGCCGCACCATGAAGAGCGGCTCGGACACACTGGCGTACCAGCTCTATCTGGACGCCGGCCGTGCCACCGTCTGGGGCGACGGCACCGCCTCCAGCAGTGCCAAGACGGGTACCGGCACCGGCACCGCCCAAAGCCTGACCGTCTATGGCCGACTGCCGTCGCTGGCGAACGTGGTGCCTGGCGCCTACACCGACACGGTGACGGTGACGATCAGCTACTGAGCCCGCCTTCGATCACAGCGCCCGGCCGATGAGGATCTTCTGAACCTCGGAGGTGCCCTCGTAGATCTGGGTCACCCGCACATCACGGTAGATGCGCTCCACCGGGAAGTCGCTCACATAGCCGTAGCCGCCATGCACCTGAATGGCGGCCGAACAGACCTTCTCCGCCATCTCGCTGGCAAACAGCTTGGCCATCGCCGCTTCCTTCAGGCAGGGCAGGCCGGCATCCTTCAGGCTGGCGGCATGCCAGATCAGCTGACGGGCGGCTTCGATCTGTGTCGCCATGTCGGCCAGCTTGTGCTGGATGACCTGGTGCTCGAAGATCGGCACGCCAAAGGCCACCCGCTCGCGGCTGTACTTCAGGGCAGCATCAAAGGCCGCACGCGCCATGCCGACCGATTGCGACGCGATGCCGATGCGCCCACCCTCCAGGCCCGACAAGGCGATCTTGAGCCCCTGCCCTTCCTCGCCCAGCCGGTTGGCCGCGGGCACCCGGCAGTTCTCGAAGAGGATCTGCGCCGTGTCGCTGGCATGCTGGCCCATCTTGTCCTCGACGCGCGCCACGGTGTAGCCCTGCGTGCGGGTGGGCACCAGGAAGGCGCTGATGCCCTTCTTGCCGGCGGCCTTGTCGGTCACCGCCATGACGATGGCGACATCGCCGTTCTTGCCGCTCGTGATGAACTGCTTCACCCCGTTCAGCACGTAGTCGTCGCCGTCGCGCACCGCGGTGGTCCGCAGGCCGCCGGCTTCTGAGCCCACATGCGGCTCGGTCAGGCAGAAGGCACCCAGCATGTCGCCCCGGGCCAGCGGCTTGAGAAAGCGCTCCTTCTGATCTTCGTTGCCGAAGGCCATCAGGATGCTGCACACCGGGCAGTTGTTGACGCTCACCACGGTCGAGGTGGCGCCATCGCCCGCAGCGATTTCTTCCAGAATCACCGCCAGTGCGAGGTAATCCAGGCCCGCGCCGTCGTAGTCGGTCGGCACGGCGATGCCGTAGCAGCCCAGCGCGGCAAGGCCCTTGAGCGCTTCCGCCGGGAATTGATGGGACTTGTCCCACTCGGCGGCGAACGGCGTGATCTGGTCCTGCACATACGCCCGGACGGCGTCCTGGACGGCGCGATGGTCTTCAGAGAGCAACATGGATCAGCGTCCTCACCAGGGCAGCGGCTTGCCGTCGTAATTGAAAAAGGCGCCGTTGTCGGCCGCCGTCAGACCGTCCAGCACCTGGCGCAGGCTCGAGGCACTGGTGGCCACGTCGATGTCGGCCTCCTGCCCGCCCATGTCGGTCTTCACCCAGCCTGGATGCAGGCTGACGCACAGGGCGCGGCCTTCCAGAGCCAGCGCCATGTCCTTCATCACCGAATTGGCCGCCGCCTTCGACGCCCGATACACCCAGCCGGCCGAATTCGCCCGCAGCGTCATCGAACCCATGCGGGAGGACAGGATGCCGATGCGGGCATCCGGTGCGAGGGCGTCCAGCAATTGCGGCAGCACCCGCATCGGGCCCAGCACATTGGTGTGCATCACCGCATCGAAGTCCGCCTGGCTGGGCGGCTGCAGGCCGATGGTGCGCGGGCCGTAGAGCCCGGCCACGTACATCACGCGGTTGAACTGGAAGCCGTCCAGCTGCCAGGCCAGGCCCGCGATGCTGGCCACGTCCGACACATCCAGCTTGATGGCGGTGGCGCCCAGCGCCCGCAGGCGCTGCAGGCTCTCTTCATCGCGGGCGGTGGCGACCACCTGGTCGCCGGACTCGCGATGCTGCCGCACCAGCTCCAGGCCGATGCCGCGGGACGCGCCAATGATCAGCACCTGGGTCATCAGATCAGCTCCACGCCCACGGCGGTGGCTTCACCACCACCGATGCACAGCGCGGCCACGCCCCGCTTGAGCTGACGATGCTTCAGCGCGCCGAGCAGGGTCACCAGGATGCGGGCGCCGGAGGCCCCGATCGGATGGCCCAGCGCCACGGCGCCGCCATTGACGTTGACGATCTCGTGCGGCAGCTTGAACTCCGCCATGGCGGCCATGGTCACGGCGGCGAAGGCTTCGTTCACTTCCCACAGGTCCACGCTCTTGGCATCCCACTGGTTCTTGGCCAGCAGCTTCTGGATGGCGCCGACCGGGGCGGTGGTGAACCACTCCGGCGCGTTGGCATGCACCGCGGTGCCGACGATGCGGGCCACCGGGGTCAGGCCGCGGGCGCGGGCGGTGGACTCACGCATCAGCACCAGGGCGGCCGCACCGTCGCTGATGGAGGACGAGGTGGCGGCGGTGATGCTGCCGTCCTTCTTGAAGGCGGGCTTGAGGGTGGGGATCTTGTCCAGCTTGGCCTTGAAGGGCTGCTCGTCGCGCGAGATGACGGTCTCACCGCCCTTGCCGGCCAGCGTCACCGGAGCGATTTCCCAGGCGAAGCTGCCGTCTTCGTTCGCCCGCTTGCTGCGCTCGGTGGAGGCGATGGCGAACTGGTCCTGCGCCTCGCGGGTGAAGGCGTACTTGTCGACGCACTGCTCGGCGAACACACCCATGGCCTTGCCGCGCTCATAGGCGTCTTCCAGGCCGTCCAGCGCCATGTGGTCGTACATCTGCGCGGCGCCGTACTTCACGCCCTTGCGCGCGAACATCAGGTGCGGCGCATTGGTCATCGACTCCATGCCGCCGGCGACCAGCACCTCGGCGCTTTCGGCCTTGAGCGTGTCGTGGGCAAACATGACGGCGCGCATGCCGGCGCCGCACATCTTGGACAGCGTCACCGCGCCGACCGATTGCGGCAGCCCGGCCTTGAGCACCGCCTGGCGGGCGGGCGCCTGGCCCTGACCGGCCATCAGGCAGTTGCCCATGAAGGTTTCATTGATCGCATCACCGGGGATGCCGGCGCGCTCCACCGCCGCCTTGATGGCCACGGCGCCCAGTTCCCAGGCGGAGAGCCCGGCGAAATCACCCAGCAGGCCGCCGATGGGGGTGCGGGCGGCGGACACGATGACAATGGGATCGGACATGAGAGTCTCCTTGGTTCAGCTTGTGGATCGGGCGAGGCCGTGTGGGACGGCCCTCATTGAATCGGCAGTTCGCGGTGCTCCGGTTCCGGGGCCTGGGGCGCCGGTTCCGACGCCTGCACGCGAAAGCGTTTGTGGGGATCGTAGGGAAAGACGTCGTGCACATGGCCGGCGAGGATCCGCTGCTTGTGCGTCTGCCAGAAGGCAGGCTCCAGCAGATCCGCATGGTGGGCCATGAAGGCCTCCCGCACCTCGCCATGGCCCAGCAGGAAGGGGCCGAAGGTCTCGGGGAACACGTCGTGCTTGCCGACCGGATACCAGACCTCGCCGGACATTTCGTCCTCTTCATTGCGCGGCGCCGGCACCTCGCGGAAATTGCAGTCGGTCAGGTATTCGATTTCGTCGTAGTCATAGAACACCACCTTGCCGTGGCGGGTGACGCCGAAGTTCTTCCACAGCATGTCGCCGGGAAAGATGTTGGCGGCCACCAGGTCCTTGATGGCATTGCCGTATTCCACCACCGCATGCTCCAGCTGGGCCGGCGAGGCCTCCTGCAGATAGATGTTGAGCGGCACCATGCGGCGCTCGATATAGAGGTGGTGGATGATCAGATCGTCCCCGTTCTCTTCGATCAGGCTGGGGCAGAAGTGCATCAGCTCCGCCACCAGCTCTTCCTCGAAACGGTGGCGCGGGAAGGCGACGCGGGTGTACTCCAAGGTGTCGGCCATGCGGCCCACCCGGTCGTGCTGCTTCACCAGCAGGTACTTGCGCTGGATCTGTTCGCGGGTGGTGTCCTTCTGAGGCGGATAGAAGTCCTTGATCACCTTGAAGACGAAAGGATAGGACGGCAGGTCGAACACCAGCATCACCATGCCCTTGATGCCGGGCGCAATGCGGAACTTGTCCGAGCTGTGGCGAAGGTGATTGAGGAAGTCGCGGTAGAACAGGTTCTTGCCCTGCTTCTGCAGACCGAGCGCGGAATAGATTTCCGAGCGGGGCTTGCGCGGCATCAGCGAGCGCAGGAACTGCACGTAGGCGCTGGGCACCTCCATGTCGACCAGGAAATAGGCGCGGGCGAAGCTGAACAGCATCAGCAGGTCGTCCTCGCCAAACAGCGCGGCGTCGATGTAGAGCAGGCCGGGTTGCTCGGTGTCCTCCAGATGCAGGATCGGCAGGGCGAAGGCGGTCTCGGTGAAGCCGTTGACGATCTTGCCCACGATGTAGGCGCCCTTGTTCCGGTAGAACAGCGAGGACAGCACCTGCACCTGGAAGTTGGTGCGCCAGCGGAAGTTGCCCAGTTGGCGACTGATGGCCTGCAGGACGCAGTCGATGTCCCGGGCGAGATCCTCGAACTCCAGATCCAGCTGGAAGTTCCAGACGATGCGCATGAAGGTGTCGCGCAGCGTGTCGTGCGAGGGGTAGTAGCAGCGGTAGGTGGGCTGCGCGGCGGGCTCGTCGTTCTCGATGTATTCGGTCGAGATGGCCGGCCGCACGAAGATGAAATCGTTGTGGAAGTAGCTGTGGTGCAGCAGCCGGGTGCAGACCGAATTGAAGAAGGTCTCCGCCAGTTCCGGCTGGCGGTGATTGGTCAGCAGGCCGATGTAGTGCAGCTTCACCTGCTGCCACACGTCGGTGGGCAGGGCGCTGGCCTGATAACGCTGCTCGAGCAGGGTGACCGCTTCGTCGACCCGCAGGTCGTAGAACTCGATCCGCTCCCGCTGCGCCCGCTGCTGACCGCGCCAGTCGGCCTGTTCGAAGCGCTGCTTGGCGCTGGCGCTGGCGGCGCGGAACAGGCGATAGTGCTTGTTGAAGCCCTCCAGCAGGGCCATCGCGATCTGGAAAGCGCGGGGATCGGTCAGTTCATGAGGAAACATGGGCCTGCCTGCTGGTGGGGCGCGTGATTCACGCGGGGCGTCCGGCCCCTCGCGCGGCTTCATAGCGCTGATGGAGAGCCGCGAGCGCGCGGCGGTAGGCCGGGGTGACGTCGTCCGCATGGGCGGCCGACACGCTGAGATCCTTGAGCAGACCGTTGTGCAGGCCGTACACCCAGCCGTGCACGGTGACCGACTGACCCCGCGCCCAGGCGTCCTGTACCACCGTCGTCTGGCAGGCGTTGCGGGCCTGCTCCAGCACGTTCAGCTCGCACAGGGCATTGACGCGCTGGTCTTCCGGCAACTGGTCCAGCCAGTCCTGATGATGATTGCGCACGTCCTGCACATGGCGCAGCCAGTTGTCCACGAGTCCGACCCGCAGGTCCTGCAGCGCGGCGCGCACGCCGCCGCAATTGCTGTGGCCGACGATGATGATGTGGCGCACCTTCAGCTCATCCACCGCGAACTGCATCACCGAGAGGCAGTTCAGGTCGGAGTGCACCACCACGTTGGCGACGTTGCGATGCACGAACAGCTCGCCGGGCAGCAGGTCCACCAGCTCATTGGCGGGGACGCGGCTGTCGGCACAGCCGATCCACAGGTACTGGGGTGTCTGCTGCTTGAGCAGGCGGGAGAAGAACCCGGGGGTGTCGTCTTCCGTCTGCGCGGCCCAACGTTTGTTGTTGTTCAGCAGGTCTTGGAGTTCGTTCGTGCTCATGGGTCCGATTTTGTCACCGGCGGCCAGGCCGGACCTTCGCCGGTCTGGCAGCGACCCTTACATCGTCTCGGCAAACAGCTCGCGGCCGATCAGCATGCGCCGGATCTCCGAGGTGCCCGCCCCGATTTCGTAGAGCTTGGCGTCACGCCAGAGCCGGCCCAGCGGATATTCGTTGATGTAGCCGTTGCCACCGAAGATCTGGATGCCTTCACCGGCCATCCAGGTGGCCTTTTCAGCGCACCAGAGGATGACGGACGCGCAGTCCTTGCGCACCTGGCGCACATGGGCGCCGTCGAGCGCGTCCAGATTCTTGCCCACGGTGTAGCAGAACGCGCGTGCGGCCTGCAGCACCGTGTACATGTCGGCCATCTTGCCCTGGATCAGCTGGAACTCGCCGATGCTCTGGCCGAACTGCTTGCGGTCG
>CBIHOT010000004.1:0-169919 GCA_966211495.1 uncultured Roseateles sp. | reverse complement strand
AGCATGTCGTTGATGGTGTAGTTGCGCACATGGCCCATGTGCAGCTTGCCGCTGGGGTAGGGCAGCATGGAGCAGGCATAGAACTTCGGCTTGCTCGCGTCTTCGGTGACGCGATAGGCGTCGGCGGCATTCCAGTGATCGCGGGCGGCCTGTTCGACCTCGCTGGGGGCGTATTTCTCGTTCATAGGTGCTCGATGGGCGAATCCGGCCATTGTAAAAGGCCGCGGAGCCAACGGTCCGCGCCAGGGCGGGGGACAGCCCGGTCAAAGGGGCCGGGAAGGGATCGGCGTCAGCGGGCGGGTTGGTCCCGCTCGGACACGAAGGCGATGCGATTGAGGTGGGCGGACTGGGCCCAGTCGATCAGGGCAGCCACCCGGCCATAGGGCACTTCCCGGTCGGCGCTCAGGCGGAGCTCGGCGTCGGGGCGCTGGGCGGCCAGGGTCCGCAGCCGCGCCTTGAGGGCGTCGGGCTCCAGGAATTCACGGCCCATCAGATAGCGCCCCTGGGCATCGATGCTGATGGCGATGAACTGGGCGCTGCCGGTGCCCGGTGTGGCGGAGGCGGCCTTGGGCAACTGCAGCTTGAGGGCGCTGGCCATCAGCGGCGCGGCAATGATGAAGATGACCAGCAGCACCAGCATGACGTCGATCAGCGGCGTCATGTTGATGTCGCTCATCGGCTTGGGCGCCTCGCGGCGCTCGAGGCGGCCAAAGCTCATGGCGTGGCCAGCAGTTCCCGCAGGTCATGGGCGAAGCCTTCCAGCTCCGCTTCGCAGGCGCCGACCCACTTGCCGAACAGGTTGTAGGCCAGCACCGCCGGAATCGCCACCGCCAGACCCGCGGCGGTCATGATCAGCGCTTCGCCCACCGGACCGGCCACCTTGTCCAGGCTGAAGTCGCCAGCGGCCGAGATGCTCACCAGCGCGTGATAGATGCCCCAGACGGTGCCAAACAGGCCGATGAAGGGCGCGGTGCTGCCGACGGTGGCCAGCACCACCTGGCCGCGGCCCAGCGCGGTCAGCACCTGATGCAGGGCGTCACGCAGGCGCCGGGTCAACTGGGCCTGGACCCGGCCGCTGGCGGCGAGGCTGCCGGGTTGGCTGTCCGCCAGGGCTGCGTCCACCAGGGGCACCAGCACCCGCTCGCGGTCCATGTGCAGCAGCGCCTGCCGTCCGGCGGGCAGCTCGGCCGCCGCCCAGAACAGCGGGAGTCCGCGCTGCAGGTCGCGTCGGGCGCGGGTGAGCGTCCAGGCGCGCCAGAGGATCAGCACCCAGGTGCTGACGGACATCACCAGCAGCACCAGCGCGACCAGACGGGCCATGCCGTCGGCCGACTGCCAGTGCATGCCCAGAGCCGACATCGACTGCATCGGGGACGTCAGGCCAGGCCGAGCACGGCGTTCATGTCGAACAGGCCGGTGCGGTGTCCCGCCAGGAAGCGGGCGGCGCGCAGGCTGCCCTGTGCGAAGGTGGCGCGGCTGGAGGCCTTGTGGCTGATCTCGATGCGTTCACCGATGCCGGCGAACAGCACGGTGTGATCGCCGATGATGTCGCCGCCGCGCACCGTGGCAAAGCCGATGGTGGACGGGTCGCGCTCGCCGGTCACCCCTTCGCGGCCATAGACGGCGCAGGTCTTGAGGTCGCGGCCGAGGGCATCGGCGATGACCTCACCCATCTTCAGCGCGGTGCCGCTGGGCGCGTCCACCTTGTGACGATGGTGGGCTTCGACGATTTCGATGTCATAGCCTTCGGCCAGGGCCTTGGCGGCGCTTTCCAGCAGCTTGAGCACGAGGTTCACGCCCACGCTCATGTTGGGCGCCATCACCACGGCGGCACGCTCGGCGAAGCCGGCGATGCGGGTCTTTTCTTCATCGCTGAAGCCGGTGGTGCCGATGACGGTGCGCACGCCCAGTTCGGCGCACAGCGCCAGATGAGCCAGGGTGCCTTCCGGACGGGTGAAGTCGATCAGCACATCCGACCGGGCCAGGCCGGCGCGCACGTCGCTGGTGATGGCCACCGAGGTCTGACGGCCGAGGAAAGCGCCGGCGTCCTGACCCAGCGAGGGGCTGCCCTCCCGGTCGAGTGCGGCGGAGAGCTGGCAGTCCGGCGCATTCAGCACCGTCTCGATCAGCATGCGGCCCATGCGGCCGGAAGCGCCAGTGATGGCAATGCGCAGGGGCTGCGCGGGAGCGCTGCTCATCGACGCGCCTCCAGCGGCGGGTAGTCGCGCACCGGGCCCATCGGCTCCGGCGTGGCGGCGGCCTGGCGCACCGGTGGCGGCAGGGCCTTGCGTTCTTCTTCCGTCATTTCCAGCTTCGGCGCGTCCTTCTTCACCTTGGTGGTGTCGATGGCGGCGATGAATTCCTTCTCAGAAGGCAGGTCATCCGGCGCTTCGATCTTGGTCAGCTGTTCACCGTCGAAGGTCAGCTGGATGCGGCGGTTCTGCGGGGCTGCGCCCTGGCGGCGGATGGTGAAGACGTAGTCCCAGCGGTTGTCGTGGAAGACGTCGGTCAGCAGCGGCGAACCGATGGCGTCACGCACCTGATTGCGAGACATGCCGGTCTTGACCTGCTCCATCTGCTCCTTGGTGACGACGTTGCCCTGGACGATCTCGACGCGGTAGGGCTGAACCAGCCCCAGGACCTTGTCGCCGCTGACGGAGAACACGTCCATCTTCGGCATCTGCGAGCACGCGCCCAGCGCGGCGACGCCGGCCGCTACGGCCGTGCATCGCGCGATCAAGGCGATTTGGGAATTCAATGACATGGCGGGGCTTCGCGGAAGTGCTAGGGCTATGATGGCGGGAATTCTAGCGGGAGGCTTTCGTCCTTCCGCAGGCGCAAACCCCATGAACAGGTCAGACGAAATCAAGAACAGCGGGCTCAAGGCCACGCTTCCCCGCATCAAGATCCTCGAGATCTTTCAGAAGGCGCAGCAGCGCCATATGACCGCGGAGGATGTTTACAAAGCTTTGCTCGATGAGCGGGCCGACATCGGCCTCGCCACGGTGTACCGCGTGCTGACGCAGTTCGAACAGGCGGGACTGCTGTCTCGCAACCATTTCGAATCGGGCAAGGCGGTCTTCGAATTGAACGAGGGCCATCACCACGACCATCTGGTGTGCCTGACCTGCGGCCGAGTGGAAGAGTTCTACGATCCGCAGATCGAAGAGCGGCAGCGCGCCATTGCGGAAGAGCGCGGCTTTGCGCTGCAGGAGCATTCGCTGGCGCTGTATGCGTCGTGCGTGAAGACGGACTGTCCGCACAAGAACAGCCGTTGAGGGCCTGAAGCAGCGGCCGCTGGCAGGCTCAGCCTGCGGCTGAATCGTTCAGGCCTTCTTCGATCGCGCGCTGATGGCGCTCGACGAATTCGCGGTAGGTGTCGATGCCGCGCAGTTGCAGGATGGTGTTGCGCACCGCGGCCTCCACCAGCACCGCCAGGTTGCGACCGGCGTCCACCGCAATCACCACCTTGCGCACCGGCATGCCCAGCACGTCCTCGTACAGGGGCTCGTAGGGCAGGCGTTCGAAGTCGCGCTCCATCGTTTCCTTGCGGACCAGATGGACGATCAGCTTGAGCCGCATCTTGCGGCGCACGGCCGTTTCACCAAAGATCGCCTTGATGTCCAGCAGGCCGATGCCGCGCACCTCCAGCAGGTTCATCAGCAGGTCGGGACAGCGTCCTTCGATGGCGGTCTGGGCAATGCGGAAGAAGTCCACCGCATCGTCGGCGACGAGGCCATGACCGCGCGAGATCAGCTCCAGGCCGAGTTCGCTTTTGCCAAGGCCGGATTCGCCGGTCAGCAGCACCCCCAGGCCCAGGATGTCCATGAACACGCCATGGCGGGTGGTGCGGTTGGCGCAGACATGCGCGAGATACGCCCGCACGACGTCAATCACATGGCCGGCGGACTCGCTGGTGGTGAACAGCGGGATTTCGGCCCGGTCGCACATGGCGATCAGCCGGTCAGGCGGTGTCTGTCCATCGGCGACGATGATGACCGGAGGCTCCAGCGTCACGATGCGGGAGATGCGGCGATCCAGCACGTCACCCGAGGCCTGGCTCAGGTAGGCCACCTCGCGCGTGCCGACGATCTGCACGCGGTAGGGATGGATGTAGTTCAGGTAACCGACGAGGTCGGCGGCGGACTGGGCATCGAGCAGGGCGGCTTCATCGAAGCGGCGCTCGGGATGCGCATGACCGGCGATCCATTCCCAGCGCAGGGCCTCGCGATGCTCTTCGAAGAGCCGGTCCGCGCTGATGGAGGTGGGTTTCACGAAGCCGGGTCGCCTCAGGCCACCGACTTCAGCGGTTCCCAGTCGGCGATCAGCCGATGGACCACGCTGGCGTCCGTCTCGGTCTTGAGGCGTTCACGCAGTTCGCGATCGGACAGCATCTCCGCGATTTCGGAGAGGATTTCCAGGTGGCGCTGAGTGGCGGCTTCCGGGACGAGCAGGAAGATGAGCAGGTTGACGGGTTCGTCGTCCGGTGCGTCGAAGCCGATGGGCTGCTGCACGCGGAGCACGGCAGCCAGCGGGTTTTTCAGGCCCTTGATGCGACCGTGGGGGATGGCGACGCCATGACCGAGGCCGGTGGAGCCAAGGCGTTCACGGGCAAACAGGTTGTCCGTGACCGCGGCGCGGGCGATGGCGTGGTTGTTCTCGAAGAGCAGCCCGGCCTGTTCGAACACGCGCTTCTTGCTGGATGCGTCCACATCGACCAGCACATTGCTGGCGGGAAGGATGGCGGCGAGACGGTTCATCGGGCAGTGCGCCAGTAGGTTTGCGCCAGTAGGTCAGAGACGGCGGAATTATAGGAACCCTGTTGCCATCGGGGGCGCCGGGTTAACGACGCCCCGATGAAAACAACGGGATTGGTGTTGCATCGCAACATTATGCGGCGAACTCGGAAAAGCAAAGGCGGCCCGTAGGCCGCCTCCCCGGTCTGCGCTAAGGGAAAACCCTGCGCCGACCTGCTCGCGAATCAGCTTCCCTGCATGGGTATGTCCATTCGCTTGGCGGACGCGTGGTGATGATCCTGTACGCGATCCTTGTGGCGGCACACCTGCCGATCCAGCTTGTCCATCAATTCGTCAATGGCCGCGTAAAGATCCTCATGGGAATTTTCCACAAAGATTTCGCGGCCCTTCACGTGCAGCGTCACTTCTGCGCGCTGCCGGCGGGCCTTCTCCTTTTGCTTTTCCACAGTGAGCAGGACGTTAACGTCCACAACCTGGTCAAAGTGTCGCAGTACCCGGCTGAGCTTGGTCAGCACGTACTCACGCAATGCGGGGGTAACTTCGAGATGGTGGCCGCTGATGGTCAGGTTCATAGAGCCTCCTTTCACAGGGCTGGTCGGAAACTGCGCCCGTAGGCGCCGTGAGAAAGTGGGAACGCTGAAAAAGATGGATGGAATCGCTGGGTCTTGATGCAAAGGGTCAGGGGGTGGAGGAAAAAGTGGGCGTGTCCGGGATCCCGCCGGAGCGAGTGTCTCGGGTGCCTGGCTTGAGTGATCCGGGTGAGCCGGAACGGGGTGTGCGGAACGTCCGCGCCGGGCCGGGATCTGAGTGTGGACCTGGGTCCTGGCCTGGCCGCATGGCCTGATGGCATGCGGGACGCTGCGATCGTGGAGGGCTTGGGGAATATGTCTGCGGTAAGACTCTTCGGGTGGCCTGGACGAGCTCAGTCTGCGCCCGTTCGGTAGCCAACACAAGTGATGAAAAGCAAGGTTTGGGGGTGAATCTTTCCCGCTTGCCTATCACCGGGGTCCGTGCTGGAATGCTAGATGTTGTCGGCGAGGCGGGAGCCTTGCTGGCGCCAATCCCGCAGTGTGATAATTGCGCGTCCCCATCACTGGAGTCCCACTTGGACAGCGACCACCCTCGGTGGCCGTCCACTCCAGCGTCAAACCGCCGCAGCTGAAGGTCGCCAGCCGCCAGTGCCCCCGTCACAGGTCGCTTGTTCCTGCTGTGCCGCTTGTCCGGAGTGAGACGGGCCCCCTTGCCCCTCTTGCACCTTCCGGACGGCCCGCGCCCCGCTTCTCCGTCCTCCCCGCGACCCCGCGCTTGACTGCACCGACTCCGTCAACGCGCCACCCTGCTCGAGCGTTCGCCTGGACGCGCGCCGACGCAGACGAAGGACCTGCATGCTGAATGTGTTCACGCTGGACAATGGCCGCCTCAAGGGCGGCATGGTTCAGGAAGAGATTTCCACCGCGGCAGAACTCAACGCGGTCATGACGCACCAGCGGCAACCGATCTGGGTCGATCTTGAATCTCCCAGTGCCGAGGAAAAAGACTGGATCCGCGAGCGGTTTGGTCTGGTCATCCCGGAAGACATCGTGGATGAAGACCTGGAAGAATCGGCCCGGTTCTACGAGGAAGACAACGGCGAGCTGCATATCCGCTCCGACTTCCTGATTGACGACATGGAAGCCCCGCGCAACGTCCGGGTGGCCTTCGTCCTCTTCAACAACGTGCTGTTCTCGGTGCACAACGAGGACCTGCCGGTCTTCCGGCTGTTGCGTCTGCGTGCGCGGCGCATTCCTGCGTTGATTGAGGACGCCAAGGACGTGCTGCTCAAGCTCTACGACGCCGACGCCGAATACTCCGCCGATGTGCTGGAAGGCATCTACGACCATCTGGAAAAAGTCAGTGCGCGGGTGCTGAAGAAGGATGTGAATGACACCGAGGCCGGGGAAGTGCTGGCCGCCATTGCGCGAGAAGAAGACTTGAACGGTCGCATCCGGCGCAATGTGATGGACACCCGCCGGGCCCTGAGCTTCATGATGCGCAGCCGCATGTTGAGCGCGGAGCAGTTCGAGGAAGCGCGGCAGATCATGCGGGACATCGATTCGCTCGACAGCCACACCGCCTTCCTCTTCGACAAGATCAACTTCCTGATGGATGCGACGGTCGGTTTCATCAACATCAACCAGAACAAGATCATCAAGATCTTCTCGGTGGCCAGCGTGGCCTTGCTGCCGCCAACCCTCATTGCCAGTGTCTACGGCATGAATTTCCAGGCCATGCCGGAACTGCAATGGCGCTGGGGCTATCCGTTTGCGCTGGGGCTGATGCTGGCGTCGGTGGTCGCACCGTTTGTGTACTTCCGCCGCAAGGGGTGGCTGGCCTGAAGGCCTGATCGCCTGCGCGGCGGCGGCCGGGCCTGCACGCTGCGCCACCTGACTCAGGGCTGCATCACGCAGCCCTTTTTCTTTTCAAGCCCGCAAACAAAAAGGGCTTCCGCTGATGCGGAAGCCCTTGGGAAGAAAAGAAGCCTCAAGACGCCCCGTGGCCAACGAGGGAGGGAGGGAGGAGGAGGAGAAAGGCCTCGGGATTGCAGCTTGCGAACAAGCAGGTCTTGCGGCTGAAAGAGTGAACGGGTGAACTGTACTCCCATCAGCTTTCGGGGTTGGTGGAAACCCTGAAAGCCCTCGTCGGATCTCTGTGAATGTCTGTCTTCGCAGCGGTCAAAGCGCGCTGCACTGATGCCTATAGTGCAGTGCAACGCGGCTGTTGTCATCCCGATTCCGTGGGAAAAAGTGAGCAACTGTCACCGTTGTACCGGCTAGCCGGGACAGATTTTTCACTTTCAAAACCGGGTCTGCCGATTGCCGGAAGGGGGGTTGTCCAGAGGGTCCCAAGCCCTGAAAAAACAGGACTTCGGTGCGCTCCGTTCAGCTCTTTCCTCAGTTCTGCTTCAGCAGCTTTTCAAGCGCCTGGGTGAATTCCGGGCCTTGCGGGTCCACCTTCGAGCCGAAGCTCAGCACCTGCTGACCGTCACGCGAGATCAGGTACTTGTGGAAGTTCCACTTGGGCGCCTGCCCGGTGCGCTTGGCAAGATCTGCAAAAAGCGGGTTGAGATCGGTCTTGCCGGCAGCTACGCTGGACTTGCTGAACATCGGGAACTTCACATTGAAAGTGTTCTCGCAGAATTCGGCAATCTCCTTGTCGCTGCCGTACTCCTGATTCCCGAAGTCGCCCGACGGGAATCCGAGCACGGCCAGGTCCTTGTACTTGCTGGAAAGGGCTTCCAATGCCTTGTACTGTGGCGTGAAGCCGCAGAAGCTGGCGGTGTTGACCACCAGCACCACCTTGCCGGCGTACTGGCAGAGCGGCTGGGGCTTCTCGTCCTGCAGGCGCGGAAACTGCCGTTGCAGAACATCCGGGCAGGCGCCCGCAGCGGCGGCAGTGGTGGCCGGTGCGGCGGCAGCCGGGCCCGCGGCGAATGCGGACGTCGCTGCCAGCGGCATGCAGGCGGCGGTCAGCACCAGCGCCAGGCGCGGGAACAAGAAGGAAGCGAAAGACGGACTCATGACATTGCTCCTGGTCGGCATTCATCTGTGCCGTGACATGTGACAGCGCGGATTAGGCCAGATCCGAGGCAAAACCAGGGCTTGTCAGGGTTTGTCATCTTCAGACCGATAAAATGAGAATTGTTATTCCCTAGGACCGACCATGCTTTACCCCGAACTCTTCAAGCAACTCGAAGCCGTCCGCTGGAACATGGACACCGACATCCCTTGGGACAAGTTCGATGCGTCCCTGCTCACGGATGATCAGGCGCGCACGATCAAGATGAACGCCATCACCGAATGGTCGGCCCTGCCGGCCACGGAGATGTTCCTGCGTGACAACAAGGATGACAGTGACTTTTCCGCCTTCATGAGCGTGTGGTTCTTTGAAGAACAGAAGCATTCGCTGGTGCTGATGGAATACCTGCGTCGCTTCCGTCCGGACATGGTGCCCACCGAGGCCGAGCTGCACGAGGTGCGTTTCGAATTCGACCCGGCGCCGGCCCTCGAGACGCTGATGCTGCACTTCTGCGGCGAAATCCGGTTGAACCACTGGTATCGCCGCGCCGCTGAGTGGCACACCGAGCCTGTCATCAAGGCCATCTACGAGACCCTGTCGCGCGACGAAGCCCGTCACGGCGGCGCCTACCTTCGCTACATGAAGCGCGCCATGGCCAAGTTCGGTGACGAAGCCAAGGCGGCCTTCGCCAAGGTCGGCGTGCTGATGGCCAGCGCCCGCCGCACCGCCCAGGCACTTCATCCGACCAACCTGCATGTGAATGCCAAGCTGTTCCCGCGTGACACCATCCAGAGCCGCCTGCCGGATCCGGAATGGCTGGAGAACTGGCTGGACAAGCAGATCCAGTTCGACAGCGTCTGGGAAAACAAGGTGGTGGATCGCATCCTGCACAACATGAGCCTGTTGATGGAGCGTAGCTTCGCGAGCGTCCAGGAGCTGAACCGCTATCGCAAGGAAATCTCCCAGCGCGTGGCCCAGGCCGCCCAGCAGCAGGGTGGCGGCGATCTGGCGCCGCAGGGCAGCTGATCCGCACAGAGACCCAGCCCGCTTCGGCGGGCTTTTTTTTCGTCTGTACACCCGGCTGCAGGGCACAGGTCGCAGACCTGGCATGCAGACCTGACATGCAGAGCGGACTGTGCCGAAGAGGCGCCTGGCATGACTGAGGCGAAGAACCGCCGTGCCGGCAGCGACTGCAAGCCCTGACACGTGCACCGGCGGTCAGTCATTGCCACAATGCATCCATTCACCTGTCGAAAAGCCTTATGAAATATCTCCACACGATGGTCCGCGTGACCGATGTCGAAGCCTCCCTCAAGTTCTACCGCGATGCCCTGGGTCTGCAGGTCGTCCGCCAGTCCGAACATGAAGCGGGTCGATTCACCCTGATCTATCTGGCCGCGCCGGGCGATGAAGACGCACAGATCGAGCTGACCTACAACTGGGATCCGGAGAACTACACCGGGGGCCGCAATTTCGGTCACGTGGCTTATGCCGTCCCGGACATCTACGCCGCCTGCCAGCGCCTGATGGACCACGGTGTGCTGATCAACCGTCCCCCGCGCGACGGCCGCATGGCCTTTGTGCGCTCGCCCGACAACATTTCGGTCGAGCTGCTGCAGGATGGTCCGGCACTGCCGCCGGCAGAGCCCTGGATCTCCATGCCCAACACCGGCGCCTGGTAAGGCGACATTCCGCACGATCCGCGGAGGCGTCCTCCCGCGCGGGGATGCCGCGCGGGCTGGATTCAGGGAAGATGGGGCCATGACACGCAAGGCAGTCACCACAGGTTTGGAGTCGTCGGCGGCATCGGCTGCTGTCAGGCGCTGGGCGATGGCCGTGGTGGGCCTTCGGGGCATTATGGGCGTTTTGGGCGTTTTGGGCGTTTTGGGCGGCGTCTGCTGCGGCACGGCGTTGGCGCAGACGGGCGGCTTGTCCGTTCCTCCTGCTGGCGCCCCGTCTAGCGCCGCTGAGGCGGGCGCTGCCGCTGGGGTCGCAATCGCCGGCACCACCGCGCAGACCGGGGCCTCCCCGGCCTCTGCCGCGCTTGCCCCGGCATCGGACAGCAGCGTCTTTCTTGTGCCCAAAGGCAAGCTCCTGCTCACCGGCGGTGTCAGCAGCATCGATGGTGCGGCCGGTGGCGGCCTGACCCCTTGGGCGATGACCGGCAGCTACGCCACACGAGGGCAGATCGGCGCCACCGCCTTCTACACCCGGCTTCCGACGCAGGATTACGGTCTGAGCGGATATGGGGCCCTGGTGGCCTTTGGAGAACGTGCGGAGCTGTCCTTGGCTCGCCAGGATTTTTCCGCCGGCGGGACTGGCGCCGCGCTGGGCTTGCCCGGGCTGCATCTGAAGCAGACCATCCTCGGCGGCAAGGTGCGGCTCGGTGGCGATGCCATTCTGGACGCAGACACCTGGATGCCGCAGTTGGCGCTGGGGGTCGAATACAAACATGTGGACGCCGCGGGCCTGAATCCGACCTTGTCCGCGCTGGGCGCCAAGCGCAATGGCGTGGATGTCTATCTGAGCGCCACCAAGCTTTTGCTGGCGCAAAGTGCCCTGGTCAACCTGACTCTGCGTGCCAGCCGCGCGAACCAGAACGGACTGCTGGGTTTCGGGGGTACCGCGAGCCACCGCTACTCGCTGCTGCCGGAAGTGTCCGTGGCCTACCTGATCAACAAGCACTGGGCGGTGGGTGCGGAATACCGGATGAAGCCGGACAAGCTCAATCCGTCCGTGCTCGGCGACGCGCTGAAGGAGCAGGACTGGAAGGACATCTTTGTGGCGTGGGCGCCGAGCAAGAACTTCTCGCTCACTGCGGCCTATGTGGACCTGGGCAAGGTGGTGCCGGGCGTACAACCGAGGCGTCAGCGGGGGATCTATGGCTCGATTCAGTTGGCGTACTGAAGATTCGCGTACTCAGACCTCGCGTGCTGCCGGATTGGCGCTGGCCTTGCTGGTCTGTCTCGCCATCCCCGCACATGCCGCTGACGACTCGCTCTATCAGGCGCTGGGCGGCGATGAAGGGGTGGCCAGGATCAGCGCCGGCCTGGTTGATCGTGTTTATGCGGACGAGCGCATCAAACACCTGTTCCAGCAGACCAATCCCCGCTTTCTGAGCGAGCAGCTGCGCAAGCAGTTTTGTGAGCTGGCGGGCGGGCCCTGCAAGTACGACGGCGAGACGATGAAGAAGTCTCACGCCGGACTGGCGATCAACAAGGCGCATTTCAACGCCCTGGTGGAAGACCTGCAGCTGGCGATGGATGCGCAGGGCGTGCCCTTCGCTGCGCAGAACCGGCTGCTGGCCTTGTTGGCGCCGATGCATCGGGATGTGATCACCCGCTGAGTGCAGGTGCGGGGGAGGCGGCAGCGCAGCTTCAGCGCTTGTCTACCTCGAGCCCGCGCGGCAGCAGGATGGCCCAAGGCCTCGGTCCTGAGCGGATCAATCGGAACATGTCACTCGTGTTCGTCAACACGCGATCTCTCAACACTTCCACGTTCCTCGGAACTTGGGAGCCGAGTCCGGTCGCGAAGCCAAACATCTCTCCGTGCTCATCGCGTCCCTGCAGCAGGGTGCCTCCTTCGGGAATGGCAAACACGGCCGCCTGATTGGGCCCGAGGCTACGCAGGATGGGATTGACGTGTTGAGCGTAGAAGTTTTCCTTGAAGCGGGCGGGGTCGCCTGACCCCATGGGGTAGAAGTCCAGGCATCCTTCAGGCAGCTTGTCATGGCCGCGGCTGTTGACGCTTCTCTCGTTGTCAAAGAATTCGGGCCTCATGCCGATCCTCAGGCTTGCATGGGCGCCACCGTCCTTCAGTTGCAGCACCTTCTCGGGCCAGGAGCGCTGTTCCCACAGCTGCGGGCGTCTCGCCAGGCCGTGCAAGGTTGAGGCAGACGTGCTGGCTGGCGCCGTGCCGCATGGTCCAGCCCGTGATGCAGTTGCGCCGCCGGGGATGTTATTGGTCTTCGCAGCGGCGCTCAGCACTGCCATATAGCCATCTTCGTTACCTGTGTTCAAGTAGTCGAAGAGGATGGTGAGCGCATCCTGCGCATCGCAGTTCAGGCGCTGCATGGTGCCGTAGAGCGTTGCGGCATGCGTCAGTTTGGCGTCGCTGATGCGCTGGCTCGGCTGCGAAGCCGATGCGGCCTGCTGGACGGAAGAGGTGTCTGCTGCATCTCCAGCCGTTTGAACGTCCATGGCGGACAGGGGTGAATGGGGCATCACATGCATCTCGAAGCTCCTCATCGGCACCGCGCCGGTGTGAAGGCTCAGTGGTGGGACGGCTTCGTGATGGTTCTGTCTGCCAAGCACCCCAGAGTGAAGCCGACCCTCAAGGACGCTATGGGTCCAGCACAGTTTCGGAATTCAAGAGATGAAGGATCCAAGGGGTCCCAATGTGGCACTAATTCGGACGAGAACGGCAAAGGCTCCGTTCGGGTGGACAAATTGCTGGCTGTGTTGGACGGCTTCGGGCTCGCACTCACGCTGGGGCCCAAGGACCATCCCGCAATGCAAGCTGCCTCGCGTCCCGACGCATGGCGACCGGAGAAGTCATGAGTTCACCCACCAGCAGATCGTGGAGGTGGATCTGGATGAGCTCTAGGTCAAAGGAGACCGGACGTCCGTCGAAGACATCTTCGACCCGCCGCGACACGCATCGCCCCCCCGACGTCCAAATCCAGATATCGCTTGATGTTTCTGCCGCAGGCCCTGGAGGAATACCGAGCGTTGGGGGCCAGAACGCAAAAAAGCCCCGAACAGTCAAACTGCGCGAGGCTTTTTCAAGTGCTTCACAGCACTCATGAATTCTGGTGGCCAAGGGCGGAATCGAACCACCGACACGCGGATTTTCAATCCGCTGCTCTACCAACTGAGCTACTTGGCCTTTGAACTTCAGCTCATCACTGCACTCCGAAAGAGCAAGCACTGAACCTTCATTCGTCTTCGCTGCCAGCTGTGCTGAACACCGAAGACCATGACTATAACACTAAATTCCGCCTCCGCGCTTGTTTCGCGAAAGATCGACACCGAGTTGTTTCAACTTGCGGTACAGGTGGGTGCGTTCCAGCCCCGTCTTCTCCGCCACGCGCGTCATCGAGCCATTCTCCTTGGCCAGGTGGAACTCGAAGTAGCTCTTCTCGAACGCATCCCGCGCTTCCCGCAGCGGACGGTCCAGTTCAAACAGTTGCTCCGACGCCAGACCCTGATGCTGCACCGGCGGCGGTGAGACCAGGCTCGGCACGCTGCCCGGCAGCGTCACGCTCGACGGCATCACCGGCAGCGCCTCGGGCCGCACATAGCTCGGCAGTCCCACCACAGGTGCCGGAGGCGCCGGCCGCGGCGCCGTCTTCACCAGCGCCTGCTCCACCGCCCGCAGCAGCTTCTGCAGCGTGATCGGCTTCTCGAGGAAGGCCATGGCGCCAAACTTGGTGGCTTCCACCGCGGTATCGATGGTGCCGTGACCACTCATCATGATCACCGGCATCGTCAACTGTCCGGTGCTGCCCCATTCCTTCAGCAGCGTCACGCCATCGACGTCTGGCATCCAGATGTCCAGCAACACCAGATCCGGACGCGAACGCTCACGCGCGGCTCGCGCCTGCTGAGCGTTCTCGGCCAGTTCGATGGTGTGCCCCTCGTCCGAGAGGATTTCTGACAGCAGGGCACGAATGCCCAGTTCGTCGTCAACAACAAGAATGGTTGCCATGTATGCCTACTGTTCACGCGGGCCGAGGCGCGTCTGGCGCAGGGCTCGGTGCAGTCGCGAGTTTTGAAAATGATAACGAAACTTGCGCGCCTATCGGTGCCTGATCGGGGTGGCCTGCCGACTGAAGATTGACCAAACGGATCCGCGCCCCGTGTTCATCCGCGATTTTCTTCACCACGGCCAGTCCCAGACCGGTGCCTTTGGTCTTGGTCGTGACGTATGGCTCGAACGCGCGGTTCAGCACTTTCTCCGCAAAGCCCGGCCCGTTATCCAGGATGACCAGCCGCAAGGCGCGCAATTCGCCCAGCTCGTTGGTGGCCTTCTGCGTCCGGACCGTCACCCGTCCATCCGGCCGCTCACTCACCGCATCCAGCGCGTTCTGGACGAGATTGTGGATGACCTGACGCAGTTGCGGCGCATCCCCCAGGATGAGGGGTGGGTCCTGCGCCAGATCCGCCACCAATCGCCCGGCTTCCTGCGCTTCCGCGTACAGCGTCAGCACTTCGGCCACCAGCGCATTGATGTCCAGCGGCGCGAGTTTGGCCGCCGGCAGTCGCGCATAGTCGCGGAATTCGTTCACCAGCTGCTTCATCGCCTGGACCTGGTTGACGATCGTCCCCACCGAGCGCACCAGCATCGCCTGGTCGTTACCCTCCAGCTTGGACTCCAGCTTGAATTGCAGCCGCTCCGCCGACAGTTGAATCGGCGTCAGGGGGTTCTTGATCTCATGCGCCAACCGCCGCGCCACCTCGCTCCAGGCAGCCGAGCGCTGGGCGGAGACGACCTCGCTGATGTCGTCGAACACCACCAGCCGCGCCTCATGCGGCAACGCCGCACCCCGCACCAGGAGGGTGAGGGTGATCTCGTCCGTCAGCCGCAGCTCGAAGGAGTCCTGCCAGTGATCCCGCTCGCCGGCTTCCGGCGATTGAAGTTCAAAGCGCTGCCAGATCGACCTCGCGAACTCCTCCAGCGGCGCCAGCTCTTCCAGCCCGCGGCCCACATACGCCGACAGCGGCAGCCGCAGGATGCGCGTCGCACCCGGGTTGACCGACTCGATACGCCGGTCGGCGCCAAACACCATCACGCCGGCGGTCAGGTTGTCCAGGATGGTCTGCAGATGGGTGCGGGCGCTTTCCAGCTGCGTCACGCTGAGGTCCACCTGCGCCCGGGCGTCGGCCAGTTGCTCGGTCATGTCCGCAAACGACCGGGTCAGCCCGCCCAGCTCATCCCGCGAGCGGAACACCGGCTTGGCCTTGAGGTCGCCCGTCGCCACTTCCCGCATGCCCTCGGCCAGCAGCAGCAGCGGCTGCACCAGCTGATTCGACAGCGCCACCGCCAGCAGCAGTGCCGCAAACACCGCCAGGATCAGCACCAGCGTCAGCGTGCCGATGTACATCTGCCGCAGACCGTCCCGCAGCAGCGAACGCTGCAGATATTCCTGGTTGGCCGCCTGCACATTCAGTGCATTGCTGACCACCCGGCCGCTGATGGTGCGCACCACCATCAGATAGCGGTCGCTGTTGGTCAGCTGCAGGGCGCTGCTGGGCAGCAAAGCCACCGCACGGATTCGTGCATCTCCCTGCACCGCGCGCTGCTCATCTTCCAGCCCCTCCAGCCGCGAGGACACCCCATTGGCCCGCGCCTGACTGAGCATGGTGGAGGTGGGCCGATCGGGAATGCTGTCGTTGTCCGGCCCCGCGGTCAGCAGCACCTGACCGTTGCTGCCCAGCAGGGCCACGCTGCGGGCGGAGAGCTGATCCCGCAGCCGTTCCAGGGCCAGCGGTGCCAGCGCGCCGTCTTCCCAACGCTCGGCAGCGCCGCGGGTGCGGGCCGTCAGCTCGCTGCGGGCGTTGTCGAGCGTGTCCTGGCCCAGCGCCAAGCCGGCTTCCAGCGCACTCGCCAACCGCTGGTCAAACAGGCTTTCGATGCTGCGGTTCACGAACTGGTAGGAGACGGTGTAGATCAGCACCCCCGGCACCACCCCCACGAAGGCGAAGATGCCCGCGAGCTTGAGCAGCAGCCGGCTGCCGAAACGCCCGCGTTTGACCCGCAGCGCGAGCCGGGTGCCCGCCACGCCGATGACGATGATCAGCGCCGTGGCCACCGCCACGTTCACCCAGAACAGCCACACATAGTGCCGTTCCAGGAAGCCGCGCTGGGCCGTGGTGCTGATCGACAGCAGGAAAGCCAGCATGCCGCTGGCACCCGCGATCGCCGTCACCGAAATGAGCCAGGCCAGGCGTGCCACTTTGGTCACTGAGGGCAGTCCTTCAGAAACAGGTCCTTGGAGACGGTCCGGCCGATGTCGTCAAGGCTGCGGCCGGTTGGGGGGCGGAGTGGCGGGAACTTCCAGATTCAGCTGGAGGTTGCGTTCAATCGACAGCGTCCAGCCCTGGCTGGCGCTCAGTCCGATCTGCATCGGCCGCGGCAACTGCGTCGTGTCCAGTTTGTAGCTGAACTCGAGGTAATAGCTGCCATCGTCCTCGATGTCCTTGGCATCCGCCACGCGCCAGCCCGAGACGCCGCGCAGCGACGCCACCGCATCGTCCAGCGTGTCAAAGCTCTGGTGCAGACCGCCGGTGCTGACCCGGTACTGTCGGGTCAGGGGTTGCCAGGTCAGGCGCCAGGTGCGGGTGGCCTTGGCGACCCGCGCATCGCGCCAGTACCAGCGGTTGCGCAGCACCTGCACTTCCGCCACGAAATAGATCGCCACGCCCTTGAGCAGCGCTTCTTCCGCCGGCCGGGGCAGCTCGAAACGGCTGCTGAAGCTCAAGGCGAGTCCGTCCTCCGCGCGTTCCGCATGCAGCTGTTGCAGCGTCACGCCCTGGGCCAGTGCCCAGGCGTGCAGGACCAGCAGCGCGCCGACCAGGGTCAGGCGCCGCGACCATGTACGCAGCAGAACGAACGGACTCAACAGGCTCACGCGGACGGCAACTTCTGGAGCAAGGCGTAGAAGAAGCCGTCGGTCACGGCCGCAGTGCCTCGCAGTGGATGTTGCGAAGCATTGTCAGCGAGCGGGAGGAGGTGGCCGGCTCCACGGGTGAACAGACGCAACCGCGCATCGCCATGGCGTTGCAAAAACGCGTCGATTTGATCCTGCCCTTCGGCCTTGAAGACGGAGCAGGTGGCGTAAAGCAGCCGGCCGCCGGGCTTGAGCACCGGCCACAGCGCCTCCAGCAGCTCGGACTGGATCTGAGCCAGGGCCGGGATGTCGGTCGCACGGCGCAGCCATCGCACATCCGGATGGCGGCGGACGATGCCGGAAGCGCTGCACGGCGCGTCCAGCAGGATGGCATCCAGCGGCTGCCCGTCCCACCACGATTTGACGTTGCGGGCATCCGCCGCTTTCACCCGGCCGCTCAGCTTCATCCGCTCCAGGTTCTCCCGGACCCGCTCCAGCCGTTTGGCGTCAGTGTCCAGCGCCAGCAGATCCAGCCGGTTGCCCGCCAGTTCCTGCAGATGGGCGGTTTTGCCACCCGGAGCGGCGCAGGCGTCCAGCACCCGAGCGCCGTCACCCAGCACGGGCCAGGTCTCGCCGGGGGCCAAGTCTTGCGGGGCGCGGTGCCCCAGCAGCAAAGGCGCGGCCAGTTGCGCCGAGGCGTCCTGCACCGACGCATCTCCTTCCGCAAAGCCAGGCAGGGCCTGGACCGGGCGGGGTTCGTCCAGCACCAGCGCCTGCGGGAACAGGTCGCCGGCGGGCTCGGACGCGATACCGGCATCGGTCAGGCGCTGCCGGTAGTGATCAGCGGGGCCTGAAGCGGGATTGACCCGCAGCGTCATCGGCGGCCGCTCCTGATTCGCCGCGAGCAGGGCCTGCCAATGATCCGGCCAGTCGCGCTGCAGTTGTTCCATCCACCAGCGGGGATGATTCCAGGTGGCGATCGGGTCGTCCTTCAGGGACTCGACCAGCGCCTCGCGCTCCCGCAGGAAGCGGCGCAGCACCGCATTGACGAAGCCGGCGTGTTTGGGCGTGCGGCGACGCGCCGCGTCCACCGCCTGATCCACTAGAGTGTGTTCTGCGTATGAGGTGTCACCGGGCCAGAGCAGCGCCAGGGCGGTGACCAGCAGGGCATCCACCTTGGCCGGTGGCGCCTTGGGCGCCAGCCGGGACCGCACCGCCTGGACAGCGCCCAGGCGGCGCAGCACCGTGAAGCTCAGTGCCTGGGCGCCGGGCCGCAATTCGGTGGCGCAGCGACCCAGCCAGTCGGTGAGGGAATGGCCGTCACGGACGGCCTGGACCGCATCGGCGCTGGCGCTGAGCAGCCGATGCAGCGGAGGAGAGGAGGAATGGGGGGTAGACACCGGCGAAGTTTAAGGGGTGGCCATCCCGCACCGACGCTCTTGTACGCCCTACGGATCACAATGACTTCACCCCGCAGGGACAATATCCCGGCAGACTCTCGCATGGCGGCGCCTGGCGCCGCCTTGTTTCGACCGACCTTTACCTTCGGGACACGCTTCATCGCGCGCCCCCTTCATTCATGACAGGCACCCCCACCCTGAGCGCCGAGGCCCTGGCAGCCCTGCCCGCGTCGGATCGCATCCGCTACCGGCTGGTCCATGCCAAGAAGCGCTATCACGCCAACGACAACATCGCCGACTTCCTGGAGCCGGGGGACCTGGAGCAGTTGCAGGCCGAGGTCCAGGCCAAGATGCAGGACGTGCTGCAGGCGCTGGTGATCGACACCGACAGCGACCACAACACCCAGGAAACCGCGAAGCGGGTGGCCAAGATGTTTGTGCGTGAGGTCTTCGCCGGACGTTATGCCCAGGCGCCGTCGGTCACCGAGTTCCCGAATGCCGAGCGGCTCAATGAGCTGATGATCGTCGGTCCGATCACCGTGCGCAGCGCCTGCTCGCATCACCTGTGCCCGATCATCGGCAAGGTGTGGATCGGCCTGCTGCCCAACGAGCATTCCAACCTGATCGGCCTATCCAAGTACGCCCGCCTGACGGACTGGATCATGAGCCGTCCGCAGATCCAGGAAGAAGCGGTCACGATGCTGGCCAATGAACTGCAGGACCGGGTGCGTCCCGACGGTCTGGCCATCGTGATGGATGCGGACCACTTCTGCATGCACTGGCGTGGCGTCAAGGACATGGATTCGACGATGATCAACAGTGTGATGCGCGGCGCCTTCCTGAAGGACCCCAACCTGCGTCGCGAGTTCCTGTCGCTGGTGCGCAGCAAGCGCTAAGACCGAAAGAGGACCCCATGCTTGTTCGTCTTGTTTATGCCAGCCGTGCGCGGCGTGACCTCAGTGCTCACGACCTGCAGGACATCGTGCGCCGCTCCCGCGAGCACAACACGCATGAAGGCATCACCGGCCTGCTCTGCCATACCGACGGGGTGTTCATCCAGGTGCTGGAAGGCTCGCGCGAGGCGGTGAATGTCCGCTACAAGCGCATCGTGATGGACGAGCGGCATGACCAGTGCACGCTCATCGCGTATGAAGAGATCGGCGAGCGGCGGTATGCGGGCTGGTCGATGGGGCAGGTCAATTTGCACCGGCTCAATCCGGCGCTGCTGCTGAAGTACGGCGAGACCCAGCGGCTGGATCCGTTCCGGATGACCGGCCATGGGCTGACGACGCTGTTCGACGAGCTGGTGGCGGCTGGCGCGATCGAGTGCCATTGACGGCCTGACGTGTTGACGCGGCGGGGGGCCCTGAGCCCATAGCACTTAGCCCAGCATGTCCTGCCAGAGCGTGCGGGCCCAGTGCCAGGCATAGCGCGACTCCAGTTCGCTCGGCCCTTCCGAGACACCGCCCGAGCCCGGCACCACCCGATAGGTCCGCTCCTGCGGCAGATAGCGATGCACACTCGCCACGTGGATCACCTGCGCGCCATCGACATGGCTGTAGCAGGTGTTGGTGAGCATCGGCGACTCGTCCGGCGCCATGCCGGCCAGTTGACTGAGGATCGCCGCGGCGGCCACCTTCGCATGTGCATTGGCCATGTGGCCGCTCTTGGGCATGGCGGGCGCCACCTGGATCGCGTCGCCGATCACGTGGACCCTGGAAGCGAGTGTCGATTCGAAGGTCCGGTAGTCGACCGGGCACCAGCGTCCCGGCCCGGGGCCGACCAAGCCGGCAGCGCGCGCAATCGCGCCCGCACGCATCGCAGGCAGCACATTCAACACATCTGCGCGCTCCGGCGACTGCAATTCAAACCGCACGGTGCCGCGCGCGCCGGCTGAGTCCACCGCCACCGCCTTGTGCAGCGGCCGATATTCCAGCAGACCCGCATATCGCTCCGCCCACACGCGACGGAACAGCGCCGCCTTGGAGGTGATGTCCGGATTTGCGTCCAGCACCAGCAGCTTGCTGCGGGGTTTCGCTTTCTTCATCCAGGCCGCCACCACGCTGGCGCGTTCATAGGGGCCGGGCGGGCAGCGATACGGTGCTTCGGGAATCGTCAGTGCAAACACACCGCCGTCGGGCATCGCCTCCAGCTGTCGGCGAAGGGCCAGGGTTTCCGGGCCGGCTTTCCAGGCTTGCAGGATCTGTCCGCTCGCATGGGCCGATGCAAGGCCTTGAACGCTGTCCCAGTCCAGATCGATGCCGGGGGAGACGATGAGATGGTCGTAGCGCAGCGGATCGCCGCGGGCGAGCAGCACCAGGCGACGGTCGGTGTCGATATGGGTGACGGTGTCCTGCACACGGCGCACGCCGGAGGCGTCGAGGCTGGCCATCGGACGGGTCAGCGCCTCCATCGACGTGAAGCCGCCCAGCACCAGATTGGAAAGCGGGCAGGAGACGAAGTCGGCCTGCGGATCGACCAGCACGACCTCCAGCGTGTGGCCCGACCACAACCGCAGATAACGCGCCGCGGTACTGCCGCCAATGCCACCACCGACGACCACCACGCGCGCACGGCGCCAATGGCTTTGAGCGCTGGGCTGGGCGTGCGGTTGAGCCTGTTCTCCAGCCTGAGACCGGGCCTGAGACGGAGCCGGAATCTCGGCCTGCGATTGTCCTTGCGCCAATGGCGCCAATGCCAGCGCACTGCCAGCCCGCAACCAGTCGCGTCGGCGCATCATCGACGACTCCTCTCAGTGGCGACCGGCTGCGCTGCGAAGTAGCGTGCGAGCAGGTCGATCTGGGTCTCGTCATAGCCCTTGGCCAACTGCGGCATCACGGTTCCGGGGCGGGCGCCGGATCTGAACGCCCGCAGCGCTTCAGCGATCTCCGTCGCGGGGCGGCCAGCCAGGCGGGGCAGGGCATCGTCTGCGGTGGTGCGACCGTTGGTGCCGTGGCAGGCCGCGCACGTGGCCGCCAGCGAGCGGGCTTTCAGGTCGGCGCTGAGGGTCTCCGTCGATGTTTCCGACGGGGCCCGGGACGCGGCAGTCTGCGCGTCGGCGGCACGTGACGCAGCAGCCGTGGATGTCGATGCCAACGACGATACCGACGCAGATGCCATCGCGGACGCCGACTGGCTCCACGCGGTCGGCATGGAGGTGGCCAGTGCCGCGCCAAGCAATACCAAGCACCAACGCGGCTTGCCCGGTGGGCGTCGCAGCTCCGCCGGATGAGGATCATCGCTACACGTCAGCACAGGCATCCATGCTCCTCGACGGCGCCTGAAACGGCGCACTGTCGACGCAGTGTAGGGAAACCGGCCCTGACGAGCCAGCACGCCCTCAAAGGCTCCGCGATTCCGAGAACCCGAAGAAGCTCACCAGCACTCGCGTCGGAAACTGCCGCACCGCCTCGTTGTAGGTCTGCACCGCCTGATTGAACACCTGCCGGGCAAACGCACGCTGCCGGTCCACCAGCTTGAGCTCGTCCACCACCGCATACAGCTCGGCATCGGACACCAGTTCCGAATGATGCTCCACCAGCGAAATCAGCCGCGTCAGCGCCGCCCCGTGCACCGCCGAGGTGATGGCCAGTTGCGCAATCGGATCGGCCGCATGGGGCTTGGCGCGCACCGCCTGCGCTGCTGCCATCGCCTCGGTCTGGGCGGCCGCGAGGGCATCGATGCTGGCCTGCTCGCTCGGCAGCCGCTCGCGCAGATGGCCCAGCAGGCGCTCCCCCAGCGCCGCGCGACGCGTCAGCGCATCGTCCAGCTGGGTGAACGCCTTGCCGATCTCATTGCGCAGCAGCATCACCCGGTTGTAGGCGCCGATGCCCCAGAACAGCAGCACCGCACCGATGACCCAGAGGGCCCGCTCCCAGAACACCGTCACGCTGGCTCCTCAACGACCGCTGTCGCGGGCCTGGATGAATTCCTGATAGCCGCGGGCCCGCAATTCACAGGCCGGGCAGTGGCCGCAGCCCCAGCCCCAGGCATGTCGGGTGTCCCGCTGGCCGAGGTAGCAGGTGTGGGTGTGTTCGATGATCAGCTCGTTCAGCGCCGCACCGCCCAGCTGCTCCGTCAGGGACCAGGTCTGCGCCTTGGTCAGGAACATCAGCGGCGTGTCCAGCGTCATGGGGGTGTCCAGGCCCAGGCTCAATGCCACCTGCAGCGCCTTGAGCGTGTTGTCGCGGCAATCGGGGTAGCCGGAGAAGTCGGTCTCGCACATGCCGCCCACCAGCACCGAGGCACCCCGGCGGTAGGCCAGCGTGGCCGCGAAAGTCAGGAACAGCAGGTTGCGGCCCGGCACGAAGGTGTTGGGCAGGCCGTTGGCCTGCAGTTCGATCGCCCGCTCCTGGGTGAGCGCGGTGTCGGAAATCTGGCCGAGCAGGCTCAGGTCCAGCAGATGATCCTCGCCCAGCTTGCCGGCCCAGGCCGGGAACTGCTCGCGAATCTGCTGGCGCACCGTCTGGCGGCAGTCCAGTTCGATGCGGTGACGCTGCCCATAGTCAAACCCCAGCGTTTCCACTTCCGCAAAACGGTCCAGGGCCCAGGCCAGGCAGGCAGTGGAATCCTGACCGCCGGAGAACAGCACCAGCGCCTTGCGGCTGGACGCATTCACTGCGGGCGGCAGCGCGGGTGCCGCGCTCTGGGCCGGCGCGGCGGATGCTGCGGGCGCGGAAGAAGCGGACACCGGGGTGGATGCAGGGCTCGGGGCGGAAGTGGACGGCAGATCGGACATGGCAGCACAGGGCGCAAGGCGTCGCAGGCCGTGCCGGAGCAAGGATGCGCCGGAGCCTGCCACGGACCTTGAAAAAAGGAGGCCCCCGCCGGACGGCGAGGCAGGCCAAAGTGTACCGGCAGGGCCCTTCCGCCTTACTACTGACGGATTTCGCCCTGGCCCAGCACCACCCACTTCATCGAGGTCAGACCCTCCAGGCCCACCGGACCGCGAGCGTGGAACTTGTCGGTCGAGATGCCGATCTCCGCGCCCAGGCCATATTCGAAGCCATCCGCAAAGCGGGTGCTGGCATTGACCATCACGCTGGCCGAATCCACTTCCCGCAGAAAGCGCATCGCGTTCACATGCAGGGTGGTGAGGATCGCGTCGGTGTGATGCGAGCCATGGTGATTGATGTGGGCGATGGCCTCGTCCAGGCTGTCCACCACTTTGATGCTGATGATCGGCGCCAGATATTCCGTGCCCCAGTCGGCCTCGGTGGCCAGCGCCAGCTTGGCATCCGGCACTTCCAGCAGCGCGGCGAAGGCCCGGGTGCAGGCACGCATTTCCACGCCCTTGGACGCAAAGATCCGGCCGATGCGGGGCAGGAACGCGGCCGCCTGGTCCACATGCACCAGCAGGGACTCGGTGGCATTGCAGGGGCTGTATTTCTGGGTCTTGGCGTTGTCCACCACCACCAGCGCCTGTTCCAGATCGACCTGCGCATCGACATAGCAGTGGCAGTTGCCGTCCAGATGCTTGATGACCGGCACCCGGGCATCCCGGCTGATGCGCTCGATCAGGCCCTTGCCGCCGCGCGGAATGATCACGTCCACAAAGGCCGGCATCGCGATCAGCAGGCCGACGGCGGCGCGGTCGGTGGTGTTGATGAGTTGCACCGCATCGGCGGGCAGGCCGGCTTCTTCCAGGCTCTGCGCCACCAGCGCCGCCAGCGCCAGATTGCTGTGCAGCGCTTCGGAGCCGCCGCGCAGGATGCAGGCATTGCCGCTCTTGATGGCCAGGGAGGCGGCTTCGATGGTGACGTTGGGCCGGCTCTCGTAGATCATGCCGAAGACGCCCAGCGGCACCCGCATCTGCCCGACGCTGATGCCGGTGGGGCGCCGCTTCACGCCGGTGATCTCGCCGATCGGATCGGGCATGGCGGCGATCTGCTCGCAGCCCAGCGCTACCGTGTCCAGCGTCTTGGCATCCAGCCGCAGACGATCCACCAGCGGCGCGTCCAGGCCGGCCTCGCGGGCGGCAGCCAGATCGCGTTCATTGGCGGCGGTCAGGGCCGGGCCGCTGTCCCGCAGACGGCGGGCCAGGGCCAGCAGGGCCTGGTTCTTGGCGGAGGTCGGGGCGGCAGCCATCAGCGTCGCGGCGCGACGTGCAGCCTCGCCCACGCCGTTCATGTAGGCAACGAGGTCGGTCATGGCGAGATTCTGAACCATCACGCCACGCCGGGGCCCGCCCAGCAAAAGGCCCTTGGCCCGCATCCATCGAAAGCCGTCAGGAGAGGCTTCGTCAGGAGGAGGGACAAGGGCGGGGGAGCAGCGGAGCGGCCTGCCGAGGCAGGCCGCACGGGGCGCCGACGCCAGCGCCACGGCCGGAGAGCGACGCCCGCGCAGGGCGCCACCGGCCGTGCGCCGTCCGTCAGGGCTTGGCGGGTGCCGACGCGGGTGCTGCGGGGGCTGCAGGCGCCATCGGTGCGGCCGCCGGCAGCACTGCGCCATTCACATCCCGGATCTCCAGCGGCTGGCGGCCCCAGCTTTGCAGCTGCGGCAGCACCTTGGCCTGGTCACCCACGGCCACCACGATCAGACCCGCCGGGTCCACGTAGCTGCGGGCCGCCTGCAAGGCGCTGGCCGCCGTCACCGCGTTGTACTTGCGCGGCAGGGTGGTGATGCTGTCCAGCGGCTGGCCCAGCGCCCATTCGCTGGCGTAGCTGGACGCCACGACGCGATTGGTGTCGAACAGGCCGGGCAAGGCCAGCAGCTGCGCATTGCGCACCCGGTTCAGCTCGGCCGCGCCCATCGGCTTGGCCCGCATGCCCTCGATCTCCTTGAACATGTCGGACAGGGCGGGGCCGGTCACGTCGGTGCGCACGCTGCCACGGATGCCGAAGCTGCCGCTGTCCCGGTTCATCGAGAAGCCGGAGTACACGCCATAGGTGTAGCCCTTAACCTCCCGCAGCTGGGTGTTGATGCGGGAGGTGAACAGCCCGCCCATGGCGGCGTTCATCACCTTGATGTCGGCGGCCTGCGGCACACCGGCCTTGGGCCCGGGGGCGACGACGGCCAGCGCCGTCTGCGGCGAATTGGGCTTGTCCACCAGCACCACGCGGGCGGCCACCGGCTTGGGCGCCGCAGCCGCCAGCGCCGGCACGGCCGACGCCGGTTTCACCCAGCCGCCGAACAGCTTCTCGGCCAGCGGCTTGAGTTCCGCTTCGCTCATGTCGCCGGCCACCACCAGCGCGGCTTCATCCGGGCGGTAGTGGGTCTGCCAGAACTGACGCAGCTGGGTGGGGTCGGTCGCCTGGATGGCGGCTTCGGTGCCCAGGCCGTTCGCAGCCAGCGGATGCCCTTCGCCGTAGACCACGCGGTTGCCCACCAGGGCTGCCACCGCCGGTGCCTGCTCCCGTTGCTGCGCCAGCGCTGCCAGACGCACGCCCTTCAAGCGGGTCACCTCGGTCTCGGCAAAGGCCGGGTTCTGGGTCACATCGGCCAGCAGGGCCAGGCTCTGCGCGAAATTCCGCTTGAGGCTGCTCACCTCCACCCGTGCTTCATCGCGGCTGGAGCTGCTGGTGAGCGTGGCCCCCAGGCTGCCCGCTTCGTCGGCGATCTGCTGCGCGCTGCGCGACTGCGTGCCCTGCTCCAGCATGGCAGCGGTGAAGCTGGCCAGGCCCGGCTTGTCCTGCGGATTGGCCGACTGTCCGGCGCGCACCACCAGCGTGGCGCTGACCAGCGGCAGGCCGGGGTTGCCCACATGGATGACGGTCAGGCCGTTGGACAGGGTGAAGCGGTGGCCGTCCGGCAGCGTCAGCGGCTTGGCCTTGCTGCCCTTGGGCTGGGTCTTGCGCCAGGCCGCGTCGGCATTGAGCGACTCGCGCTCGCCCTTGCCGGCCTTGGTGGGCATCGGCGGCGTCGGCACTTCTGCCGCCAGCTTCTGCTCGCCCGGCGTGGCGTAGACGACCACCCGTGCCTGCTTCTTCAGTTGCTGGGCGACGGCGTCGCGCACCTGAGCGCCGGTCATCGCCTGGTAACGGCCCAGGTCCTTGGCGATGTAGTTCGGGTCGCCAGCCTGCTGGTTGTAGTAGTTGATCTGGTCAGCCAACCCCTGCAGCTTCTCCAGACGGGTCAGCAGACCGGTCTCGATGGCGGCGCGGGCGCGGCCCATTTCTTCCGGGGTGGGCGGGTTCTGGGCGAGATCGGCGACGGCATCGTCCACCAGCTTCTCGATCTCCTCCAGCGACTTACCCGGACGGGCCACCACCTCGATGCCGAAGACCGATCCCAGCGACAGCGAATACTGCTGCACCGACACCGACTGGGCCAGTTGCTTGTCATACACCAGGGTCTTGTAGAGACGGCTGGACTTGCCACCGCCCAGCACATGCGAGGCCACATCCAGCTCGGCGTCGCCGGGCTGGAAGACGGCCGGCGTCTGCCAGGCGATGTTCAGGCGGGACAGCTCGATGCGGTCGGTCACCGCCACCCGCTTTTCCTCGGTGAGTTTGGGCTGGGGCACCTGCACCGGCGGCACCGCGTCACCCGCCTTCAGCGGACCGAAGTACTTCTCCACCAGCTTGCGGGCCTGCGCGGGATTGAAGTCACCGGCCAGCACCAGCGTGGCATTGTTGGGGCGGTAGTACTTGCGGGCGAAGGCCTTCACATCCTCCAGCCGGATGGACTGGATGTCGGCATGCGAGCCGATGACCGACGCGTAGTAGGGATGGTCTTCCGGATACAGCGCATGGAACAGCGCTTCCTCCACGATGCCGTAGGGACGGTTCTCAACCGACTGGCGGCGCTCGTTGCGCACCACGTCCTGCTGGTTGGCCAGCGCCACCGAATCGACCTCGTCGATCATGTAGCCCAGCATGTCCGACTTCAGCCACAGGCCCAGTTCCAGCTGGTTGGAGGGCAGGGTGAAGAAGTAGTTGGTGCGGTCGAAGTCGGTGGTGCCGTTGGAGTCGGTGCCGCCGGCGGCGTCGATGATCTGGTCGGCCTGACCGCGCGGGATGTGACGCGTGCCGGCAAACATCAAGTGTTCGAACAGGTGGGCGAAACCGGTCTGGCCCTTGGCCTCATTGCGAGGACCGGCATGCACCCACAGGTTGAAGGCCACCAGCGGCAGGCGGTGGTCTTCCACCAGGATCACTTCGAATCCATTGGCCAGCTTGACCTTCTCCAGCTTGACCTGCAGCGTGCCGCCATCGGCGCTGATGGCGCTGCCGGGTTGGGCGGGCGTGGCGGCCCAGGCGGAGGCGGCCCCGAGTCCGCCCACGTTCAGGGCGGCCCAGACGGCCAGGGTCAGAGTCTTGATGCGCATGACAGGGATCCCGCAGGACGGGGAAGTGATGTGAAAGGACGCACCCTACACAGGCGCAGCCGCGCCCACAAGTGCGGGAAGCAAGAGGGGCGGCGTGTCGGTACCGGTTCCGAGGATCAGGGACGGGGCGTCGGTGCCAGTGAACGGCACATCCAGAGCTGATGCAGCGGCAAGGGCGTGGCGCCGAGGTCCCGCAGGCACTGGCCTCCCAGGGCGTCCCGCTGCAGTTGGGGCACTCGCAGGCGGCGCTGGGGATAGACCCGGGCCAGGGCCTGAATCAGCGCGGCGGCGTCCCGTGGATCGGGGGCGATGAAGCTGTTCACCATCACGGTTTCGTCGGGCAGGGTGAACACGATCTGCGCTGTGGCGGCGGCGTCCCCGGTGCGGATCTGCCAGGCGTGGGCCTCGGCGAGGTGCTGCAGGGACGCCCGGGTCACCTGGAGCGGCAGGTCGGGCCAGCGGTGCTCGGCGGCGTCCAGCCAGTCCAGGGCGGTGGACAGGTCGACGGACTGCGGGGGAAACGGGCCGAGACCGGCAACATCCTGCGCGCCCGGGATCTCTGGCGTGGTCGACGCTTCGCGTGACCGGCCGTCTTCCCGGACATGGTGAACGGGTTGCAGAGGCGGCGAGGCGGGCGAGGTTTGGAAGGCCGCGAGCTCGCCCTGCCAGCCGTACAGGGGATGGACGCTCTCGAAGCCCCGGCTTTCATAGAGGCGGCGCGCGCGCTCGTTTTGGGCAAACACTTCCAGCTCCACCGCTTGCTGTCCCTGAGCCGCCGCGCGCAGCAGAAACTCGTCGAGCAGCCGGCCTGCAGCGCCAGTGCCACGCGCCTGGGGGCGGGCGCCCATCGTCGCCAGCCGCCAGCGACGGTGCAGCGGTCGCTCGGCCACCAGCGCAAACGCCAGCGCCTGACCAGTGGCATCGAACGCCACTCGGGACAGCCGCAGCGTTGCCCCTTGGCGCGCCAGGAAGGCCGGCCACTGGCTCAGGGGCACCTCAAAGGGACCAATCAGGTAGTCGGCAAAGGCCTCCCGAAACAGCGCATGCAACACATCCGCCGGCACCTGATCAGCCGGACGGAGATCGAGGGTGTCGCCGCTGCTCATCGTCCCAACCACACCGGAATGGCCAGCCACAGCGGCGCGGTGAAGGCAAACAGCAGCGTGGCCACCACCACAGCGCCGGACGCTTCCTGCTCCAGCGTGCGATAGCGCTGCGAGAACATCATGGCATTGGAGCCCGGCGGCAGCGCGGCCATCATGACGATCACCGCCAGCCCCAGCCCCGACAGTCCGAACACCCAGTGGGCCACCACCAGCACCAGCGCCGGTTGCAGCAGCAGCTTGACGACCAGCAGGCCCATCATGTCTCGCCACGCGCGCGGCCAGCCGTAATACGACAGCGACATGCCGATCAGCACCAGACACAGCGGCACCACCGCGCTGCCGAGCATCTGCAGCACCTCATCCAGCACCCGCGGCAGGGCCAGCCCGGTCAGGTTCCAGGCAAAGCCGGCCAGCACCGGCAGCACCACCGGATGGATGATGGTGTTGCGCATGGTGATGAACAGCATCGACCACAGGCTGGCACCGGTCGCATGGTGACGGGCCAGGTCCGACTCCACCAGCACCGTGGCCAGACTCAGCAGGGTCAGGGCATGCAGGCTGACGATGGTGATGTGCACCGCCAGGCCATCCTCGCCGAACACCCCGGCCACCAGCGGCACGCCCACCTGCAGTGTGTTGCCGAAGCAGGCGGTGATGCTGCGCACGGCGGGCACCGCAGGGTTCTCCGGGCGGCGAGAGCGCTGCCACAGGTAAACCCCGAGCAGTGCCATGACGACGGGCGCGAAGAAGGCGGCAATCGTCAGCCAGGGCAGGGTGTGGAAGTCCACCCGCGCGGTGGTGCGGAACATCAGCGCGGGGACAAACAGATAAAAGGCCAGGTTGGACAGCACACGGGCGGGATCGTTGTCGCCGCCGGCCTTGCCCAGCCAGCGCATGTGTCCGACAAACCAGCCCATGGCCGCGGCGATGAAGATCGCCAGCAGCTTGGAGAACAAGATGCCTGTCATGGCGCCGAGTATGCCGGGGCGCGGCCCGGGGGCCGAAGGCGACGCGCGGGGCGGTGCGGGCGCCGCACAGGCCGGACAAGGCTGCACCGGCCGCGCGGGGGGGGCGCGATGGCCTCGCGTCGGCCGTTGCAGGGGAGGCCGGTCCGGCTGACCGTCAGGACGCCAGCGGCAGCTCCAGCGCAAAGCTGAACCGGCTGCCCTTGGCCGGCGCGGTTTCCACATCGATCATGCCGCCCATCAGCTTCACCAGCTGCTGGCTGATCGCCAGGCCCAGCCCGGTGCCCCCGGCGCGGCGGGACTGGTCCGCGACCTGCTCGAACGGCTGGAACAGCCGCTGCACCTGTTGCGGCTCCATGCCGATGCCGGTGTCGGTCACGCTGAAGCGCAGCACGATGCTGCTGGGACCGCGGGCGACGAGGTCCACCGCCAGGCCGACCCGGCCTCTGTCGGTGAACTTGACCGCATTGGAGAGCAGGTTGAGCAGCACCTGACGCAGCCGCTGGCCGTCGGCGCGCACCCGGGCCGGCAGCTCGGGGTCCAGGGCCACATCAAAGGCCAGTCCCTTTTCGGCGGCGCGGGGGCGCATCGACTCGCTGCACATCTCCAGCAGGGCGCGCAGGTCCAGCGGGTTGAGCTGCAGGGTGAGCTTGCCGGCCTCGATGCTGGCCACGTCCAGCAGGTCGGTGATCAGCACCAGCAGATGCTCACCGGACTCCCGCATCAGGCGGATCTTGGACTGCTGGCTGTCGGTCAGCGTCTTGTCCATCTGCAGCAGTTGCGCAAAACCCAGGATGGCATTGAGCGGGGTGCGGAACTCATGGCTCATCGTGGCCAGGAAGCGGCTCTTGGCCTGGTTGGCGGTCTCGGCCCGCTGCTTGGCTTGCGACAGCTCCACCGTGCGCTCGGTCACCAGCTCTTCCAGATGGTCGCGATGCTGGGTCAGTTCCTGCTCGGCCATGCGGCGCTGGGTGATGTCGCTGACCAGGCCTTCGACCCGGGAGGCGCCGCCGTCCTGCACCAGATGCAGGCTCAATTCCATCCAGAGGTCGCGGCCGTCCCGCGTGGTGACCAAAAGCGGCACCTGCTGCAGCAGGCGGTGACGCCCGAGGGCGCGCGCCAGCCGGCGATATTCGTCGGGCTCGATGCGCACCACCCGGCGCAGCGTCAGGTGCTGAGCCTGTTCGGGCTGCTGCAGGCCCAGCATATGGGCCAGGGCCTTGTTGATCCGAAGCAACCGCCCATGGCCGTCCGCCTGGAAGATGCCTTCGGCAGCGTTCTCAAAGAGGCTGCGATACCGCTGCTCGCTGTTGCGCACGCCTTCGGCGAAGGCCTGCAGCTTGGCGCTCATCGCATTGAGCTGATCGGTCAGGTCGCCGATCTCATCCGCATGTTCGGGGGTGATCTGCGCGCCCAGCTCGCCGCTGGCCACCCGCTGGGCCAGGCCGCGCAGGCGCGAGACCGGACGCTCCACCAGCCGACGCACCAGCACATAACTGGTCAGGCCGATGGCCAGCAGCACCGTCGCCAGCAGGCTGGCCACCAGCCGCCGGGTCTCGCCTACCCGCTGATCGATGTAGGCCCGGGTGTAGACCAGCGTGGCCCGGCCCAGCGCGCCGGCGGGGCCGTTGTCCACCCCGGAGCGGTGACTGAGCTCGAATTCCATCGTCTCCGGACGCACCGCCGGGGTGGTCCGTTCCCGGCGCAGGGTTTCGAGGCCGGGAGCGGTGAGGACGATGGCGTGGACTTCCGGATCGGCCATGACCGCATCCAGCAGTTCGGACAGTGCGGCGCTGTCGAGGTTCCACACCGGTTCAGCGAAGCCGCGGGCGACGAGCTGGGCCATGCGGCGCTGGCGCTCCTGCAGTTCGGCGTCCAGTTCCCGCTCGTGGCGATTCACCCAGTACAGGCCGATGAGACCGACCAGAATCGTCGCACTCAGGCTGAGCGCGGCCACCAACCGTGTCTGGATGCTCAGCGTCGACCGACCCATGCACTCTCCCTATGCCTTGCGCGCAGTGTCGCAAAAAAATGAGGGTGCACGGAGGTTCTGGCGTCCCCCGGGCGACGGGTGGTCAGAGGTGGGTGCTTTCGCGCGCGGGCCGGCTGGTCCCGGTCTGACGCCAGGGGCGCTCCAGATCGGTGGGCGGCTGCATCAAGGCCGCGGTCGACGGGGCATCTGGATTCTCCAGCAGGGCGGGAAGGTGGCGAGGACGACGATCAGGCGGCGTGGGGTTTGCTTCCGTGACGGAGGCGAGGTCCAGATCACTTCCGAGATCGAGGTCGCTGGTGTGGGGGGAGGGGGAAGGGCGGGTCGGAGCTTGTGGATGAAAGCCGCCTTGTTCCGCGGACAGGCGGTGCGACGATTGGTGCCGTTCAAAGGCGGTCAGGCATGCCCACAAGGTGTCCAGCTTCTCCCGGCAGTCCTGCAGCGTGTCGGCGCGGTTGAACGCCCCGAGCAATGAGGCCAGGCGTTGCCGATAGTACGTCGTGGCGTCTCCGGGCGGAGCCCGACGCAGCGCAATTTGAGTGGCGTTATGAGCGACCTGCCAACGGCACATGAGGCCAGCCAACTGGAACTGATCGACGTCCTGCAGGAGTCGCCCCATGGCCCGGGTGGACTGCAGATGCTGGATGAGCGCGCCCTGCATCTGTTGGGGGATCTCGCCTCGGAAGGCCTCGCCGGAAAGCCAATGCTCCATCCGGTCTTCCAGCGGCTCGTGCATGCGCAGTCGCGCGACCAGCGCGTCTCTCAACACTGGGCCCAGCAGCACCGCCGCCTGCGCGAGGTGATTTTGCTCATCACGCGCCAGCCGATACAGATGGCGGGCAATTGCACGGCTGGGCGGCTCGGTCAACCGACGTAGCGCGGCGGACATGGCCCGCGCGGAGGCGGCAGGGTCCGGAGAGAGTTTCTCTGGCGGCAGCGTTTCCGGCTGCTGCAGGTCTTGCAGGACCCGCACGTCGTTCAACAATTGTGCGTGGGCTGGGGAAACAACATCAAATCGCATGGCGGCTGACCGAGGGATGGAGTCTCCTCAGTCAGCGGCTCGTGCCATCCGGATCCGTCGTCCGTGCGCCCCGCAGACGGACCACGGCCGACGGACGACGGACGACGCCCGACGCCGCGCCTGCCGTCAGGAGCCGGCGGTGGCCTTCTTGGCGGCGGCCTTGCGGACCACCGTCTTCTTGGCGGCTGCCGTCTTGGCAGCCGTCTTTGTGGCGGCCTTGGTGGCCGGCTTGGCGGCCTCAGCCCCCTCGTCACCCCCGCCTGCGCGTGCCGCCGTGGACGACTTGCGCGCCGGGGCGCCCTTCGTAGCCCGCGGTTCAAACTCGAACACCACCTTGCCTTCCTTGCGGTCGTAGGTCAGGTAGGCCTTGAACTTGCGGCGGGTCTTGTTGGAGACGAAGTTCTCCAGCAGGTCGGTCTTGCCGTGCTCCAGCAGCTTGCCCATCTGCGCCGCCTCGATCGGCTGCTGCAGGATGATCTTGCCGCTCTTGAAGTCGCAGGCGATGTGGCTGCCCACCGCATGCTCGCAGACGTAATTGGAGCCGTAGTCGAACACGCGGCCATTGCACTTCGGGCAATGACCCAGCGGTGTCTGGCCGCTGAAGTCCACCGGCTCGCCGGATTCCTCGGCCTTGCGGGCGTCCTCACCGAAGTCGAATTCCAGCTTCCAGTTGTCGATTTCGCTGTCGAACACCAACGCCAGTTCGGCGGTGAAGGGCCAGCCGGCCTTGGAGCGGAAGCCTTCCAGCGGACCGACCTTCTTCTCGCGCAGGAAGGTTTCCACTTCCGGCAGCTCGAAGCTGCGGCCGCCCGGGATCTTCGGGATGGAGAAGCCGCACTCGTCCCCGTGGCCGGTCTTGCCGACGCAGGTGAATCGACGGTAGTTCTCCTTCACCACGCCGCCGCACTTGGGGCAGGGCGTCTTCAGGGTGGCGTAGTCGCCGGGGATGGTGTCGCGGTCGTACTCCTTGGCCTTTTGCACCACGCGCTGCGTCATGGCGGCGATCTCGGCCATGAAGGCTTCGCGCTTGAGTCGGCCCTTTTCCATTTCGGACAGCTGGAATTCCCAGTTGCCTGTGAGCTCGGGCTTGGTCAGTTCCTCGACGCCCAGGCCGCGCAGCAGCGTCATCAGCTGGAAGGCCTTGGCGGTCGGGATCAGCTCACGCCCTTCGCGCAGCATGTACTTCTCCGCCAGCAGGCCTTCAATGATGGCCGCGCGGGTCGCTGGTGTGCCCAGGCCCTTCTCGGCCATGGCTTCGCGCAGTTCGTCGTCGTCCACCAGCTTGCCGGCGCCTTCCATGGCGGACAGCAGCGTTGCTTCGGTGTAGCGGGCCGGCGGCTTGGTCTGCAGCGCCTTCACATCGGCGCTTTCGGTGCGCACCATCTCGCCGGCGGCTACCGGCACGAGCATCGCACCGCTGGTGCCCGGCTCGGCGTTTTCGTCGGTGGCTTCCTTGCCATACACCGCCTGCCAGCCCGGCTTGACCAGCACCTTGCCGTTGGTCTGGAAGCTGAAGGACTTGCCGGCGGCCTTCACCGTCGAGATACGGGTGGTGACCTGGAACTCCGCAGGCGGGAAGAACACCGCCAGGAAGCGCTTGACGACCATGTCGTAGAGCTTGGCTTCCGCCTCGGTCAGGCTGGAGGGCGTCTGCAGGGTCGGGATGATGGCAAAGTGGTCCGACACCTTGCTGTTGTCGAACACCTTCTTGGTGGGTTTGATGTAGCCGTTGTTCAGCGCCGTCCGTGCATGCGGGGCCAGGGCGCGCAGCGGGCCGGGCAGATCCGCATCGGCAATCATCTCGGCGGTCTGTTTGGCGACGCTCAGATAGTCTTCCGGCAGATAGCGCGAGTCCGTCCGGGGGTAGGTCAGGACCTTGTGCTTCTCATACAGGGCCTGCGCCAGCGACAGCGTCGTCTTGGCCGAGAAACCGAAACGGGAGTTGGCCTCGCGCTGCAGCGTGGTCAGGTCATACAGGCCCGGGCTGGCCTGGGTGCTGGGCTTGGATTCTTCCGTCACCGACGCGGGCTGACCGCGCACCGCAGCCGCAATCGCCTCGGCTTCCTGCTGGGTCCACACGCGGTCGGCGCGCTGCTCCGGGTCCTGCTCATTCTTCTTCCATGCAGGGTCGAACCACTTGCCTTCGTACTGGCCGGCCACGGCATCAAACGTGCCGCGGATTTCCCAGTAGTCACGATAGACGTGCTTGCGGATCTTCTCTTCCCGCTCCACCACGATGGACAGCGTGGGCGTCTGCACCCGGCCGACCGTCGTCAGGAAGAAGCCGCCATCGCGCGAGTTAAAGGCGGTCATCGCGCGGGTGCCGTTGATGCCCACCAGCCAGTCGGCTTCGGAGCGGCAGCGGGCGGCGTCGGCCAGCGGCAGCATCTGCTGGTCGCTGCGCAGCGCGTCAAAGCCATCGCGAATCGCTTGCGGCGTCATCGATTGCAGCCACAGCCGGGACACCGGCTTCTGGATCTGTGCCTTGGCCGAACCGGCGTATTGCACGATCAGGCGGAAGATCAATTCCCCTTCGCGGCCCGCGTCACAGGCATTGATGAGCGAGGTGACGTCCTTGCGCTTGATCAGCTTGACCAGCGCATTGAGCCGGCCTTTGCTCTTGTCGATCGGATTCAGATCGAAATGCGGCGGAATGACCGGCAGATGGGCAAAGCTCCATTTGCCGCGCTTGACGTCGAATTCCTCCGGCGCCTTGATCTCCACCAGGTGGCCCACGGCGGAGCTGACGATGTACTCATCGTTTTCAAAGTACTCGTCGTGCTTCTCGAATTTGCCCGATTGCGGGGTCAGGGCACGGACGATGTCCTGCGCCACCGAGGGCTTCTCCGCGATCACCAATGCCTTGCTCATGTGCTTTTGCTTCTTTCCTGTCGAAGGCGGCGTCCGAAGGGTCGAAACGCCTGCCTACAATCCGGCCTCGCGCGTACACGCGCGCGCACCCATGATTTCAATGTAACGGACTCGCTCCATGCCGCAACAAAGCCCTGACACGCGTCCGCCCCGCTCCACCCCCAAGGCGGGTGAAGCCCCCCGCAAGGGTAACCGCGCCTCGGGTTCGTCGTCCGGCCGGTCCCGGATTCAGGTGCGGGCCTCCGGCGTGCATGGCCGCGGCGTGTATGCCCTGACCGACATCCGGGCCGGTGAGCGCATCATCGAATACAAAGGCCAGCGCATTGACTGGGACGAAGCCCTGCGCCGCCATCCGCACGATCCGGCCCAGCCGGACCATACCTTCTTCTTTCATCTGGAAGAGGGCGGCGTCATTGATGCGGCGGTGGATGGCAACAATGCCCGCTGGATCAATCATGCCTGTTCTCCCAATTGCGAGGCGCGGGAAGAAGAAGGGCGGGTTTTCATCCATGCTCTGACGGATATTTCCCCCGGCGAAGAGCTGTTTTACGACTATGGTTTGATCATTGACGAGCGCTACACCGCGAAAGTGAAAAAGCGGTTCGAGTGTCGTTGCGGCAGCCCAAGCTGTCGTGGCACGATGCTCGCGCCCAAGCGCTGAGGCGCTGCGCACACCACCGGGCCGCCTGGCACCGGGACGATCAAGACTCTTTCTCGAGGCGATGCAAGAACATCAACAGTGGGGCGTTGAAGCCCTGTGGCAAGACCTGGAGCCGCTGCTGCCCGGCCTGAGCATCGAGGTGCTGGCGCGGGTGGAATCGACCAATGCCATGCTGGTGGACCGGGTGCGACGCGAGAATGCCGCACCCGCTTCACAGGCGGGCGATGCTCGCACGGCTGATGCACGGGGGGACGGACGCCAGGACGGGCGCAACGAAGGGCGTCCAGGCGCTGGCGCGGAGACCCGCGCCTTCAGCCGCGCTGGCGACAGCCGTCCGTATGGCCGCCGTCAGCACGATCTGCATCCCTGCCTGCTGGTGGCCGAACATCAGACCCACGGTCGGGGCCGCCAGGGCCGCGCCTGGCACAGCACCGCGGGCGCCTCGCTGACGTTTTCCATCCTGCTGCCGCTGGAAGTGTCGGACTGGTCCGGGCTGTCGCTGGTGGTGGGGACGGCCATTGCCGAGGCCCTGGATCCCACCGGACAGCGCCTGCAACTGAAGTGGCCCAACGACCTGTGGCTCGATCAGCGCAAGCTGGGCGGCATCCTCATTGAAACGGTGCCGGCTGGCAGTTCCCGCATGGCGGTCATCGGCGTGGGCCTGAACGTGTCCGACCGCGCCCGCGTGGCCGACTCCCAGCTCAGCACCGGCTTTGCCTGCCTGCAGGAGTTGCTGCCCGGGATCACCCCGCCGCAGGCCCTGGCCCGTCTGGCCCCCACGCTGCTCAAGGCCCTGGCCGGTTTCCCGACGAACGGCTTTGGCGCCTGGCGCGATCGCTTTGCCCGCCGCGACCTGCTGCTGGGGCAGTCGGTGACGGCCGGCCTGCTGGAAGGCACGGCCATGGGCGTCAGCGAGCGTGGCGAACTGCTGGTGCAGACGCCGGCCGGTGTGCAGCCGGTGACCGGTGGTGAAGTCAGCGTACGGTTGGGCGGCGGTGCCGCGCCGGCCTCGAAGGGATAAACCGCCGATGCTGCGAGCCCTGGTTGTCCTGCTCCTGCTCGTGAACCTGCTGCTGCTGGCGTGGCGCGGCGGGTGGATCAACAGTGGTGCGTCCGCACCCTCCCGGCTGGAGCAGCAGGTCCGGCCCGAACAACTCAAGCTGCTGGGGCAACAGGCCGCCAGCCAGCTCAACAAGCTGGCTTGCGTGGAACTGGGGCCGCTGGAAACGGATGAAGCGCTGCGTCAGACCACGGCGGTGCTCAATCGCGTCGGGCTGACCGCCGCCTCGTGGCAGGCGCAGTCCACCGCCTCGGGCGGCACCTGGGCGCTGGCCACCATCAAGATGCCCAGCAAGGAATTCCAGGCGCGCAAGGAAGAGACCTATCGCAACGCGAAGATCGCTTTCGAGCCGCTGCAGGGCTTCCCCGACGAGCAGCCGACACTGGTGCTGAGCCGGCATGAGAGCGAAGCCGCCGCCGAGGCGGCGCTGGATGCGATGAGCAAGCGCAATTACAAGGGCCTGCGCATCCTGCGCCTGCAGGCCCCGAGCCAGCAGACGACGCTGCGGGTGCCGCGCCTGGATGGGCTGCAACTGTCACGCCTGGATGCGGTCGCCAATCCGCCGTGGGGCGACCACCGCAAGAGCTGTGATGTGCCGCAGGCCGAGGCGCCGGCCACTGCAGCGTCGTCGGCGTCCGGGGCGCGCTGAATCAAGTCCCCTTATACAGCCGATTTCCGGCGCTGCGCCAACAGGCCGCAGGCCACCAGCAGCGCCAGCAGCCATCCCGCGGCCATGGCGCCGCCGCCACCACCACCGCCGCCTGAATCGGTGGTCGGCGCGGGGCTGGGCGCCGGCGCCGGCGTGCTCCCCGATCGCTGCGACAGCGTCGCCCGCACGGCCGCATCGGCGTCCACCATGCCGGCGCCGCAGGTGCTGGTCGTGCAATAACACTCCAGCTGCGAACTCGTGCCCAAGGTGGCGGGATCCTGGCAGACCGGCGCGTTGGCCAACTGCGCTCCCGTCGTCGGGAACGGGCGCGCGGTGCTTCGCAGCAAGCTGGTGATCTGCGACGGAGACAGCGTGCTGTCCGCCGCCATCATCAGCGCCGCCGTGGCGCTCACCAGCGGCGTGGCGAAGCTGGTGCCGGTGCCGCCGTAGTTGTAGGCGTTGTCCGCCGCTTTCGGCGTGGTGCTGCCGCTGTTGGAGGTGGAGAGGATGGGATAGAGGCAGCCGGTGTCGGTCACGCAGTTGCCGCCGGGGGCGCTCACCGTCACTTCCGGCCCCAGGTTCGAGAAGCCCACCTTGGTGCCGGAATGGCGCACCGCCGCCACCGCCACCACATTGCGGCAGTTCGCCGGGGCGCCGACAGCAATGCCGCCGGTGTCATTGCCATTGCCAGCCGCGGCCACCACCAGCACGCCGGCCGACACCACCGCATTGACCGCCGATTGATAGCTGGAGGAGCAGTTGCCGTCGCTGCCCAGACTCAGGTTGATGATCCGCGCCGGATTGGGATTGGTCGGCAGACCGGGCACCTGCAGACCCGCCGCCCAGCGCATGCCCGCTTCAATGTCTGACTGCCAGCCTCCGCATTTGCCCAGCGCCCGGACCGGCAGCACTTTGGCGCCGTAGGCCAGGCCCGCCATGCCCAGGCCGTTGTTGGTGGTTGCGGCAATCAATCCGCTGACACGGGTGCCGTGCCAGCTGCTGGCGCCGATGTCGTCCGAGGTGCAGGAACTGCCCAGGCGTCCGCTGTTGATGTCGGCTTGATCGACCCAGTCGCCGGGGTCGCTGGCATCGTTGTCGGCCCCGTCGCCGTCATTGGCGGTGGCCGTGGCGGTGCTGCCGGCGCTCGCGTAGCCGATCATGTCGTAGCCCGGCAGCAACTGGCCGCTGAGGTCCGGATGGTCGTAGCGCACGCCCGTGTCGATGACCGCCACCACGACGCCGGCCCCGGTGCTGAGATCCCAGGCGGAGGGTGCGTTGATGGGGGAGATCAGTGTGCTGTCCGGCGCCTTGAGGTACCACTGGCCGGCGGTGACGCCCGCTGAAGCGGCGGTGGCGTAGAGCGGGTCGTTCGGGACAGCGTACGGGCGCCACCAGCGGTCTGGCTCCACCGCTTCCACTTCGGAGTCGGCGGCCAAGGCGTGGGCCAGGGCCGCGGAACTCAGGCCCGGCGCGGTGAAGACGTGGGTGCGGGCATCAAGGCTGCGCCTGGCCGTCAGGACGCGACCCTGGCGCAGGCTCAGCGTGGTCGCACGCACCTGGGCGATGTCTCGCGCCTCGGCCACGGTGGACTGGAGCCGCAGCGGATGCGCACGCAGCGTCGGGGCGTCGGCCCGGAAGCGGACGATGACGCGGGCGTAATCGCTGCGTTGGTCGGGGGCTGCCTGGAGGCGGGCAGTGGTCAGGACACCCAGCGGGCGCGCGTGCACGTCGATGGAGCGCGCTGCCGTCGTGGAGGTCGCTGCCGTCGTGGGAGCCGGGACGCCAGTCGCCGCGATCGCAGGGAGGGCGGGGCCTGCCAGTGCCAGCCCCACGAGGCAGGCGCCAAGGGTCTTCATCCCGCTGACCGTGGTCGGCGTCGCGGGTGTGCTCGGCCCGTCCGTCATCACCGAGGCGTGTGCAGCGGCGAGCGCGTCGGCCCGTGCATCGGAATGAGCAAGGGCCCTCCAGGGCTTGGATCTCCTGTCAGACATGTCGGCTCCAGAAGCAGGGGCCAGGTGTCCACCCGAAGCGCCGGCCGCGAGTGGCCGGCCCGTCCGGGACAACGCCCCCGATCTCCTGATTAAACCTCCGGTGCTGGGGAAAGGGAATGCCAGGGCGGAAAGGCCCATGAAAAAAGCCCCGCAGAGCGGGGCCTTTCGGAGTCAGGAGCGGGGGCGCAGCTGCCGACCCTTCAGCCGGGGTCAGGTCTGGCACCGCCGGGAATGATCCCGGCAGCAGCTCCGCCTCTGCGCGCGGCTTACTTGGCGACGACGCGGACCATTTCCAGCACCTTGTTGCTGTAGCCCCACTCGTTGTCATACCAGGACACCAGCTTGACGAAGGTGCCGTCCAGCGCGATGCCGGCGTCAGCGTCGAAGATCGAGGTGCGGGGGTCGCCGCGGAAGTCAGTGGCGACCACCTTGTCTTCGGTGTAACCCAGCACGCCCTTGAGGGCGCCTTCGCTCTGGGCCTTCATTTCGGCGCAGATCTCGGCGTAGGTGGCGTTGTTGTTCAGCTCCACCGTCAGGTCCACCACCGACACGTCGGAGGTGGGCACGCGGAAGGACATGCCGGTCAGCTTCTTGTTCAGCTCGGGGATCACCACGCCCACCGCCTTGGCCGCGCCGGTGGAGCTGGGGATGATGTTCTCGAGGATGCCGCGGCCGCCGCGCCAGTCCTTGTTGGACGGGCCGTCGACGGTCTTCTGGGTGGCGGTGGCGGCGTGCACGGTGGTCATCAGGCCGCGCTTGATGCCCCACTTGTCGTTCAGCACCTTGGCCAGCGGGGCCAGGCAGTTGGTGGTGCAGCTGGCGTTGGAGATGATGGCCTGGCCGCTGTAGGTCTTGTCGTTCACGCCGAAGACGAACATCGGGGTGTCGTCCTTCGACGGGGCGGACATGATCACCTTCTTGGCGCCGGCAGCCAGATGCTTCTCGGCGGTTTCCTTGGTCAGGAACAGGCCGGTGGCTTCCACCACGATGTCGGCGCCGACTTCGCCCCACTTCAGCTCAGCCGGATCCTTCACGGCGGTCAGGCGGATGCGCTTGCCGTTGACGATCAGCGTGGTGCCGTCCACCGAGACCTCGCCGTCAAACTTGCCGTGCACGCTGTCGTACTTCAGCATGTAGGCGAGATAGTCGGGCTCCAGCAGATCGTTGATGCCCACGATCTCGACGTCCTTGAAGTTCGCCACCGCGGCGCGGAACACCATGCGGCCGATGCGGCCAAAGCCGTTGATACCGATCTTGATCGTCATGAAAAGTCTCCGTTTGAAGTGAAAAATCCGGAATGCAGAAGGGGTGCCTGCGCACCCCCTCCTTCGTCAATGCTTACTTCAGCCGTGCTTCGCCGATGGCCACCTTGACGGTGTCGGCGACGTTCTCGGCGGTAAAGCCAAAATACTTGAAGAGCACGTTGGCCGGGGCGGACTCACCGTAGGTGTCCAGACCCACGACGGCCGAGACGCCATACTTCCACCAGAAGTCGGTGACACCGGCTTCGACCGCCACGCGGGGCAGGCCGTCCGGCAGGACCGACTTCTTGTACTTGACGTCCTGGCGGTCGAACAGGTTCGTGCAGGGCATGGACACGACCCGCACCGCGATGCCGGCCACGGCCAGCTGCTGCTGGGCCTGCAGGGCCAGTTGCACTTCCGAGCCGGTGGCGATGATGACGCCTTGCGCCTTCTTCTTCAGGCCAACGGCGGCGGGCTCGGACAGCACATAGCCGCCCTTGGTGATGTCGTCCACCGCCTGGCCGGTCTTGGCGGCGTAGGGCAGGTTCTGGCGGCTCAGGGCCAGGACGCTCGGACGGTTGTGGTGGGCGATGGCCATGGTCCAGGCGACGGCCGTCTCGGCGGTGTCGGCCGGACGCCAGACGTCCAGACCCGGGATCAGGCGCAGGCTGGAGACATGCTCGACCGACTGGTGGGTCGGGCCGTCTTCGCCCAGGCCGATGGAGTCGTGGGTGAAGACGTGGATGACCCGTTGCTTCATCAGCGCCGCCATGCGGATGGCGTTGCGGCTGTAGTCGCTGAAGGTCAGGAAGGTGCCACCATAGGGGATGAAGCCGCCGTGCAAGGCCATGCCGTTCATGATGGCGGCCATGCCAAACTCACGCACGCCGTAGTTGATGTGGCGGCCACCGTTGCTGCTGCCGTCGGCTTCCAGGCGGAAGGCGGGCGTGCTCTTGGTGTTGGTGAGGTTGGAGCCGGTCAGGTCGGCGGAGCCACCAATCAGTTCCGGCAGGGCTGCGGTGAAAGCCTCGAGGGCGATCTGGCTGGCCTTGCGGGTGGCGACGGTTTCTGCCTTGTCATGCGCGCTGATGGCGGCCTGGGCGGCGACATCGGCGAAGTTGGGCGGCAGGACGCCGACGATGCGGCGGCTGAATTCAGCGGCCAGCTCGGGGAAGGCGGTGGCGTAGGCGTCGAAGCGCTCGTCCCAGGCCTGTTCAGCGGCTTCGCCGGCAGCCTTGGCATCCCAGGCTTGATAGACGTCGGCCGGCAGGACGAAGGGCTCGTGGCTCCAGCCGAGGGCTTCGCGGGTCAGCTTGATTTCTTCCGCACCCAGGGGTTCGCCGTGGGCCTTGGCGGTGTTGGCACGGTTGGGGCTACCCTTGCCGATGTGGGTCTTGGCAATGATCAGGGTGGGCTTGTCGGTGCTGGTCTTCGCCAGGCCAATGGCCGCATCAACGGCGTCGACGTCGTGGCCGTCCACCGGGGCGACGACGCGCCAGCCGTAAGCTTCAAAGCGGCGGGCGGTGTCGTCAGCGAACCAGGGGGCGACCTGGCCGTCGATGGAGATGCCGTTGTCGTCGTAGATGGCGACCAGCTTGTTCAGCTTCCAGGCGCCCGCCAGGGAGCAGGCTTCGTGGCTGATGCCTTCCATGAGGCAGCCGTCGCCCAGGAAGACGTAGGTGTGGTGGTCAACGATGGTGTGACCGTCACGGTTGAATTCCTTGGCGAGCAGCTTTTCTGCCAGAGCCAGGCCGACGGCGTTGGTGATGCCCTGGCCCAGGGGGCCGGTGGTGGTTTCCACCCCAGGGGTGATGCCGACTTCCGGATGGCCCGGGGTCTTGCTGTGCAGCTGGCGGAAGGCCTTGAGCTGTTCGATGGGGAGGTCGTAACCGGTCAGGTGCAGCAGCGCATAAATGAGCATGGAACCGTGGCCGTTCGAGAGGACGAAACGGTCGCGGTCAGCCCACAGGGGGTTGGCCGGGTTGTGACGCAGGTGACGGTTCCACAGCGCCACAGCGATGTCCGCCATGCCCATGGGTGCCCCCGGGTGACCAGAATTGGCCTGCTGGACAGCGTCCATGGCCAGTGCACGGATGGCATTGGCCATCAGCGTGGAGGTGGAGGGGGCGGCAACAGCGCTGGTGGACTCAGCCATGGCAAAAATGGGTTGGGGTGGCGGAAAACCCCGAATTCTAAAGCCGGGTTGGGAAAGGCGGGTTTTGGGGGCTGCGTTCTTTGATTGCGATCGGCATGCACTGCTCGGGCACCCGGCAAGCGCATGCCTCGGGCTTGGTGTGCGGGAGGATTCTGTTCTCTGAATGCGATCGCCATGCACTGGCCGGGCACCTTTCCCTCCATGCCACGGCCAGAGGCCGTGGCCTTCGCCAGGCACAACCAGTCCTCAGGACTGTTTGTGTCCGGGCTCAGTCCTCCGCCCGCTTCGCGGTCTCCCCCTTTTACTTACGGGAAAGGCACCCGGCCAGCGCATGCCTCCGGTTTTCGCCTGCGGGAAGATTCTGTTCTCTGACTGTGATCGTCATGCGCTGCCCGGGCACCTTTCCCTCCATGTCCCCCGCCTGCTCCGCAGGCTCCTCCTAATACTTACGGGAAAGGCACCCGGGCAGCGCATGCCTCCGATGTTGGTCTGCGGAGGGCGTGCTGGCGCGTCAGCCAGCGTCGGCGTTCAGGGCGTCGAGCTGGGCAGGCGTGCCCACATTGGCCCAGGGGCCGGTGTAGAGCTCGGCGGTGACGGCATGGGCGCCGATGGCGCGGTCGAGGCTGGCGCGGATGCGCTGGTGCTGGCCGCGCGGAACGCCGTCAAAAAAGGCGCGGCGGTAGAGGCCGATGTTGCTGTAAACCTGCAGGTCACCGTCCAGCGTGGCAAAGCCGTCGGCATCGATGCCGAAGTCGCCCTTGGGATGCAGCGGCTGCACAGGGACGAACCAGAGGTGGGCCAGATGCGGGCTCGCGGCGAAGGCCGCCGCCTGCGCCGGGTCGTAGCGGAACTCGGGAATGTAGATGTCGGCGGACACGGCCCAGAAGCTGTCATCGCCGTCGGCGCAAAGCAGGTCCAGCGCCGTGGCGATGCCGCCGCCCGTTTCCAGCGCGCCACCAAACTGCTGGCCCTCGTGGCTGTAATGCAGGCGGATGCCCCAGCGGCTGCCATCCCCCAGCACTTGCGGAAACTGCGATTCCAGCCAGGCGGTGTTGATGACGATGTCCCGGATGCCCGCCGCCACAAACGCCTCGATGTGCCACTCAATCAGCGGCTTGCCCCGCACCTTCAACAAAGGCTTGGGCGTGTGGTCAGTCAGCGGCCGCATGCGCTCCCCGCGCCCGGCCGCCAGAATCATCGCTCGCATTACATCAATCCAGGTCAGAAATGGCTGCGCTGGAGTGTATAGAGGTCGGGCTAGCGCGCCGGCGCCGCTTCATCGGCCAGGCCGTCGCAGGTGGTCTCCTGAATGCCGCAGATCTGGTTCAGCCAGGCGCGGAAACGTCCCGGGCGCTGACCAGCACGAGCCGCAGGCAAGACCTGCACCAAGGGCTTCATGTCCGCAGACAGGCGGGACTCGTCGAACTCCACCTGCGCCCAGGCGCCCTGGCAGCCCACCAGTCGCCCCGCCGCCACGGCGCTGTCGCCGTCGAAGCTGGCGTCTTCCTTCAGGCGCACACTCACCGGCGCCTTGACGTCCGGCCGCTGCCGTCCAACCTGCGCCTGCGACTTGACCACCAGCATGCGGCCACTCACCCAGCCCTCGCCCGCATACAGCGGACGCGCCGGCTGACCGGTGAGTGCGTCGTTGTCATAGGCCTCTCGGATGCGGAACCAGCCGTTCGACGTGTCGGTGACCTGCACCGACACCCGCACCCTCAGGCCGTCCTCTCCCTTCCAGACCGGCGGCAAGGTGCCCAGGATGCGCGCATTGGCATTCGGCGCCTCACGGACACGAAGGCCCGAGGGATCAGTCTCCTCGACGAAGGCTGAGATGGCGCAGGATGTCGGTGCCGGTGCTGGTGCCGGTGCCGGTGCCGATGCCGGTGCCGATGCCGACGCTGCAGGCGCGGTGGAGGCAGTGGAGATGGTCGATGCGGTGGATGCGGTGGGCGCCGCCGAGCCTGGCGACGATGATGCCGGGCCGCCACTCGCCATCGCCTGGCATGCCAGGAGCGCGAGGCTCAAGGCACTGGTCACCTGACGGATGGGCCGCAAGGTGGCGGAGGGAAGGCCGGAGAGGGTGCCGGAGGGAAAGCCGGAGAGAGTGCCGGAGGGACCGCCGGAGGCAGTGCCAGAGGTGGCGCGGAGGTTCTGGTGCCGGTGTGAACTCATGCTGCGTTTACTCGCCATCGATCAGCACATAGTAGAACGACGGACGCTGCCCCATGGCCGACAAAAAATGGCCATAGTGATTGCCCGGAATGGTCTGGCAGCCGGCGGACCAGGTGTTGACCACCGGCGCGTTGTCCGCGCCGCCACGATGGATGTACATCGTGCGGCCCACATGCTTGGCATCAATCCGCGACGGGTCACTCAGCAGGAATCGACCGTCACCGTCCGTATCTCGCTCGACCGTCTGGTTCTCCGCAGAACGGAACGCCCGCGCACCCAGAAAGCCGTCCGGTTTCTCGCGGAAGAAGTAGGTGCCGGCGCGCAGCCGTCCCGCATCCTTGATGCCATCCTTGTTGACGTCTTCACCGGCCACATGCGAAGCAGGCTTGGCCGCCACGCCCTTATAGCGCGCATCGATCAGTTGTCCCGCCTGCTTCTGAGCCCGGTGGGCATACTGCGCCGACGGCTCGGTGTTTCCGGGGAAAAAGGCCACGCTGCCCCGGGCGCGCCACCCATTCAGCACGACGATGTGGTCGTCATAAGCGCCGCGGCCGTCATTGACCAGCGTGGAGGTGTCGCGCCGCAGGCCCAGCACCATCAGGCGGCCCTGCTTGAAGGCAGCCACCGCCGCGGGCGATGCGCGCCGCAGCACGAGGCTGGCGCAGTATTGGTAGGCCGCCCGCTGGGAGAGAAAAGGAAGCCGCGGCAGCATCGGACGGAATCCCCGTTCGTCCGTCCACTCCCGCAGCAGCGCCGCCCCGGCCGGGATGCGCGCCAGCGCCTGCTGCGCCTCCCAGTGCTGGGTGAAGGCCGCTGCCGCCATCCGGTGCGCGGCCGCCTTCATCGGGGCGTCCAGCGCGGCGAGGCTGTCCGTCCAGGTCGCCAGCGCCGCAGCGGGGTCCGCCACCACAGCGGAAGACAGGTCGGTGGCCAATGAGTCGAGATCCGGATCGATGCTGAACACTGCTGAGCTCCTGTGACAGGGCCCGTCAAAGTCGCGAAGGCCCATCTGGGATTGGGCCCGATTCGACCCGTTCGCGCATTGGCCAAAAGTCATGTGGGGCTTCTACACCCGGTTGCAGGGGCGCCGGCGGATGCCCCGCCGCTCCCCGGCTCAGGTCGCGCTGCCGGCTCGCCCCGCCCAGCGTTCACACTGCTGCCGCACCAGCTCGTTGAGCAGTTGCTCCCGCTCCACCACCCCACGCGCCCAGGTGGCATCGTTGCCCTGCCAGCGCATCTCCTCGCGGATGTAGCGCAGCGCCGGCTCGGCACGCAGGGCCGCCGCATGGGGCTCCAGCGCATGCAGGGTGACGTTGAGGTCTTCCCGCAGGCTGCGGTGCTCGCCGGTCTTGGGATCGACGAAGGTGCCATCCAGACCGAAACGGCAGGCCTGGAAGCGGTTGAAGGTGTAGGGCAGGTAATCGTCTTCCGCCAGCGCAAAGGGCTGGTCATGGCTGATCCATCGCGCCAGGCTCTGGATGAGCGCCGCCAGGGCCGAGGCCTTCTCAATGGTCAGCGGCGTGTCCAGCACCCGCACTTCAATCGTCCCGAACTCCGGCTTGGGCCGGATGTCCCAATAGAAGTCCTTCATGCTCTTGACCACGCCGGTGCGGGTCATCTTCTCGAAGAAGACGAGAAAGTCGTCCCAATTGAGCACAAAGGGCGCCCGGCCACTGAGCGGAAAGGCAAAAACGGAATTCAGCCGGGCCGAATGAAAGCCGGTGTCATTGCCCTGCACATACGGCGAGGACGCGGACAAGGCAATCAGGTGCGGAATGAATCGCGAGAGGCCATGCAGCAACCGCAAGGCCTGATCCGGCCCTTCACACCCGATGTGCACATGCTGACCGAAGATGGTGAACTGCTTGCTGAGGTAGCCATACAGTCCCGAAATCTCCTGAAAGCGCGGCTTGTCAAAGATGCGCTGTTTGCTCCAGTGCTGATAGGGGTGTGTGCCGCCGCCCGACAGGCCGAGATTCAGCTTGTCGGCACTGCGCACCAGCGCATCGCGGGTCACGGTGAGCTGCTCCAGCACCTGCTCATAACTGTCGCAGACGCCGGTGCACAGCTCGATCATGCTGTCGGTGATTTCCGGCGTGACATCGCCCGGCAAGGCCACCCCCTTCATCAAACGCAGCAGATCCTTCGACCCCGGCATCAGGTCGTAGTCATGGCGGTTGACGATCTGCAGTTCCAGCTCCACCCCCATCGTCAGCGGACGGGAGGTGGCAAATGCTTCCAGACTCATCGCTTGGCCTCCGAATGCGTCGTGTGGGGTTGATGCTCACCGGCCAGACGCAAGGCCCACTGCACCGCAATCGGTCCGACCAGCTCCATCAGCGCAATCGTCGACAGAATCACCGGCGCCAGAACCGCCGCAATGTCCGGATGGCGCATCTGGACTTCGCTGTATAGCACCAGCGTCGTGCCGGAGAGCGGACTCAGGCACACCGCCAGCGCAATGCCCTGGCGCGCATCAATGCCGCTGACCCGCGCCAGCCCGACCAGGGCCAGCGTCTTGCCCAGCAGGCGCAGCAGCAGCAAGGCCAGGGCCAGCACCGCACCGGTGGCCAGCGCCTGCAGCGTCCAGGCCGAGCCCACCGCCACAAAGAACATCAGCACCAGCACCCCGCCCGCAGTGCCGAAGTGGCGCGGCCAGACCCAGGGACGCTCGGTGGTGTTGCGCAGCACCATGCCCGCCAGCAGAGGCACAAGCAGGGTGGACAGGTTGAAGACACGCGCCACGCTGAGCGCCACCAGCACCAGGCCCAGCAGCATCAGCACCGAGTTCTCGTTGCGCAGGTCCAGGCGACGCATCAGCCACGCCGTCAGACGCGCCAGGATGATGGCCACGATGATCGAGCCGATGAAGGCATATAGCGGCTGCGCAATGGCTTCGAGCCAGTCACCCCGCTGGTCCAGCTGCAGCCAGCCCATCATCAGCTTGTGCGCAAGCACGCCATAGATGGTGTTGAGCGCGGCCAGCGCGGCCATGCGCTCACTGACCTGACCCGCCGCCTTCAGCTCCGACCCGACGCGGCCAATGACCGCCGCGGACGACGCCATGGTCAGCACCGCACAGCTCAGGGCCATCAAGGGGGGGACATTCAGCAGGATCAGTCCATAACCGACCACCGCAAAGGACACGAACGCCTCGGCGGCGCTCGACCACAGCAAGGCCTTGTTGTTGCGCAGCCATCGCAGATGGACGCGGGATCCCATCTCGAACAGCAGCAGCGCCAGTGCGAGGTCCACGACCAGACGCAGCCGCGGATCCATCGCGCCCTTGGCAAAGATGCCATGACCCAGCGCCGCGAGCAGCATGCCGACGACGCTATAGCCCACCACACGCGGCAGGCCCAGTCGGCGATTGACGAGTTCACCCAGCAGCCCGGCGGCCACCATGGTCAGCGAGGCCCAGAACAACCAGTCCAGCCGCGGGGGCCAGGTGGTGAACTGGAGAAAATTCGCGAGGTCGTTCATCAAAACGAAGGTACTCCTCGGTTGGTGAGCGGCCGGCCATTCTAGGCGTCGATCAGCACAGTTTTATCGGGCGCATCGGGTCACAAAAGTGCGGCGCCGCGCATTGCGACAAGGAGGCGCGAAGGGGCAAGCGGCATGCCTGCAACCAGCGCCAGACACCGTTAGGGGTCAGGTGTCTCAGCGTCCTCAAAGGGATCGGCCGCTCTGACGTCCCGGCGCCCCCTCAGTCAATTCGCCAGCGGCTTTGTGATGTCGTCGATGCGTTGCAGCACCTCGGGCGTGAGCTTCGGCGTCACGGTCAGAGCGCCGAGGTTGTCCTGCAATTGCGACAGACGACTCGCTCCCAGGATGACCGTTGACACCCGCGGATTGCGGTTGATCCAGGCGATGGCCAGTTGTGCCAACGAGCAGCCCAGTTCCTTCGCAATGGCCTCCAGCTTCGTGACCGCCTCGTTCTTCGCCTTGTCCTGCAGTTGCTCCCGCATCCAGCTCATGTTCTCCAGCGTCGCACGGCTGCCTTCCGGAATGCCGCTGCGGTATTTGCCGGTGAGCAGGCCCGAGGCCAGCGGACTCCAGGTGGTCAGGCCCAGCCCGATGTCTTCATACAGACGCGCATATTCCTGCTCGACGCGCTGGCGGTGGAACAGGTGATATTGCGGCTGCTCCATCACCGGCTTGTGGAGGTGGTGGCGCTCGGCAATCTCATAAGCGGCACGGATGTCCGCCGCGCTCCATTCGCTGGTGCCCCAGTACAGCGCCTTGCCCTGCGTGATCATGTCGCTCATGGCGCGCACGGTCTCTTCAATCGGGGTGTGCGGGTCGGGGCGGTGGCAATAGACCAGGTCGATGAAATCCAGCTGCATCCGCTTGAGCGAGCCATCAATGGCCTGCATCAGGTATTTGCGGTTGAGCGTGTTCTGGAAGTTGACCGTGACGCCGTCCCGCTCCAGGCCCCAGTAGAACTTGGTCGAGACGATGTAGGTGTGGCGGGCCCAGCCCAGTTGCCGGAAGACCTGGCCCATGATCTCTTCGCTCTTGCCCAGCGCATAGACCTCGGCGTTGTCGAAGAAGTTGATGCCGGCGTCCCGGGCCGCGGCCATCATTTCAACGGCGGCGCCGGTGTCCACCTGGTTGTGATAGGTCACCCAGGAGCCGAGGGACAGTTCAGAGACTTGCAGGCCGCTGCGGCCCAGACGACGGTATTGCATGGTGGGATCCTTGTTGATCAGTCCGCGGCGAAGCGTATCGGAGTTGACTCAGATTTGCTTCACCGCAGGAAACCCCTCGGGCGGAGGGCGACATCCGCGCCATTGCAACGCCCGGACGCACCCCCGGCGCTATAGTGACTGCAACGGTGCCGCCGCTGCCTTGCGGCACCTGCCGTCCGGTACCCCGCCATGCCAGAGTCCACTGCCAGCCCACCGTTTGATCGTTCGTCCGAGCCCAGTCGCATGGACGGGCCGCCGCCCGCCTACGGCTCCGCGTCCTCGTCCTTGAGGCTGGCGGTGGTGGGCGCAGGCCCCGCCGGACTGGCCCTGGCGCTGCTGGCCGCCCGCTATCTGCCGCTGGCCCAGATCAGCCTGTTTGATGCTCGTCCGCCAGAGCGCGATGTGTCCGGCGATCCGCGCACGCTCGCCTTGTCGCTGGGCAGCGTCCAGTTGCTGCAGCGGCTGAAGGTGTGGCCCGCCGCCCAGGCGCAGGCCATCCTTGAAGTGAATGTGAGTCAGGCACCGCCCACCTTGAGCAGCCCCTGGTTTGGTCCGGGCGGAGAGCCCGCCGTCCACATCTCCGCGCGGGAGCAGGGGGTGGAGCAACTCGGCGCGGTGCTGAGTTACGGTCAGTTGGTGGCCCCGCTGCAAGCCGCGTGGCTGGCCGCCGCGGCGCTGGAACCCGCGCGGCTGTTCACCCGTTTCGGTCAGCCCGTGGCTGCGATCAAGCAGGACCGGGCCGGCGAGGTTGAAGTGGATGCCGGCATCGTCGAGTGCTTCGATCTGGCCGTGGTCGCTGAAGGGGGCGTGTTCTCCGAGCAGGCCCGCAAGGCGCTGAGCCGGGACTATCACCAGAACGCCTGGGTTGGCACGGTGACGCTGTCGCCCGGCAGTCCGGTGGGTGTCGCTTATGAGCGATTCACCCGGCGCGGACCGCTGGCCCTGCTGCCGCTGCCCGATCAGCAGGGCAAACGCCGCGCCGCACTGGTGTGGTGTCAGCCGCAGGCCGAAGACGATGTGGCCTCGCTCAGTGATGCCCAGCGCCTGATGGTCATCCAGCAACAGTTGCCTGCGTCGGTGGGCCCGCTGCTGGAGATCAGTGCATTGAAGTGCTTCCCGCTGGGCCTCAATGCGGAACGGACCTTGGTCGATGGCCGCTGCGTGCGCATCGGCAATGCGGCGCAGACGCTGCATCCGGTGGCGGGTCAGGGCCTGAACCTGGGTCTGCGGGATGCGTTCTCGCTGGTGGAGTCGCTGCGCCGGCAACCGTCGGTGGATGCGGCTTTGCGGCGGGTGGAATTCCAGCGCGCACCGGACCGCTGGGCCACCATCGTGACCACCGATGCCCTGGCGCGCACCTTTGTCTGGCGCTGGCCGGGTCTGCCGGCGGCTCGTGGCCTGGGTCTGGCTGCCTTGCAGGCCTTGCCGCCGATCAAGCGTGCCTTTGCGCAGCAGATGATGTTTGGCCGCCGGTGACCGCGGCCCCGAGTGACTGGGCCCAGCCCGGCACCGCGCCATATCGCCGCATCACCTTCGCGCTGTTCCTCGCGGGTTTCACCACCTTCTCGCTGCTCTACAGCGTGCAGCCGCTGCTGCCGCTGTTCGCGCAGGAGTTTCAGGTGGGCGCGGCGGCCAGCGCCTTGTCCCTGTCGCTGGCGACGGGCTGTCTGGCCTTCGCCATCCTGTGTGCGGGCGCGTTGTCGGAGACGATGGACCGGCGCCGGCTGATGTTCGGGTCGATGACGCTGGCCGCCCTGCTGAACCTGCTCGCTTCGGTCCTGCCGAGCTGGCACGGCCTGCTCGCCGCACGCGCAGTGGAAGGGCTGGTGCTGGGCGGTGTGCCGGCGGTAGCCATGGCCTATCTGGCGGAAGAGATCCACCCCGGAGGCCTCGGACGGGCGATGGGCCAGTATGTGGGGGGCACGGCCTTCGGCGGCATGATGGGCCGGGTGGGCGTGAGCGTGCTCAGCGATGCATGGGGATGGCGGCCTGCGCTGCTGATCGTCAGCGTCATCGGATTGATGGCGGCCGCCGGATTCTGGTGGCTGTTGCCGCCGTCCCGTCATTTCGTGCGGCGGCAGGGCGTGAAGCTGTCGGACCATGTGTCGGCATGGCGCGCCCATCTGGCGCATCCGGCGCTGCCCCTGTTGTTCGCGATGGGCTTCCTGATGATGGGCACGTTCGTGGCCTTCTACAACTACGCGGGCTTCCGGCTGCTGCGAGCGCCGTTCTCGCTCAGTCAAAGTGCGATCGGGCTGATCTTCTGTGCTTACCTGTTCGGCATCGTGGCCTCGACGACGGCAGGCAATCTCTCGGACCGGCTGGGGCGCGCGCCGGCCCTGCTGACGGGGATCGGTCTGGCGGTGGCCGGGGTGTTGCTGAGCCTGTCGACCTGGTTGCCGGTGGTGATCCTGGGGATCGTGCTGCTGACGATTGGCTTCTTTGTGGCGCACTCGGTGAGCAGTGCGTGGGTGGGCGCCCTGGGGGGGCGCAGCAAGGGGCATGCGGCCTCGCTGTATCTGCTGGCCTACTACATCGGTTCCAGCACGCTGGGCGCTTTCGGCGGCTGGTTCTGGGACCACAAAGGCTGGCCGGCCCTGGTGGCGTATGTGATGACGCTGCTGATCGCCGCGGTGGGTGCGGCGCTGGTGCTGCGGCGGCGGGCTTAGCGCGCGCAGGTAGAGGAAGCAACGTCCTCTACTTCAGAGCGAGGTGGATGATGCGCCGGGCGCGTTCTGCGCAGTCCTCAAAGGACTGCCTCAATCCGAGAGCGTCAATGGCATTGAAGTCTTTTCGCATGATGCTGGAGCGTTCATCCATCAGGCGAAGAAAGGCCGCCCCGTGCTTGGCGATAAATGGTGAGATGCGCTCAATAGCGTCGGGGTCTGCCTCAGCGACGGCACACAGGTCGAAAAGATCGCGCGCCTTTGGCCGATGCCCTCGATACCAGAATTTCTTGGCGATGATCTCGGCGTTGGTTTCGACGCGGATCGTTCGACCTGCGTGCTCCACCAGCTCGAAAGGTTGCTGTGTCAGTGGGGTTCCCACGACCACGTCGATCTCACCCATCGGGAGGAGCAGCTTGATGTACTCGGCGTTCTCCTCGTACTCGTGAGAGATTGACTCCGCGGCATCGCTCAGGGAAGAGCTCAGACCAGACGCCAGGCCGTGTCAAATCCACTTCATGCATTCCAAATGTCCCGTGTGGCCTTGATCGATGCGGCTATTTCACGCATGTTGGCCCAAACGACCTCGCGGGGGATCAGGAGGTCTGCATGCAACTGCTCCACCGTTTTTGCGATCAAGGAGACGGGAGCCTCTTCGAGAAACGTACCGACGTGAGGCTCATATCCCGCCGGTAACGTGCCGCTGCTGAGCGCCTCCGCCAACAGTTCAGCGGGCATTGAAACCGCGTAGCTCACGCTCGCAGTCCGTGCCGCCAGCTCAAGAGGCTGAGAACTGTGCGAGTCCTGTTTTAGCCTTGGATGCGCTGGCGTGATGGACAGTCCCAGTCCAATGGCTTCAAGTACCGCAGCCGTTCGCGACAGACTCAGATCCTTGATCGAACCCGCTTCGATCTGGCTGATCGTTGACCTGGACAGGCCGGCCAATTCAGCGAGCGATTGCTGGGACAAGCCAATCTCCTGGCGGCGGGTGCGAACTGCATTGCTAAGTTCATGTGCTGCATACATGGGGGGAGACTAGCATCTGCGCCATGCGATGCGCAATATATTCGACATTTGATTGATGTCTTACGCGCTTCGTGAATGCCGGCCAACGCCAGCGCTTCGCGGTCAAGCGATCCGTCGATGTGCCCCGTCAGCCGGGAGGGCCGACGGACGTGGAAACGGGACGTCATGGCTTACCTCTCCAACACGAACTGCGATGCCCTCATACTAGAGAGACAAGGCCAGGCGCGCATGACCCACCTTTACGCATTTCGGCCCTGAACAAGTCACCCCCGAACGAGCGGCGCCACCCCGAGACATCCCGCGAAGGTTCGCTAGACTCTTCGCCGTCAGGGAGAACAAAGACATGACATCCATTGCATGCAGACTCGCAGCCGCTGCGCTCGCGATCGGCGCCAGCGTGGGCGCGACGCCAGGATGGGCCGCCGCCATCGGCACCACGTTCGGACGACCCCACATCCTGGGCACCGTCGCTCTCGGTGAATTCGAAGAAGTGAAAACCGACCTCACCGGCCACTTCGACCAGCCCCTCTCACTCAAGATCGACCCGCGCAGTCATCCCCACGAGACCATGCGCATCGGACTGTGGCTGCGGGAGCAGCGGCCCACGTTGAAGCTCAAGGGCAGCTGCACCGGCAGTTGCGCCTGGTTCATGCTGGACAGCGGTCACATCCTGTCGATCGACAAAGGCACGGTGATCGCATTCAGTGTGCTCCCGGAAACGTGGGCCCAGGTCCGCATGCAACTGGACCGGGGCGACCTCAGCATCGACGATGAACGCAGCCGCGCATCCAAAGAACACTTCATCGCCCAGGTGCCTGCGCCAGTCTGGGATCAATCCCTCGCGCTGCGCGCCGCCCGCCTGGAACAGGCCCGTGCGCCGGCGTGGGTCCAGCAGTTCGTCGAGGCCGTCACGCAACCGACTCTCAGCGACCTCGTCCATGACGACACCGATTTCAAGCTGGGCATGAGCCTGTCGCCGCAGAACTGTCTCTGGTGGGTGCCGGACGAAGAAGGGCTGCGTCAGCTCGGCGTGACGGCCCCTCGGTATCAGCCGGTCACGGCTGAGGAGGCCGGCAAGGCCCTGGATATCGATCCGAAGGTGATCTACGTCGGACAGGCCCTGCGCGAGTTGCCCATCAAGCCCCTCTGCGGAGGCGCCCCCAACGTCCGCATCAAACCGCCCTTCCTGCGCTGATCCGCGCGGCGGCACCTCCATAGCCGCCGCTCCCTGACACCAAGCTGAATCCTCCGCTTGGGGTTTCCGAGTACGTATTCATGTGTGTGCATTTCGCCGGGATTGATTCATCATCATCCAGGATGGCCGGCTTGCCACGCCGCGCGCGTTCGTTCGGAGTGCAACGTCGCGACGCCCGGCTTTCATGCCCTCATGTTCACGAGACCAAAGACGGAGACAAAACATGAAGTTCAGCGCGCGTTGGATGGGTGTATCCCTGTTGGCCATTCCCCTGGCCTTGACCAGTTTTGGTGCACAGGCCGCCGACCCCATCAAGATCGGTGTGGCCGGCCCCTTCACCGGCGGCTCGTCGTCCATGGGCGTGAGCATGCGGGATGGTGTCCGCCTGGCCGCCCAGGAAATCAACGCCAGTGGCGGTGTGCTGGGACGCCAGATCCAGCTGGTGGAACGCGACGACGAAGCCAAGAATGAACGCGGCGTCCAGATCGCCCAGGAACTGATCAACCGGGAGAAGGTCGCCGCCACCGTCGGCTTCATCAACACCGGCGTGGCCCTGGCCGCCCAGCGCTTCTATCAGGAAGCCAAGATCCCGGTGATGAACAACGTGGCCACCGGCTCCGTCATCACCCAGCAATTTGCCAATCAGCCCGACAACTACATCTTCCGCAACGCCGCCCACGACAGCATCCAGGCGCCGATGATCGTGGAAGAGGCGGTGGGCCGCCGCGGCTTCAAGAAGGTGGCCATCCTGGCCGACTCCACCAACTACGGTCAACTGGGCCGGCAGGATCTGGAGAAGGCGCTGGAGCTCAAAGGCATCAAACCCGTGGCGGTGGAAAAGTTCAACATCAAGGATGTGGACATGACCCCGCAGCTGCTCAAGGCCAAGGAAGCCGGCGCTGAAGCGGTGCTCACCTACGGCATCGGCCCCGAGCTGGCGCAGATCGCCAACGGCATGACCAAGCTGGGCTGGAAGGTGCCGATGATCGGCAGCTGGACCCTCTCGATGGCCAACTACATCGACAATGCCGGCCCCGGCGGCGAAGGCGCGCGCATGCCGCAGACCTTCATCCAGGAGCCGACGACGCCCAAGCGCCAGTCCTTCATCGTGGCTTATCTGAAGACGTTCAATCCGAAGAACAGCCGCATCGACTCGCCGGTCTCCGCCGCTCAAGGGTATGACTCCATCTACCTGCTGGCCGCGGCCATCAAGCAGGCCGGCAGCACCGAGGGCCCCAAGATCAAGGCGGCGCTGGAAGACCTGAAGACGCCGGTGGAAGGGGTGGTGACCACCTACAACAAGCCCTTCTCCAAGACCGACCACGAAGCCATCACCGCCAACATCCCGGTGTTCGGTGAAGTGAAGGGCCAGCGGGTGGTCTATGCCTACGAGGCCGACTTCAAGAAGGCCTCCGAGGTGCGCGTCAAGGACGTCAACGCCAAGGGCGCCCTCAGCCAGAAGAAGTGATCCCCGCCACGGCCGCCCTCAGCGGCCGTTTTGTTGTTCACTCGTGACGGCGGCCCCAGCCGCATGGCGGTGGCCGCCGTCACGTCAGCAGTCCCGGACCCGGTATGCAGATCCTGACCCAACTGGTGTTCAGCGGCATCGCGCTCGGCATGATCTATGCGGTCATCGCCTTCGGCTACCAGCTGACCTTCTCCACCTCCGACACGCTGAACTTCGGCCAGGGTGAATCCCTGATGCTGGGCGCGCTGGTCGGCCTGACCCTCGTCACCCGCTTCGGCGTCAACTACTGGCTGATGATTCCGCTGGTGTGCCTCTTCGGCGCGCTGCAGGGCGCGGTGGTCGAGCGCATCGGCGTGCGGCCCGCCATCAAGATCAAGAGCGAGTTCGGCTGGATCATGTCCACCATCGCGCTGGGCATCATCTTCAAGAACGTCGCAGAGAACGTGTGGGGGCGGGATGACCTGCGCTTCCCGTCGCCGCTGCCGGAAGCGCCGCTGAAGTTCCTGGGCGCCAATGTGCTGCCGATGGAAATCCTGGTGGTGGTGGGCGCGGTGCTGATGATGCTGGCGGTGGAGGTGTTCAATCGCCGCTCCATCTACGGCCGTGCCGTGGTGGCCACCTTCAATGACCGGGATGCCGCCAAGCTGATGGGCATCAACACCGGGCTGGTGATCACCTTCTCGTATGCGCTCTCGTCACTGACCGCCGCCTTTGCCGGCGTGCTGATCGCGCCGCTGACCCTGACCGGCGCCACCATGGGCGCGGTGCTGGGCCTCAAGGCCTTTGCGGTCGCCATCATCGGCGGCCTGACGTCGGGCATGGGCATCATCGTGGGCGGCATCATCCTCGGCATCGCGGAGACGACCACCGGCTTTTACCTGTCCACCGGCTACAAGGACGTGCCGGGCCTCGTGCTGCTGCTCATCGTGCTGGCCGTGAAGCCGGCGGGCCTCTTCGGCAAGACTGCGATCAAGAAAGTATGAACGCCAAGAAACTTGTCGCCGGCCTGGTGGCCGTGTTGCTGCTGTTCGGATTCCCGCTGGTGTCGGGCAACCCGTATTACATCCACCTGGTCGAGACCATCATGATCTACGCGATCGTGCTGTTTGGCCTCGACATCGTGGTGGGCTATACGGGGCAGGTGTCGCTGGGCCATGCCGGGCTCTTTGGCATCGGCGCCTACACCGCGGGTGTGCTGATCATGAAGATGGATGCGCCGGTGCTGATGACGCTGCCCATCGCGGTGATCGTCACCGCCATCTTCGGCGCGCTGCTGGCCCTGCCGGCATTGCGGGTGACCGGACCGTATCTGGCGATGGTGACGCTGGCCTTCGGCACCATCGTGCAGATCCTGATCAACGAGATGGACTTCCTGACCAACGGTCCGATGGGCATCACGCTGACCAAGCCTTCGTTCTTCGGCCATCCGATGGATGAGACGGAGTATTACTGGCTGGTGGCGGTGCTGCTGATCGCCTCGCTGATCTTTGTGCACCGGGTGTTGCGATCGCATCTGGGCCGTGCCTTCGAGGCCCTGCGCGGCAGTCCGGTGGCATCGGACTGCATGGGCGTGTCGGTCTATCGCTACAAGGTCTACGCCTTTGTCATCAGCGCGGGTCTGGCCGGTCTGGCCGGCGCGCTGTATGCCTATTCCGAGCAATACATCTCGCCCAACACCTACAACTTCGAGCTGACGGTGCTCTTCCTGCTGGCCATCATCATGGGCGGCCGCAAGACGCGCACCGGGGCGCTGCTGGGCGCGGCGATCATCGTGTTGCTGCCCAAGCTGCTGGATGACCTGTCGCTGTTCCGCTGGGTGTCGGTGCTGTTCGCCGTGATCGTGGCGGTGGCCACCGGCGTGGCGCTCAAGCGCGAGAAGGTGACGCCGGTGCAGGCGGTGATTCCGGTGGTGGGCAGCATCGCGCTGGCGGGGCTGTCCTTCGTGCTGGAGACGATGACCGACTGGCGGCTGTCGGTCTTCGGCCTGATCACGCTGTTCGTCGTCTATTACCTGCAGGACGGCATCGTCGGCTTTGTGCGGCAGGCCCTGCGGATCAAGGCCAAGCCGATCGGCGATTCGGCGCCGGTGGCCGCCAGCGGCTCGGACGCCATCTCCCAGGCCGCAGCCGGCCATGGTGAGGTGCTGCTGGATGCCAAGGGCGTGCTGATGCAGTTCGGCGGCCTGAAGGCTCTGAACCAGGTCGATCTGCAGGTGCGCCGCGGCAGCATCCACGGTTTGATCGGGCCGAACGGGTCCGGCAAGAGCACGATGATGAATGTGCTCACCGGCATCTACGTGCCCACTGCGGGCAGCCTTCAGTTCTCGGGCCGTTCGCTGGTGGGGCGCACCTCGTCCGACATCGCCCTGTCCGGCATTGCCCGCACCTTCCAGAACGTGCAGCTCTTTGGGGAGCTGAGCGCACTGCACAACGTGATGGTGGGCCTGCATCACAGCTTCCGCAGCCACCTGCTGAACGTGGCGCTGCACACGCCAAAGTATCTGCACGAAGACAAAGCCGGGCAGGCTCGCGCACAAAGCCTGCTGGACTTCGTGGGCCTGGGCAGCCTCGCCAGCGAGGAAGCCCGCAATCTGCCTTATGGCAAGCAACGCCTGCTGGAGATCGCCCGTGCACTGGCGCTGGACCCGCAGCTGCTCTTGCTGGACGAACCCGCGGCCGGTCTGACCGCGCCGGACATCAAGGAGCTGATGCGCATCATCGGCAAGATCCGCGACCACGGCATCACCGTGATCCTGATCGAGCACCACATGGACGTGGTCATGGGCATCTGCGACACGGTGTCGGTGCTGGACTTCGGACAGAAGATCGCAGAAGGCCGGCCGGCCGATGTGCAGGCCGATCCCAAGGTCATCGAGGCCTACCTCGGCGGCCAGGCAGCCTGACAGCGGGGACCCCACAGCCATGTTGAAGATTGATCAATTGCATGCGGGCTACGGCAAGGTGGAGGTGCTGCATTGCATTTCCATCGAGGTGCCCAAGGGTCGGGTGGTGACGCTGATCGGCAGCAACGGTGCCGGCAAGACCACCACCATGCGGGCGGTGTCCGGGATGATCGCGCCCAGTGCGGGACAGATCACCCTCAATGGCCGCCGCATTGACGGACTTGAGTCGTATCACATCGCCCGGCTGGGCCTGGCCCATTCACCGGAAGGCCGGCGGGTGTTTGCCACCATGACGGTGACGGACAACCTGCGTCTGGGCGCCTTCCCGCGCTACACCGGGGCGCGTCCGCGCGGCGATGTGGAAGCGGATCTGGAGCGGGCGATGGAGCTGTTCCCGCGGCTGAAGGAGCGACGTGAGCAGCTGGCCGGCACCTTGTCCGGCGGCGAGCAGCAGATGCTGGCGATGGCCCGGGCGACGATGCTCAATCCGGAGGTGGTGCTGCTGGATGAGCCGTCGATGGGCCTGGCCCCCATTCTGGTGGAGGAGGTCTTCCGCATCATCGAGCGGCTCAAGGCGCAGGGCGTGACGATGCTGCTGGTGGAGCAGTTTGCCGCCGCCGCACTGGCCGTGGCCGACTACGGCTATGTGCTGGAGAACGGCCGCATCTCCCTGCACGGACCGGCCGAAAAACTTCGGACCGATCCGGCGGTGAAGGCGGCGTATCTCGGCGGCGGTCACTGAGGCCGCCAGCGCGCCATCCTCACAGGAACATGCCGCCGCTGGCCTCGATGCGCTGACCGGAAATCCAGTGGCTGTCTTGCGACAGCAGTGAGGCCACGACCGGTCCGATGTCATCGGGCAGGCCGGCGCGACCCAGCGCCGTCACGCCGGACACAAAGCGGTTCAGCTCCACGTTGCTGCGCAGGGCGCCGCCGTTGAAGTCGGTCTCCACCGCACCGGGCGCCATCGAATTGACGCGGATGCCGCGGGGGCCCAGTTCCTTGGCCAAATAACGCGACAGCACTTCCAGCCCGCCCTTCATCGTGGCGTAGGCGCCGTAGCCCGGCACCGAGAAGCGGGTCAGACCGGACGAAATGTTCAGGATGCTGCCGCCGTCCTGAATCATCGGCAGCAGGGCCTGTGTCAGGAAGAACGGGCCCTTGAGGTGGGTGTTCATCAGCTCGTCGAACTGGGCTTCGGTCGTGTCGGCCACCGGGAGGTGCAGGCCGGTGCCGCCGTTGTTGACCAGATGGTCGATCTTGTCGCGTTGCCAGTGCCCGGCGAGCAGCTCGCGCAGTGATTGCACGAAGGCGGGGAAGCTGTCCGTCTGGCTGACGTCCAGCGCCAGCGCCGCAGCGCGTCCGCCCTGGGCTTCGATCTGCTCGACCACCGCCTGGGCCTCGTCCTGACGGCTGCGGTAGGTCACGATCACGTCGATGCCCTTGGCAGGCAGATGCAGGGCGGCGCTGCGGCCCAGACCGCGGCTGCTGCCGGTGATCAGGGCAATGGGGCGGGGAGTGGAAGCGTTGCTCATTTCGGTCTCCAGAGAGGCGGGTGGAAGGGATGCCCTGAACTCTATTGATCGATGCGAGTCAGATAAATCGCCGCCGATTGATTTGACTGTTCATCCATAATGAACAAATGAATGCCCTTCCTTCACTGGATACCTTGCAGGTTTTCGTCAAGGTGGCGGAGCTGTCCAGCTTCACCCAGGCGGCGCTCAGCCTGGGCGTGCCCAAGGCCAGCGTCTCCACGGCGGTGCAGCGGCTGGAGGCGTCGCTGGGCACGCGGCTGTTCCACCGGACGACGCGGCGGGTGCAGTTGACCCAGGATGGGCAGGCCTGTCTGGAGCGCTGCCTGGATCTGCTGTCGGACCTGGGGGACATGCAGACGATGTTCCAGCCCACCGCCACGGCGCTGACCGGGCGGCTGCGGGTGGACATCCCCTTGCGACTGGCCCGGGACCTGGTGACACCCGCCTTGCCTGCCTTCTTCGAGGCGCATCCGGGCATCGAGCTGGAACTCAGCAGCACCGACCGCCGGGTGGACGTGGTGCGCGAGGGCTTTGACTGCGTGCTGCGGGTGGGCCCGCTGAACGATTCCAGCCTTGTCGCCCGACCGCTGGGTGCGCTGGAGATGGTCAACCTGGCCAGCACCGACTATCTGGCGCGGCACGGCGAGCCGACATCGCTGGATGATCTGGCCGGGCATCAACTGATCCATTACGCCCCGCTGCTGGGTCAGCGGCCTGGCGGTTTTGAATGGCAGGACGAGCAGGGCGTGGTCCACGTCGTGCCCATGGCCGGTGGCCTGACCGTCAACAATTCCGAGGCCTACATCGGTGCCTGCCTTGCGGGGCTGGGGCTGGTGCAGGTACCGCGCCGCGGCAACGATGGCGAGGTGGACAAGGGCCGCCTGCGCGAGGTGTTGCCGCTTCACCGTGCGGCGCCGATGCCGGTGCATCTGCTCTATCCCCACCGGCGCCAACTGCCACGCCGGGTGCAGGTGTTCATGCAATGGCTGGCGGATCTGATGGCACCGCGGTTGATCCCGTTATTCTCGGGGGGCAGCATCGGCCACCCGGAAGGCAGCTCGACGGCCGCATGACCTCTTTCTCCGACCGCCCCAGCGCCTCTACCGTGGACCTTCTCAACGCTGCCCAACTGGACCAAGCGGCCCAACTCGCTCAAGCTGCCCTGCAGTCCGGCGATACGCTGGCCGCGCAGGCGCCCGGCGAGGAATGGCTGCTGCTGGCCCTGGAGGCTGGCGACCGTGCTCATCAAGCTCAGGCGCTGCTGCACCTGGCGCGCTGTGACCGTGCTCTGCACCGCCCGCGAGACGCCCGCCCTCGATGTGAGCTGGCCGCACGGCTGTTCCGGCACGTTGGCGACCCCGCGGGCGAGGCCGGCGCGCTGTCGGTGCTGGCGCACACCGCCTCCCTGGCGGGTCATCATGAAGAAGCGATCGAGGCCGCACTGCTGGGGCTGCGGCTGGCGCAGTTGCAGGACGGTGGCGTGGCCCAGGTGGTGGCGCTGCAGGACCTCGGCGCCTGTTATGTCTGGGCCCGCAGCTTCGAGCCGGCGCAGCAGGTGCTGCGGCAGGCCGCGGATGCCGCCAATGCCTGCAAGCCTCGGCAGACGCCGCTGGCAGCCTGCCTGTGGCTCGCCACCGGCGAGTTGCTCCGGCTGGCGGGCGAGCGCGAGCAGCGCGGCCAGTTGCCTGCGCTCGGCGCGCTGGAAGCCCACCTGATCAACGCCCGTCACCTGCTGGGCGAGGTGCTGGAAGGCGCCGTCGGTGGCGTCACCGGCGAACTGGCCGGAGAGGCCCAGTGCTGGTGGACACTGATGCAGACCCTGGCCCAGATCTGGAAGGGGGCGTCCGGATTGGCGCAACCGGAGTTCCAGCAAGCCCTGGCCCTGCTGCCCGGCGGGGACCGTCATTGGCTGGCGGCGCTGGCCGCCTGGGTGCAGGCGGAACTGGCCTGGTCGCGTCGCTTGTGGCCGCAGGCGCGCCGGGCGGCGTCACAGTTGGTGGCGCAGGCCGATGCGGTGCAGCACGAACCGCTGGCGCAGCTCGGGGAGCTGATCGCCAGCCAGATCGAGGAACAGCAGGGCCAGCCGCAGCGGGCGCTGCAGCGGATGCGAGCCCTGCGGGAGCGCGAGGCGCGGGTGCGCATCGCGAGCCTGGACAGCCGGGCGGAAGCGGTGCAATGGCAGCTCGATGCCCGCCGCAGTGAACGGGACCGCGCGCAACTGGCGGATCAGGCGCAGCGGCTGGAAAAGCTGTCGATGGAAGATCCGCTGACGGGCCTGGCCAATCGGCGAAGCTTCGAGGCGCAGGCCGAATCGGTGCTGCGTGCCGGCGGTGTCGTCAGTGTGGCGCTGATCGATGTGGACCACTTCAAGCAGGTCAACGACCGCCACTCCCATCTGGTCGGCGACCAGGTGTTGAGCCAGATCGCCCGGCTGATGCGGCTGCATGTGCGGGAGCAGGATCTGGCGGCACGGCTGGCCGGTGACGAATTCGTGCTGCTGCTGCGCGGTGCGACGGAGGATGTGGCGCAGCAGGCCTGCGAGCGTCTGTGCAGCGCGGTGAAGGCCCATGACTGGAGCGCCATCGCCGAGGGATTGGCGGTCAGCATCAGCATCGGCGCGGCCCAGCGCCAGGACGGGGATACGCTTCAGACCTGGCTGGCCCGCAGCGATGCCGCCATGTATGCCGCCAAACGCGAGCGCCATGCGCAGGCGCTGGCGTCCGGCGCGGAGGACGGCGAAGGCGACACGCTCGATTGAGCCGACCGGCGCCGCCTGAGTCCGCTCACTTGAAGAACCAGTACCCCACGATGATGGTGCCGATCAGCCCCACGACGTCCGCGATCAGGCCGCAGGTCAGCGCATAACGCGTCTTGCGGATGTTGACGCTGCCGAAGTAGACCGCCAGCACATAGAAGGTGGTTTCGGTCGAGCCCTGGATGATGGCGGCGAGCTTGCCCTCGAAGCTGTCCACGCCGTAGGTCTTCATCACATCCACCATCAGACCGCGGGCGCCGCTGCCCGACAGGGTCTTCATCAGGCCCACCGGGAGCGCGGGCACGAAGTCGGTCGGCAGGCCAACCGCAGCGACGGCGGCGGCGATGCCCCGCACCACATAGTCCATGCAGCCGGTGGTGCGAAAGACCGAGATCGCCACCAGGATGGCGATCAGGTAGGGAATGATCTGCACCGCCACGCCGAAGCCTTCCTTGGCGCCCTCGACGAAGCTCTCGTAGACGTTGATGCGGCGCCACGCGCCCACCGCGATGAACAGCACGATGATGCTGAGGATGACGAGGCTGCCCAGCAGTCCGATCATCTGCGACATCACCTCGGGCGGGTACTGATGCAGCCAGCCGAAGATGCCGGCCATCAGGCCGACGAAGCCGGCCACCAGGGCCAGCACCGGCGCGGTGAACAGGTTGATGCGCTGATACACCGCCACGGCCACCAGGCCCGCCATGAAGGAGATGAAAGTGCCGACGAGGGTGGGCAGAAAGATATCCGCCGCATTGAAGTTGACCAGATGCTGATCCACCGCGATGGCCTGGCGGATGGCGATCACCGAGGTCGGAATCAGCGTGATGCCGGCGGTGTTGAGCACCAGGAACATGATCATCGCGTTGCTGGCGGTGTCCTTCTGCGGATTGAGGTCCTGCAGTTCCCGCATCGCCTTGAGGCCGAGCGGTGTGGCGGCGTTGTCCAGCCCCAGCATGTTGGCGGAGAAGTTCATCACCATCGATCCGCCGGCGGGATGGCCGCGCGGCACTTCCGGAAAGATGCGGGCGAAGAACGGGCCCATGATCCGCGCGAACAGCTGGATCACCCCGGCCTGTTCGCCGATTTTCATGATGCCCAGCCACAGGCTCATCACGCCCACCAGGCCCAGTGAGATGTCGAAGCCGGTCTTGGCGGTATCGAAGATGCCGGTGAGCACCTGGGTGAAGATGGTGAGGTCGCCCTGGAAGAGCCGTACCAGGGCCACGGCGAAACCGATCAGGAAGAAGCCGATCCAGATGAAATTGAGCACCATGGGGGCGGATTATTCCCGGGCCTTGCGGCCGGGAGTGCGAACGCGGCGCGGACGGCGCATGACGAGCGCAGCACCACCCATAACCGGGGGCCGCTGACTTTCAGACGGCGCGCCGGCTTTGCGGCATAGTGCCGGCACTTTCCACATTGCCAACCCCTTGCGGACGGGGCTGCCTGCACGAATGGCGCAGCGCCGGTGCCGCAAAGGTCATCAAGGGTTTCCATGAAACGATCCAGCTCCCCCGTCCGCGGGTCCCACCTGGCCCTGGCCGCCGTCCTCTGCGCTGGCGCCGCCGTCGCGGGGGCCGCAGCGGCCGCCACGCCGACGGACCCCGCCGCGCCGACCGGCGATGTCTCGGCTGCACCCACCCCCAGCGCCGCGGCCCTGGCTGCCGCCAAGGCGGCCTCCAGCCCGGCAGCCGCACGGGCATCGAAGGCGTCGGCCAGCGCGTCGGCCGGCATCGGGTCCGGCGCCGCAGCCAGGGCGGCGGCCCGCAAGCCCGGGGCCACGCCGACCTCGCAGGACGCCGAACGTTTCGTGAAGGAGGCCGAAGCGCGCCTGGAGGCCCTGCTGATCAAGTCGCAGCGGGCCGAATGGGTGGCGGAGAACTTCATCACCGACGACACCCAGCAGATCACCGCCGAAGCCAATGAAGAGTTGCTCAAGGCCAATGGCGAGCTCGCGCTGGCTGCGCGTCGCTACAACGGTTTGACCCTGTCGGCGGACACGTCGCGCAAGCTCAAGCTGATGCAGCTGACGATGATGATTCCCGACGATCAGGAGCGTGCCCGCTTCACCCGTCTGGCCACCAGCATGACCAGCGCCTACGGCATGGCCAAGTATTGCCCGGAGCCCAAGCCGGGTCAGGACGCGGCGGCCAAGCCGGCCTGCCTGCCGCTGGACGAGCTGGAGAAGATCATGGCGGAGAGCCGTGATCCGGCGCAGCTCAAGGACGCCTGGATCGGCTGGCATGCCCAGTCCAGAGCCTACAAGCACGCCTATGTCGACTACGTGGCGCTGTCCAACAAGGGTTCTCGCGCCATGGGCTTTGCCGACACCGGCGCGCTGTGGCGCTCTGGATACGACATGACGCCGGAGGCCTTCTCGGCGGACATGGCGCGGGTCTGGCAGCAGGTGCGACCGCTCTATGACTCGCTGCACACCTATGTGCGCTTCAAGCTGCGCCAGACCTACGGCCCGGACCAGGTGCCGGCGACCGGTCCCATTCCGGCGCATCTGCTGGGCAACATGTGGAGCCAGAGCTGGGAGAACATCTATCCGCTGGTCAAGCCTGCGGCCCAGCCGGGCGACTACGACCTGAGCCAGGTGCTCGCGCAGCGTGGCACCTCCGCCAAGGACATGGTGAAGTGGGCAGAGGGGTTCTACACCTCGCTGGGCATGGAATCGCTGCCGGCCACTTTTTGGGAACGTTCGCTGCTGACCAAGCCGCAGGACCGTGAAGTGGTCTGCCACGCCTCCGCCTGGGACATTGACCAGCAGCAGGATGTGCGGGTGAAGATGTGCATCCGTCCGACGGAAGAAGACTTCATCACCATCCACCACGAGCTCGGCCACATCTATTACGACCTCGCCTACCGCGGCCAGCCGACCTTGTTCCGCAACGGTGCCAATGATGGTTTCCACGAAGCCATTGGCGACACCGTCGCGCTCTCCATCACCCCGGACTACCTCAAGCGTCTGGGCCTGATGAAGGACACCGACCGCCCGGGCAATGACATCGACAACCTGCTGATGCAGGCCCTGCGCAAGGTGGCCTTCCTGCCCTTCGCCTACAAGGTCGATGCCTGGCGCTGGCAGGTTTACGGCGGTCAGGTCAAGCCGCAGGACTACGACAAGGTTTGGTGGTCCCTGAGCGAAAGCTACCAGGGCATTTCCCGCCCGGCGCCGATGCAGGCGGACGGCTTTGACGCTGGCGCCAAGTTCCACGTGGCTGCTGACGTGGCTTACGCCCGTTACTTCGTCGCGCACCTGCTGCAGTTCCAGTTCCAGCGCGCCCTGTGCCGCGAAGCCGGCTACACCGGCCCGCTGCACAGCTGCTCCATCTTCGGCAACAAGAAGGCTGGCGAGAAGTACCAGGCCATGCTCAAGATGGGCGCCAGCAAGCCCTGGCCCGAAGCCTTGAAGGCCATGACGGGTGAGGATCAACTCGACGGCAGCGCGCTGATCGAGTACTTCCAGCCCTTGAAGGTCTGGCTCGACGAGCAGAACGCCCAACTGGCCAAGACCGACGCGGCACTGAAGCCCTGACAGACCCAAGCCCCACCGGCTGAACAGCCCACAACGACGAGGCTGACACGGTCGAGAAGGCTGGGCCAGCCGGAAGCGGCGACACAGTCAGAAGGCGAATGAAAACGACGAAGCCCATCCAGCCTTGCACCGGCTGGGTGGGCTTTTTGCTGCTTATCCGCCGCAGGAAGGGACGACGCACACCGCGATTCGAGCCGCCGGAATGCCGGGGGGTATTAGCGGAAGTTAAGAAGGGAATGGCCGGCGTAGCCGGACAGGAATAGCGAGGTCGGACACAAACAGTCCAGTGGACTGTTTGTGCCTACCGAGCGCCCGGGCCTCTGGCCCGGGCCATGAAGCCAATGCCCCCCGGGCTTCCGGTGGCGGAGCGCAGTCAAAAAACAACCCCCCGCGCCGCCGCCAAACTCAGTCGGTTTCCTGAAACCTCGCCCGCACTTCCAACACCGCCGGCAACACCCCGATAAACAGCTCCACCAACCGCGGATCGAAATGCTTCCCTGCCTGTGACCGCAGATGCGCCACCGCATCCTCCACCGGCCACGCGCGCTTGTACGGCCTCACGCTCGTCAACGCATCGAACACATCCGCAATCGCCACGATCCGCGCTTCCTCCGGAATCGACTCTCCCGCGAGTCCCTCCGGATACCCGCTCCCATCCCACTTCTCGTGGTGCCCCAACGCAATCCTGCGCGCCAGCCCGAGCAACCCGGTCGCATGCTCCCCCAGGATCTCCGCGCCGATCTGCGGATGCCGCTGCATCACCGACCATTCCTGCTCATCCAGCTTCCCGGGCTTTTGCAAGATCGCGTCCGGAATCCCCAGCTTCCCCACGTCATGCATCGGTGCCGCATGCAGCAGCTCTTCCGCATCCGCTTCTGAATAGCCCGCCGCCAAAGCCAGCAAATGGCTGTAATGGCTCATCCGCACCACATGCCAGCCCGTCTCGTTGTCCTTGAATTCTGCCGCTCGCCCCAGCCGCTGCACCACCTGCAACCGCGTCTCCCGCAGCTCCTGCGCCCGCACCAGCGACAGATGGTTCCGCACCCGCGCCCGCACCACCGGCGGGCTCAGCGGCTTGGTGATGTAGTCCACCGCGCCCACTTCAAAGCCTTCCGCCTCATGGCCCGGATCCGCCAGCGCGGTCACGAAGATCACCGGGATATGGGCCGTCGCACGCTGCACCTTCAGCGTCCTGCAGACGTCCATGCCGGACAGCTCCGGCATCATCACATCCAGCAGGATCAGATGCGGCTGCTCCTCGCGGGCCAATGCCAGCGCCTTGTGCCCGTCCCGCGCAAACAGCAGCCGATACTGATCCTGCAAGGCATGACGCAGTACCTGCAGGTTGGCGGGTTCATCGTCCACCAGCAGCAGCTTGGGACGATGGTCCGCCGCGGGCTTAGCAGGCACGGACGGCGGCTCGGCAGGCGCCAATGATGGCGGCCGGGAGGGCGTCTCAGCATCCTTCCCGGGAGCCGTCTCTCCAGACATCTGACGGGGCACCAGGGACAGTGAGTCAGGCAGAACGCTCATGGCTGGACAGAGGGGGTTGAAGAAAGGGACGTGGAAGAAGAGGCCGTGGTCGAGGAGCCCTCGGGCCGGGCGGGTCTGGCGACGGAGATTGCTGCCGATGCACTGAACTGCGCCCGCAATCGCTCCAAGGCCCGCAGCGCGCTGTCGAAGTCAAAGTCGCTGATCGCATGGATCAGTGGCTCGCAGTGCCGCAGCCCCCAGGCCTCGCACAGCACCGCCAAAGCTTCATCATCCAGCTCGCTACCGCGCAGCGCATGCGCCAGACGATCCGCGGCCGGACCCACACGCGGATCCGCCGGCAACGGCCCAGGCGCCGTGTCCATCGGCTTTGAATCGTCAGACAGCCGGTCGATGGCAGCCAAAGCCTGACTCAGCGCCGCGCCTACCGCGTCGGCGCAGGCCGCGAAGGCGTCCTGATCGTCGTCCGAGAGGGCCTCCTCCAGGGCCGACGTCGCATCCAGCAGCACTGGCAGCGCCAGCGACCCGGCGGCACCGCGCCAGCGATGTACCAGCGCCCGCAGCGCCTGCCATTCACGCCGCTGCAGCAAGTGATGAAGCTGGGTCACCCCCTCGCGCTGGTCCTGCGCGAATCGCCGCAGCCCTCGATGCCACGCGGTGGCATTGCCCCACAGATGCAGCCCATGCGGCCAGTCCAGATCGGTGACTTCCAGCCCCATCGGCTGCGTCGGTGTGCCGTGCCGTGCGGCCAGCGTGGCGGCCATCGAGGGGGCCGGTGCCTCGCGGGCCGGCAGCAGCGGCGTGATGCCCATCACCCGGGCCATCTCCGCCATCAGTCGGACCGGCTCCACCGGCTTGACCGCGAATCCATCCATGCCGGCAGCCAGGGCCGCCTGCCGGTCTTCTTCCAGCACGCTGGCCGTCAGTGCGACGATCGGCGTGCGCGTGCGGCCATTGGCCTGCTCGAAGTTGCGCACCCGGCGTGTCGCTCCCAGGCCGTCCAGCACCGGCATGTGCACATCCATCAGCACCAGGTCGAAGCGCTCTTCCGTCAGCGCTTTCACCGCCGCCAGACCGTCCGCCACGGTGCGTACCTCATGCCCCTGTCGGCTGAGGATCAACTGCAGCAGCTCGCTGTTTTGCGGCACGTCGTCCGCCACCAGCAGCCGCAGCGGCGGCAGCCCCGCGTGGGTGCCGCCCTCGGAGGTCTCGGTCTCCTGCGCCTGACCGGCCGGCAGCGGCAGAAGAACGTGGAAGACACTGCCTTCCCCCTCCACACTGTCCACGGTGATGCGGCCGCCCATGCATTCCACCAACTGCCGGGAAATCGTCGTGCCCAGCCCCGTGCCGCCGAAGCGCCGCGTGGTCGAGGCATCCGCCTGCGCAAAGGCCTCGAAGATGCGATCCAGCCGGTCGGCCGCAATGCCGATGCCGGTATCGATGATGCTCAGGTTGACGCGGCCCTGCTCCCAGCGCATGCGCAGCGTGACCTCGCCCCGTTCGGTGAACTTGATGGCATTGCCCACCAGGTTCAGCAGCACCTGCTGCACCCGCAGCGCGTCGCCCCGGAAGTGCTCCGGCTGGTCCGCCGGATAGTCCAGATGCAGACGCAGGCCCTTGCGCTGCGCCAGCAGGCCGAGCGAGGCGATGGCCTGCTCGCAGACGCGGCGCAGGGAGAAGTCCGCCTCTTCCAGCGTCATGGCGCCCTTGTCGAGCTTGGCGGTGTCCAGGATGTCGTTCAGCAGCCCCAGCAGGGAGCGCGCGGAGCTGCGCACGGTGCTCAGATGGCGGCGCTGGGATTCGGTGAGCGTCGTGTCCAGCAGCAGCTCGGTGAAGCCGAGGATCGCATTCATCGGGGTGCGGATCTCATGGCTCATGTTGGCCAGGAAGGCGCTCTTGGCATCGGCGGCCGATTCGGCACGATGCTTGGCCTCTTCCAGCTGCAGGTGCAGGCGCATCCGCTCGGTGATGTCCAGCATCACGCCGTCGATCCACAGCAGGCGACCCCGGTCGTCGGTCACCGCCCGCCCGCGTTCGGACACCCAGCGCTCGCCGCCATCGCGGGTGTGCAGCCGGTATTCGACGGTGTAGGGCTGGCGCTGCGCCAGCGCTTCATCCACCGTCTGCTCGACCCGTTGCCGGTCATGGCGGTGGATCAGGTCTCCCACATGCAACTGGCCGCCGATGAATTCCGGCGCGGGCCAGCCGGTCAGGGTTTCGATGGCGTCGCTGATCAGGATCATCCGCCAGGGCGCCTGCAACTGGCAGCGGAAGCTGACGCCGGGACTGTTGGCGATCAGGGTGCGGTATTTGTTTTCGCTCTCCCGCAGCGCCCGGTCAGTGACGTTTTGCCGCTGTCGTTCTTCCAGCAGCTCGCGGTTCAGACGCCGAAGGGCCATGAGGCCGTTGGCGCCGGCGGTCACGCCGCTGATGGTGAGCGTGGCCACGGTGATGGCCAGCGCCAGCAGCCCGTTGTCTTCCAGGCCGGTGTTGCAGGGGCCGTCGCCCACACCGATGAAGCGAGCAGCCGCCATGGCGGTGTAGTGCATGCCGGCGACCGCGCCCCCCATCACCAGGCCGCCCAGCGAAATCACCCACACCGGCCGCCAGCGGTGCTCCAGCCCGAAACGGATCCACAGGGCCAGCATCGCCAGCAGCACGGCCACCACGATGGACGCGGCGAACCAGAGCGGGTCGTAACGCAGTTGCGCGGACATCTCCATCGCCGCCATGCCGGTGTAGTGCATGGTGCCGATGCCCGCGCCGACCAGCACCCCGCCCAGCACCCATGAGCGGGCGGTCAATTGCCCGCGAGAGATCAGCGAAAGCGCCACCCAGGACGCCAGGAACGCCGGCAGCGCCGACGCGGTGGTGATGCCCGCATGGAAGCTGACCCAGGTGCACAGCTGGAAGGCCAGCATGCCGATGAAATGCATCGACCAGATGCCGCCTGCCAGCGCGGTGGCGCCGGTCAGCAAGACCAGCTGGCGATGCAGACCCTGGCTGCGCCGCGCCACGCCGGCCACCTGCAGGGCCAGCGCCGACGTGAGCGACGCGACGACCACCGACAGCAGCACCAGCCAGACCGAATAGTGACCGGTCAGCAGGAGGGTGGGCGCACCATCACGGAAGATGAAAAAGCGCGGCAACAGGGAGGCAAGGTCGGACACGAAACGCGTTCCAGGGCAGGGCTGCGGAGCAGATCCGGCAGACGATGGAGGGAGGCCCTCGATGGTGACGCCTGTTCGTGGTTCAGACGCGGAACAAATCCTCGGCTTCTGACAAGACCGTGGAGCGCCCCCCCTAGACCGGGGCGGGGTGTGGCGTTTTGAGCAGGTGCGCTGAGGTGCAGCAGCCGGGCGGCGCCTCGTCGGGCCGCCCGGGCGAAAAAAAGCCTGCCGGCGATGTCGCGCGGCAGGCTTGGGGGGGAAGTGGGGTCGCTGGGTCCGACCGTCAGCGATCAGAACGCCGGCACCACCGCACCCTTGTACTGGGTCTGGATGAAGCGGCGCACCTGCTCGCTCTGCAGCGCGGCGGCCAGCTTCTTCACGGCCGGCGCATTCTGGTTGTCGGCACGGGTCACCAGCCAGTTGGCATAGGGCGAGTCGCCGCCTTCCACCGCCAGCGCATCCTTGGTGGGATTGAGTTTGGCTTCCAGCGCATAGTTGGTGTTGATCAGGGCCAGGTCCACCTGCGGCAGGATGCGGGGCAGGGTGGCGGCTTCAATCTCGCGGAACTTCAGACCCTTGGGGTTGTCGGTGATGTCCTTCACCGTGGCCAGGATGTTGGTCTTGTCCTTCAGATGGATCACACCCGCCTTGTCCAGCAGGATCAGCGCGCGACCGCCATTGGTCGGGTCATTGGGCAGGGCGACGGTGCCCCCCTTGGGCAGTTCGGCCAGGCTCTTGTGCTTGGTGGAATAGGCACCGAAGGGCTCCACATGCACGGCCACCACTGGCACGAGGCTGGTGCCCTTGCCCTTGTTGAATTCGTTCAGATAGGGCTTGTGCTGGAAGAAGTTGGCATCCAGACGCTTCTCGGCCACCTGCACATTGGGCTGCACATAGTCGGTGAAGACCTTCACCTCCAGCTCCACGCCCTGCTTGGCCAGCTCCGGCTTGATCAGGTTCAGGATCTCGGCATGCGGCACGGCCGTGGCGGCCACCGTCAGCTTCTCGGCCAGGGCGGTGCCGGCGGCCAGGGTGGACAGGGTCGCCAGGGTGGCAACGATCATCTTCTTCATGTTCAAACTCCTCGACTCACAAACACAGGGGCGCGCATCCGGAGCAGGACGCTCAACGATGCGACACCCGCTTGACCAGCCAGTCGCCCAGCATCTGCAAGGCTTGCACCAGCACCAACAACAACACCACGGTGACCACCATCACTTCCGTTTGGAAGCGCTGATAACCGAAACGGATCGCCAGGTCGCCCAGACCGCCACCGCCGATCACACCGGACATCGCGGTATAGGACACCAGCGTGATGGCGGTGACCGTCAGGGCCGACACAAGACCCGGCAGCGCCTCGGGCAGCAGCCCCTGCCAGACGATCTGCCGGGTGGTGGCGCCCATGGACAGGCCCGCTTCCACAATGCCGCGGTCCACGCCGCGCAGGGCGGTTTCCACCAGCCGCGCCAGGAAGGGTGTGGCGCCCACCACCAGCGGCGGAATGGCCCCGGCCACGCCCAGCGAGGTGCCGGTGACCAGCAGGGTGAACGGGATCAGCACGATCAGCAGGATCACGAAGGGCAATGAGCGCAGCACATTGATCAGCAGCGACAGCAAGCCATACAGCCGCGGCGACGCCAGCAACTGCCCGCGGTCCAGCAGGAACAGCACGATGCCCAGCGGCAGGCCCAGCAGCGTGGTGAAGAGCAGCGAGCCGCCCAGCATCAGCAGGGTGTCGCCACCCGCCACCGCGATTTCCGACCAGTCCAGGGTGGCCAGCGTTTGCCAAATGGAGACACTCATGCGCGCAGCTCCTCGACCTGCACGCCGCGGTCGGCCAGCAACTGGCGCGCCGCCGGCAGGTCACCGCCGGTGACGGCGATGGTCAACTGGCCGTAGGGCACCCGCTTGATGCGGTCGATGCGGCCGGAGAGGATGCCGAAGTCCAGATTCGCATGGCGGGCCACCTCGCCCAGCAGCGGCTCATAGGTGCGCTCGCCGAGGAATGTCAGTCGCCACAAGCGGCCCTGCACATGCGCATGGTCGTCGCGCTGCTCGCCTTCATCGACATGCTCGGCGGCCATCACGAAGCGGCGTGCCGTGGGGGATTGCGGATGCAGGAAGACCTGCGACACCGGCCCTTCTTCCACAATGCGTCCGCCCTCCAGCACGGCCACCCGGTCGCAGATGCGGCGCACCACATCCATCTCGTGGGTGATCAGCACGATGGTCAGCTTCAGTTCCTGGTTGATCTCGGCGAGCAGGTCCAGGATGGATCGGGTGGTCTCCGGATCCAGCGCGCTGGTGGCTTCGTCGCACAGCAGCACCTGCGGCTCCAGCGCCAGTGCGCGGGCAATGCCGACACGCTGCTTCTGGCCGCCGGAGAGCTGCGCGGGATATTTGTGGGTGTGTTCGGTCAGGCCGACGCGCTCCAGCAGGGCCTGCACGCGAGCCTCGATGCGGGCCTGCGGCCAGCCGGCGATACGCATCGGCCAGGCCACGTTCTGCGCCACGGTGCGGGAGCTCAGCAGGTTGAAGTGCTGGAAGATCATCGCGATGCGCTGCCGGGCGGCGCGCAGGCCGGCGGCATCCAGCGCGGAAAGTAGCTGACCGGCCACCGTCACCTGGCCCTGGTCGGGGCGCTCCAGCAGGTTGATCACCCGCAGCAGCGTGCTCTTGCCGGCGCCGGACGCGCCGATCACCCCGAAGACCTCACCGGGCCGGACATGAAGGTCCACGCCTTGGAGGGCGGCGACCTGACGGCCATCGACCGTGTAGGACTTGTGCAGGGCTTGAAGCTGGATCACAGAAGAGCGGGCGGAAAAAGCGGGCGGAAAACGGGACCGAAAAACCGGTGAACCCGTGATCCTTAGGGATTACCCGGCGTTTGGCAACCACTCATTCTTCATATGCATATAAACGTTGGGGAATTCCCAGCGTTTCGGGCATAAGGTTCGCAAGCGTCGAAGCCCGGCTTCGTTGCCAGGCGGGTACGGTCGGGTGAGGGCGGCGCCGCTCAGGTCGGCAGCGGCAGGGAGGCCAGATCGCGCAGCAATTCGCCGATGTTGGACCGCAGCGCCCCTTCGGTGGCAATGCGCAGTTGCTGGGTCGGACTGAGGCTGTCGTCGATGCCGGCCTTCTGGGTGGTCCGCAGGATGCGCTGGTAGACCGGTGCCTTGCCGCCGCGCTCGGTCAAGGTGTAGCGCACCGAGACCGCCACTTCCGGCGCCATCGGCACATTGGGCTGCGCCACCGCCATCAGTTCCACCTTGAGCTGATAGCGCCCGGTGTCGGGCACATCCGGCATCAGGCCCACCCGGCGCAGCGACTCCTGATAGGCCTGGTTCAGGCTCATGTCGCTCATGCGGGTGCCCCACAGGGGATTGGTGTCCTGCCCGCCTTGCACCGGCAGCAGATCGACATTGCGCCGCAACTGCGGGCTGAGCCAGGAGCGCAGCTGCAGGGAGTCCATGTCGGTGATCGACAGCTCCAGCGGACGGGCGGGGGCGCCGCAGCCGGTCAGCAAGGTTGCGCAGACGGCGACCACCACAGCGGCCATGCAGGCGGTCTTCCCGCAGCGCGGGGCAGCGGCCATGCGGGTCTGGGCAGTGCGGCGGTCGATCATGTCCTGCATCTTGCCAACAGGAAGGCCAACATGGTCGCCGGAAGTGACGGGGAAAGCCCGGGGACGTCCGGCGTTCAGAGCCGCCGATGGTTCAAGGCCGGCAACTGCGTGCGAACCTGCTTGAGCCGCGCCGGGTCCATGTCGGCCAGCGCCAGACCTTCGCCTTCCGGGACGCAGGCCAGCACCTCGCCCCAGGGATCGATGACCATGCTGTGGCCCCAGGTCCGGCGGCCATTCTCGTGCTGTCCACCCTGGGCGGCGGCAATCACGAAGGCCTGGTTCTCGACCGCTCGGGCCCGCAGCAGCAGTTCCCAATGGGCCTGCCCGGTGGTGTAGGTGAAGGCTGCCGGCACGCTGATGAGATCCAGCGGCGGCTGGCCCGCCTCGAAGCTCATCGCCCGATACAGCTCCGGGAAGCGCAGGTCATAACAGACCGACAGGCCGATGCGCAGGTCCGGATCCCCCTGGCCCATGCGGGCGGTGAAGGTGGCGGGTGCATCGCCGGCTTCCAGCACACGACCTTCGTCGTAATGCTCGCGGCCGTTGTCGTAGCGGAAGAGGTGCAGCTTGTCGTAGCGGGCCGCCAGGCTGCCGTCCGGCGCAAAGACGCAGGTGGTGTTGCGCACCCGCTCGGCCGGTGCCGATCCGCCTTCCAGCGCCATCGGCAGCGTGCCGCCCAGCACCCACACGCCGGTCTCCCGCGCTGCACGGCTGAGCATGCCCTGAATGGGCGCGTCCAGATCGCCAGCGCGTTCGGCGAAAGCAAGCTTGTCGCCGTCGTGATGGCCCATCAGGCAGAAGTATTCGGGCAGGGACACCAGGCGGGCGCCCTGTGCGGCGGCTTGTTCGATCCAGTGCCGGGCCCGGTCCAGGTTCGCCTGGAGCTCTGGGCCGGACACCATCTGGATGGCGGCGATCTTCATGGTGCGCTCTCTCCTGAAGGGCGGGATGCCTCGCTGCTGCGCGGCGCGTCCGCACTGCGGCTTCGGTCTGCACGGCCATTGTGGGCCTCGGAGGCTGACGCGGCGCTGGCGGACGGCTCGGGGGCCGGCGCCGACCGACGCGGCAGCTGCTCGATTTTGGGGTCGCTCCAGCTGCCCGTCACCCGGAACTCCTCGGTGCTGGCGGCGGCAATCGGTTTGCGCAGCAGCCACTGTGCCACGAAGGTGCCCAGGCCGATGGCCGGATTGATGGCGGCATAGGCCAGCGCGGCGCCGCCTGCGTTGATCTCGGGCACCACCAGCACATGCAGGTCCTGCGTCTCGGCGGCGAGGTCGGCCGAGCCTTCCATCAGCACCGCGGCCTGCAGGCCCTTCATGCGCAGGTTGTCGCTGCGGGCGACGCCGCGGGCAATCTGGATGTCGCCGCTGACGTTGTCGAAGGCGAAGCCCTCCGAGAAGATGTCGCGGAAGTCCAGCGTCAGCCGGCGCGGGATCGATTGCAGGCTCAGCACGCCCAGCAGTCGGCCGACCCCCGGCTCGGCCTTGAGGAACTGGCCCGCATCCAGCGCGATGTTCATCTTGCCGGTCATCGACGGATAGTCCGGGGACATCGGCGATCCCGACCAGGCGAGTTGCCCGGTCAGATGCCCCTTGCCGCGCCGCAGCACCTGACCCTGACCCATCCGCTCGGCCAGCTTGCCGGCGTCTTCCACTTCCAGCTTCCAGTTCAGGTCGGTGCGGCGCAGGATTCGTCCCGGCTCCGGGGCCCATTGGCCAGTGGCCGTCAGGGTGGCGTCTTCATTCTTGAGCAGCAGCTTGCTCAGCTTCCAGTCGCGGGCATCGGTCTGCTGCTGCGCCTCGATCTCCAGCCGGCCCAGGCGCTTGCCCTTGAGCTCGAAGTTGTCCACCACGATGTCCAGCGTGGGGAAGGAGCGGGGGTTGCTGTCCAGCAGTTCCTCCACCGACTCCGCCTCGCTCTTGGGCACCGAGAGGCGGGCCAGACGGGCATAGACGCGGCCCGGCTGGTTGGGTTTGGCCATGCGCAACTGGACAAAGCCGCTGAGCTGCTCCGCATCAAGGGAGGCGCTCCAGGTGTTGGCCGGCACGTCGTGGGTCAGACCGGCCACCACGCGGTTGAGGGTGCGTCCGCTGACCTGCAGCGTCTGCGCCTTGATGGCGAGTTGCGTCGGTGCGTAGGGGCTGTCCGCCTCCGCGGCGGCGAGGGCGGGTTCCGGTGCGGTGGCGGTGCCGCTGGTGGTGGGGCCGATCAGCGTGGGGATGACGGTCTGCCAGGCATCGACATTCAGCTGGTTCAGCGCTGCACGGGCCAGCACGCCCTGTGCGGGCAGGTCGGGCAGCTTGTCGCCCAGCGACAGGGCGCCGCGCAGGACCTTGGCGTTCTCTCCCGTCACATCCCGTTGATAGAGCGCCGCCAGCGGACCGGCTTCCACCCGAAGCTCGTCACGCAGGGTGCCGGCGGGGGCATTCAGCGCGCGGATGCTGACGCGCAGCGGCCAGGCTTCATCCGCCGTCTTGCGCAGCGGTGCCGGCAGGTCCACGCCCAGGCCTTGCAAATTGCTGGTCAGGCCGATCTCGGTCTGGCCCTTGACGATGCCCAGCTCGAAGCGCACCGGCGTCTGCCCGGTCATCACCGAGGCCAGACGGGAGCCGACCAGGATCTCGGGCGCGTTGCGCAAGGCATCGGCGGTGACGGTGCCGTTGGCCACGAAGCGCATGCTGCCGTCCGGCAGCGAGCCGCCTTCGAAGCTGGTGTCGCCGCCCAGCACCCGGGCCTGCCCGCCGCGGATCTGCAGACCCTTTTCATCGAAGTCGATGCGGGCGCGGGCCTGGGTGAACATCGGCGCGTCGGGCCGCAGGCGCAGGTCATTGCCGGTGAGCAGCACCTGGCCCTTCACCGTGGTGTCGACGATGTGCGAGAGCGGCAGCTTCAAGGCCAGACGCAGCGACATCGGCCCGGTGCCCACCGAGGTATCCAGCGCATGGCTGGTCATCTCGTTCACCGGGGAATGCTTGACGTAGCGCAGGGCGTCGGCCAGCGCGCCACGGGCATCGCCGCTGATGTCGAGGACGGGGCTGTGGTGGTAGAGGTCCTGGATCAGGCCCTGCACATTGGTCAACTCCAGCCCGCTGAGCCGGGTGCGGCCATTGCGGATGGCCATGCTGGCGCGGTCGAACACCAGTTCGGCATCCAACTGCTCCATGACGGGCCAGGGGGAGGTGAAGGCCGGCTGGCCGTTCTCCGCCGGGTGGCTGGGCACGTAGGCGAGGGTGATGCCGCGCAGTTGGGTGCTGACCTTGAAGATGCCCTTGCTGCGGGGTGCGTCGAACGGGAGTTCGGACAGATCGCCTTGCAGACGGACGGTGACCTTGTTGGCGGTGCCATCGCGGATGGCGTCCCGAACATAGCGGCTGGCGTCGGCCCCCATGCTGGCGGGAAGGTACTTGATCACCCGATCGGCGCGGATCTCCTCGATGCGGCCGGTCAGGTCGAGCCGGCCCGGGCCGCGGGTGCCGCGCGCCGGACCGGCGCCTGCGGCTGCGCCTGGGCCCACGCCTTGGCCGACGCTTTGGCCGGCGTTTTGGCTCACGCTTTGACCGATGTTCGCCCCGGCGCTCTGCCAGGTGCCTTCGATATCGGCCTGCAGGTCGTCATTGACCAGCCGCACCTTGCTGAACTGAACGGTCCAGGCGGTCGCCGGCGCGGCAGGGGACGAGCCCGTGGCGGTGGCCGATGCGGACGACGCGGCTGACCCTGCTGACGTCGGGGAAGCCGCTGACGATGCGGCGCGCTTGGCCGCCAGCACGCTCAGCCCGCCCACCGGTGCCTGGGTGCCCGCGGGCTTTTGCGCCCGCCAGGTGAAGGAGGCCTGCGCCTGCCGCAACGCCAGGGTCGGCTCAATCAACACCCCGGGCAGCGTGATGTCGCCGTCCTTGATCACCAGGGAGGCGGTGCCGCCCTGATCGGTCGCTTCGAATTGCAGGTCGGCATTGCGCACGCCAGGCCGGCCGGTGTGCGGCGAGGATGCCGGGTCGGCGGGCGCCTCCACCACGGCCGCAGCCAGCTGCAAGCCCTGCAACTGGCCTTTGGCGCGATAGCTGCGCGGCTTCTCCAGCGGACCGTCCCAATGCACCTGCAAGGCGTTGAGCATGCCGGCGGGTTTCATGTCCGCCACCAGGGCCCGGGGCGCATCCCCCACCGGCAGGCGGGACAGGATCTGAGCGCCCAGGGTCAGGTCCAGTTGCTGGGCCTGGAAGTCCCCGCCCGCCACCTGACCCGTGTGTTCATCCCGCTGCAGGTCCACCGACCAGTCCGAGCGCGGCCATTCCAGACCGTCTCCGGCACTGAAACCCAATTGCTGCGCCTGCAGCAAAAACTGGGTGGGCGACTGCTTCATCACCAGCCGACCCTCAATGCGGGCGAGGTCCAGTTCGGGCAGGCTGGCGGCCACCCGCAGCTTCACCGCGCGCAGGCCCATGTCCAGCGTGAGCTGCGTCGGCTGACCCTTGCGCAGGTCCAGCCAGGCGCGCAGCGCGCCATCCCCTTCATTCAATTCAAAGGGCAGGTCCAGGTAGCGGCGGAGTTCCCGCACATCGGTACGGGGCAGGTCGGCAAACAATTGGCCGCTCCAGTGCTGCAGTGCACCGGGACGCTCCAGCAGTGACTGGGTGAACTGACCGCGCAAGGTGAAGCGCTGCCCCCAGCCGGCCGGCGGCGTGGCGTCCACCCGCAGGTCATGCCGGCGCAGGCCATTGCGCAGCACCAGGTTCAGGTCAAAGAGTTCCAGCGGCGGCGCCTGCCGCATTTCATCCACCCAGCGGATGCGGCCATGCACGATGGCGAATTCATGCTGCTGGAAAAACCAGTCGGCGGCATCGTCGGAAGCAGAGGTGTCCTGAGAGCCTTCTTCGACGCTCAGGCCGGCCACATAGACCCGGCCCTGCGCATCGCGCCGCAGCAGCAGCTCGGGGCTGTCCAGCAGCAGCCGCGAAAACCGCAATTCCAGCGCCAGCAGGGAGCGTGCAGACAGCACGGCGCTGACCTTGGGCAGCCGCAGCGTCTGGCGGCCGGCGGCATCGATCAGGCGAACATCTCGCAGGTCCAGGGCGGGCGCCCAGCCGGTGGAAGGGGCCTGGATGCTGCCGATCCGGACCTGTATCCCCAATGCCTGGGTGGCTTGCTTTTCCAGGTCGGCACGCCAGTCATTGATGTGGGGCAGAATCGCCCACTGCAACGCCAGCCAGGCCGTCAAAAGCAAGGCGAGCAAGCCCGCGGACAGCCCGGCGATCCAGAGCGCGCAACGGGTCCACCAGCGTCGCGTCGCGACCGGGGACCCGGAGGCAGTGCTGGGATCGGCGGGAGAAGACATGTATGAGGGAACGGCGGACGCCGAATCTAGCACAGCCATTCCGGGCCATGAGCCAACGAGAGTTTTCTTTACCGATGGATTCAGTTGCAGCAGCGGTGAGCGCCGAACATAGCCGTTTTGTCCAGAGGATCCGGCGCCGGTATGGGTCGGAATTGTCTCTGTTGCCGCCCGGTCTGCCGGACGACACGGTCATGCGCGACCTCGTCACCCGATTGGGGCAAGACGGGCGCCCGCTCCCGGCGGCGCTGCGGGTGATGCGCCAGCTGGTGCTGGAGCGTCTGGCGGTGCTGGATTGCGAACAGGCCGCCCCCATGACGGACGTGACGCAGGCCATGACCCATCTGGCGGAAGTCAGCCTGGACATCGGTCTGGCCCATTGCCGCGGCGAGCTGGATGCGGTGCATGGCAAACCTCGCAATGAGCAGGGCGAGGAAATCGATTTCTGGGTCGTGGGCATGGGCAAGCTCGGCGGGCGGGAGCTGAATGTCTCGTCCGACATCGACCTGATCTATGTCTATGAAGACGACGGCCAGACCGACGGCCCGCAGCGCATTTCGGCGCATGAATACTTCGCCCATCTGTCGCGGCGCCTCTCCACGCTGATTGGCGACGTGACCGAGGACGGTCAGGTGTTCCGGGTGGATCTGGCACTCCGGCCCAATGGCAATTCCGGACCGCCGGCGGTGAGCATGGCGATGCTGGAGGAATACTTCCTGGTGCAGGGCCGTGAATGGGAGCGCTTTGCCTGGCTCAAAAGCCGGGTGATTGCGCCCCGGGCCAGCGTGGCCAGCGGCCGCGCGCTGCAATTGCGCCACCTGGTGCAGCCGTTTGTCTTCCGGCGTTATCTGGATTACGGGGTGTTCGAGGGCCTGCGGCAATTGCATCGCAAGATCCGCGATGAAGCCCAGCGCCGCGCCGCGGGCCGGCCGGAACGCGCCAATGATGTGAAATTGTCCCGCGGCGGCATCCGCGAGATTGAATTCATCGTGCAATTGCTGCAGGTGGTGCGGGGCGGGCAGTTCCCGGAGATCCGCACCCGCTCCACCCTCAAGGCCCTGAACCGGCTGGCCGCACGCGGCCTGATGAAGCCCGACACGGCCGCCGCGCTGGCCCAGGGTTACGACTTCCTGCGCCGGGTGGAGCATCGCATCCAGTATCTGGACGACCAGCAGACCCATTGCCTGCCCAGTGGCGATGAAGACCTGAGCTGGATCGCCCGCAGCATGGGCCTGATCTGCCGCAACGACACCTGTCAGCTGCTGGACCGGCTGCTGGAGGTGCGCGAGCTGGTGGCCACCGAATTCGATGCGCTGCTGCATGACGGTGTGGCGCCGTCCTCGGGCGGCTGCCGCAATGGCATGTGTGGGGGCCCGCCGCTGCCGATCGACAGCGAAGAGTTCCTGGAGAAGCTGCAGCCGGACCTGGCCACCAATGTGCGGCGCTGGGCGCAGCAGCCGCGGGTGCAGAACCTGCGGGAAGAGTCGCGACTGCGGCTGGCCAAACTGGTCGGCCGTGCGTCTTTGGCGGTGAAGCAGGGCGAATGCACGCTGGAAGCGGCGCAGCGCTTTGTGGATTGGGTCGAGCCGCTGCTGCGGCGCGAAAGCTATCTGGCGCTGCTGGTCGAGCGGCCGGCGGTGCAAGGCCGTCTGTTGCGACTGCTGGGCCTGGCGCGCTGGCCGATGCGGTATCTGATGCAGCATCCCGGCGTCATCGACGAGCTGGCCGATACCCGCCTGCTGCATGAGCGCTTCGACGGCCCCGCCTTCATCCAGGACCTGCAGGCGCGGCATGACGCCTGGGCGGAACACGGCGAGGCCAGCGAAGACGCCTTGCTCGACAGCCTGCGCCGCGCCCATCACGCCGAGGTGTTCCGTACGCTGGTGCGGGACGTGGAAGGCCAGATCAGCGTGGAGCAGGTGGCGGACGAGTTGTCCCTGCTGGCCGATGCCACGCTGCAATGCGTCATGGACTGGGCCTGGGACCGGCACAAGCAGAAGCATCGGCCGTCGCCGAGGCTGGCGGTGGTGGCCTACGGCAAGCTGGGGGGCAAGGAGCTGGGTTACGGCAGCGACCTGGACCTCGTCTTCCTGTTCGATGACGACGACGAAAATGCCCCGGAGATCTACGGCGCCTTCGTGCGCAAGCTCATCACCTGGCTGACGCTGCGCACCGCGGCCGGGGAGCTGTTCGACATCGACACGGCACTGCGGCCCAATGGCAATTCCGGGCTGCTGGTGACGTCACTCGAATCCTTCAACCGTTATCAGACCGGACGCGGCAGCAACACCGCCTGGACCTGGGAGCATCAGGCCATCACCCGGGCGCGGTTCTGCGCGGGGGATGCCTCGCTGGCGGAACGCTTTGAGGCGACCCGTCGCGCGGTGATCACCTCGGCGCGCGATCCGCAAGCGTTGCGACAGGAAGTGGTGTCCATGCGCAACAAGCTGCGCGCCGCGCGGCCGGTGCGGGACGGCTTCTTTGATGTGAAGCACAGCCCGGGCGGCATGGTGGATGCGGAGTTTGCGCTGCAGTATCTGATCCTGGCGCATGCCGGGGCCCATGAGGAATTGCTGGCCAATGCCGGCAACATCGCGCTGCTGCAGCGTGCCGAGGCGGTGGATCTTCTGCCGCCAGGGGTGGGCCGTGCGGCTGCGGATGCGTATCGCGAGCTGCGCCGGGTGCAGCACCGGGCGCGCCTGAATGAGCAATCCACGGCGCTGGATGCAGAAGCTGCCAAGGCGCTGGAAGGACAACGCGACGCCGTGCTGGCGCTGTGGCGCGCGGTGTTCGGCGAGTGACGGCTCCCGACATCGACCCCCGCGGCGTCGCCCGCATCTGGATGCTGATGGCCCTGGGGCTGACGGCCGGCTCGCTGCTGGCCTGGCTGCAACCAACCACCGTGCAGGCCTGGCTGGAATGGCGGCCGGAACATGCCTGGGACCAACCCTGGCGCGCCTTCACTGCCGCCTGGGTGCATTGGAGCCCGCAGCATCTGGTGGCCAATCTCGCGGGATGCGCCGTGGTGGGGCTGCTGGGCGTGACCGCGCGGCTGGGACGCGCGGAGACCCTCGCCTGGCTGCTGGCCTGGCCCCTGACGCAATGGCTGTTGCTGTGGGAGCCGCAACTGAGCCGATTCGGCGGGCTGTCCGGTGTGCTGCATGCCGGCGTGGCGGTGGCCGCCGTGTCGCTGCTGCGTGAGGCGCGCACCCATGGGCGCGTGCGAGCCATCGGACTGCTGATCGCGCTGGGGTTGGCCGCCAAGATCATTGGCGAGCAACCGCTGGCCGAGCCGCCCTTGCGCCATTGGGATGGATGGAACATCGCCATTGCCCCGCTGGCGCATTTGACGGGCGCCTTGTCCGGCGCGGTGATGGCCTTGCTGTGCCTGAGCTTGCGGGATGCGAAGCGGGATGCAACGCGCGAGGCTTCCAGGTCCGGCGAAGGTTCTCCCTCATGAACATGTCTGTGCCTCCCAAGTCCACCCTGTCCTCCACCGAGGCGGTGGTGGTGGCCGCGCTGTGCTTCGGCCTCTTCAGCCTCTGGTCGATCCAGGCGGTGCTGGCCGGTTTCCCGGCGGCCGAATATTCCAACGACGGCGTGCTGCAGATGATCGGGCTGGAGTTGATGCTCGCCGCCGCGGCGCTGCTCTTCCTGCGGGTGCGAGGCTTTGACATCGCCTCCTTGCTGCCCCGTCCCACCTGGTGGGACACCTTGCTGGGTGCGCTGACCTATCTGGCGGCGTGGGTGCTGGAGACGGTGTGCATGTCCGTGTATGAATCGGTCGTGCCGCCGGCAGCCACCCGTGACGTCGTGCAGTTTTCATTCACCGGACTGACGGTGGCGACCTTGATCGGCTTCTCCGTCGTCAACGGGCTGTTCGAGGAAGTGTTCCTGCTGGGCGTGCTCACGCGCGGGCTGCGCCAGTGGGGACTGGGTCTGGCTGTCGGGCTGCCGTTGCTGCTGCGGTTGATCTATCACACCTACCAGGGCCCGCTCGGCGCGATCGGTGTGGTGGCCTTCGGGCTGACGGTCACCGCGGTGTATGTGAAGACGGGGCGGCTCTGGCCGTCGGTGTATGCGCACATCCTGGCGGATGTGATTCCGATGGCGGTGTGGGGGGCGGCGCAATAGGCGAGGGCGTGAAGGATTGGTTACATCGCTTTGAGGCCGCTTAGGGACAATCCAGGAGTCCTTTCCAGCTCCTGCATCCGCAGCCCACGCCGGGAGGGCGTCTGGATTTGCGGAAGCGGTGGTATGCAGAAGAATGAATGCCTGAGTCAGCTCGGGCCGTGGATGAGCCGTGCAGCGGCGGCGGTGGCAATGAGCGCACTCGTGGCCTGCGGCGGCGGCAGTGGGTCTGGCGACAGTACGGCAACACCGCCAGCCGGCACGGACCCGTCTTCGCCGGTGGCGAGTGCGCCGACGGGTGGAACCGGAACTGGAACTGGAAGCGGAACCGGAAGTGGGACTGGCACGGGCAGCGGCTCTGGCTCTGGCTCTGGCTCTGGCTCTGGCACGGGCACTGGCACTGGCACTGGCACTGGCACGGGAACTGGCACCGGTTCAGGCACAGACACCGGGACGACCACGCCCACCCGCACCTTGAGCTTCACCGGCACGGACGCCGAATTCCCCAATCCTGAGCGCGGCTTCTACCGCTGGGCAGGGACTGACCTCGACGGCCTTACCGCCGGAGATGCTCAGGACGCCTACAACAGCGGTTATCGCCTCCTCTATGGCCGGCTGAATCTGGCCGACTACCGCACCACCGACCTGCCGGCCAGTCTGCTGACGCAGCTGACGACGGCCTTTGCCAATGCTCGGGGCGCCGGTATCAAGCTCATCATCCGCGCGGTCTACAACTATCCGGAAACCGAGACGGACTATCAGAATGCCCAGGACGCGAGCCTGGCGCGAGTGCAGTCCCACCTGAGTCAGCTCAAGCCGGTGTTGCAGGCCAATGCAGACGTGATCGCCTATGTGCAGGCGGGCTTCATTGGCGCCTGGGGCGAATGGCACACCTCATCCAACCAGCTGACGACGGAGACCAACCGCACGGCGGTGCGGGACGCATTGCTGGCGGCGGTGCCGAGTACCCGCTTCATCGATGTCCGTTATCCGCCGTATGTGATGGCCTGGACGCCGACACTGCCCAGCCTGCAGTCCGCGCTAAGCGGTGCCTATCGGGTGGGGGTGCACAACGACTGCTTCCTGGCGAGCCGCACCGACGTCGGCACCTATGACGACAACAGCAGCACGCAAGCCGCCCAGCGCGACTATGTGGCACGGCTCGGAGATCTGGCGCCGTTTGGCGGCGAGACCTGCAATCCGGCCGATGAAGCCGGCGCGGTGCCGCGCACCAGCTGCGCGGACATCCTGGCCGAGGGCGCCAAGTACCGGCTGACCTACCTTAACGACGAGTACTACCGCGACGTCTTTCACACCCGCTGGAGCCAGAACGGTTGCATGGCGGAGGTGAAGCGCAAGATGGGTTACCGGGTGCAACTGGTGTCCGCGACGCACGCCACCACGGCGACGCGCGGCCAGGCCCTGACGCTGAACCTGACGGTGCGCAACACCGGCTGGGCGCGCATGTTCAATCCGCGCGGGGTGCAGGTGCTGCTGCGGGATGCGTCCGGCACGGTGCGCAAGCTGACGGCGACGGGCGCGGACCCGCGCAGCTGGATGCCAGGGGCGGACCAGACGGCGAGCGTGTCGGTGACGCTGCCATCGGATCTGGCGGCGGGCAGCTATGCGGTCTGGCTGGCCTTGCCGGATGCGGAGCGCAGTCTGGCGGCAGACGTGCGTTATGCCGTGCGCTGGGCCAATGCGGATGATGCGGCCGCGGGACAGAAGTGGGACGCGACGCTGGGCGCGTTCAGCCTGGGGTCATCGATCGAGGTGAAGTGAGCGTCGGCAGCGGGAATGTCCTTTGCTGAGGATGCGGGTTTCCGATGGGAGGCCCCATGTCTCGCAAGCCGCTTTATCTGTCCCTGGCGCTCTCGGCTCTGCTGAGTGCCGCTGCCTTCAATGTCCATGCCCAGGCCAACACCGCGCCGCCGGGGAAATCCCACGATGGCGAGAAGGAAGTGCTGGGCGACGACAACACCTATTTCCACACCCACAGCCGGGTGCGCATTCCCCGTGGACGCCTGCCGCCGAAGGGGCAATGCGGCCTCTGGTATCCCGACAAGAAGGGCAATGAACAGCCGCAGCCGTTCAAGTGCTCGCCGGATGTGAAGGTGGAGCCGGGCGGCTTCCTGATCGTGCCCGGGACCGATCCGAACAATGTGGAAGTGGCGGTCTATGACAAGCAGCGTCCCGGCGTAGTGATTGGCCGCGCGCTGTTTGACACTCGCACCGGTGGCATCCTGCGTCCGCTGGATCCGAAGCGAAGCTCGGATGGCACCGTGGGCGGCGAGAAGGGCACCCGAAACTGAGGCGAGGCACGGGGACCTGCGAAGGTCTCCGGTGGGTGAGTCCCCCGGGGCCGGGCTGCCGTGCCGCTGATGAAGAGCGTCCTGCGCCGGAGGTAAGCTGGCGGCTCGCGCGCGTCCGTGCGCCAAGCTCAACGACAGGGTGCCAGCAGTGAGCAGTTCAATCCCCGACAGCCCGCCAGTGGTGAAAGACGACAGTCGCGAATACCCGGTGCCCGGGGTATGGCGACCGATGCTCCATGAGCTCGTGCGCCGCTTCGTCGATGGCGATTACGGCCTCTCATTGGCCGTTGAAGGCGTCGATTCCATTTCGCCGGAGGCGGCGCAGCATATTCGTGACGCCGTGGAGGACTACGGCGCCACATTGGTCGAGCTGCCGGACGCCACCTGGGAGACCTCGGTGGTGCAATGGCAAGGCGGCTTCTGGGACGTGATGGTCGACCTCTGGACAGAGGAGGAGGGACAGAGCGATCTGGTCCTTCAGGGGCGTGTCACGGAATCCGACAGGGGGCACCGGTTCGCGGTGCATATGGTCTACGTGCCTTGATGGACGGTGAGGTCCGTCATCCCAATGCGGGCGCTCGGACGTCTGAGCAAAGGCCCCGTGCAATTCCCAAAGAACGTTGGCAACAGTCAGCTGCTTGATTGGGCCGACGACCGTCTCAGCCATCGGCTCCGGCGATGCACAGCCATCCTCGCTTGACCAAATGTGGGAACAGTTGTATTGTGCAACTTATATTGTTGTGCAAAACAACTTACTGAGCGCAAGGACTTCTCTTTGCGCCGCTTTCCCGACAACAACATCAAGAACGAGTGATGAAACTTGCAACCGCTCCCCACCTCCATCAAGTCCGTGTCTGGCCGCAGCAGGGTGAGCACATCCTGGCGCATCATGACGACAGCAGCGTGATCGTCTACCAGGCGTTCCGGCCGTCTATTGCGCGCTACGCCCTCGAGCACGGACAGTTCGGCGGGCCCGATTACAGCTTCAATCGCATGAGCTGGGTGAAGCCCAACTTCTTGTGGATGATGTACCGCTGCGGCTGGGGCCTGAAGGAGGGGCAGGAAGTCATCCTGGGCCTGCGCATTCGCCGGGCCTTCTTCGACACATTGCTCGACGCCGCGGTGTCGTCGTCCTTCGATCCCACGCGCCATGCCACTCAACAGGAATGGCAGGACGCCGTGGCCAGCTCAGAGGTGCGACGGCAGTGGGATCCCGACCATGCGCCCAGCGGCGCGAAGTTGCCGCGCCGCGCCATCCAGCTCGGCCTGCGCGGCAGCCTATTGCGTGGGTTCGCGACGACCGAGCTGCTGGAGGTCATCGACATGACCGACTTCGTTGCCCAGCAGCGCCAGTACGCTCAGGACGACAACCCGCAACTCGAAACCCCGCTTGAGCACGTCTACCAACGGCACCACCATGACTGACATTGCGAATATCCGCAGCACCGAAGCTCTGCTTCAGGCCCTTGAAGCTGGCGCCACGCCGAGCTACCTGCTGTTCTGGGGCCACCAGCCCAATGCTGATAACTCCATTGGCAAGAGCTGCTTCAGCCAATGGTTCGAAGCCAGCTTTGAGGTGGAAGGGCAGACCTATCTGACGGCTGAACATTTCATGATGGCTGAGAAGGCTCGCCTGTTCAACGACCTGGACACCCGCGCCAGCATCCTGGCGGCCAAGACTCCCGCAGAGGCCAAGAAGCTGGGCCGAGGCGTCAAGGCGTTTGACGACGCGACCTGGAACCAGGCGCGGTTCGACATCGTCGTCCGGGCCAATGAAGCGAAGTTCTCCCAGAATCCAGCATTGCGTGAGTACCTGCTGAACACCGGCCTTCGTGTGCTCGTCGAGGCCAGCCCTGTGGACCCCATCTGGGGCATTGGCTTGGCCGCGAACGACGAGCGGGCGCTGGACCCGCGCGCCTGGTTTGGCCTGAATCTGCTGGGCTTCGCACTCATGGAAGTTCGCGCCCGACTGGCGTCGCACTGAATCGGGCTCAGGCAATGGAAACCTTGGACCGATACCGGGGCGCATTGCTGGGCCTCGCTTGCGGCGACGCGGTGGGAACCACGGTGGAGTTCATGCCCAGAGGCAGCTTTGCCCCGGTGACGGACATGCTGGGTGGCGGCCCTCTCGAGCCCGCACCCTTGACCCCTGTTGGGGCTCACCCAAGCTGACCCTTGGCAGCCCACTAGGTTAACGGCCTAGCGAAAATCAGCTCATCGCCCATGGAACCGAGGGTTAACTGAAGTTGGAACTTTACGGAGTTGGTTTCAATGAACATGAAATTTCGGCGGGGACTACGTTGTTGCTGAGCCTGCTTGAAGCTGCCAATGCGCTTGTTTGCGGCCTATCATGACCAACAAGCCGTAGCGGCCTAACGTAGGCGCCGCGAGCCGGTTACCCTGGGAGAACTCATGTTTAAAACAAAAGGGCTCGAGGCCCTATCAAAGAACTTGGAAGCCCTGTCGAAAGCTCTCGAGAGCCTAAAGACGATGACCGTTCAGTTCGATGCTAACGACCCGGTGTCAATCGACGCTGCAGTGAAAGACATGGAAGCCCAAGTCGATGAACAGGTCGCACCTTGGGCGGGAACACCATTTGTGGACCAAATCGTTGCCGACACAAAAGAGCAACTCGCCAGCATGATATTTGACCGCGCGGCTACCCTTCGTCTTGAGCGCGAGGCCGACGATGGCAAGTGACGATGCACTGTTTCGACGCATAAACGATGCCGTCTTGGACCTCCTGCGCGCAGATTACCAATCGCTGAACAGGCCGTACCGCGTACTTGTGCAGTCATTGGATGCTGAGGAGTTGCGCCCCATAACGGAAGCGCTCACACGATCAGTAGACTTGGACGTCTTTCTAGCCGCGAGCGAGAGCAGCATTGGCAGCATAGCTGGAAGCGGTCACTTGGCGTGGCCAGAGGAACATGAAAAGTACCTGGGCCTGTGCCTGCTGTTGCTCCGAAAGTATCGTGACGATCCAAACCAGCTTTTCAATTTTACCTTCACGTACTTTCACGCCACCAGCTCGACGCAGACGCTGCGAAAATTCGTTAGCAATTTGGTCATTCCATTTGTCCGCGATTTCACTGCTCACGCTCGCGCTCACCTAGCGGTGCCCGAGCCTGGCCAAGACCTAAGGTCTGGGTCAACCTTGGCCTCAAGCATCCAAATCCAAAACTTTCAAGGTGTTTTGGGCAACGTTAACGGCAGCACGCTGCACCAAAACCTACAGATGACCTTTGGGGCAAATAACCTCGACGGACTGATTGCGCACCTTGGCAAACAAGGTGTCAATGAGGTTGAGCTTGCGGAGTTGAGAACGTCCATCGAAGCTGATCCAACACCTAACGCGCCCGGCACGTTCGGACCACACGTAAGCGCCTGGATAGGAAAGATGGTTGGAATGGCCGCCGCTGGGGTCTGGGGCGTCAGCCTAGGAGCAGCGGGCAACCTACTGGCTGCGGCCATCGATAATTACTACGGCCAATCTCCTCGCTGACTGCCGCGATTCGATGGATGTGCCGAGGGGGCCGAGGCCATCGCCGATACTCGCGCGTCAGCTAACGGGTAGCCCGTAATAGCGGCTGACGGCGTTTGACAGCAAATTACCAGCTGCGGCTATTCCTATGTTCCAAGCACCAGATGCCGCCTTACCGAGCATGCTGCCCACCCAAGCGCTTACGCAAGCGCCAAACTTACCTGACTGCGTTGGCTTGGGGTCAGTTTCAACAGCCGCTTTGAGTGCCTCAAGGTCCGCATTGTCGACCCCCTTCGATCTCAAATATTCCTGCAATCCATTTAGGTCGCTTGCGCCGAAATTCATATTGAGATTTTGATGCAACGTACTGTGGCTAACGTTGCCCAAAACACCTTGGAAGTTTTGGATGTTGATGCCGGATGCCACGCTCGCCTTCCTTTTCTCGGAGTCAGTGAATGTCAGGCCCTCACCCAAGATGCCCTCGGCCTCCAGCTGCAATGCCCAATCTAAAAGGCGATTCCGGATGGCCGCAAGGATGCCTGCGAGCTGGCTCTTTCCCACAAACTTTTTCGCGTCGAACCGCGCTAAGTAGTCTTGCCCGCGACGCAGCATCGCTTGCTCCTGCGGTGCATATGCATAGCCAATTGGCCCATCACTCTTCAAGAGTTCCAAGAGGTTGTCGACAGAGTCGCCCACCAGGACCTCTCGGAAGAGCTGCTCAATATCAGGCTCGCTAAACTGAACCGGAATCCAGCCTCTGTATGGATTCAGGGCCTTCACTGTTCCATGCAGTTTGCGATACTCGGGCAAGTACTCGTTGGTTTTGTAGCCGTTAAGCTCCCTATTAACCCACTCCTTGAATTCCGTAAGTCCAAGCTTGGTTGCGATCAGCAGAGCTTTACGCAATAGCTCAGGGACCCCAGTCGATTCGTCGATTGCGAGAGCCTGCAACTGTAGGACGATAGGAGGGCTGGTTGTCATTTGGCGCGAGGTATCTGGGAGCGATTGTATGACGTCGGCGGGTGTGGGAACTTAACTTGATGGCTGCACCCGAGTTCTATGTTCACAGCAAACTCCACTCTGAGTGAGAACCGCCCCGCTGCACCTCATCCCCCCCTTTCTGCATTTCGTCGCGCCCCCTTGGCGCCGTCTCGGTCTCCATCGTTATGGTGTGCTACCTCACCAACACACCGGCGCCTTCCGGCGCCTTGACCGATGCACAGCTGGAACGACCATGCGCCGATCTACCAGCAGCTCGCGGACCAGCTCGCCGCGCAGTTGCTGGAAGGCGATCCCCATGAAGGCGATGCCATGCCCTCGGTCCGGGCCCTGGCCAGTCGCTATGTCATCAACCCGTTGACCGTCAGCCGGGCCCTGCAGTCCCTGGTGGACGAAGGCCTGCTGGAGAGCCGTCGCGGCATGGGCATGTATGTGCGCAGCGGGGCCCGCACCCGACTGTTGCAAACCGAGCGGGAACACTTCCTGCGTGACGAATGGCCCCGATTGCGAGAGAAACTCCACCGCCTGGGCCTCGGTCCGGACGATCTGATCTGGGAGGACGCATGACGCCCAGCCAGCCCATTCCTCCACTGCCGCCCATCCCACCCACCCCGACCCATGGAGCTCCCATGACCCCCCTCATCGAGGCGCGCAATCTCAGCCTCCATTACGGCCGCAAGGCCGCCCTGCAGGAGGTGAGCTTCACCGTCCCGGCGGGACGCGTCGTCGGCCTCCTGGGCCACAACGGGGCCGGCAAGACCACCTTGATGAAGGCGCTGGTCGGCACCAAGGCGGTCAAGGGTAATCTCACCGTGCTGGGGCTGAACCCGCATACGCATCGCGCCGAGCTGCTGCAGTCGCTCTGCTACATCCCGGACGTTGCGGTACTGCCCCGCTGGGCTCGTGTCGGGGACCTGATCACCCTGATGGCCGGTCTGCAACCGAAGTTCTCCGCCGACCGCGCCCGTGCGCTGCTGCGTCGCACCTCGGTCACCGAGCGGGACAAGGTCAAGCATCTCTCCAAAGGCATGGTCACCCAGCTGCATCTGGCGCTGGTCGCGGCCATCGACGCCCGGCTGATGGTGCTGGACGAACCGACCCTCGGTCTGGATGTCATGTCCCGCAAGAGCTTCTACGAGATGCTGATCGACGAATGGTGCGACGGTGAGCGCAGCGTGATCATTTCCACCCATCAGGTGGAAGAGGTCGAGACGCTGCTCTCCGACGTGATCATGCTGGACGAAGGCCGCGTGGTGCTCAACATCAGCCTGGCCGAGATCGACGAGCGCTTCGTGGCGCTCTCTCACGATCCGGAGGCCGCTGCCGCCATCGCCGCCGGCCATCCGCTGCTCCGCTACCGCGTGCAGGGCCGTCCGGCCGCGCTGTTCGATGGCCCGCCGCCGGACGACATCAGCCATCTGGGCCAGCGCCTGCGCCCCAACCTCGTGGACCTCTTCATGGCCCTCACCCGCAAGCCTGAAATCCAGGCGCGCCAAGCCTGACCCGCGGAGCCGATCACCATGACTCTCTTCAATACGCTGCTGCTGCGTGAATGGATCCAGTACCGCTGGGGCTGGCTCTGCATCGTCCTCATTCCCCTGGCCCTGCTGCTCGCCCTGGTGCCCTTCAGTCAGGTGGCCGGTATCGAGACCATGACGCCGGAGCCGATCGCGCTGATCAGTGCCGGGCTGTCGCTGGGGCTGATCATGGCCGTGGCCTTCGCGACCAGCGTCTATCAACTCGTCATCCTCCCGCGACGGGATCAGCAAGACCGGTCCATCGAGTTCTGGAAGTCGCTGCCAGGCACCGACACCCGGAGCGTCGCCGCACCCATGCTGGCGCACGGGCTGCTGATGCCACTGGCCGTGCTGGTGCTGGCCTCCATCGGCAGCGCGGTGGTGGGCGTGGCGATGGCCTACAAGGAGCTGGGCGCGGAAGGACTGCGCCAGATGCAATGGGCAGGGCTGGGCCCTGCGGTCCTGTGGGCCGTGGCGCGCCTGGCGGTGGGACTGTCGCTGGCCATGCTGTGGCTCTCCCCGATGGTGCTTGCCATGATGGCCGCCAACGCATGGTTCAAACGCTGGGGGCCGCCGCTGCTGGTGTTTGTGGTGGGTGCGCTGCTGAAGCTGTATGAGCCGCTGGGTCTGCAGCAGGTGCTGGGGCGGCAACTGCATGGCGCGGCCACCGCGTTCTTCTCCAGTGCGGCCGGGCTGCCGGACATCCCGGACGAATCGAAGAACTTGCCGATCGAGGTCGTCTACGACGCCATCTACCGTGTGCCGACGTGGGCCCCTCACGACATGCTGCTGGCGCTTCAGTCCACCTTGAACCCACAGTTCATTGGCGGCGTCCTAGTCGCCGCGGTCTGCTTCGTGCTGATCGTTTTGCAGCGCCGAAGGGCCGGTTGAGCGGGCTTCCCTCTGAAGTCGCCGCTCTGTGGCACAACGGCACCGCGGGGATGGCGCCGCTCGCGGAAGCAGAAGACAAGCAGAAGACAAGCAGAAACGCCGTGGCAGGTGCACCAGTGAAAACGGCTCGCCGAAGCGAGCCGTTCAAGGTCCAGCCGTGGACGGGATCAGGCGTTGGCCGTGACCGGCGGGCTCAGGTCGGTCGCGCGAACCTGGCGCAGATCACCTTCTGCTTCGCTGAGCAGCGCCATTGCGGCCCAGACCAGCGCAACGGCCAGGCCGATGCTGGCTGCACGCATCAGCCGCTGACGCCAGAGGCGTCGCGCTGCGGCCCGTCGTCGCTCTGAAGTGGGTGGGGAGTCCGCCAGGGAACCGGGGAGGTGCAGGGGGGCTTTCATGATGTGGCCTTCAACGTGGGAGCTGTCGGCTCAGACGGCTCAGGGCAGCACGGTGCCCAGACCCCACAGCAGGGCCGGGTAGACCGCTCCCCAGGCGACGGCCAGGAGGCCGAGTGCCTTGAGTCCGATCATCAGGGGATGTCCGCGCTTGGCGGCAGAAACAGTCTTCAACATGGTGCTCTCCTTGAGCTGGCCGACTTCAAGTGCAAACGCCGTGCCAGCCCCACCCGTTGACGGGGGTGACCACCCATTCGCGTGAGTTACTCAATCGATCCACGCCCAGGCGCTCCCGCCGCGAACCATCAGGCGTTGCGGTCGACCCGCAGCGCCAGCAGCACCGAGGTGTGGGTCTTGAGCACGCCGTCGATCTCACCGATGTCGTCGAGCAGTGCATCCAGCCGGGCGGTGCTTTCTGCCCGGAGCGTGGCCATGTAGTCAAAGGCGCCGCTGACCGACGCCAGTTGCCGCAGCTCCGGAAAGCGCGAGAGCTTCTTGACCACCTCCCGGCCCGCCCGCGGCTCCACCGTGATGCCGACAAACGCCTGCACGCCGCGCTCCACCGCCTCGCCGCCCAGCCGGACGGTGTAGCCGGCAATCAGCCCCTCCGCTTCCAGGCGCGCCAGCCGTGCCACCACCGTGGTGCGTGCGATGCCCAATTTCCGTGCCAGATTGGCGGTGGATTCCCGTGCATTGGCCTGCAGCTGGGTGATGAGGTCGCGGTCCAGCTGGTCGCGCAGCGCGGGGACCGGCGCCTCTGATGAAGCCTTGCTCATGACAAACCCTCGGTTTCGTCGAAATGGTGGGTGGAGGATGACGGATCGTCAGCCTAGCAGTGATTTCCGACGAAACGAGGCTTTCTTTCGTCACCAAGCCTCGCGAGACTGCGGCCATGCAACGGGCGACCGGCAACGCGTCGGGCCCGACTCTGACACCAGGAACCAGGAGACGATTCATGAAAGTGGCACTGCTCGGCGCCGGACACATCGGCCAGACCATCGCTCGACTGCTGCACGGCAGTGGTGACTATCAGGTCACCGTGATGGACCGCAATGCGCAGGCCCTGGCCCTGCTGGCGAAGGAGGGCATCGGCACCCAGCAGGTGGACACCGAGCATCAACCCGCGCTCGCCGCCGCGCTGCGCGGTCAACAGACGGTGGTGAACGCGTTGCCGTATCACCTGGCCATTCCCGCCGCCCACATGGCGCTGGAAGCCGGCTGCCACTACTTCGACCTGACCGAAGACGTCGCCGCCACCAAGGAAATCAAGCGCATTGCCGAAGGCGCCAAGACCGCCTTCATGCCGCAATGCGGCCTGGCCCCCGGTTTCATCGGCATCGTGGCCCACCATCTGGCCAAGCGCTTTGATGAACTGCACGACGTGAAGATGCGCGTCGGCGCGCTGCCGGCCTTCCCGACCAATGCGCTGAAGTACAACCTGACCTGGAGCGTGGACGGCCTGATCAACGAATACTGCCACCCCTGCGAAGCCATCCACGACGGCGCCCCGATTTCGGCCCTGCCGCTGGAAGGCCTGGAGCATTTCTCGCTGGACGGTGTGGAGTACGAAGCCTTCAACACCTCCGGCGGTCTGGGCACCCTGTGCGAGACCTGGTCCGGTCAGGTGCGCAACCTGGACTACAAGACCGTCCGCTACCCGGGCCACCGTGACCTGATGATGCTGCTGCTGGATGATCTGCAGCTGAAGAACGACCAGGAAACGCTGAAGAACATCATGCGCCGCAGCATGCCGGCCACCATGCAGGACGTGGTGCTGGTGTTCGTCACCGTGTCGGGCATGAAGAACGGCACCCTGATGCAGGAAGTGTTCGCCCGCAAGATCTTCGCCCAGCGCGAAGGCGAGCAGCCGCTGTCCGCCATCCAGATCACGACCGCTGCCGGCATCTGCGCAGCCGTGGACCTGTTCCGTGAAGGCCGCCTGCCGCAACGCGGCTTCATCCGTCAGGAAGAAGTGGCGCTGCCGGACTTCCTCGCCAACCGCTTCGGCCAGGCCTACCAGCAGTCCCGCCAGGTGGAGTCGATCGGCTGAAGGAGAATCGCGCCATGAGCACCACAAGTACCGATCTGCTGGCCGCCCTGGGCGTTCCCAGCACTGCCTATACCGGCGGTTCCATGACCGTCCGCAGCCCCATTGACGGCGCCGTGATCGGCGCTGTGGCGGAGGCCTCCGCCGCCGCCATGACCGAGGCCGTCGCCCGCGCCCACACCGCCTTCCTGGCCTGGCGCCAGGTGCCCGCGCCCAAGCGGGGCGAGCTGGTGCGCCTGTTCGGCGAAGAGCTGCGCGCCCACAAGGCGGATCTCGCCCGTCTGGTCTCGCTGGAAGCCGGCAAGGTGACCAGCGAAGGCGAGGGTGAAGTGCAGGAGATGATCGACATCTGCGACTTCGCCGTCGGCCTGTCGCGCCAGCTGCACGGCCTGACCATTGCCAGCGAGCGCCCCGGTCACCGGATGATGGAGCAGTACCTGCCGCTGGGCGTGGTCGGCATCATCTCCGCCTTCAACTTCCCGGTGGCCGTGTGGGCCTGGAACTCGGCGCTGGCCCTGGTCTGCGGCGACACCTGCGTCTGGAAGCCGTCTGAAAAGACGCCGCTGACCGCGCTGGCCACGCAGGCGCTGTTCGACAAGGCGGTGGCCCGTTATGCCGGTGCCCCGGCGCATCTGTCTCAGGTGGTGATCGGCGGAGCTGCCGTGGGCGAAGCGATGGTGGACGATGCGCGCGTGGCGCTGGTGTCGGCCACCGGCTCCACCCGCATGGGTCGTGCCGTCGGCCCGCGTGTGGCCGCGCGTTTTGGCCGCTGCCTGCTGGAGCTGGGCGGCAACAACGCCATCATCGTCACGCCAAGCGCCGATCTGGACCTGGCTGTGCGCGGCATCCTGTTCGGTGCTTATGGCACGGCCGGCCAACGCTGCACGACCACCCGTCGGGTGATCGCCCATGAATCCATTCATGACGAACTGGTGCAGCGACTGGAGCGCGCCCGTGCGCAGCTGAAGATCGGCAGCCCGATCGAGGCCGGCAACCTGATCGGTCCGCTGATCGACAAGGGCGCCTTCGATGCGATGCAGGCGGCTTTGGCTGCGGCGCGGGAGCAGGGGGGCGAGGTGTCCGGCGGCGAACGGGCCTTGGCCTCGCGTTATCCGGAAGCCTGGTATGCCGTGCCGGCGCTGGTCCGCATGCCGGCCCAGACTGACGTGGTGCGGCAGGAAACTTTCGCCCCCATCCTCTACACGCTGAAGTACAAGACGCTGGACGAAGCCATCGCGATGCAGAACGACGTGCCGCAAGGCCTGTCTTCCGCCATCTTCACCAACGACATCCGTGAAGCGGAGACCTTCGTCAGCGCCACCGGCTCCGACTGCGGCATTGCCAACGTCAACATCGGCACCTCCGGCGCCGAGATCGGCGGCGCCTTCGGGGGTGAGAAGGAAACCGGCGGCGGACGCGAGTCCGGCTCCGATGCGTGGAAGGCCTACATGCGCCGCACGACCAACACCGTCAACTATTCGCGCGAGCTGCCGCTGGCGCAAGGTGTGAAGTTCGATGTCTGAGATTGGCAGCAGCGCGACCGCTCCGGTGACGGGGGTGGTCGCGGAAGACAGCGGCGTCTATCGGCTGCTGAAGGTCGCGCTGGGCGAGGTGCCCGCGCGGCAGGCCTTTGCGCAGGTGGATGTGGTGCCGGCGCTGCTGCGCCCGGTTGGCGACATCGTCAGCCGCGCGGAATTGGCGCAGGCGCTGAACATGGCGCTGTTCCTGGACGTCACCCGGCGGGTGCCCATGGCCTCGGCCTATGTGGCGGACCTGCAGCGGGCCGGTCAGCGGCTGGTGTTCGACCACGGTGCCCTGCGTACCGTGGCCTGGCCCAGCGGCGCCCTGCCGCCTGGGGAAGCATCGATCACCCGCGTGCTGCGGCCGCTGGGGTTCGAGATGGCCGCCGTCTATCCGCTGCTCAAGCTGAAGATGACCGGTCGGGCCTGGCGGCATGCCGACCTGCCGGAGGACATCGCCCAGTACTTCGTCTCCGAGCTGCATCCGGAGCGCTTCTCCGAAGCCTTCCAGGCGACGGTGACGCGGGTGCTGGCCAGCTCGCGTGATCCGCTCTCCCCGTCCGACCTGGCGCTGCTGGAGCAACTGGCGCGAGACCGTCAGTTGCCCCGCGCATCGGCGGAAGTGCTGTTGCCGCATCTCATCGCCTGTTTCGCGCGTCACCACGGCTTGTTCGAGGCGGACGACTATCAGGCGCTGCTGAGTGAATCTGCCGAGATGGCCTGGATCTCCACCGAAGGCAATGCCTTCAACCATGCCACCGACCGGGTGGCGGATGTGGCGGCCGTGGCGCAGGGGCAGCGAGACCTGGGCCGTCCGGTCAAGGACAGCATCGAGACCTCGGCCACCGGCCGGGTCCGCCAGACCGCCTTCCGGGCTGCGCGGGTGATGCGGGAGTTCCACGACCGGGGTCAGCGGGTGATGCTGGAAGTGCCGGGCAGCTTCCACGAATTCATCCAGCGCGAGACGCTGCCGAATTCTGCGGCGCTGGATCTCGCCTTTGATGCAGGCAATGCCACCGGCATCTTCAAGATGACGGCCGGCCAGACGGCGGACGAGGCGCCTGCATGCTGAGCAGCCTGCTCGCACAGGCGAGAAGCCTGTGCGGCGATGCGCAGGTGCAGGCGGGGGACGACATCGAAGCCCGCTATCTGCAACCGGCGCGGTATGGCGCGGGGCAGGCCGCGGCTGTGGTGCGACCGGGGACGGTGGCGGAAGTCGCCGGTCTCATGGCGCTGGCCGCCGAGCACGAGGCCCGTGTGATTCCGCAAGGGGCTCATACCGGACTGGTCCGCGCGGGCACGCCGACCGATGCGGCGCGCGACCTGCTGCTGAGCACGGAACGGCTCAAGCAGGTGTTTGAGCTGGATCTGCTGGACCGCACGGTGCGGCTCTCGAGCGGTTTTCGGCTGTCGGAGCTGAACGAGCGGCTGGCCGAGCATGGACTCTGGTTCCCGGTGGATCTCAGTGCCGATCCGAGCATCGGCGGCATGCTGGCGCACAACACCGGCGGCACCCGCATGCTGCGCTACGGCGATGTGCGGGCCAACACGCTGGGCCTGGAAGTCGTGCTGGCCGAGCCGGCGGGGCAGGTGTTGCGATGCGGACAGGGGCTGCAAAAGGACAACTCCGCGCTGGCGCTGGGTCACCTTTTCATCGGTTCCTCCGGCAGCCTCGGGGTGATCACCGAAGCCACCCTCAAGCTGAGCCCGTTGCCGCGCCAGCGTGCCGTGGCGCTGGTCGCGCCAACGGGCCTGGGGCCGGTGTTCCCGCTCTATCAGACGGTGATGCAGCGCTGGGGTGTGCTGGTGTCCGCATTCGAAGGCATCAGCCGTGCGGCGCTGGAAGCCGGGCTGCATGGACAGGATGTGTCGCGCTGGTTCAGCGGTGAGCTGCCGGACTATGCGCTGTTGATTGAACTCAGCAGCGAGTTGCCGGCGGACCAGCTGGATCTGAACGGATTGCTGCAGGGGTGGCTCGAATCTGAATTCGAGAGCGGACGGGTGGCCGATGCGGTGCTGGATGCCGATGAGGCCATCTGGGGACTGCGGCATCGGATCAGTGAGGGCCTGAGGGCGCAGGGCAAGGTGATCGGGCTGGATCTGTCGCTGCCTCGTCGCGCTTTCATGGTGTTCCGTGAAGAGGGCTCGGCCTGGCTGGCGTTGCACCATCCGCAGATGCGTCTGGCGGACTTCGGCCATCTGGGCGACGGCGGCATGCACTTCAACATGGTGTGGCCGGCGGCTGCGGGGCCGCTGGCGCCGGAGCAAGAGCTGGCCCTGCGGGACGGGCTCTATCGGCTGGTGGCGGCGCATGGCGGGTCCATCAGCGCGGAGCATGGGGTGGGTCCGCAATTGCAGCAGGCGTATGCGGCGCATTGGCGTCAGGTCTCACCTGCCACTCTGGAGTGGGCGAAAAGAGTACAAATGCTCTTTGATCCGCACATGCGTTTGGGAACGACGCATTGGGGCGGATAAAACGCTTGCCAACTCCTCAACTTGTGCTAAAGTCTAATTCTTCGCTGATCGCTGCAGCAAACAGCCGAAACGCAAAAGCCGGGAGTTGAACTTCAGGTGGTTGTGGAGAGGTTGGAAGTGCAAGGCGGTGAGTGAATAAATCCTGAAAGCCCAGGTGGCGGAATTGGTAGACGCACTAGTTTCAGGTACTAGCGGGTAACTCCGTGGAGGTTCGAGTCCTCTCCTGGGCACCAAAATTCAAAAAGGGTCAGCGAAAGCTGACCCTTTTTTCATTATTCCGCCCAGGAAGTGAAGTCCAGTGGACTTCACGGGAGGACTCGAATGGTTTTGACCGTGAGGTCAAAACCGGGGTCGCGCTTGCGTGACCGAGTCCTCCAACGCAGTCCTAGACCTGCAGCGTGTCTTCGCTGCCCCCGTGGCCCGATCCGCTCCCCCCTCGCCACCGAGCCCCTGCGCATCTCCCCACATTGCGCCAAAATCCGCGCATGCCCAAACCCGCCACCATCATCGACGTCGCCCGTGAGGCGGGGGTGTCGATCAAGACCGTGTCCCGCGTTGTGAATCGCGAGGCTGGCGTGCATGCCGAGACGCGGGAGCAGGTGGAGCAGGTCATGGCCCGGCTCAACTACCGGCCCAAGCAATCCGCGCGAAGCCTGGCGGGCGGCCGCTCCTTCCTCATCGGACTGCTGTATTACGACCCCAGCGCGGCCTTCGTCGGCGGTGTCCAGCAGGGTGCCACGCTGCGCTGCCGCGAGGCGGGTTACCACCTGGTGGTCGAATCCCTGCACAACGACGCGCCCGACCTCCCGATGCAGGTCGACCGCATGGTGTCGGCCCTGCGACCCGACGGCATGATCCTCACCCCGCCGCTATGCGACAACCCGCAGGTGCTGCAGGCGCTGCGGGACAGCCAGACGCCTTGCGTCCTCATCTCCCCCGCGGCGGATGACCCCGAGCACCCCAGCGTCCGTATGGACGACGTGCATGCCGCCGAAGAGATCACCAACCTGCTGATCAGCCTGGGCCACCAGCGCATTGCCATCATCAAGGGTGCGAAGGATCAGGTGGCGTCCAAGCGTCGGTATCAGGGCTACGCGGCCGCGCTCAAGGCCCACGGCATCCCTCTGGATAAAGACCTGATCGTGCAAGGCGACTTCACCTTCCCCACCGGCGTGGAAGCGGCGTACCAGTTGCTGAGCCGTCGCCAGCGCCCGACCGCCGTCTTTGCCAGCAACGATGAAATGGCGCTCGGCGTGCTCGTCGCAGCACAGCGGCTCGGTCTGGAAGTGCCGGGGGACCTGTCGATTGCCGGCTTCGATGACACACCAGCCGCTGCGCGCGTCTGGCCACCGCTGACGACCGTGCGTCAGCCGATGGACGACATGGCTCGAGCTGCGGTGGATCTGCTGGTCGGCACCCGCGCCAGCGACGGCGGCGGGCAGGCGGTGGTGACGAGTGGCAGTGCGCAGCACAAGGTGCTCAAGCACGAACTCATCGTGCGCGATTCCACCGCGGCGTCGGTGGACAAGCCCACACGCGCCCGCAAAGCGGCGTCGGCCTGAAACGCACTGGCTTCAACCGCGTCGGAGCCCGGAGGGGGCCTTCGAGCGGCTTCCGGACTGTCCCAGTCGCGCCCCCAGCAGCCGTGTTCACAGCGGCACGGCAGACCGACGCCCCTGCGCTTCAAGCCGCCATCTTGAGCCCCGCCCGGCTGAGCATCATCTCGATCAGATCCCGATGCCGCGGCAGGTCGCGCACCGCATGCTGGCCCAGCTGGGCAATCATGCCGAACTCCTTGCGGGCCTCGTCCGCACGACGCCATCCCGCCCGCGCGCCTTGCAGCTGCGTGTCGTACTCCATGCCATAAAGCACGTATTGCCAGCTTGCCGGCAGGTACATCTCGACATCGGTGATGAAGTCCAGCCGCTGCGGTGGCCGATGGCGCCACATGGCCAGCTTGTCCTTGAGGCTGTCCGGATGCGAGGCGGGATCGGCGTTGTCGCGCCAGAAGGCGGTGTCCTGCCGCTTGGTCACTGCGTAATGCAGCTTGATGAAATCGACGATGCGGGCGTAACGCTCACTAATGAAGCGATTGAAGTGACGCGCCACCGGCTCAGTGTCTCCATCAAACGGAAAGAGCTGCGCAATCAGATAGGCCGCGGTTTCGATCAATCCAATGCCGGACGATTCCAAGGGCTCCAGAAAACCGCCTGACAGCCCCACCGCGACGCAGTTCTTCACCCATTGCGTCTGGCGATAACCGACGTTGAGTGTGAGCTTGCGGGGACTCAATGCATCCGCCGCAGGGCCGATGTAGGCCCGCAGTTCCCGCTCGGCCTGTTCGTCATCGGTGTGCCGGCTGCTGTAGACATGGCCGATGCCGCGACGCTCCTGCAGTCCGATGTCCCAGATCCAGCCATTGCGCTGCGCCGTGGACACGGTGCAGGAGGCAATCGGCGTATCCGGACGGTCGTAGGGCACCTGCATCGCGAGGGCCCGGTCCACGAACAGCGTGTCGTTCAGCGAGGTGAAGGGCGCGCCCAGCGCCTTTCCAATCAATCGCGCATGGAAGCCACTGCAATCAATGTAGAGACCCGCACGCAGCGCGCCGGCCTCTTGTGTGACGACACCGGCAATCGCGCCGTGTTCATCCAGCTCCACCTGATCCACCGTCGCAATCACCCGTTTCACGCCCAGGGACTGTGCCTGTTCCGCCAGCAGCCCGGCGAATCGGCCGGCGTCGAAGTGATAGGCGTAATTCAGGGCGCCCATGAAGTCGCCGTCGGTGGCGCGCTTGGGGCCATGTCGCGCATCCACCACCGCCTTCTGCAGCGTCACCGCTTCGGCAAAGGCGCGGTTCGGACCCGCCTCGCCCATCAACCAATACGGCAGCAACTCCGGCGCACCGGGGCGCTGGCTGGGCAGGCTGAAGGGGTGGAAGTAATGGTCGGGGCCGGATTCACCGTCACTGCGTTGCCCCACCGGCGGCCGCACCCAGTCATTGAACTGGATGCCCTGCTTGAAGGTGGCGGAGCAGGCCTGCAGGAATCGTGATTCGGAGATGCCAATGGCGGACAGGGTCCCCCGAATCGAGGGGAAGGTGCCTTCTCCCACGCCGATGATGCCGATGTCACTCGACTCCACCAGGGTGATGCGAACTCCGCCGTGGGCCGTGCCCAGATGCTGCGCCAGGAAGGCGGCGGTCAGCCAGCCGGCGGTCCCGCCTCCCACGATGAGAATGTCTTCAATCGCCTTCATGCCGTTGTGTCTCCGTGTTTGTGCTGTGTTGTGCAAAGGCATCAGTCCCGCGGCAAGCCCGTGTCCATCGGCTCTGCGGCCTCTCTGTGAGCACGGGGTCCACTACGGGTAAATGATAGTGCCCGAAATGACAACGATGTCAATCCAGCCGTTGACAACGTTGTCAGCGATTGCCTAGGATGCCTGCAAACGACAAGAACAAATTTTTGAAGAGCTTTCAGAGCCACCCAGGAGACAACATGACTTCAGCTTCGTCCCGCCGACCCGCCATCGGGCTGGTCACACCCGTCCAATTCGCCGTGCTGGCCTTGATCGCCGGCAGCGTCCAGGCGCAACAGGCGCCCGACACACCGGCCTCACAGACTGTCGCCCAGGCCGCACCGCAGGATTCCGCCCCGCAGGGCAGTGCAGGCGCCAATGCCACCACCACGGCTGACGGCAAGCAGGCCCTGCCGCAGGTGCTGGTGACCGCCACCAAGCGCGCCACCTCACTGCAGAAGACGCCGGTCTCGGTGACCGCCATCAATTCCCAGACCCTGGACGACAACCATGTGAAGAGCATGCTCGACGTCTTCAATCTGGTGCCCAGCATGCAGGGCACCGGTCAGGGCGACCATGGCATCGTCAGCATCACGCTGCGCGGCATTGGCAACGACAGCGCCAAGACCGAATATGCCGACCCGGAAGTCGCGCTGTTCGTGGACGGCGTGTTTGCGCCGCGCCCCGAAGGCGCTGCCACGATGCTCTTCGACCTCGATGGCATCGAAGTGCTGCGCGGTCCCCAGGGCACGCTGTGGGGACGCAACTCCACCGTCGGTGCCATCAACATGAAGACGGCCAAGCCGGTGCTGCGTGACACCTCCGGCTACGTCGAAGGCGGCGTCGGCAACTACGCCCGCATGGGCATCAAGGGCGCGGTCAACATTCCCCTGGGCGACACCATCGCCGCCCGGGTCGCCTTCGCCCATGAGCAGCATGACGGCTACGTCTCCTATCAGCGTGCGCCCAATGTCTCCCTGGCGTCGCAGCGCGCCGCCTACGACGCGTATGTCGCGGGCGGTGGCAAGGACGTCGGCTTCCAGGCAATCAATCCCAACCTGTTTGTCCAGAGCGGCGACAAGTACAACGCCCAGGATCAGACCGCGGCCCGCCTGAGCTTCCTGATCAAGCCCAACGACAAGCTGCGCTGGGACATCTCCCTCGAGCAGTTTGCCGACCGCGGCACGCCCTCGATGAGCTTGATGCAGACCCCGCGTGCCGGCGAGAAGTTCTGGTCCGCCCTGATCGACACCGCACCGTCGCTCAAGCGAGATTCGACCTCGATCCGCAGCCGTCTCGAGTACGACATGGGCGGCATGTCCCTGGCCTATGTGGCGGGCTACACCCACTTCAAGGGATCGGGCACCTACGACCAGGATCTGGGCGTCAACGTCCCCACCAGCTTCACCACCGGCGCGACCTATCAGGCCGACAACACCGTGTGGAGCAAATACACCAGCCACAGCCATGAAGTGACGCTGCAAAGCAATGAGCGTCAGACCATCGACTGGGTGCTGGGCCTGTACTACGCGGCGGAAGACAACGGCATCCGCTTCGACATCCCCATCATGAACGGCACCCAGCAGGGCACCGTGAACTGGCAAGGCTCCTTCATCCAGCCCAAGGAAACGGTGGACTCCTCCGCCGCCTTCGGCCAGGCGACCTGGAATCTGTCCGACGCCTTCCATGTGACCGGCGGCCTGCGCTACACCCACGACGATCGCAAGAACAAGGGCGGCCGCGGCTGGACCTGGGCGAACGTGGCCACGGCACCCCAGATTCCGCTGAATCCGTCGGTGGACCCGACCGATCCGGCCAACGGCTACACCGCCGGCAACATCAACGACGCCCACTACACCGGCAACAAGACCACCTGGCTGGCCCGCGCCGCGTATGACCTGAGCAAGACCACGATGGTGTACGCCAGCGTCTCCACCGGCTACAAGTCCGGCGGCACGGGCGACGGCGGCCTGGCCTACGGTCCGGAAACGCTGACCAACTATGAAGCCGGCTACAAGTCCACGCTGCTGGACGGACGCATGACCTTCAATGCCAGCGTCTATCACATGAAGTTCAAGGACTTCCAGTTCAGCGCACCGGTCATCGTCAACGGCAACCGTCAGTTCGCCTACAGCAACGCCGAGGGCGCCAAGGTGTCGGGCGTGGAAGTGGAAGCGGCCTACCTGATCACGCCGGACGACCGTCTGCAGCTCAGCGCCAGCTACACCAAGACCAAGCTGGGCGCCCTGGTGGCCTCGTCCAACGACTATGCCTTGCCGGCCTGCACCACGCTGACCGGCAACTGCCTGGACGTCACCGGCAACGAACTGCCGCATGCGCCGAAGGTGTCGCTGCAGCTGATGTATGAGCACAACTTCCCGCTCTCCAACGGGGATTCGGTTGCTCCGCGCATCAGCTATCACTATCAGAGCGCCAACTGGCTGTCGGTGTTCAACCTCGGTGACGGCGATCGCCAGAAGGCCTACTCGACGGCGGATATCGCGGTCCGCTACAGCTCCAAGCGCAACTGGTATGCCGATCTCTACGTTCGCAATGTGGGCGACGAAAAGATCAAGACCAGCGCAGGCAGCTCCGGCAGCTACGCCACCGCGATCTGGACGGCGCAATACGCCGCACCGCGCACCTTCGGCCTGAACGCGGGCTACAACTTCTGACGGGCAGGTGATGGGAGCGCCCGGTCCGACATCGTTTCTTTGCACTGCACCGCCGGTCGCCTCGGCGATGGCGGGCCGTGCCGCTCCCTGCCTTTGATTCCGCCATGAACAGAAAGACCATGCAGCCTTCCGACGCCACGCCTGCGGCCGACACCGCCCTCATCCGCGACCTCATCGCCACCTTGCCCGCCGGTTTCCAATGGGGCTCGGCCACCAGCGCCGCGCAGATCGAGGGCGCCGCCCGCGAGGACGGCAAGGGCGAGTCGATCTGGGACCGTTTCTGCGCCCAGCCGGGTCGCATCAAGGACGGGTCCAACATCGACATCGCCTGCGATCACTATCACCGCTACGGCGAGGATGTGGATCTGATGAAGTGGCTGGGCCTGGACGCCTACCGCTTCTCCTTCGCCTGGCCGCGCGTGCAAGCGCAAGGCCGTGGCGCCTGGAATGAAGCGGGCTTTGCGTTCTATGACCGGCTGATCGACAAACTGCTGGAAGCGGGCATTCGTCCGCATGCCACGCTCTATCACTGGGACCTGCCGCAGGCGCTGGACGACGGCATCGGCGGCTGGCTGTCGCGGGATGTGGTGCCGCTGTTCGCCGACTATGCCGCCGAGGTGGCCCGCCGCTTTGGCGATCGTCTCAGCAGCATCGCCACGCTTAATGAGCCGTGGTGCTCGGCCACGCTCGGTTATGAGACCGCGCAGTTCGCACCCGGCCACACCAGCCGGGCCGAGGCCGCGCAGGTGTCGCACCATCTGCTGATGGCCCACGGCGCGGCCATCCAGGCGATGCGGGCGGTGGGATCGAAAGCGCAGCTGGGCATCGTGCTCAACTTCACCCCGTCCTTCCCGGCCGAGCCGCTGCTGGAGGCCGACCGTCGTGCTGCCCGCATCGACGACGGACTCAGCACCCGCTGGTACATGGACCCGGTCTTCCGCGGGCAATATCCGGCCGACGTGATCGAGTACCTGGGCGCCGACGCACCGAAGATCCAGTCCGGAGACCTCGCCCTGATCCAGCAGCCGCTGGACTTCCTGGGCGTGAACTTCTACACCCGCAGCTTCATCAGCACCCAGCAGCCGGGTCTGACGCCGCCGGGGGAACTGGGCTTCACCGACATGGGCTGGGAGATCTACCCGCAGGCGTTGACGCAGCATCTGCTGCGCATCACCCGCGAGTACACCCCGCCGCCGCTCTACATCACGGAGAACGGCATGGCCAATGCCGACTCGGTGGTCGATGGTGCGGTACCGGATCAGGAGCGCATTGCGTATCTGCGCAGCCATCTGTCGGCGTTGTCGCAAGCAGTGGCCCTGGGGGCGGATGTCCGCGGCTACTTCTACTGGAGCCTGCTCGACAACTTCGAGTGGAACTCCGGCTACCAGAAGCGCTTCGGCCTCTTCCACGTGGACTATGCGACCCAGCAGCGACTGGCCAAGGACAGTGCGCACTGGTACAAAAACGTGATCCAGCAGTATCGCCAGCCATGACCGGCAGCGGGCGGTGAACCCACCGCCTGCGCTTCAAGCAAAACCAAACGGGGCCTCGCATCCAGCCGGATGTCGAGGCCCCGTCTTTTTGGGCGCCAGGGATCAGTGCCCTGGCTTCACCGATCACCAGATGCGGATGCGATCCTGCGGCGCCTTGTACATCTTGTCGCCTTCGCGGGTCTTGAAGGCTTCATGGAAGCCGTCATGGTTGACCGCGGCGCCGTTGGCGCGGAAGGCCGGCGGCGAGTGCGGGTCCACCGTCAGCAGCGTCAGCTCCCGCTCCTCACGCGTCTTCTGACGCCAGGCCTGCGCCCAGCCCATGAAGAAGCGCTGCTCGCCGGTGTAGCCGTCGATCACCGGCGACGGCTTGCCACCCAGCGAGCGCAGGTAGGCCTTGTAGGCGATCTGCAGGCCGGACAGGTCGGCGATGTTCTCGCCCAGGGTCAGCTTGCCGTTCACATGCTTGCCGGGGATGGGCTCGTAGCTGTCGTACTGGGCCACGAGACGGGCGCCGATGGCGTCGAAGGCCTTGCGGTCTTCATCGGTCCACCAGTTGCGCAGTGCGCCGTTGCCGTCGAACTGGCTGCCCTGGTCGTCGAAACCGTGGCTGATCTCATGACCGATCACCGCGCCGATGGCCCCGTAGTTCACCGCATCGTCCGCCTTCGGGCTGAAGAACGGCGGCTGCAGGATGGCGGCCGGGAACACGATCTCGTTCATCGTGGGGTTGTAGTAGGCATTGACCGTCTGCGGCGTCATCAGCCAGTCGCGGCGGTCCACCGGTTTGCTGGCCATCGCGGCCTTGCGCTGCCATTCAAACTGCGAGGCGCGGATGTCGTTGCCCAGGGCGTCGCCGGCACGAACTTCCAGCTTGCCGTAATCACGCCAGGTGTCCGGGTACGCGATCTTGATCATGTACTTGGACAGCTTGTCCTGCGCTTGCGCCTTGGTGGCGGGCGTCATCCAGCTCAGACCGTCGATCGAATCCTTGTAGGCGGCCAGCAGGTTGTTCACCAGGGCCAGCATGCGGGCCTTGTCCGCGGCGGGGAAGTAGCGCTTCACATACTCCTGGCCCACGGCTTCGCCCAGCGCGCCGTTGACCTGGTCCACGCCCTTCTGCCAGCGAGCCTGCTCGGTCTTCAGGCCGCTCAGCGCCTGGCCGTGGAAGGCGAAATGCGCTTCACGGAAGGCTTTGGGCAGCAGCTCGGCATGGTTGTCCAGCGTGTGCAGGGTCAGGTAGAGCTTCCAGTCGTCCAGCGAGGCTTCGCCCAGCAGCTTGGCCACGGCGGTGAAATAGCTCGGCTCCAGCACCACCAGCTTGTCGAGGTCGGGCAGCGAGGCAGCGGCCAGGAAGCCCTTCCAGTCAAAGCCCGGTGCCTTCTCGGTCAGCTCGGCCGGGGTCATCGGGTTGTAGACCTTGGTCGGTTCACGCAGGTCGACCTTGTCCCACTGCACTTCCGCCAGGCTGCGCTCCAGCGCCAGGACGCGACGGGCCGCATCGGCCGGGTCCTTCAGGCCGGCGTGGCGGGCGAGCGTCTGCAGGTAGTTGGTGTAGGCGCCCAGGGCCTTGGCCAGCCGCTCGTCGTCCTTCTTCAGGTAGTAGTCGCGGTCCGGCAGGCCCAGGCCGGCTTGTCCGGCCTGCAGGCGGTTGATGCCGGGTTCGGCATAGTCGGCTTCGATGTCCAGCCCCACCGGGGTGTTGACCACGCCGCTGGCCTTGCCCATCCAGGCAGCCAGTTGCTCGCGCGTCTGGATGGCGTTGATGCTGTCCAGCATCGGACGCACCGGGGCCAGGCCCGCCTTGTCGATGGCGGCGGTGTCCAGGAAGGACTTGAAGTAGTCGCCGATCTTCTGGTCGTTGCCGGTCCTGGCCTTCTTGGCGGCCAGTTCCTCGGCGATGCTGCGCACCCGCTTGTCGGTCATGTCCGCCAGCACGGTGAAGGCGCCGAACGAGGACTTGTCGTTCGGAATGGCCGTATGGGCCAGCCAGTGGCCGTTGGCAGCACGGAAGAGGTCATCTTGCGGACGGGCGGTCTTGTCCGCGCCGGAGAGGTCCAGGCCCGACTGCGGCGGGGCGGCCATGGCAAGGGCGGCGAACTGCATCGCGGTCGCCAGCAGGGTCAGACGGATGGCTTTTTTCATCACAAGCGCATGAAAGGAGTGCGGGCAAGCCCGGCGGAACATTGAGCCTATGTCAAAAGTCAGGGCCTGCCAAAAGGCATGAATCCCGCAATCGCAGGGGAGGGCGCCCGGCGCACTGCGATACTCCCGTCCAAACAGGACCGCCGGGGTCCGCGGCAGACCGTCGCCCGCCCACGGCAGAGCCAGGAGACCGTGTGGAGACATTGCAGATCACAACCGACACCCGCGGCGTCGCCCGGGTGCTGATGAACCGGCCGGAGGTGTTCAACGCCTTCAACGAGGCGATGATCGCCGAGCTCACCGACGCCTTCGAGCGGCTGGGACAGGATCCCGCCGTGCGGGTGATCGTGCTGAGCGGCCAGGGCAAGGCCTTCAGCGCCGGCGCCGACATCCAGTGGATGAAACGCGCCGCCGAGGCCACCCAGGACTGGAACCTCGCGGACGCCCGCAAGTTCGCCGCCATGCTCGACGGGCTGGCCCGCTGCCCCAAGCCGACGGTGGCGCAGGTGCATGGCGTGGCGCTTGGCGGCGGCGTCGGGTTGACCCTGGCCTGTGATGTGGCGATTGCGTCCTCGAATGCCCAGTTTGCGGTTAGCGAAGCGCGCTTTGGCATCCTGCCTTCGGTCATCGGCCCGTATGTCGTGAATGCGGTGGGACCGCGGCAGGCGCGTCGTCTGGCGCTCACCGCCAGCCGCATCGGCGCCCAGGAAGCGCTGCAGCTCGGACTGGTGCAGCAGGTGGTGGAAACCGAGGCGCTGGATGCCGCCGTGCAGACCTGCATCACCGAGCTGCTGGCCGGCGGGCCGCAGGCCCAGGCGGAAATCAAGCAACTGATGGCGCAGCTGGAGGTCGGACCGATCACCCCCCAGGTGCGGGAACTGACGGCACAGACCATCGCCCGGGTCCGGACCGGCGACGAAGCGCGCGACGGCTTCGCCGCGTTCCTGGCCAAACAGCCGGCGCCGTGGGTACCTCCGTCATCCACGCAGGACTGAGTCGAGGACACTGGCAATGACAACAGCAGACAACCAATGGCGGGTGGCCTCGGCCGCCGCGGCCGATGCGCCGGTGGCCGTGATCGGCGCCGGGGTGATGGGCGCCGGTATCGCACAGGTGGCGGCCCAGGCGGGACATCCGGTGCAACTGATGGATCTGCGCGAAGGCGCGGCGCAAGCCGCCATCGCCAAGATCGGCCAGACGCTGGATACGCTGGTGGGCAAAGGCCGCATGGGCCCGGAGGAGCGGGACGCGGTGATGAGTCGTCTGCAGCCCGCCGCCGCCGTGACGGACCTGGCGGGTGCGGCCCTGGTGGTGGAAGTGATCATCGAGCAGTTGGAACCGAAACGGGCGCTGCTGAAGGAACTGGACGCGCTGCTGCCGCCCGACGCCCTGATCGCCTCCAACACCTCGTCCATCAGCATCACCGCGCTGGCCAATGGCATGGCGACACCGCAGCGGCTGGTGGGCATGCACTTCTTCAATCCGGTGCCGCTGATGAAGCTGGTGGAGGTGGTGTGGGGCGCGGAGACCGACGCCACCGCCGCGGCCGCCATCGAAGCGCTGGCCCGCCGCTGGAACAAGACGCCGGTGCATGCGCGCTCGACGCCCGGCTTCATCGTGAACCGGATCGCGCGGCCTTACTATGCTGAATCTCTGCAGGTGCTGCAGGAGCAGGGTGCCACGCCTGCGGTGGTGGACCGGGCGCTGCGCGGCGCGGGTTTCCGCATGGGCCCCTGCGAACTGATGGACCTGATCGGCCACGACACCAATGCGCTGGTGACCCAGTCGGTGTTCGAGGCGAATTTTGGGGACAAGCGGTTCCAGCCTTCGCTGGTGCAGCGGGCGCTGGTCGATGGGGGCCGCCTGGGCCGCAAGGTGGGCAAGGGCTTTTATGACGGGGTGCCGGCCGCCGCCGAACCGGTGGCCCCGCCTGAGACCTCACCGCCGGCGGTGACCTTGGTGGGCCGCGGACCGATGGTGGACCGACTGGCCGGCTGGCTGACCCATCGCGAACTGGGGTTTGCCACCTCGCCGGAATCCGACTGGCAAGGCCTGGCCCTGGACGGTCTGGAACTGCATCTGACCGATGGCCGCTGCGCCGCCGAACTGGCGCATCAACGGCAGCAGCCCAACCTGGCGGTGATGGACTGGCCGCTGGCGCCGGACCGCGCCGACGGACTGGCCGTCGCGTTCGGACCGAAGGTGAGGGCCGACCAGCAAGCCGCGGTGCAGGAGCTGATGCGCCATCTCGGCTGGGAGCTGCTGGTGCTGCGCGACATCCCGGGCCTGGTGGTCGCCCGGACGATTGCGATGCTGATCAACGAGGCGTCGGATGCGGTGTGGCAGGGCGTCTGCGATGCCGAAGGCGCCGACACCGCGATGAAGCTCGGTGTGAACTATCCGGCCGGACCCTTCGAGTGGCTGTCGCAACTGGGCGCCGGCCCGGTGGTGCAGGTGCTGGACCAGTTGTTCACCAGCTACCGCAGCGAGCGTTACCGGGTCAGCCCGCTGCTGCGGCACCGGATCTGGTCCGCCTGACGCCTTCCGCAAAAACAAACGCCGCGGCGGCGAACCGCGGCGGCGTTGTTCAGTGAGCGTCTGGCTCGATGAGGCGCAGACCGTTCAGAGCAGCATGCGCAGGTGAGCCTGGGCCTGCAGCAGCGGCGGCAGGCAATGCTCGACCATCTGCTCCATGCTCATGCGCGAGGCATGCACGCTGATGGCCATGGCGGCGACGGTGTCACCCTTGTAGTTCTTCAGCGGCACGCTCACCGAACGCAGGCCCTGTTCCAGTTCCTGGTCGATCAGTGCATAGCCCTGAGCGCGGGCGCGGGCGATCTCGATGCGCAGCCGTTCCGCCAGGATGATGGTGTGCGGGGTCAGCGCGGTCAGTTCCTGACGGGCGATGAATGCATCCACATCGGCTTGCGACTGGGCCGCGAGCAGCACACGGCCATTGGCGGTGCAGTAGGCGGGCACGCGGGTGCCTGGCTGCAGCGTCGGCGACACCACACGGCCCGCGCTGGTGGCGGAGATGCAGATCACGTCGTTGCCATCCAGCACGCCGGCGGAGCTGGCTTCCTTCATCGCATAGGCCAGCTTGTGCAGCTCGGGCTCGATGATGCGGGGCAGACGGGCGGAGTGCATGTAGCTCTGGCCCAGGCGCAGCACCTTGGGGGTCAGGGCAAACATCTTGCGGTCCTGCGACACGAAGCCCAGGTGGGTCAGGGTCAGCAGGTAGCGGCGGGCGGCAGCGCGGGTCAGGCCGGTGCGGCCAGCCACTTCACTGATGGTCAGGCGGGGACGTTCCTGATCGAAGGCCTCGATGACGGCCAGGCCCTTTTCCAGGCCGGCGACCAGATCGCGCTTGAGCGGACCGGTGCGGACTTCTTCGGTGGGGGCGTCGGGAATGACCGCGGAGGTCAGTTCGTCGTCTAGGGAGCGTTCAGCGGACATGGTAAACCGTTTGTGCGTTTGACGCCCAAATCTGCTGGGCGTGGGCAGGAGTTCCCGTCACTATAGGGACAACCCTGTGAAGAATCTTTGCCAGGGCAATTGTTTCCAACGCTATTCGCACCAACCTGCACCACTTTGGGGATTTTGCGATGGTAGTCGCCCGACAGCCATCAAAATCAGGACGTCAGGGGCGGCAATCGCAACTCAAACGGGTGAAACGGGGAGGCGACGGGCGATTGGCAACAGGAAATGACGAGGGGGACCTAGGGGAGGTGGTCGTACAACTCATATATGAGCGGTATGCGCCACCGGACGCCGTCAGTATCCCATGCGATGTGCGATTACCGCTTCCCGGAATGGGAGCGATGTCATGACAATTTTTCTGACTTGTCTGACTTTTGCTCATGAATGCCTTACGCGTACATCAGCGCGCGGCTCGCCCGGACCTCCCCCAAAGGGGTGAAAGTACTCCGAAAGCGTCAAAGGCGCCCGAAGGCGCCCTTGAAAGCGGAAAAAACGTGATCGGTCAGGACCCCGCCCAAGAGATCGGACGACTTAGGTCCCATCCAGCGCGAAGACCGCAGCGGCTCAGACCCGCTCCACCACCACCGCAATCCCCTGGCCGACGCCGATGCACATGGTGCACAGCGCATACCGGCCCCCGGTCCGCTGCAACTGATGCACCGCGGTGGCCACCAGCCGCGCGCCGCTGGCCCCCAGCGGGTGCCCCAGCGCAATGGCGCCGCCGTTCGGATTGACCCGGGCGTCGTCGTCCTTCAGGCCGAGGTCCCGCAGCACGGCGAGGCCCTGTGCCGCAAAGGCTTCATTCAGTTCGATCACATCCATCTGGTCCAGCGTCAGGCCGACCTGCGCCAGCACCTTGCGGCTGGCCGGCGCTGGACCGATGCCCATGATGCGCGGCGGCACGCCCGCGGTGGCCATGCCCAGCACCCGAGCCTTGGGCGTCAGTCCGTGGCGCCGGACGCCTTCTTCGCTGGCCATCAGCAGTGCCACGCTGCCGTCGTTGACGCCCGAGGCATTGCCCGCCGTCACCGTGCCGTCCGGCCGGACGACACCCTTGAGCCTGGCCAGCGCTTCCAGGCTGGTCTCCCGGGGATGTTCGTCCTGGCTGACGACCACCGGATCGCCCTTCTTCTGGGGCAGCGTGACCGGACAGATTTCCTCGGCGAGGAAGCCGCTGCGCTGCGCAGCGAGCGCCTTGGTCTGGCTGGCCAGCGCCATGCGGTCCTGCGCCTCGCGTTCGATGTGGAAGTCGGACGCCACGTTCTCGGCCGTTTCCGGCATGGCATCCACACCGTACTGCGCCTTCATCTGCGGATTCACGAAGCGCCAGCCGATGGTGGTGTCGTACAGGGCGCTGCTGCGCGAGAAGGCGCTGTCGGCCTTCGGCATCACGAACGGGGCACGGCTCATGCTCTCCACCCCGCCGGCCAGCATCAGATGCGCTTCCCCGCTGCGCAGGGCGCGGGCGGCGGAACCCACCGCGTCCATGCCGGAACCGCACAGGCGGTTCAAGGTCATGCCGCCCACCTCCACCGGCAGACCCGCCAGCAGCGCGGCCATGCGGGCCACATTCCGGTTGTCCTCGCCCGCCTGATTCGCGCATCCATACAGCACGTCATCCACGGCAGCCCAATCGAGCGAAGGATGTCGTGCGATCAGCGCCCGAATCGGCATCGCAGCCAGATCGTCCGCGCGAACGGAAGACAACGCACCGCCGTAGCGACCAAAGGGCGTCCGCTGTGCGTCACAAATGTAGGCAAACATGACAGTCTCCGGAATCTTTATGAGAATGGTGGGTCTGGAACGATCATAGGGGGGCAGGGGAAAAAGCTGTGACAAGTTGCACGCAAGCGGATGGAACGTCTGCGCCGTCGTGCTGCCGACGCGAATTTGGCTTAACTTCCGCCCCTCTTCAGCCGATGCTCGGATGAGGGCGCAAACCCTGTGGAATCAAAATGAAGGATAAGTCGGCCGATCCGTTGATCGATGTCAGTCAGCTCAAGGTGGGGATGTTCATCCACCTGGATCTGGGCTGGATGTCGCATCCGTTTCCGCTGAGCAGTTTCAAGCTCAGTTCGGAAGAGCAGCTGCTCATCCTTCGCCGCCTGGGCCTCAAGCAGGTGCGCTGGAGCCCCGGCCGCAGCGACCTGCCGCTCGAAGCTGCCCCGATGCCGGCCACCGCTCCAGCCGGCAGCGCCGCTGCAGCGGCGGCCGCCGCCGCGGAATCCGACCCCGAAAAAGATCAGCACCGCCTGGCGCTGGCACAGCAGCGGGAAGCCCTGCTGCTGTGCGAGCGTCAGTATGCGGAAGCCACTTCCGCGCTGCGTGACCTGATGGATCTGGTCCCCCGGGAGCCGGTCAATGCCCGCGACCGCTCCGCCGCCCTGTCCCGCGCCCTGCTGGACAAGATGCTGGTGGAGGGCGACATCAACATCCGCCTGCTCAATGAAGGCGCGGGCGACCGTGCCTCGGCGCATGCGCTGAATGTGGCCATCATCTCGATGCTGCTGGGCCGGGCCTTTGGCCTGGGCAATGAAGAGCTGGCGGACCTGGGTCAGGGCGCGCTGCTGCATGACGTGGGCAAGCTCGAACTGACGCCGCGCTTCCGGCATCGGGATGAAAGCTTCACCGGGGCCGAAGTGCAGGCCTATCAACAGCATGTGGCCAAAGGCGTGGCACTGGCGCAGAAGATGGGCGTGAGCGCGGCCCCGCTGCTGATCATTGCGCAGCATCACGAACACGCCGACGGCAGCGGTTTTCCGCAGCATCTCAATGCCGACCGGATGAGCATCCTGGCGCGCATCGTCGCCCTGGTGAACCGCTTCGACGGTCTGTGCAATCCACTGATCGCCGCCAAGGCGATGACGCCGCATGAGGCGCTGTCACTGATGTTTGCGCAAGGGCGCAGCCGCTTTGACGCCACCATGCTCAATGCCTTCATCCGCATGATGGGCGTGTACCCGCCCGGCTCGGCGGTGCAGTTGACGGACGACCGCTATGCCCTGGTCGTGGCGGTGAATTCGTCCCGCCCGCTCAAGCCCAAGGTGATGGTGCACGACGCCAAAGTGCCGCGCGACGAAGCGCTGCTGCTAAATCTGGAAGAGATGCCGGACCTGGGCATCCGCCGCAGCCTGAAGCCGCAGCAACTGCCGCGCGCCTCGATGGACTACCTGTCGCCGCGCGGCCGCATCGCCTACTTCTTCGAACCTGCCAACGCATCGCAGACCCGGGAGCTGGCGGCGTGACCACCGTGCGTCCTGTGCGCGGCGCCGCGGTGGTGCCGGAAGCGATATCGACTGCCGCAGCCGTTCTGGATCCTTCCTTCCTGCGCCTGATCGACGGCCTGCAGGAATCGGTGTGGCTGGTGTGCGCCCGCAGCCACACCGTGGTGGCGGTGAATGCTGCCTCACGCGCCTTGCTGGGCCTGGATGCGCGCGACCTGATCGGCACCCAGATCGAGTCCCTGGCCACGACGCCGGAAGACGCGCTGTTCTGGATGGATGCCGCCATCGGCCGCCGGGAACCGCTGCACAGCGACACCATGATGCGCCATGCCGATGGCCGCATGCTGTGGGTGTCGCGCCGGATCAGCCACGTGCCGCAGCCGCAAGGTCACGGCCTGTGGCTGGTGGCCATGCGGGACCAGACCCAGCAGCGCCATCACGACGAAGAACGGGAGACTTTGCTCGCCGAGCTTCGCGCCACGCTGGAATCGACGGCCGACGGCATTCTGGTGACCGATCTGGCGGGCCGCATCCGCAGCTTCAACCAGCGGCTGGCGTCCCTGTGGGGCCTCCCGGAAGACCTGCTCAACGAGCGCAATGACGATGCCGTGCAGGCCTGGATGCGCCGCAGCGTGGTGGACGGCCAGGCCTATGCGGTGCGGCTGACGGCCATCCAGGAGTCGCCGCTGCTGCACACCAGCGACAACATCAAGCTGATCGACGGCCGGGTGCTGGAGCGTGTCTCGCTGCCGCAGTGGAGCCGCGGCCGCCCGATCGGCCGGGTCTATTCCTTCCGCGACCTCAGCGAAAAGCTGGCTGCGCATCAGCGCATCGAGGAGCTGTCCCACAACGACATGCTCACCGCACTGCCCAACCGCCGCGCCCTGCTGGAGCGGGTGGACTATGCGCAGGCCATGGCACGTCGCGAGGCCTCGCCGTTTGCGCTGCTGAATGTGGACCTGGACCGGTTCAAGCAGATCAACGACACCCTGGGCCATTCCTACGGCGACCGGGTGATCAAGGAAGTGGCCCTGCGCCTGAAGGAATCGCTGCGGGAGGTGGACACCGTCGCCCGGCTCGATGGCGATGAATTCGCGCTGCTGATCCATCAGGCTGATGCGCGCGGGGCGGAACATGCCGCCCGCCGGGTGCAGGAGGCGATGTCGCGGCCGTTCAGCTTCGACACGCTGAGTTTCACCGTCACCTGCAGCATCGGCATTGCGCTGTTCCCCGGCGATGGCGCCAGCGCGGACGACCTGCTGGCCAGTGCCGAGCGCGCGATGCACTGGGTCAAGGAAAGCGGACGCAGCGCCTTCCGCTTCCATCAGCCGCGCAAGGATGTGGACCTGCTGTCCCGGATGCGGCTGGACCATGCCATGCGCCGGGCCTTGCAGGAGCAGGAATTCCGGCTGCACTTCCAGCCGCAGATTGCGGTGGACACTGGCGAGCTGATCGGTGCGGAAGCCCTGATCCGCTGGCGCGACCCGCATCGCGGCGATGTGCCGCCTTCCGAGTTCATTCCGGTGGCAGAAGAAAGCGGCTTCATCGTGGCCATCGGCCAGTGGGTGCTGCAGCAAGCGGTGGCGCAGGCCGCCGACTGGCTGAAGAAGGGCCTGCGGGTGCCGATCGCGGTGAACGTGTCGGCGCTGCAGTTCCAGCAGCCGCAGTTTGTGGACACCGTGGCCCAGGCGCTGCGCGCCGCGCAACTGCCGCCGGAACTGCTGGAGCTGGAGCTGACGGAATCGGTGCTGCTGCGTGACGCCGACGAGGCGCTGCACCGGATGCAGGCGCTCTCCGAGCTGGGACTGCAACTGGCGATCGACGATTTCGGTACCGGCTATTCCAGCCTGGGGTATCTGAAGCGCTTCCCGATCCAGCGATTGAAGGTGGACCGCAGCTTCGTCAAGGGGCTGCCGGGCGATGCGAGCGACAAGGGCATCGTCAATGCCATCGTGCAGATGGGACGCGCGCTGAATCTGCAGGTGATTGCCGAAGGCGTGGAGACCGACGCGCAGCTGGCATTCCTCGGCGAGTGCGGCTGTCACGAATATCAGGGCTTCCTGTGCGCGCCAGCGCTGGATCCGCGCGCCTTCGAGCAGCGGTTCAGACCCGACCCCGTGGTCGGCAGCGCGGAGGCCGCCAAAGTCGAGGGCGCCAGGGCCGAGGACGTCAAGCCCGCATCGCCGGTCCGTCTGGTGCGCGGCGCCTGAGGGCACAATGCACGCAGCCGCCGCAACTCGGCGGAACGGAGACCAGCGTGCTGTACAAATTCAGATCCAAGGCGGGTGCGGACGTGATCATGCTGCAGCCCCACGGCGACCACGCCCTGGAGGTGCTGGGGCGCGAGCCGTCCGCCCAGGGCATCTTCCAGGCGTCTGACCTGTCCGCGCTGATCCAGCGTGGCGAGGCGGCCATTCAGGAAGAGCAGGCCGCGCATGAGCGGGCCAAGGCGGAAGCGCAGGCCGAAGGCCGCAAGGCGCCGCCGGCGCCGGAGGTCTCGCTGCGGCAACGTCTGTGGCCGCTGCTGGAGCTGATGCGCGCAGCGTCCGCCGCGAACACCGATGTGGTCTGGGGCGTCTGAGTGGACGCCACGCTGATCCTGGCCCTGCGTCACGGCGAGACCGCCTGGAACCGGGAAGGGCGCCTGCAGGGCCACCTGGACCTGCCGCTCAATGAGATGGGACAGGCCCAGGCCCGGCGACTCGGCGAGGCGCTGGCGGATCAGCCCCTGCATGCGGTGTATGCCAGCGACCTGGACCGTGCCTTCACCACCGCCCAGGCGGTGGCTGCTGCGCACGGTCTGCCGGTGATCCGCGATGCGCGGCTGCGCGAGCGCAGCTTCGGCCGTTTCGAAGGACGGCTGTGGACCGAGATCGAGGCGGAACATCCGGAGGCGGCGGTGCGCTGGAAGCAGCGCGACCCGAGCTTCGAGCCGCCCGGCGGCGAAAGCCTGAACACCTTCTACGCCCGCTGCATCGAGGCAGCCTCGGCCATCGCCCAGGCCCATGCCGGCCAGACGGTGGCGCTGGTGGCCCATGGCGGGGTGCTGGACTGCCTCTACCGCGCCGCCACCCGGGTGGACCTTCAGGCGCCGCGCAGCTGGATGCTGGGCAATGCCAGCATCAACCGCCTGCTGCATACCCCGCAGGGCTTCAGCCTCGTCGGCTGGAACGACGACCATCATCTGCAGGGACTCGCCCTGGACGATGCCGGTGTGCCGGGCTTCATGCCGCGCGCGGAGACGCGCCCCGCCTGAACGGCGCTGGCGCCCGCCTCGCCCGGCTCTTCCACTGCGCGCATGGCGCCCGCACTGCAATGGGCGCCTGATTGCTATGCGACCGAGGGGTTTCCCTAACGCACTCTTTGGTGGGATTCATCTGCAGGTTTGTCGGCGAATCAGCAATCGGCATTCAATCGCAGTGATTGACCTGCAATCGCGCGAGGCGCCACAAGCCCCTGTTCATCGGCATTTCCGGGCGCAAGTCCCTGATTCCCATGGCGTTCGTCTGTTGTTGATTTCCCTAGCCGAGAACTGTTGCAATTTCGCGTCGTGGCTTAACAGGTGCGTGCAACGCACTTCTATACTCGCCTCACTCTGCAGTACGCCCATCGCGCCAATCGCGACCACTTTCTCCAACAGATGAAGGTCAATATGAAGAAGATTGCTCTTGCTGCTGCCGTGGCGGCCCTGTCCGCTCCGGCGTTTGCCCAAAGCTCCGTCACGCTGTGGGGACGTATCAACACCTCGATGGAATCGCAGAAGACCGGCAACGGTGAGCGCGTCGCGGTGCTGCAGAACAACGCGTCGCGTCTGGGCTTCAAGGGCACGGAAGATCTGGGTGGCGGTCTGAAGGCCAGCTTCGCCCTGGAACACGGCCTGAACGCCGACAACGGCGCCGCCACCGGCGGCACCCAGTTCTGGAACCGTGAAGCCAGCGTGCAACTGGCTGGTGACTTCGGCGCCGTGCGCCTGGGCCGCTGGACCAACGGCAGCTACTACGCCACCGCCGACTACGTGTCCATGCACAACCATGACACCGGCACCTCGTCGGACGCGCTGTACTCGGGCGTGGGCTTCTTCACCCCGAACGGCAACCCGCAAAGCAACAAGATCGCCTACTTCACGCCGAACCTGGAAGGGTTCAATGCTGAACTGGCTGTGCACGCCGGCGAAGGCGTGGACAAGCGCGCTTACGACGTGGCCCTGAACTACGACCAGGGTCCTCTGCACCTGGGCGCTGGCTACACCAAGCAAGGCGATGCCAACCAGTACGCCGTGCGCGCGCTGTATGAGCTGGGCCAGTTCACCTTCGGCGGTTATGTGCAGCGTGAAGACAGCGGCACGCCGCAGTCCGTCGGCGCCAAGGACACCCGCACCATCGCTCGCGTGTCAGCCATGTACACCATGGGCCAGTCCGAATTCCACGTCAACGTGGGCGGCACCAAGGCCGGTGGTTACTCCTTCAACGGCGGTCGCAACGGCGGCAAGCAGTACACGCTGGCCTACAACTACAACCTGAGCAAGCGCACCAAGGTGTACGCTTTCTACACGGCTGTGGATGCAAAGACCGCCAACAAGGCTGACGACTTCAACTCGTTCGCTCTGGGCGTTCGCCACAACTTCTGATCGTCGCGCGGGCCTGCGGGCCCTGCGACCCAAAAAAATGGCGCCTCCTCGCGGGGCGCCATTTCTTTTTATGGGTGTTGGGTCGACCGTTGGGTCATCCGTGGGGCCATCCGTTGTGGGACGGACTACTCGTCGAACAGTTGCCCCGCCTGCCGCGGCGGCGCCACGCCGAGATGCCGGAAGGCCGCCAGGGTCGCGATCCGTCCGCGCGGGGTTCGCTGCAAAAAGCCCTGCTGGATTAGATAGGGCTCGATGACGTCTTCAATCGTGCCGGGCTCCTCGCCAATCGCGGCTGCGACGTTGTCCAGGCCCACCGGTCCGCCATCGAAGCGATGCACCACCGCTTCCAGCAGCTTGCGGTCCATCAGATCAAAACCTTGCGGATCCACATCCAGCATCGCCAGCGCCTTTTCGGCCATGTGAAGGGTGATGGTGCCGTCGCCCTTCACATCCGCATAGTCCCGCACCCGGCGCAGCAGGCGGTTGGCGATCCGCGGCGTGCCGCGTGAGCGCCGCGCCACTTCGAGCGCTCCGGACGGGTCGATCGGCGCCCCCAGCAGCGCGGCCGAGCGGGTGACGATGCGCTGCAGTTCCTGCGCGGTGTAGAACTCCAGCCGTGCCACGATGCCGAAGCGGTCGCGCAGCGGATTGGTCAGCATCCCGGCGCGGGTGGTGGCGCCCACCAGGGTGAAGGGCTGCAGATCCAGCTTGATCGAGCGGGCCGCCGGCCCTTCGCCGATCATGATGTCGATCTGATAGTCCTCCAGCGCCGGGTAGAGGATTTCCTCGACCACCGGCGACAGCCGATGAATCTCGTCAATGAACAGCACGTCATTGCGTTCGAGATTGGTGAGGATGGCCGCCAGGTCCTTCGGTTTTTCCAGCACCGGGCCGCTGGTCTGGCGCAGGTTCACGCCCAGCTCGGCCGCGATGATGTGGCTCAAGGTCGTCTTGCCCAGGCCCGGTGGGCCGAACAGCAGCACATGGTCCAGCGCTTCGCCGCGCTTGCGGGCAGCGCCGATGAAGATTTCGAGCTGCTCGCGCGCCTTGGCCTGGCCCACATATTCGTCCAGCAGCTTGGGCCGCAGCGCCCGCTCGATCGCGTCCTCGTTCGGCGAGGTCGGATGGGCGCTGATCAGCCGCGCCTGCTGGGGCGCGGGGGTGAAGTCGTCGGTCTGGATGCTCATGACGGAAAGGATTGTGGCGGCTGCGCAGCGTCAGACCGTCAGGAGAGATGTTTCATCGCCAGCTTGATGCCGTCGCTCACCGACACATCAGGCGGCAGCGTCTTGAGGGCCGCGCCGGCTTCCTTCTCGCTGTAGCCCAAAGCCACCAGGGCCTGAAGGATGTCGGCCTGGGCATCGTTGGCCACGGTGACCGGCTGCGCCAGATCGGGGCCGAGCTTGCCCTTGAGTTCCAGCAGCAGGCGTTCGGCCGTCTTCTTGCCGATGCCCGGCACCTTCACCAGCCGGCCGGCTTCCTGGCGCGACACCGCCTGCGCCAGTTCCGGCACCGACAGGCCGGACAGCAGCGACAGCGCCATCTTCGGCCCGACGCCGCTGATCTTGATCAGCAATCGGAAGGTGTTGCGTTCTTCGGCGGTGAGGAAGCCGAACAGGACGTGGGCATCTTCCCGGATGGAGAGATGGGTGAGCAGGCTGGCCCGCTCGCCCAGGGCCGGGAGGTTGAAGAAGGTGCTCATGGGCACGTCGACTTCATATCCGACGCCCTGGACGTCGATGAGGATCTGCGGGGGCGATTTTTCCGCGATGACGCCAGTGAGTCTGCCGATCATTCCGGCATTATCCGCTGGCGCCGGTGCCTGTCCCCCGGCAGTGGCCGGTGCGTCAGTTCCGGCCGAACAGGCCCAGACGCTGTGCTTCCAGGGCCGCTTCCGCGCGGGAGCTCACATTGAGCTTGCGGTAGATCTGCTTGACGTAGTCGGCAATGGTGTGGCGGGACAGCCCCAGCTGCACACCGATCTCCGGCAGGGTGAAGCCCTTGGCCACGCGCAGCAGCACTTCGGTTTCACGGTCGGTCAGCGAGACCTCATGCAGCACGGCGGCGGCCTGCGGACGGCGCTGCGAGGTGAAGTAGGCGATGACCTTGCGGGCGATGCTGGGCGACAGCGGCGGCTCGCCCTGGCTGATGCGCTGCAGCTGTTCCACCAGCAGCTCGCGGGACTGTTCCTTGAGCAGGTAGCCGAAGGCGCCGGCCTGCAGCGCGGGGAAGAGGTGTTCGTCGTCGTCATGGATGGTGACGATGACCGACTGCACTTCCGGCTGCTTCTCGCGCAGGGCGGAGATCACGTCCACGCCGGAGCCGTCCGGCAGACCCAGGTCCAGCAGCGCGAGGGTGAAGCGCTGGCTGTTCACCTGCTGCAGGGCGTCCTGCACCCGCGAGCATTCGGTGACCACCGCATTGGCAAAGACCTGTTTGATCAGGACCTTCAGCCAGGCGCGGATTTCGGGAATGTCTTCGAGCAGGAGGATGTGATTCATGGCGCGCGTTCTTCGCTGAGTTTTCTGGCTTCATTTTCCGACCCGCAGGCCGGAAGGGTGGCCCGGCTGCAGACGCAGTGGGCCTCAATGCAACACTACGGCTTTCTCCGCAGTGTGCCTACCCCACTTTGTGGCCAGTGACAGCCGTCGTGGGAAAAGCTTCACGCCCGGGGCCCGGCTGAACGCATCGGCCCGGAGGGGTTTCCTCTCAGCGGGTGGTGGGACCGCTCAGAGGGAAGAGGTCAAAGTGGAATCGTCAGACGAATGACAGTGCCCCAGCCGGGGCCCGACTCGACCAGACACTGGCCATGCATCTGCTTGGCGCGGGACTTCATGCTGGCCATGCCGTGTCCCTTGTCCAGGCGACCTTCCAGCTCGAGCGGAATGCCCTGACCGTTGTCCTGGATCACCACCGAGAAGTAGCCGTCCTGGGCGGAGCAGCCCACCACGCAGTGCGTGGCGCCGCTGTGCTTGATGATGTTGCTGACCGCCTCGCGCAGGATGCGGGTCGTCTGCACATAAGCCCGTGCGGGGAAGGTGTGGTCGATGTCTTCCGCGGGCGACTTCCATTCCGCCAGGATGTTGGCCTGGGCCAGGCGGGACACCACCTCGGCCCGCCAGTCGCCCAGCGCATCCAGCAGCTGGACCGGCTTGCCCGTGAGCCCCCGCACCGACAGCCGCATTTCTTCCAGCGCCTCGCGGGCCAGGGTGGAGATGCGGTCGGATTCGCTGGTGTGGACGATGGTCAGGAGCTTGGCGCCCAGGTCGTCGTGCAGGTCGGCGGCAATGCGCTTGCGTTCCCGTTCGGTGACCTGCTCGAGCTTGGCTTCCGCCACCTGGTCGAAATGGCGCTCCAGCTCGGCAATGCGCTCCTGCATCCGCAGCTCGCCCTGCAGCACCTGCAGCTCCGCCTGGGTCAGCCCGCGGGAAAACTCGCGCACCCGCTGCAGCGCCAGACCGATCAGCGAGAGTGCGCCCAGCACATGGGTCAGACCGGTGGTGGGCAGCAGCACGGCCGTCACGGCCGCGCCGGCCGCCAGCGCCAGCAGGACACAGGTCAGGATGAAGTCATTGCGGGGATACCGTTCTTCCAGCGTCGGCAGAAACATGTCCTGCCACAGCAGCCAGAGATGCCAGCCCATGGAGATCAGCAATTCCAGACCCAGGCCGGCAGCAACCGCCTGCGCCAGCGCCGCATGCGGCAGCGGCAACAGCAGGGTCAGCGGCAGCATGAACGCCTGGAGCAGCAGCAGCCGCTTGAGGCGCCGGTCCTGGCGGCGCACCCGCCGCATCAGGTATTGCACCGCCATCAGCAGCAGCCAGGGGGCCACCAGTACCGCCAGCGCGGCGGGCCACGGCGTGTGGGGGACCAGCCCCATCAGCACCACCCAGCCGGCCATCAGCCCGGCCAGCCAGCCGATATGGCGCTGTGCGCGGCGTTGCCAGATCAGCAGCGTCAGCACCAGGGCGAGGGTCAGCACCATCGCATGGAGGCCCCCGATCAGCCAGTCCAGCGGATGACCGTGCGCGGCGGCCAGCGATGTGGCGGGTTGGGGAATGACGCCCGTCGAGTGGACGGTCGCGACAGGCGTCACCGGGACTGCGGCGCCTGCCGACACGGGGACCAGGACGGCTACAGCGACAACAACCGCAGCAGTACTTGAAATGACAGAGGATGCAGCGCGGCGAAGGAAGTCGGGCAGGGCGGCACAAAGCTTGGCGGAGGCTGTGGCGGAAAGCGCCGCAGGCGCTGCCGGGCCTGGGGCGATGGGGCGGGAAGGCGGAGCCGAAGGTGTGTCGTTTGCTGGGATGCGCTGCATGAGGACGATTGTGCAGGCGTGGGCACACGCCAAAGCCTGCGCGGGAGACAATAGCGTGCTTAACCCCCCTGAATACGGAGCTTCGGCTGTCTTGAACCTGCGTCACGACTTCACCCCTGTCGACAACGATCGACTCTCGCATCTGTGCGGCACCCTGGATGAGCACCTGCGCGCCATCGAAGCGGGCCTTCGGGTTCGCATCAGCCACCGCGCGCAGCACTTCCAGATCGAAGGCGACAAGTCCGCCGTACAACGCACGTTGAGATTGCTGGAATCGCTCTATGCGCGGGCGGATCGCCCGATCGAACCGGACGATCTGCGCATGGCCATCATTGAGGCCACCAGCGACGTGCGCGGGCCCGGTGGTGAGGACGGCGAGGCGTCGGGCGGTGCGGATGGCAGCATCGTGCTGCGCACCCGTCGCGCGGACCTGGCGGGCCGCACGCCCAACCAGCATCAATACCTGCGGCAGATTCTGTCGCACGACATCAGCTTCGGCCTGGGCCCGGCGGGCACGGGCAAGACCTTCCTGGCGGTGGCCTGCGCGGTGGATGCGCTGGAGCGGTCGTCAGTGCAGCGCATCATCCTCACGCGTCCGGCGGTCGAGGCGGGTGAGCGTCTGGGCTTCCTGCCTGGGGATCTGGCGCAGAAGGTGGACCCGTATCTGCGGCCACTGTATGACGCGCTGTATGACCTGATGGGTTTTGACCGGGTCACCAAGGCGTTCGAAAAAGGGCAGCTGGAAATCGCCCCACTGGCATTCATGCGGGGTCGCACGCTCAATCACGCCTTCGTCATTCTGGACGAGGCGCAGAACACGACGCCGGAACAGATGAAGATGTTCCTCACCCGGATCGGCTTCGGCAGCAAGTGTGTGGTGACCGGGGACACGAGCCAGATCGACCTGCCGCGCGGCATGGTGAGTGGACTGGTGGATGCGCAGCGGGTGCTGGACGGGGTGGAAGGCATTGCCATGACCCGCTTCACCCGGGCGGACGTGGTGCGGCATCCGCTGGTGGCGCGCATTGTGCAGGCGTATGAGGAGCGGCAGTCGGCGCGGCAGTTGCAGGAAGCGCGCGAGGAGCGCGAGGCACAGCAGGCGCGGGGTGAGCGGGAGGTGCAACAGTCGCGGGGTGAGCGCGAAGGGCTGCAGGCGCGGGATGAGCGGGTGTTGGCCCCTGCACCGGCGCCGGTGAAACGGGCCACCGCGACGAAGTCGGCCACTGCGCGGCAGCCTGCGCCGAAGGCATCGGCGAAGACTCCGGCCACCGCTTCCGGAAAAACCTTGGCCAAGGCCTCTGAGAAGCCGGCTGCCAAGGCACCGCTCAAAGCAACCGCCAAGGCTGGCAGCAAGACAGTGGGCAAGACCGCTGCGAAGACAGCCGCGAAAAACGCATCGAAAGCCGCTGCAAAGACCGTGGCCAAGCCCGCGGTCAAGGCTGCTGTTAAGCCCGGTGCCAAGGCCGGTGCCAAGACCGCTTCGTCTGCCCGTGCGCGCACGAAGGGAGGTTCGCGATGAGCCAACCGGATCTGAGTTTGTCCCTGCAGTTCGCGGATCCACGCCACAAGGCCTTGTTGCCTCGACACAAGGTGATGCGGTGGATGCGAGCGGCGCTGGAGTTGCCGGCCGAGATGACGGTGCGCATCGTGGATGCTGACGAAGGTCGCAGCCTCAATCACGAATACCGCCAGAAGGATTACGCGACCAATGTGCTGACCTTCGACTACACCCACGAACCCGTGGTGGCCGCCGATCTGGTGATCTGCGCCGAAGTGGTGGAACGGGAAGCCCAGGAGATGGGCCTGGACCTCACGGCGCATTACGCCCACATGCTGGTGCACGGCACGCTCCATGCGCAAGGCTACGACCATGAAGAGGATGACGAAGCCGAGTGCATGGAGGCCCGCGAGACCGAGATCATGCTGGCCCTGGGCTTTGCCGATCCCTACAAGAAGTAGAAGGAAGGGGAAGGACCATGGCACTGACGAAGAAGGGTGAGTTCTGGTACGGGACCACGTCCGGGGACACCCAGGCAGAACTGCGCAGCTACAGCGTGGCGAATGGCCAGGAGGCGGTGCGATTTGCCGCGTCCAAATGCGATTGCGGGTGTCGGACCTTTGCGCTGCAGACGGATGAAGAGGCCGGGGTGGCCATTCGCACCTGCACCGACTGCGGGCTGGAACACCTGATGGGTGACAGCGCGGATCATCTGGATGAGGCCGCACCGGAAACGCATGAGTGCGTCTGCGAAAACGAGGTGTTTGAGCTGATGTCCGGCGTCTCGGTCACTCCTGGCACGCATGACGTGCGCTGGTATTACATCGGGTGCCGCTGTGTGGAATGCAATTTGGTTGGGGTCTTCGCGGATTGGCCTTGTGACGCGGGGGATGCGGCAGCTTTCCTCGCCAAGGTCTGAGCTTCAGGCGAAGCAGTTGCACATGCGGGCCAGGTGACTCGCTCCAGATTCGCGGCGACATCCAACCGTTGCTAGGTTTCGACCAAGACGGGAGTGCGCGAGTCTGCTGCCACCTGCTGCTGTACGGGCGTATAGAGGTCAACGTCGATCTGCGGCGCTCGGATGGAGACGATGAGGCTGTAGTGAGCCGGTCGGTCGTAGCGCTCTTGTGCAGGCCGTGTGCGCCACCATCCCTTAGAAGGGTAAACGGCAACGAAGCCTCGGTTGGCCAGTTCGGCGGCAGTGCCGTGCCAACGGTCCTGATGCAGAGATCCCCGATGGCGAAGTCTGTCCCCCAAAAGCCAGTTCGTGTCTCGAGGGTCGCTCGGGTCGCCGTCGTGCTCGCGCTCAGCCGCCGCGTTGATTCGTGCGACGAAGTCGTCAGTCGAAGCGTCGAGTGGACGCTGCACATCAAAGCGCAGCCGGTGAGAAGGATAGTGGAACTTGGACGATGTCCCCCGGGCCGAAGGGTTGGGCTCGATGAAGTAGGAAAGAGTCACCCACAGTTCGACCTCTGTGTCTGGAGGCAGGGCCAGCAGTTGTTCCTTTGGCCAAGGCATCGCGTGCAGATTCATGTCGCGGCTGACGATGCCCTTGCCGGGGACCCTCTGGAACGGACGTAACACGTCTTCGGCGATAAGGACCAAGGAGTTGCCTGCGCTCCAGAGTGCGCGTTCCAGGCTCGGTACGCCCCAGCCGCAGTGCCGGATCAGGTTGACAAAGTCAGACTTGGTGGCGGGGCCGTGGCGCGGCAGGTACGCCGCCTTCATCGCATCCGACCACTGTGCAGCGTGCACGATGAGGGCGCGGATCGTTTCGGGCCGGAGGGCCGGATAGGCGGCCATCAACTGCGCAGCCATCCGGGCGCCCAGTGCTGAAGCCGCACTCGTTGCGTTCGTGGTGGTGAACAGGCGCTGCGTTGGCTGGTTGTGAACGGTCAGCAGATTCAAACTGTTGACGCCGATCGCACCGAGCACATCCTTACCGGCATTGCCCCCTTCGAAGACCACGTCGGGCTTCAAGGGCCACGCCGAGTGCCACCCACTGGATGTACGGGTGAACGGGCTCAGCCCACCGCTGGGAGCCACCGGGGTGAGCCTTTGGGCGTCAGGCTCGGTGATGTTGATTTTCTCTGTGTAGGCGCCAACCGTCAGCGCGTTCCAGGCTTGACCGGGATCGCGAATGCCGCGGGAACTCAGGCTGGCCGGATAGGTGTTCCAAGACTCAGCATCCTGGGTGTTGCCCGCGCACAGGACGAAGAGCCGCGGAAATTGGCCGTCGCCTTCATAGTCGCAGGCCAGTCGGTCCACCGTCGATGACCAGGCGGAAGGGCGGCCTCGGTCGCGTTCATCGTCGGAGGTGACGGCTGATGTAAACACACGCGGACGATTTGGCGCCGCGACCTCGGGCCGCGACACCGCCTCGGCAAACAGGTAGCTGTGTTGCCGTGAATCGCCGGCGTTGGCCCCTTGCTCCGGCGTCAGTTTCACCGACTCCAGTCGGTGCTGGACTTCCAAGGGCCCGTCAGCGGCCAACGCTGCCGACAAATCCCCGAGCGCCACGAGGCCGGCGAGGCCGGTGCCATGATTGGCAGTGTCTTCCACGCCCCACCCTGGATTCACGGTGTGCAGATCTGCTGGGTCGATGAATGGAGAGACGAGTGTGTGAGTTCGATTGACGCCTGAGTCGAGCAGACAGACGCGAGGGATGCAGTCGTCGTCCGCCGCCACAGTCAAACGGGAGGCGGTTTCTGCAGCCCACTCGTGCTGTTCCGCCGGCGGCATGCTTTCGAAAAAGTGAGCGGTCTCCTTCGCCCGACGAAGTTCTGCCACGCAGTTCAGTGTCAGGACCGAAGTCGAGAACTGCCGCTCCGATCCAAACATCAGCACCACGGTGCGCTCGGGGAAGCTGATGTGGTGCTCGCTAACCTGACAATGCGCCAGCGCTGCCAGCTTTCGGAAATCCGCCAGTACCGCCAGCCGGTCATCGCGCACCGGAAGCCAAACCTCCCACCAGAGTGCCTCGTCAGGATGTTCCGGATACGCTGCGGGATCGTCGGTCCATAAGGCACGCAGTTCAGCGTGCCGGATCTCCGCGATCGTGTTCAGCAAGGCACGGTGATCCCATGCCTGCCCATTGGCGTTTTTGCGCTCGGCCAGATAGTCTTCAACATACATCTCGAAGCGGGTGAGCCTGCCCTCGGGTACAAAGACATTGGCGCAAGTCGTATTGCCATCCGTACGCACGCTCAGCACCTCGATCTTCTTGCGAGCGTCTTTGCCCACTTCGTAGCCGAGGCTCTCGAAAGCCAGTGGGACATCCGGTTGTCCGACGAAGAGAACTTGCAGGCCGAACCCGCTCTGCAGACCCTGCTCGATTTGGGTGTCTACCGCTTGCTGAGCGACGGACCTCAACGCCAACAGTTGGGCTTGAAGCGCGCGCCCATGCCGAGAGCGGTCGAGGTCCGGGATGGCGCTCCGTCCACCACCCGAGGAGGGCGCCGTGAACGCCTGCGAGGTGGACGTGTGGGTGACAACGAGGTGTGGGTATCTATCGGGGGGCTGGTCCGGCATGGTGGAACAAGTGCTTTGCGTTGTGTGTCAGTCGGGCGCTGACCAAACGGCGTTCGCCTAACGCTCGCCCCAACTCGGCGGGTTGCACTTTTGTTTCATCCTGCAGGATGGCGTCCTTGATCGACGCATCGACGGCGCGACAGATTTCGGCGTGACTCAGTCCTTCAGACTGGCCCTGGAGTACATCTTTTCGGAATGGCTTGGGCGCGAACTGGCCCAGTCGTGATCGCATGAGGTCCAGCGCCTGGGCCGGTGAGGGCAGACGGTACTCAATCACATCGTCGAAGCGGCGGAACAGAGCGTAGTCCAGGATTTCCGCGTGATTGGTCGCCGCAATGATCAAACTGTTCGACGTGTCCTGCTCGATCATCTGAAGGAAGCTGTTCAAGACGCGACGAATCTCCCCCACGTCATTGGCCAGACCGCGTTGAGTGCCGATGGCGTCAAACTCGTCGAAGAAGTAGACACCGCGGATATCGGCGACCGCGTCAAAAACCTGCCGGAGTTTGGTGGCCGTCTCACCCATGAATTTGGTGATGAGCGAATCCAGGCGTACCACGAAGAGGGGAATGCCCAGCTCACCGGCCAACGCGGCTGCGGTCATGGTCTTGCCAGTCCCCGGGGGGCCCACCAGCAATAGCTTGCGGCGAGGCGAGAGCCCGTGCTCCTTGATTCTGGCCAACTGCCGCTGCTCTCTGATCACCCGCTGAAGCTGTGTCGATGCCAGTTCGTCCAGCACCATGTCTCCAATGCGGTTGGCAGGATGAGACACCGTCAACAACGAGGTCAACTCCCCACGGGGCTTGGCTGCGCGACCGATCGCGACGAGCTTTCCGGAGGCATCCTGGTCGACCCGGGACTTGGCCGCGTCGATCAGGTCACGCAGTTCCTCGGCCAGCTTGCTGTGTCCCAGCTTCGCCTCGTGAGCGGCCACCTGCATGGCCACGGACAAAAACTGCCCGTCATCGCGGCTGATGTGCGACTTGATAAGCGCCTTGAGTTGGTCTGAGCTGGCCACGGAAATGCTTCTGGTTGGGGTACTGGTAGATCAGACGAATTGTCCATCCAGCATATCCCCTCGTCGTCGATCGGTGAAGGCGCACAAACATGCCGAGCCCATGCATGCCCATCCACCGCCCGACCGCCTCAACTCGTCCCCAAGTACCGCTTCCGCCAAAAGAACGCCCCCAGCCCGATTGCCAGCGCGCCCATCAGCGAAACCGCCACCCAGAAGCCGGTGGCCTGGTGAATTAACGGCAGGTTGTCGAAGTTCATCCCGAACACGCCGGTGATCAGGTTCAGCGGCAGGAAGATGGCGGTCAGCACCGTCAGCGTCCGCATGATGTTGTTGGTGCGCTCGCCGGTCAGCGAGAAGTGCATCTGCACCGACGTCTCCGCCGACGTCTCCAGCCGCCGCACATGGGTCAGCACCCGCTCGACGTGCTCCAGCACATCCCGCGACCGCACCCGCAGCAGCTCCCGCTCGCGCTCCTCCTGCAGACTGCCCATCGGCCACTCGCCCAGGGCATCAATCCATTCCTGCACCGCGCTGCGCTGGTCCTCGCAGATGTCTTCCAGCCGCGAGAGCGTGTCCCGCGCCACCAGCACCACATTCCAGTCCCTGAAGTGGCTGCGGCGGTCCAGCAACTGCTGCTGCAGCGTGGTCAGGTCCCGGGTCAGCAGACGGCGCAGGTCCAGATAGCTGTCCACCATGTGGTTGACCATGCGCAGCATCAGTTCTGCGGGGCTGGTCGGCAGCCGGGTGCTGCCGCGAAGGTCGCGCCCCTCCTGCTGCTGGCCCAGCTTCGATGCGAAGTAATCGCGCAGCGAGCATTCGCCGGGGTGGACCGTGATCAGCACCCGGTCAAAGACCGCAAAGCCCACCGGGCTCGTGTCGATCGACTTGAAGGCCTGATCGGCCGACGCCACCGTACGCGGCGCCTCTTCCACTACCGTCGCGGATCCGGCCGCACCGGCCATGCCGTTGCTGCTGGTGGCGCCACTGCCACTGCCACCGCTGGCGACCCCGACGCTACCCACGCCGCCACTTGTCCCACTGCCGCCATTGGCCCCGCCACCTGGCAACGCCCCCGGCAAGGCCGCCAGTCGGCGGAACACCATCAGGTCATACCAGCTGGTGTAGTCAAAGTGCGAAGGCAACTGCTGGTTCAGCAGGTCGGAGACATGCAGGTCCAGCAACTGCGCGCCGGTCCAGTGCTGCAGCCGCTGCTGCATCGTCGGCAACTGCAGCTCGAACTCCCGCCGAGGCATGCCCAGCCACAGGAAGCCCTGCTCCGGCAGGTCGAACGGCAGCTCGGACAGCTCTTCGTAGATGTTGTCGCTGAGGTGGAAGATGCGCATGCGCAGGCGGTGTTCAGGCTTCCCGGATCAGGCGGGCGGCGTCCATGGCGAAATAGGTCAGGATGCCGTCGGCCCCGGCCCGCTTGAAGGCCAGCAGGGATTCCAGCATCACTGCATCATGGTCCAGCCAGCCATTGGCAGCCGCAGCCTTGAGCATGGCGTATTCGCCGCTGACCTGATAGGCGAAGGTCGGCACCCGGAACTCTTCCTTCACGCGGCGGACGATGTCCAGATACGGCATGCCGGGCTTGACCATCACCATGTCCGCGCCTTCGGCAAGATCCAGGCCCACTTCGCGCAGCGCTTCATCGCTGTTGCCCGGGTCCATCTGGTAGGTTTTCTTGTCCGCCTTGCCCAGGTTGGTCCGCGAGCCCACCGCGTCCCGGAAGGGACCGTAGAACGCGCTGGCGTACTTGGCGCTGTACGCCATGATCCGAGTGTGGATATGCAGGTCACCTTCCAGCGCATTGCGGATGGCGCCGATGCGACCGTCCATCATGTCGCTGGGCGCCACGATGTCCACGCCCGCCTGGGCCTGGACCAGCGCCTGCTGCGTCAGCAGGTCCACCGTGCGGTCGTTCAGGATGTAGCCCTGCTCATCCAGCACGCCGTCCTGACCGTGGCTGGTGTAGGGGTCCAGCGCCACATCGGTCAGCACCCCGAGATCGGGGAAATGCTGCTTCAGCGCCCGCACCACGCGCGGAATCAGGCCGTCCGGATTGGTGGCCTCGATGCCGTCCGGCGTCTTGAACTGGGGTTCGATCGCCGGGAACAGCGCCATCACCGGGATGCCCAGCTTGACGCACTCTTCGGCCACCGGCAGCAGCATGTCCAGGCTCAGGCGGGAGACGCCGGGCATGGAACTGATCGGCTCCACCCGTTTTTCGCCCTCATGGACAAACACCGGATAGATGAAGTCGCTGGCATGCAGGCGATGCTCGCGAACAAGCGCGCGGGTGAAGGCATCCCGACGCAAACGGCGGGGGCGACTGGCAGGGTAGGGGGCTGGCAATTGCATGTTTGATGTGAAATTTGCGAGAAATTCCACCGGTATGAGGGGCCTTACGTAGAAAGACGTAGCGACGGAAATTCGACAGATCTGTTAAAGTCGTTCCTGAATGATAGCCGCTCGGTTGTCATTCCCTGCTTTTCCTCCCTGAGCAGGAGCCTTAGCGTGATGACAGCGATAAGGCTTTCCAACCCCGGCTGTGAAGCCGGGGTTTTTTTTCGCCGCGTTGATAATGCACGCATGCTCTGGATCAAAGCGCTGCACATCATCTTCGTGGCCGCCTGGTTTGCCGGCCTGTTCTATCTTCCCCGGATTTTCGTGAACCTGGCCATGGTTCCGGCGGACAGCCATCCGGAGCGCGAACGCCTGTTGCTCATGGGCCGCAAGCTCTACCGCTTCAGCAGCGGACTGATGGTGCTCGCCCTGGTCTTCGGCGCCACCCTCTGGCTGTACTACGGCATCGGCCGCGGGCCGGGCAATGGCTGGATGCATGCCAAGCTGGCCCTGGTGGTGGGCGCCATCGGCTATCACCATGTCTGCCGCGCCATGCTGCGCCGCTTCGAACTGCTGGCCAATCAGCGCAGCCATCGCTTCTACCGGGTATTCAACGAGATGTCGGTGCTGCTGTTCGCAGCCATCGTGATCCTCGTGGTCGTCAAACCCTTCTGATCTGACCGGGATGGACCACAGGCGCAGTTCCGCCACCTGGCTGGCCCTGGGCTATCTGGTGCTGGTGGTGTATGCCAGCCTTTATCCGTTCTGGCCCTGGCGGTTGCCGCCGAGCCTGCCGTGGCCGGGCGTCGTCGGCCTGCCCTGGCCGCGGTATTGGAGCCGGTTCGATCTGTGGACCAATGTGGTGGGCTATGCGCCACTCGGCTTTCTCTGCTTCTCCGCGGTGCTGCGCAGCGGCAAGGGCGTGGGCGGCGGTTTGCTGCTCGTCGGGGTGGGGCTGCCACTGCTGTCCTTCGGCATGGAGACGCTGCAGTACTTCCTGCCGGGGCGGGTGCCATCGCTGGCGGACTTCCTCCTGAACAGTGCGGGCGCCTGGCTGGGAGGCTTGATCGCCTGGGCGCTGCACCGCTTCGGCGGGCTGCAGCGCTGGACCGGCTGGCGGGAGCGCTGGTTCGTGCCGCACAGCGCCGGCGCCCTGGCGCTGCTGGCGGTGTGGCCGGTGGGACTGCTGTATCCGGCGCCGGTGCCACTGGGGCTGGGGCAGTTGTTCCCGCGGCTGCGTGAGCTGGCCGAACAGGTGCTGGCTGGCACCCCCTGGGAACTGCTGCCCGACGAATCGGTGATGGACCTGCCGCTGCCGCCGGGCCTGGAGGCCATTGCGATCGCCATGGGTCTGCTGGCGCCGTGCCTGCTGGCGCTGTCGGTGGCGCGCGCGGGCTGGCTGCGCCGGATGCTGCTGGTGGTGGGCGCCGGACTGCTGGGCCTGGCCACCACCGCATTCTCCACCGTGCTGAATTTTGGACCGGACCATGCCTGGGCCTGGTTCACCGTCACCACCTGGCCGGGGCTGCTGATCGGCGGCGTGCTAGCCCTGCTGGCGGCGCTGATGTCGCGGCGGGCCAATGCCGCCTGGGGACTGGTGGTGCTGACGGCGCTGATCGCGCTGATGTCCGAGGCGCCCGCCGATCCGTATCTGGCGGAAAGCCTCCAGGCCTGGGAGCAGGGCCGGTTCGTGAACCTCTACGGGCTCGCGCAGTGGGTCGGCTGGCTGTGGCCCTTCACCGCGCTGGCGTGGCTGCTCTATGGGGTGACCCAGAGTCAGAGCGACTCGTCGCCGTCCCCCCTTCGGTCGCGTCTGGACACCCCTGCAGGGGACGCGCCGGGGCGTGATCCGCGTGACACATCGCACACCTCTCGTGCTGGTGAAAACCCCGACCCTACAATGGCACCATGAGCTATTACCAGCGTCACATCTTCTTCTGCCTGAACCAGCGCGACGGCGAAAACGCCTGCGCTCAGCATGGGGCTCAGGAAGCGTTTGATCACTGCAAGAAGCGGGTGAAGTCCGAAGGACTGGCCGGCAAAGGCGGGGTACGGGTCAACAAGGCCGGCTGTCTGGACCGCTGTGCCGGCGGACCGGTGGCTGTGGTGTATCCCGATGCCGTCTGGTACACCTTCGTGGACAGCAGCGACATCGACGAAATCGTCGAGCGCCATCTGAAGCAGGGCGAAGTGGTGGACCGTCTGGTGCTGCCGGACAACGTCGGTCGCTGAACGGAGGCGCTGCATGAATGCTCAGACCCAGCGCCGGCAGATCGCCGGGCCGGCCGGCGAGATCGAATGCGCCATCGATGAGCCGACCCTGACGGACGGTCAGTCCTTGCGCGGCGTGGTGGTGATCTGCCATCCGAATCCGACGCAGGGCGGCACGATGGACAACAAGGTGGTGCAGACGGTAGCCCGCGGTTTTCTGCACATGGGCTATCGCACGGTGCGCTTCAATTTCCGGGGCATCGGCCAGTCGCAGGGCGGCTGGGACGAAGGCCGCGGCGAAGTGGATGATGCGCTGGCCGTGGTGGCCGCCTTCCGCGAGGCCGGCCTGCCGCTGGCTCTGGCGGGTTTTTCGTTCGGCGGCTTTGTGGCGTCCCAGGCGGCGCTGCGGCTGGACGACCCGGCCGAGCGCCTGCTGCTGGTGGGCCCGGCCGCGAGCCGCTTCGGCGTGGCCACGGTGCCCGCCACGACCGTGGTCATCCACGGTGAACAAGACGATGTGGTGCCGCTGACCGCGGTGCTGGACTGGGCGCGCCCGCAGGCGTTGCCGGTGATCGTGGTGCCCGGCGTCGGGCATTTCTTCCATGGGCAGTTGCCGCTGCTCAAGAATTTGGTGCTGCGCAGCTGGCATCCCACCGGGACCGAACCCGCCTGATTGCGCCCCACCTGAGGACCTCTCCCGCATGAAACGATTCCTTGCTCCCTTGATGGCGCTGGCCACCGGACTGCTGACCGCGGTGGCCGTGCAGGCACAGGTGCAGCCGCCCGAAATCGCGGCACGCAACTATGTGCTGATGGACCTGACGACGCATCAGACGCTGGCCGAGCGTGATGCGGATGTGCCGCAGGATCCCGCATCGCTGACCAAGCTGATGACGGCCTATGTGGTGTTTGACGCGCTGAAGGCGAAGCGGCTGACGCTGGACCAGACGCTGCCGATTTCGAAGCGGGCCTGGGATGAGCGCAAGGGCGATCCGTCGCTGATGTTCATCGACACGACGATGACGCCGAAGGTGGACGAACTGCTGCGCGGCATGATCATCCAGTCCGGCAATGATGCGTCGGTGGCGCTGGCCGAAGGCGTGGCGGGGTCGGTGGACCAGTTCGTGGCGCTGATGAACCGCCAGGCGCAGGCCTGGGGGTTGAAGAACACCAGCTTCAAGAACGTCACGGGCATCACCGAGCCGGGTCACAAGACCAGCGCGCGGGACATCGCCGTGGTGTTTGCGCATGTGATTCAGGACTTCCCGCAGTACTACGCCGACTACTACTCGAAGAAGGAATACACCTTCAACAAGATCCGCCAGTACAACCGGAATCTGCTGCTGACGCGCGATCCGACGGTGGATGGTGGCAAGACGGGTTTCACCGATGCAGCGGGCTATTGCCTGGCAGCCAGCGCGCAGCGGGATGTTCCCAATGGCAAGCGCCGGCTGCTGAGCGTGGTGATGGGCACGGCGTCGAAGGAAGCCCGTGCGACGGAAAGCCAGAAGCTGCTCAACTGGGGTTATGCGGCGTTCGACGCGGTGCGGCTCTTTGATGCCAACCAGGCGATCACGACCGCGCAGGTCTGGAAGGGCACGAGCGCGGAAGCGAAGCTGGGTGCCGCCGGGCCGGTGTTTGTGGCGGTGCCGCGCGGCGAGGGCAGCAAGCTGAAGACCGAAGTGCAGCGGACGGATCCGCTGGTGGCGCCGTTGGCCGCGGGTCAGCGTGTGGGGACCTTGAAGGTGACCACCTCCTCCGGCGCGACGGTGACCGAGGTGCCGCTGGTGGTGCAGCAGGAAGTGCCGCTGGCCGGCATCTTCGGCCGCGCCTGGGATGCGATCCGGTTGTGGATCAAGTGATCGCCGGATTGAGTTCTCGGTGAACGACAGACAGAAACGCCGCCTTCGGGTGGCGTTTCTGCTTTCTGGCGGGCGGTTCTTGGGCCTCGTGCTTCTCATGGCAGCCAATCGTGCCCGGCGCTCCGGACGGCAGCGGGCCGGGGCTGTTGACTCCATGTCATTCCTGTCCGGCTCCGCCGGCCATTCCCTTCTTTTACTTCCGTCAACAGCCCCGGCCCACTGCCGTCCTCGAACCGAGGTGTTTCACGGTTGGGGGGGCACGGGTGGTGGGGTCGTCGCGACCGTTGATCAGCGTCACCGCCGCTCCGCCCTCAGATGTTGATAATGGGAGCGCTGCACGGGAGAACCGCTGATGACCACGCCCTGGAACGAGCTGCCCTGCTATCTCAATGGCCACCTGAGCCTGTTGGGTGAGGCCCGTGTGCCTGTGATGGATCGCGGATTCATGTTTGGGGACGGCGTCTACGAACTCATCCCCGTCTATGCAAGGCGACTGTTCCGGGTGCACGATCACCTGGATCGCCTCGGCCGCAGCCTCAAGGCCTTGCGCATCGAAGACCCGTACGAGCGGGAAGCGTGGCTGGACCTGTTCCGCAGCCTGATCTCCCATCTGCCGGACCACGAGGATCAGTGGATCTATCTGCAGGTGACCCGCGGCGTGGCGCCGCGGGACCATGTGATGCCGAAGGATCTGGAGCCAACCGTACTCGTGTATTCGAGCCCGCAGCGGGCGCTGACACCGGAACAGCGGCATCAAGGGCTGGCGGTGGTGACGGCGCGCGACTTCCGCTGGCAGCGCGGAGATATCAAGAGCACCTCGCTGCTGGGCAATGTGCTGGCGCGCCAGATGTCCGCCGACCAAGGCGCGGACGAGACGCTGCTGGTGCGCGACGGCTATCTGACCGAGGCATCGGCCAGCAATGTGTGGATCGTGCGCGACGGTGCCCTGCTGGGGCCGCCTCCCGGCGAACTGCTGCTGGAAGGCGTTCGTGTGGGGCTGCTGGCGGAGCTGTGCGAAGAGCTGGGTCTGGCCTACAACCTGTGCCCGATCGCCGAGTCAGAGCTGCTGACAGCCGATGAAATCCTGCTGAGTTCGGCCACCAAGGAAGTGGTGGCCGTCACCCGGCTGGACCATGAACCTGTCGGCCATGGCGCCCTGCGCGGCCGGCCCGGACCGGTCTATGCGCGGCTGTACGAGGCCTACCAACGAGCCAAGCTCTTGCAGAGCGTGTGATCGACCCCAAGTAGGATGTCACCATGACCAGCGCATTCAATTCTCCGATTCCGCCCGAGCAGTCCCTGATCGAGTACCCGTCCCAGTTCCCCATCAAGGTGATGGGCGCCCATGTGGAAGGCTTTCCCGAGGCGATCGTGTCGATTGCGCGCCAGTTCGACCCCACGTTTGACGAGTCGAAGGTCGAGCACCGTCCGAGCAAGGGCGGCAATTACCTGGGCATCACCATCACGGTGACGGCCACCAGCCGCGAACAGCTGGATGAGCTCTATCGCACGCTCACCACCCATCCGATGGTGAAGGTGGTGTTCTGACCGCGCAGCCTCAGATGGCCGCTGCCTCCGACGACATCGTCTCCGCCAGCGCCTTCACCTTGGCCTTGGCGGCCACGTCGCCATTGCTGGCCGCTGCCGCGTACCAGTAGCTGGCCAGCCGCAAGTCCTTGCCGACGCCCAGGCCCGTCTCATACATCGAGGCAATGAGGTACTGGGCACCCACATCGCCGCCATTGGCCGCCTCCCGATACCAGCGAGCAGCCTGGGCCATGTCGGGCGGCGCGCCCCTGCCCAGATAAAAAGCGGTGCCCACGGCGACCTGCGCATCCACGCTGCCGTGCTCCGCCGCTTTGAGATACCAGGCATGGGCCTGGACCAGGTCCTTGCGGCCCAGCACCCCTTCTTCGTAGAACTGGCCCAGCGACAGCTCGGCCCGCACCAGTCCGCGCGACGCGGCACGCTTGAGCAGTTGCTGCGCGAGCGCCAGATCCGGCCGCGCGGCCTCCCGGCGCAGATGCATCATGGCGAGGTTGTAGTCGCCCAGGGCCTCGCCGCGGGCCGCGAGTTCACCGAACTGCCGCTCCGCCTGCCGCCAGCGGCGCTGCTCGTAGGCGGCCAAAGCAGTCTCCAGGGTGATGGAGGTGGTGCCCTTGCTGGCCCGCGCGGCCGCACTGGCGCCTGGAGTTGGCGCTGACGCTGCCTCAGCGGCAGAGGCGGCGGAGGGGCTTGAGGCGGCCGCAGCGGTCGAGGGGGACGGCCCGCTCGGCACGTCCGTCGGCGCCGCTATCGCCGTGGTCGTGGCTCCTGTGGCAGCCATCAATGCAATCCCGGCGGCCATCGCTGCGGCCCGGGTGACCCGGCCATGCCAAGCGGCGCGCCAACCGCCCCCGTCGCGTGAGAATCTGACCGTCATGCTGCATCCCCAAAGTCCCGACTGGCCTCATCCTATGCAGTTCACCGCTAGCATGCCGACATGTTGATCAAGACCCTGGGCCGCGTCGACTATGCGGCCACGCTGGAGGCGATGCGCGCCTTCACCGACGCCCGCACCCCCGACACCCCTGATGAACTCTGGCTCTGCGAGTTCGACCCGGTCTACACCCAGGGTCTGGCCGGCCAGGCGGATCATGTGCTGGCGCCTGCCGGCATCCCGGTCATCCAGACCAATCGCGGCGGGCAGGTGACGTATCACGGGCCCGGTCAGGTCGTGGCCTATCCGCTGGTGGATCTCAAGCGCCTGGGCATCTACGTCAAGGAATATGTCTTCCGGCTGGAAACCGCGGTCATCCAGACCCTGGAATCGGTGGGCATCACCGGCCATCGCGTGGCGGGCGCCCCCGGCATTTATGTGCGTCTGGACGATCCTGGGGCGCATGGCGCACTGTCCATGCCGCCGGATCCGACCGACCCGTTCAAGGGGCTCGGAAAGGTCGCTGCGCTGGGGATCAAGGTGAGCCGCCACTGCACGTATCACGGGGTTGCCCTCAATGTGGCGATGGACCTGAAGCCCTTCTATGGCATCAACCCCTGCGGGTATGCCGGACTGGCGACGGTGGACCTCGGTACACTGGGGGTTTTCACGGACTGGGCCACGGTGGCCCGGCGGTTCGGCGAGCGCCTTGAAGCGCAGCTGAGCCCCTGAGCTTCCGACGGAGCATCGCCTGCCATGGCAACCGAGAACATCACGCACGAAGCAAAGAGCGCGGCCGATTACGACGCGACCGCCAAACAGAAGGCCCAGGCCAAGACGGCGCGGATCCCGATCAAGATCGTGCCGGCCGAGATCCTGAAGAAGCCGGACTGGATCCGGGTGAAGGCGGGCTCGCCGACGACCCGCTTCTACGAGATCAAGCAGATTCTGCGTGAGCACAAGCTGCACACGGTCTGCGAGGAAGCGTCCTGCCCGAACATCGGGGAGTGCTTCGGCAAGGGCACGGCCACCTTCATGATCATGGGTGACAAGTGCACCCGTCGCTGCCCGTTCTGCGACGTGGGCCACGGCCGTCCCGATCCGCTGGACGTGGACGAGCCGATGAACCTGGCCAAGACGATTGCCGCGCTGAAGCTGAACTATGTGGTGATCACCAGCGTGGACCGTGACGATCTGCGGGATGGCGGTGCCGGCCACTTTGCCGAGTGCATCCGTCAGGTGCGGGCGCTGAGCCCGAAGACGCAGATTGAAGTGCTGGTGCCGGACTTCCGCGGCCGCATGGACCGTGCGCTGGACATCCTGCGCGCCGCCCCGCCGGACGTGATGAATCACAACCTGGAGACGGCGCCGCGCCTGTACAAGGAAGCGCGTCCGGGATCGGACTATCAGTTCAGCCTGAACCTGCTCAAGCGCTTCAAGGAAGAGGTGCCGAATGTGCCGACCAAGAGCGGCATCATGGTGGGTCTGGGCGAGACGGACGAAGAGATCCTGCAGGTGATGCGCGACATGCGCGAGCACAACATCGACATGCTGACGATTGGCCAGTATCTGGCGCCGTCAGGGCACCATCTGCCGGTGCGTCGCTACGTGCATCCGGACACCTTCAAGATGTTCGAGGAAGAGGCGTACAAGATGGGCTTCACCCACGCCGCGGTGGGCGCGATGGTGCGAAGCAGCTATCACGCGGATCAGCAAGCTCACGCGGCCCTGGAAAAGATCGATCCCACTACACGCTGATGCTCGTGGCCCCCAGGGGCGCTCAGGATTGAGTGCCCCGCAGGCGATGTCGCTCCTGCTCCCATGGGGCGCCGTCTAGCAGCTTGGCGGAGCCAGATCTGCGGGTGTGGCTGGTGGGTGTACGCTACCGCTGCAATCAATCAGGCTTTCCGAGAGGACGGCCACCCGCGGCTGCCCACCTCAGCATGGAACTCATTTTCCCCGCGCTGTATCTTTACCCCTTCTGGGGCTCTGCACTCTATTGGCGGTTTTGCCGCAGTTCGGGTCCCACAGTGGACTACCGAATTCGAGTGTTGATCGCGATCGTGGTCGGCGGATCTGCGAGTCTGATATTTACTCCCGGCGTGTTTGGAACAGAAGGATTCGCTTTCTTCGTTCCGTGGTGGGTGCGCTTTCTCGATAAACAACACACGCACGCGTTTTCCTGGGCGGGGGCGGCGGTATTTGGCATCGGCGTGCTTATCAACTTGCTGACCGGAGCGAGTGCCAAAAAGGAAAAGAAGCCAACTGCACCGAGGCATTCTGAACCGGTGAAATCGCATCAGATGCTCGAAGGACTAAGCCTTCCTGCGGCCAAAGTTGAGAACCGCGAGAGCGCGGACAAGCTGCTGGGTGGCTGACGCTCAGGCGGGCTACATGCGTTCCAGAGCTTGGGCCGTTCGCGACTGTCCACTGCTAGCCGACTCCCGCAGTCAGTGCTTGACCTGTTGACCCACCCCCTCCCGCCGTACCAATCAGGCTGAAAGCGGACCTTGGACGTTCGCCATCAAGCAGTCGAGTGCCGGAGTGGTAATCCCTGTCTGAGGGCTTCCTGAGCGACCGCCTGACTGAGCGAGCTGTCTTCAATGAGGAGAAACATCTTCGATTGCTCGTTGATCAAACTGTCGCTCGTCGTTGGGTTCGGGCTTGATACGACGCGAAGTCCCGCTGACTCACAACGTTTCCGCAGGACTCGGGCGGCCTGTGACTCGAACTCGCCAAGCAGGACCTCAGCACGCCCCTTGAGGTCGGCCAGCGCTGCGGACGCAGTCTTCGCCTGGAGGTCCGGGACAACTGTTCGCAATGCCTTGATGTCCGCAATCGTCGGGCCGGCCTGCGTAAAGACGACGCTGATGCGTTCTCGGTCCATGGTGTGACGCACGACGGTCCAGCCTGGCTCGGAGCCATCCCAGAGGCGAGAGTAAGCCTTCAAGTCCATGGATTGATTTAGCAGTGGTGGCGCGCGGACGCCTGGGTCCGCAGTGTAGGCGACGATATACGTCTGCCTCCGCTGCGATGCAGCCGCGGCTTGAGGCGAGGAGCGGGCCTTGGACATCTTGGTCTTGAAGTCAGCCCAGTAAGCGTCTCAGTTCCAGCGCGGTTAGCAGCGTGAATCTGGATGGCTTGAAGTCAACGGGATTCACCACGAGCCGGCGTACACGAACGGAAGCGGACTTATCCAGTGGCTCCAACACATGGGCAATGCCGGCGAGGATGCCCCGTTTTGCCTCTTCGACGAGCACTGGGTCGGTGTCAGCCGGTTCAACTGAATCGACGTGCACCGTCGTCTGCCCCCTCGCAGTGAAGTGGACCTCTGCATCGAAAATGACGACCGAGCTTCCTCCGCCTGCGTTTTGGCGCACCTCGTGGATTTTTAGCTCAATCAAGTTCGAGAGTTCCATGCAAAAGGGGTGCGAATCCTACATCCCAAGGGTGATTGCAGGGCCCGCTTCCGCTGCAATGTCGAAACGGCTCCAGACTGCGAGTGGATGACGGTCACCAGTTGACATTGACCGCCTTGCAGATGCACAGCGAAGCGCCCGCACCTACCGCGCGACCGCACTTGTGGCAGGTATCTCCCTCGGACACATGCAACGCCAAGGCCCTCGCTGCCGTTGGCTCCAGGCCGAGAACGGCTTCTGCAAAACGGGCGGCCTCCAAGCGGTCACGACGGGCAATCTTGCAGAAGGTGGCCGCATCGGCGCTCGCCAACTCCGCAGGCCAAACCACGAATGCTCAACACCCCGGACATTGGATGTGCGGGCGACCGGCAGGGTTGATGAGGGGAAGGCTCAAGTAGGTCATCTTATTTCCGATTTTCGCTGCGAAGCTGCCGGTCGGCGGGTCACGTTCGCTCAAGGCTGGAAGCGTTCGTTGCCGGGCAAGGGAATTTCACCAGTCCAAGCCAGAATGCGCATGCTCAAATGCGCGACAGGGCTTGCAACGACCCGCGTATCACGCGTTTGTTTTCAGAAATGCAGACAGTTGAATTAGTCCGGTGGCTTCCCGGTGTGCAGAAGGTTTCCTGCACGCGAACGCTTCAACACTATTGCGGCTTGCCCTTATCGGTCGCCAAGGCCATCACCGACGCGCTGCTTGAGTGCAAGCGCCCAACTGTCGACGTGGAGTCCGCGGCAGCCGCCCGACAACTCATTCACTCTCTTGCATTACTGCGTGTCGTAGCAAGGTTCGCCGAAGGACCAGGCTACGCTCCACAAGAGCGTTTCGACCAGGGTTTTGAGCAAGTCGCGCAGTTCCTTCCCGCTGCCACCGCCATCACCTGCCGTGCGCTAGCTACACATGGTGAGTGGGAGCTTGCGCTGTCGGTGTGCCTGGCCGGTATACCGGCTAGCGTTGAGCTGCCGCCAGCCGTTGAAGGTTTACTGGGCGAGTTGGCCGTGGAATTTGGAATGCTTCCGCCGCAGTCCTAGTCGGCAAGCGATGTCCGATATCGCTGCAAAGCAGATCTCCATGGCGGGCTGCCGCTTCAGGCTGATTGCAGCCGGTCGGCGCGCAGTCGGTGCCCGACAGCTATCGACCCAAACGGGAAGTTCGAGGTCAACTACGCCAGACCGAAGCGGAGCGGAGCGCCGCTGTCGCTTGGCAATTCGCGGCGTTGGGCGCTTATGGCCAGAGGCACTGCCTGTCGCGTTTGGCGGCCGATTAACTCCTCGGGGCGGACGCAGAAGGAGCTGGTATCAGCTTGGCATTTCTCGGTGCACACGGGCGCGGCCATTCCACCCTTTGCTTTGATAGCTCGGAAATCAGGGCATTTACGAGCGCTTTATCACCCGGCAATGGCAGATAGAGTCCAACAACCCGCGGCCAGACTATTGTCTCATCGGAGTGCAACAGGGCTTTGATAGATGCCACGGAAACAATCGCATTTTGCGCGGTTGTCCGATTTAGTTCGTTTTGGATTGGCAGCGCTGCCGATATGGATTTGCCGTTAATGCCGAGGGTCTGCACGACCAAGTCCCCGCGAATATTCTTGGCATCGGCTTCGACCCCCAATACGCCGATTCCGGAAACATTTGAATTTCCCGACAAATCGGTAATATTAGCCGTAATTCGAAGGCCGACGCCAATATATATGGGTATGTTGAATAGCCCGGGCCCGCGATAATCTCCGTCTCGATCCTTTGCGCGCTCTACGGTATAAATTATTTTATCTCGATCAATTTTTGGCATTGCCAGATTGACTTCTTGCTTGTTTCCCATGGCGTCAACAGTATATGCGCCAATAAAAAATCGCTCGTTTACTGTGTCCGCATTTATATAATCAACAGTAACTCTGTATTTTGCACCCCTTGCTGATGTCTTCACGGGGCCATAGGCGAGAGTGGTGCCAGCGTCCACTTGCTCAATAAGCATTCGAACAGCATTATCAGGGAAGGAATTCAGAAGACTTCCGTTGTCAGTTTCGCCTTCTTTACAGGAGTCTCCGAGTACGGTCTTGACGGCGAAGGGGTCAAGTGGAATATACGTGTATCCCGAAAGACCTTCCGCAATGGACCCTGGAAGGGTCTGAGTTGCACAGCCGGCTAGAAGAATTGATCCCGCCAGGGAGAACAAGAGTTTCCCGTTCATGACCCCTCCAAATATTTTCCGAGACTAGCAACGTCGAACGTCTTCCTCATCCGCAATTGTGATGAGCTCTGTCTACCCCTTCTCCCATCGAGTTGAGGGGCCACCAGCATGCGCCGTCGCGGCACTGACCGCCAAGGGTCGGGCCGGTTGGCCTCACGCTGTCGAGGCTAGGAGCGATCCCGAAGGAGCGGCTGCTGTGCGCTGACCTGTTCCCTGCTCGACAGACGTTGGCAGTCGAGCTGCCCCAGGGAATTTCTGCCGTTGCGACAATTCTGGCCGGCTGGCAGAGTCCCTACCGATGAACGCCGCCATCCACATCAATTCAATGACCTTGAATTCCGGCACGCTGGAGGAAGAGTGTCTGCTGCATGGTCTTAGCGTCTATTAGATGGGCTTGGTTGAACAGCAGAGAAGTTAAGGGTGTGACCTGCTGGAAAAATAATACATAGGCGCATCGTTAAACCTTTTCTTCGAGCGAAGCTGCTCTTATCTGGAGACATCCATGGTAGCCCCTGAAGACAAACTGACGATTGAAGCACGCGAACATATCAATCGCTATCTCTGGCGACTTGCGGGCTACTTCGGGGTCACCAACCTAGTCGCGATAGCAATTGGCCTGAGCTACATCTTCTTTGTCCTCCCGCGAGCTGCGGCGAACGAAGCCACCACGCAGACTCGTACCCAGATCCAAACGCAGATCTCAACCTTAACACAAGAACTCATAAAAACCTCCGCTGACGCCATTCGAGAGACAGGAGCGGCACAAGGAAAAGCGAGGGATCTTGCTGAGAGCAATAAGCAGCTTGAGAAGCAAATTGAAGATGTCAGAAAAAAATTCGAAGGCCTCAAGGGCACAGATCCTGAACGTTTTGCTGAGCTGCTATCAAAACTGCAGGCGACACCGGATCTGGGAAAAAGCATTGATCTGATAAGTGCAGTGCGAACCGTCGAGGCGCGCCTAGATAATCCTAGTAAGCCGGTAGCCAGCCAAGGCTACGGGCGAGGTGTGTGGGTCAACACAGTGCGAACCGCGTCTTGTCCAGCGGGACAGATTGCTGTTGGCATAGACGTTCAGTACGGTGGGACTTGCAATAGCCAATGCAACGCAGACGGTGGCACTATTCAAGAGATTCGAGTGCTATGTCGGGCTCTGTGAGCCCTAACCCTTCTATCGAGAGGGCTCCGCCCAGCAAGTTGGTCAGCGCCTCTCATGTCAAACGTTGAACGTCAGCTTTCGGCAGCTCAGGGTTCAAGGCGCTACTTGCTCAATGGGTCGGGAGCGAAATTCCAACGCTTCAAGCAGCAGACGTTTGACGAAGACGGCTGCGAGCAGCGAGCGGCCAGGCTGGCCGACCGCTGCACCTCTGACACCGGTCGTTGATGCCGTCTCGCGAACAGCGGCTTTGGGCACTTAGCTGCCGGCCGGGACGGAGGGGCTGCGAAGGCAACAGGTCGCGTTGGGCGCGAGCCGGTCGGCGGCGGCAGTCATTCGGTGGCCCCCTAGCTCGCCGACCCTGATCGGGGCGGCAGGAATCGGAGATGAAGCAGTCGGTCGAGGCTGCCGGCGCTGGATGACCGGTATTCGTCGTCGCCGCCGTTCAGGCCTTCGGCGGCGAACGTCTCAGATCAGCCTGAAGGAGTCGCCACAAAGCGGCGGGCAGCTTTGCATCGGTTGCTGCCGTTCACGCAACATGCACTGGAAGACGGGTGTCGGCCACAAGCAGTCGGTCACGCTATGCGGCTTTCGGGTAGGCTTCACGGCGAGGCTATTTTCAGGCACTAAGTATGGAAGCAGAAGCAAGGAACCGCCTGTTGGGCGAAATCGCTGAGACCCTTCGAAACGGCCGAGCGCCAGAGTCGATCTCTGTGCGAGAACTGATCGGTTGGTTCGATGCGCTTCGTCGGGGCACTAACGTGAATTGGCGCATCCGCCGCGCTCTCGAGCAGGCAGGTCTGCTGACCGTGCCGGACTTTGAGGGTGCACACATTGACGGTCGCGTTCAGTTCGCCTTACCGCCACTACCGCCGCAACCTGAGGTTCAGCACGAAGCACAGCCCGAACCAGGGCCAAACCACCCAGCGCCCGAGCCGCCGCAACTGCAGGAGCCAGAACCGGCTCAGTTCGTGGGCGGAGCCGGCGTCGAGCCTGCTTATCGCGTTAGTCGACTCCTTGATCCACGGTTGAGTCTTGTCATCGTCGGACCGGATGCTCCGCTTGAGCAGGCAGTGACGCTAATGCTTCGACATGACTACTCGCAGCTTCCAGTGATGACGAACGAGCGTGATGTACGTGGCGTCGTGAGCTGGGACAGCATCGGACCCGCAATGACACTGGGGCAGCCTTCGCCTCAATTCGTCCGCGAATGCATGCGGCCGCATGTTGAAGTCAAGGATACTGACTCGCTGTTCCAAGTCATCAATCGAATCATCGAGAGTTCGTATGTGCTTGTTCGCAATGAACAGCGATTGATAACAGGCATCTTAACGACGACCGATTTAAGTCAGCAGTTTCAGGATTTGGCCGAACCGTTTCTTCTGATAGGCGAGATCGAGAACCACATCCGCTCGTTGATTGATGGCCGATTCACGCAGCCGCAATTAGCCGCAGTGCGAAACGAAAACGATCCTGACAGACGCATAGAGTCAGTGGCTGACCTGACGCTTGGCGAGCACATACGCCTGATTGAGAATCCTGACAACTGGGGCAGGCTCGGACTTAGAGCGGATCGATCGGTATTTGTGAGAGAGCTTGATATTGTTCGCCAGTTAAGAAATGACGTGATGCACTTCGACTCTGACCGCATCACGGACGTTGAGCGCGCGTCGCTACGAAACTTCGTCCAGTTCGTCCATCAGCTAAAGGCTCGGCAAGTACCGCCACAGTGACGCCCAACTCAGTGTCGACGGACAGCTTTCTGGCATCGAGATGGTGGTCTGCTCCGTCCACGACGGGTCGATAGCGCCATTCCAACCCCATGAGGAGCAGACATTCCCGCGTGAGTCAGCGATGACAGCCGCGGGCAACTCGTCCGGATGACGGCAGCACCCTCAACACCGGTCGTCAAAGCCATCAGCCGGGTGGGTGTGCCGCCGGCTGCTTCATGCCAGGCAGCGTGAATTCGGTAGCTGCCCCGCCGATGACGGAACCCGCTGCGAAGCTGCAGGTCGGCGGGGGTGTCCGCTTAAGGCTGATCTCGGCGTTCGTCGTTCAGGATCCGAGTGACTGCTCCTGCTGTGAACAGCCGTTAAGCGTTGTCGGCTGAGTCGACGGTCCCACTCCGGAACCGGTGCACGCCATTGCAACCCTGGCCCGAAGCGGTCAGTCGCCACCATCTTCTGAAAAATAGGAAGACAGATGTACTGGCGCGCCAAAGGCAGCTAGCAATTTGAAAAGCTGCGCCGAGAACGTGATCGTGGCGCCGAATTCGGATTGAAAGCTCCCGCACCACCAGTAGACGGAGCACGTCTGGAAGTAGGGTTCCATGATGGGTCGCAGAGGCATGACTTCTTCAAGCAAGCGCTGCAAGCCATCCTCGAGCGACGGCAAGTCTTGTCTGAGCTCTCGACCGCTGTACCCCCACATGGACTTCGCGAATACCGAGGCTCCTCGTCTATCGCCTTTGTGGCGCACGACAGATGGCTGAAGGCCCAGATCAAGGGTGACCTGTTCAGGCGAAAGCGCCTCACCTTCAATCCGCAGCTCGACCGTGTACTCATTCATGGTCATACATTGTGTGGCGGCCGATTGGTGCGGGAAACGATCAACTGCGAATCGCCGATCCTGAGCGCACCGCGTTGCAGTCGTCCAGCAGTTGCTGCGCCTCCTCTCTCGAAGCCTCGCTCGAGTCGTCGGACACATACCGCGTCGTTGTCTGGCCCGCATCATCAATGCCGCTTTCGGTTCTCAAGGCGTGGCACTCGGTCTAAATCGCCCCGGAGCCGGGCCGTTTCAGCAAAGCCGCAAGACCCTCAATGTCCTTCAGCAGCGCGTCAGAGAACAGGCCGGTGATGTGGGGCTCAGTCATGTCGTCATTCATGAACCAGCATTCAGGATTTGGCTCTGACGACTCTGTGTCAAACCAGGCTGCCATGTAGCCTTGGTGACTAAAGAAGACCAGGTGCGAATCCTTCAACACGTAGCGACTACCTGCCTCTTCGAGCAGGCTGCGTAGCACATCCTTGTTGGCGAAGACGCAGTCGATGAACCACGCCGACCCCCGCAAGATGCCCTCGTAGTCGCCGCCCATCCACAGCAAAAAGTCCCTGTAGTCTTGCGGTAGGCGGAAGCCAAATTTCCGTTCGAGCGCTTCGACATCTCCTGGTCTGGCACCCACGGGGGGACCAAGCGTCGGTGTGACGTGTTCAGCGTGGAACTGCTTCGCGGTTTCGATGGACATTGGAGTCAGCAAGACGCATCAGCACCAGTCAGCCAGGCCCTCACCGCACCGATGCTGGCGTCCAGCGACCTGCAATGTTCTTCAGCAGCAGGTTGACCGCGGCAAGCTGCCGATTCCGGATGGACAGCAATGACGCCTCCGCCGTGAATGCGCTGTTCTGCGCCGTCGTCACCTCCAGAAAGCTCACAGTCCCCGCCCGATACTGCTCCGTCACCAGCCCCAGATTGCGCTGGGCCGAGTCCACCGCCTCCTGCTGCAACTGCGCCTCACGCGCCAGCCGGTCTGCCAGGATCAGGTTGTCTTCCACTTCCTGCATCGCCGTCAGCACCGTCTGCCGATAGGTCGCGACCGCCGAATCCGCACTGGCCCGCGCCTGCGCACTGGCGAGCTTGTGCTGACCATTGTCGAAAATCGACAGCGCCAGCGAAGGCCCGATCGACCAGAACAGGTTGGGCGCACTCACCAGGTTCGACAAGGTGCTGCTGCGATATCCGCCGCTCGCCGACAACGACAGCGACGGATAAAACGCCGCATCCGCCACCCCGATCTGCGCATACGCCACCGCCACCCGTCGCTGGGCCGCCGCGATGTCCGGACGCCGCTCCAGCAACTCGGACGGCACCATGCGCGGCACCATCGGCGGCGCCGGCAGGGTCGCATTGGCACCGAGATCCAGGGCCGAAGGCGGCAGCCCCAGCAGCACCGCAATCGCATGTGCCAGCTGCGCTCGGGTGGCCTGCGTCTCCAGCAACTGCGCCTGCGCCGACCGCAGTTGCGTCTGCGCCTGCAGCACATCGCTGCGGGCCGCCACCCCTCCTTGATACCGCGCTTCGGTCAACGACAGAAAGCGCTCATAAGACTTCACACTGCGCTCGTACAGCGCCTCCTGGGCCTCGGCCGTGCGCATCGAAAAATAGCTCTGCGCCAAGGTGGTCTGCGCCGACAACTGCGCCGCCGCCAGATCATCCGCGCTCGCCTGCAAGCTGGCCTGTGCCCCTTCGCTGGCCAGTCGCAGACGGCCCCAAAGGTCCGCCTCCCAACTGGTGCTGAGCGAGACCTGCGCGCTGTTGGTCGGCCCGCGGCTGATCGAGCCGCCGCTGACGTTGCCGTCCGGGCTCGCACTGCGTGTGCCGCTCAGCCCGAGCGACAAGGAAGGCAGCAACGCCGAGCTGCTCGCATCCACCGCCGCGCGGGCGCTGGCCACCTGCGCAATCGAGACCTTGAGGGTCTCATTGCCAATCACCAGCCGCGCCTGCAGGTCATTCAGCACCGGGTCATTGAACAAGGTCCACCAGGACGCGGGCACCGCGTCCGCGGCGCCGGGCTGGGCATGACGCCAGAGGTCGGTCTCCTTGTACTCGGCCGGTGCGGTGACCGGCGGGGGCGGATCTCGGCGGGTGATGGCGCAGCCACCCAGCGCAGCGGCCAGTCCCAGGGTGAGCAAGGCCAGCGCAGGGGCGCGGGCGGCGGAAACAGCAGTCAAATCAAAGCAACGGATCTTCATGGATCTCTCAACCCTGGAGGGATGGAGCCGCAGGCGGCTCGGCAGACAAAGCGGAAGGCGGCGTCGGGCCCGAGGACGGACCGGCCCCGGACGAGCGGCGACCCAGCCGCAGCCGCAGGCGTATCAGGCGCTGGCGCAGCCGCTCCATCAGCACGAACACGACCGGCGTGGTGTAGAGGGTCAGCAACTGGCTCAGGATCAGGCCACCGACGATGGCGATACCCAGCGGCTGGCGCAACTCCGCCCCATCGCCGCTGCCCACGGCGAGCGGCACCGCGCCGAAGATCGCCGCGAAGGTGGTCATCAGGATGGGCCGCAGGCGCAGCTTGGCCGCCCGGAAGATCGCCGCGCCCGCCGACAGATGCGCCGTCGTGCGCTGCCGGGCGATGGCGAAGTCGATCATCATGATCGCGTTCTTCTTCACGATGCCGATCAGCAGGATCACGCCGATCAGCGCAATGATCGAGAACTCGGTGTTGAACATCATCAGCGCCAGCAGCGCCCCCACGCCGGCGGAGGGCAGTGTGGAGAGGATGGTCACCGGATGCACCAGGCTCTCATACAGCATGCCCAGCACCAGGTAGATGGCGATGATGGCTGCCCCGATCAGCAGCGGCTGTGACTTCAGCGCGTCCTGGAACGCATTGGCCGTGCCGGCGAAGGTGCCGCGCAGCGACACCGGCACCCCCAGCTCCGCCATCGCGTTGTTGATCGCATCCGTCGCCTGCGAGAGCGAGACCCCCGGCGGCAGGTTAAAGCTGATGGTGGACGCCGGCGTGCCGCCCTGGTGGTTGACCGACAGCGGCGTGTTGGTCGTCTCCACCCGGCTGAAGGCGGATAGCGGCACCTGGGCCCCGCTGCTGCTGGTCACGTACAGCTTCTTCAGCGTCTCCGGGCCCTTCAGGTAGTCCGGCGCCAGCTCCATCACCACCCGGTACTGATTCAGCGGGTTGTAGATGACGCCCACCTGGCGCTGGCTGAAGCCGTTGCTCAGGGTCGTGTCGATGTTGCTGACGGTGATGCCCAGCCGCGCCGCCGCTGCACGGTCGATGACCAGCGTGGTCTGGATGCCCTTGTCCTGCTGGTCGGTATTGACGTCGGTGAGCTCGGGCAATTGCGACAGCGCATTGCGCACCCGTGGCTCCCAGGTGCGCAGCACCTCCAGGTCGTCCGCCTGCAGGGTGAACTGGTACTGCGCATTGGACTGCCGGCCGCCGATGCGGATGTCCTGCACCGGCACCAGGAAGAGGTTGGCGCCCGGCTCATGGGCCATCTTGTCCCGCAGGCGGTTGACCACGCCGTCCGCCGAGATCTTGCGCTCGGCCAGTGGCTTGAGGGTGATGTAGAAATTGGCGGAGTTGCCGCCGGAGGTGCTGCCATTGACGTTCTGCACGGCCGGGTCGGACAGGATGATGTCCATGAACCGGTCCACCCGCGCCCGCATCATGCCGAAGGAACTACCCTGGTCGGCCTGCACGCCGCCAAAGAGCACACCGGTGTCCTGCTGCGGGAAGAAGGTCTTGGGAATGGCGCCATAGAGGTAGACGTTCACCGCCACCACCGCGATCAGCGAGATGAGCGCTACCGGCTGATGACGCAGCGTCCACATCAGGCTTCGACGGTAGCCGCGCGATAGCGCCCGGCTGAACCCGCCCGCCCAGCGGGCGAGCCGCGAGGGGCGGCGCGCCGCGACCGATGGCACCTTCTCCTCGCGGGCACGCAGCACGCGGGAGGCCATCATCGGGGTGGTGGTCAGGGACACGACCATGGACACCAGGATCGAGGCCGACAGCACCACCGCGAATTCCCGGAACAGCCGGCCGACCACCCCGCCCATCAGCAGGATGGGAAGGAACACCGCCACCAGCGAGAGGCTGATGGAGATGACGGTGAATCCGATCTCCTTGGCCCCTTTGAGCGCGGCCTCCCGCGGTGCATAGCCCTGCTCGATGTAGCGGGAGATGTTCTCCAGCACCACGATGGCGTCGTCCACCACGAAGCCGGTGGCCACCGTCAGCGCCATGGCCGAGAGGTTGTCCAGGCTGTAGCCGCACAGGTACATGATGCCGAAGGTGCCCGCCAGCGACACCGGCACCGCGACGGCCGGCAGCAGCGTCGCCCGCCAGCTGCGCAGGAACAGCAGCACCACCAGGATCACCAGCCCCACCGACACCGCCATCGCCCGTTCCACCTCCTCCAGGGAGGCGCGGATGGTGGGGGTACGGTCGCTGATCACCTTCAGCTCGATGGACGGCGGAATCGAGGCCTGCAGATGCGGCAGCAGCTCGCGGATGCGGCTCACCGTTTCGATGATGTTGGCGCCCGGCTCCTTCTGGATGAACATCAGGATGGCGGGCTGACGGTTGGAGGCGGCGTAGTTGCGCACGTCCTGCACCGAATCGACCACCTCGCCGACATCCCGCAGCCGCAGCGCGGCGCCGTTGCGGTAGGAGAGCACCACCGGCGCATAGTCCGCGGCGGTGCGGGCCTGGTCATTGGCGCCGATCTGCCAGTAGCGGCCGCCTTCTTCCACCGAGCCCTTGGGCCGGTTCGCATTGGTGCTGCTGATGGCGGTGCGCACGGCATCCAGGGAGATGCCGTTGGCGGCCAGCTTGTCCGGGTTGAGTTCCACCCGCACCGCCGGCAGCGCACCACCGCCCACATTCACCTGGCCCACGCCTTCCACCTGCGCCAGTCGCTGGGCCAGCACGGTGGAGGCCGCGTCATACATCTGGCCGCGGCTCAGCGTCTGCGAGGTCAGCGCCAGGATCATGATCGGCGCATCCGCCGGATTGACCTTGCGGTAGGTGGGATTGCTGGGCATGCCGGTCGGCAGCAGCGACCGGGCGGCATTGATCGCCGCTTGTACGTCGCGCGCCGCGCCGTTGATGTCCCGGCTCAGGTCGAACTGCAGCACGATGTTCGCCGAGCCCTGGGACGAGCGAGAGGTGATTTCCGTCACCCCGGCAATGCTGCCCAGGGCGCGCTCCAGCGGCGTTGCCACCGTGGCGGCCATCGTGTCGGGGCTGGCGCCCGGCAGGGAGGCGGACACCGAGATCGTCGGAAAGTCCACCTGCGGTAGCGGCGCGATCGGCAGCAGCTGGAAGCCCAGGATGCCGGCCAGCGCGATGCCGATGGTGATCAGCGTCGTCGCGACCGGCCGCGCGATGAAGGGCGCGGAGATGTTCATCGCGCCCCCTGGTCGTCGGCCGAGGGCGCACCTGCACCCGCAGCAGCGCCAGTCCCTGCCACAGCGCCCGACCCCGCAGCCTCACTGGCCGGGTGGCCCGCCTTGCGCGCCTGCCGATCCTTCCAGCGCTGCGCCAGTCCGGCGAAGCCCAGATAGATCACCGGCGTGGTGAAGAGGGTGAGCAACTGGCTGACGATCAGGCCGCCGACCATCGTCACACCCAGCGGATGCCGCAGCTCATGGCCAACGCCCGTGCCCAGCATCAGCGGCAGGGCACCCAGCAGGGCCGCCATCGTAGTCATCAGAATGGGCCGGAAGCGCAGCAGGCAGGCCTGGTAGATGGCGTCACGCGGGGCCATGCCCTGCTCGCGCTCCGCTTCGAGCGCGAAGTCGATCATCATGATCGCGTTCTTCTTGACGATGCCGATCAGCAGCACGATGCCGATGATGGCAATGATGCCCAGGTCCAGCCCGCCCAGCAGCAGCGCCAGCAGTGCACCCACCCCCGCCGACGGCAGGGTGGAGAGGATGGTCAGCGGATGGATGTAGCTCTCATAGAGCACCCCCAGCACGATGTACATCGTGACGACCGCCGCCAGGATCAGCAGCAGCGTGCTGGAGAGCGAATTGCTGAACGCTTCGGCCGCGCCCTGGAAGCTGGTCTCGACGCTGACCGGCAAGTCCAGTTGCGCCTGTTCCGCCTTGATCGCCTTGACCGCGTCGCCCAGGGCCACGCCCGGTGGCAGGTTGAAGCTGATGGTGGCCGCCGGGAACTGGGCCACATGGTTGATGGCCAGCGCCGCTGGCCGCTCCTGGATCTGCGCCACCGAGCTCAGCGGCACCTGCACCGAGGTGGTGGTGCTCACGCCGTTGGTGGTGGTCGTGGTGCTGCCCGGCACATACAGGCTCTCCAGCGCCCGCGGGCCGGTACGGAACTCGGGTCCGGCCTCCAGCACCACCCGGTATTGGCTGGACTGGGTGTAGATGGTCGAGATCAGCCGCTGGCCAAAGGCGTTGTAGAGGGCCGTGTCGATGGCCGCCACCGTCACCCCCAGCCGGCCCGCCGCTTCCCGGTCGATCTGCACCCAGGCCTGCAGGCCCTGGTTCTGCAGGTCACTGGCCACGTCGGTCAGTTGGGGCAGGGCGCGCAGGCGCGTCAGCAGCGCTTCATTGGCCGTTGCCAGGTCGGTCGCGTCGGGGGAGCTGATCAGGAACTGGTACTGGGTCTTGGAGACGCGGTCCTCGATCGTCAGGTCCTGCACCGGCTGCATGTAGGCGGTGATGCCGGGCACCTGCCGGTTGGCCTCGGTCAGCCGCGCGATCACTTCCGACGCGCTGCTGTGCCGCTGCGCAAACGGCTTGAGGGTGATCTGCATCCGGCCGGTGTTCAGCGAGGTGTTGGAGCCGTCCACCCCGATGAAGGAGGTGATGTGGTCCACATCCGGATCCTTCAGGAAGGCTTCGGCCAGCCGGCGCTGGCGCTCGCCCATCGCATCGAAGGAGGTGCTCTGGGTGGCCTCGGTGATGACCTGCACCAGCCCCGTGTCCTGCACCGGGAAGAAGCCCTTGGGCACCAGCACATACAGCAGCGCGGTCAGCGCCAGCGTGGCGACGAAGCCCAGCAGGGTCAGCGCCGGACGGTCCAGCACCCAGTTCAGGCCGCGGCCATAGGACTGGATCAGACGGTCGAACCGGTCGGCGGTCCAGCGGCCCAGGCGCGACGGCTGGTGCTGGCTCTCCGGCTTGAGCAGCCGGGCACTCATCATCGGCGTCAGGGTCAGGGACACAAAGGCCGAGATGAGGATGGCCACCGCGAGCGTGATGGCGAACTCATGGAACAGACGTCCCACCACGTCGCCCATGAACAGCAGCGGGATCAGCACCGCAATCAGCGAGACCGTCAGCGAGATGATGGTGAAGCCAATCTGCTTGGAGCCCTTGAAGGCTGCTTCCATCGGCGAATCGCCTTCCTCCACGAAGCGGGCGATGTTCTCGATCATCACGATGGCGTCGTCCACCACGAAGCCGGTGGAGATGGTGAGCGCCATCAGGGTCAGGTTGTTGATCGAGAACCCGGCCATGTACATCACGCCGAAGGTGCCCACCAGCGACAGCGGCACCGCCACGCTGGGAATCAGGGTGGCGCTGGCGCTGCGCAGGAACATGAAGATGACCATCACCACCAGGGCGATGGCCAGCAGCAGCTCGAACTGGGTGTCGTCCACCGAGGCGCGAATGGTGGTGGTGCGGTCGGCCAGCACCTGCACATCCACCGAGGCGGGCAGGGTGGCCTGCAGCTTGGGCAGCAGCTCCTTGACGCGGTCCACCGTCTGGATGACGTTGGCGCCGGGCTGGCGCTGCACATTCAGGATGACGCCCTGGGCCAGCGAACGCGGTGCGGCAGTTGCAGTGTCTCGGGTCGAGGCGGCGGCTGAGTCAGTCGTGCCCGCCGAACCTGTCCGGGCGGAACCGCAGTCGGCGCCCGCCGCCGGATCGTTGGACGCGCCACAAGGCACGTCCGCCCATGCGGCCAGTCGAAGGTTTTCCGCATCGTCGACGATCTCGGCCACGTCCCGCAGTCGCAGCGGGCTGCCGTTCTTCCAGGCGACGATCAGGTCCTGGTATTCCGCGGCGGAGCGGAGCTGGTCGTTGGCGTCGATGGTGGAGGCGCGCTGCGAACCATCGAAGCTGCCCTTGGCCTGATTGACGTTGGCCGCGGCAATGGCGCTGCGCACGTCGTCCAGCGACAGCCCCAGCGCCGCCAGCGCCCGCGGATTGGCCTGGATGCGCACGGCAGGACGCCGCCCGCCCGCAATGCTCACCAGCCCGACCCCGTCCACCTGCGAGAGCTTGGGCGCGAGCCGGTTTTCCACCAGGTCATGCACCTTGATGACCGGGAGCGAGGGCGAGGTCACCGCGATGGTCAGCACCGGGGCATCCGCCGGATTGACCTTGCTGTAGACCGGCGGCATGGGCAGGTCGCTGGGCAGCAGGTTGCTGCCAGCATTGATGGCCGCCTGCACCTCCTGCTCGGCCACGTCCAGCGACAGGCCCAGCGAGAAGCGCAGGGTGATGACCGACGCCCCGCCGGAGCTGGCGGAGGTCATCTGGCTCAGACCTGGCATCTGGCCGAACTGCCGCTCCAGCGGCGCGGTCACGGTGGTGGAGATGACGTCCGGGCTGGCGCCCGGGTACAGCGTGGTGACCTGGATGGTGGGGTAATCCACCTCCGGCAGGGCCGACAGGGGCAGCAGCCGGTAGGCCAGCAACCCCGCCAGCAGGATGGCGAGCATCAGCAGCGAGGTGGCCACCGGCCGCTGGATAAAGGGACGTGACGGGTTCATCGCCGCAACTCTCGATCGGGGCGCGGGGTCACTGACCGCTGGCGCCGGAGGCACCGCGGGCCGACTGGCGCTGCGCGCGGCGTTCGGCGATCCAGGCTTCGCGCTCGGCGGGGCTCATCTTCATCACCTTCTCGGCGACGTCCGGCGGCAGGCGGTCCAGCCACGCGGGACGGTCTGCGCTGGTTTGAGCGCTGACGCCTTCGGCGGCTGGGCGGCCGGTGGTTGCCGTCGTGCCTGTGGCCTCGGCCCCCGGGCGCATCGCACCATCCGCCGGCGTGGCCGGACGTGCACCGGACGCCGCGCCGGAGGCAGCGCCCCAGGCACCCGGTGCACTGCCCGCACCGCCCGCACCGCCCGCGCCACTTGCACCGCGCTGCCGCCGCGGCGCCGCATTGGCGCCGGCCCGCAGCTTCGGATCGGCGGCGATCACCTCGACCTTCGCCCCTTCACGCAGACGATCCACCCCGTCGATGACGATGCGCTCGCCAGGCTTGACCTCGCCGTCGATGGCCGTCCAGTCGCCATCCACCGCGCCGGTCTGCACGACCCGTGTGGCGACGCTGTTGTCGTCGTTGACCACGTACACGTAGAAGCCCTGGGCGCCGCGCAGGACCGCGGCGGACGGCACCGCCAGCTGGTTCTCCAGCGTGGCCAGTTGCAGCCGCACGCTCACCGACTGATTGGGATAGAGCGCGTCGTCGTCATTCGGGAACAAGGCCTTGAGCTTGATCGTGTCGGTGGCCAGGTCGATGGCGTTGTCAGCCGTCGCGAGCTTGCCGGTGGCTAGGCGCGTCTTGCCGTCCCGGCTCCAGGCCTCGACGGTCATCGGATTTCCCGACTTCAGCCGGGTGGTGATCTGCGGCAGCAGCGACGAGGGCACCGCGAAGGTCAATGCGATCGGACGCGTCTGGGTGATGCTCACCACGCCCGCCGTATCACCGGTCTGCACCACATTGCCGATGTCCACCTGCTTGAGGCCGACGCGGCCGCTGATCGGTGCGATCACCCGGGTGTAGGTGACCTGCAGCCGGGCGCTGTCCACGCTGGCCTGGTCGGCCTTGACGGTGCCTTCCAGCTGGCGGACGGTCGCCTCCTGGGTGTCCAGCGTCTGGCGGGCCATCGCATCCTTGGCCACCAGATCCTTGTAGCGGGCCAGGTCAATGCGGGCGTTGTCCAGCTGGGCCTTGTCCCGCGCCAGCGTGCCTTCGGCCTGGGCCAGCGCCGCCTGGAAGGCGCGCGGGTCGATCTGTGCCAGCGGCTGGCCAGCCTTGACCTGCTGACCTTCCTTGAAATGCAGCGCCTGCAGCACGCCGCTCACCTGCGCACGCACGACCGCCGTGTTGGAGGCCGTGATGGTGCCGATGGCCGAGGCGGTCTGGCGGATGTCCTGCAGCCTCGCCTGCGCGACGGAGACCGGCTGCACGCGGTTGGCGGCGAAGCGGCGATTGCCGGCAGCGCCCCCGGGGCCACCAGGCCCGCCTGGGCCGCCAGCACCGGACGCTGCGCCGGGACCCCTCGCGCCACCGGCTGCAGGGGAACCTCCCGCGCCGGTCATGCCGTCCCGACCCTTCCACCACCACCAGCCCCCGGCAGCCGCGGCCAGCAGGACGACGGCGAGGATCCACGGTGCAGCTTTGCCGGACTGGGATCGGCCCCGCGGTCGGTGCGGACCGGGGGAGGGGAGACGACCGGCCTCCATCGCAGTGGAAGTGGCAACGGAGAGAGACGGAAGGCGGGTTTGAATCGTTTTCATGCGGGCCGTCGTGGGTCCTGGGGCATACGGTCGAGGCAGTCCCTCCGGCACGAGCGAGGCCAGTTCAGAAAGACTGCGGGGAAAAGCGGCCGCTGGCTCGTTCGGCAGGGCGCGCGGAAGGGGAGACCTCCCGCGGAACCGAACCGGCTGGGCACCTGTGTACACCCTAGTATCGGGCGGCGACGCCCTGGTGTCCCTCAGGAAAAGATCTGCAAAGGGGGCGGGCTTCCCCCTAGGCCTGCGCGGTGATGCAAGGCCTGCGCCCGGCTTGCGCGGCGGGCGCACGGCCGGGGTGAAGCTGAGAGGTGAAGCGCGTGGGCTCAGCCTTCGGCGAGCAGCTTCTCGATGGTGGCGTGCAGCGCGTCGAAGTCAGGTTCACCGACAAAGCGTTTGACGATCTCGCCGCGCTTGTTGATGAGGAAGGTGGTGGGCGTGAGCTGCACCTTGCCAAAGCTGCGGGCGATGTCGCCGGTGCTGTCCATGGCCACCTTGAACGGCAACTGACGGGTCTCGGCGAAGTTGGAGACGTAGGCGGGCGGGTCGTAACTCATGGCCACGGCCAGGGTGTCGAAGCCCTTGTCCTTGTACTTCTGGTAGGTGGAGACCACCTGCGGCATTTCCTTCACGCAGGTCGTGCAGGAGGTCGCCCAGAAGTTCACCAGCATCACCTTGCCGGCCCAGGCCTGCTGCGAGTCGTGCCGGGAGCCGTCCAGCAGCACGTAACTCACCGGCGGGGCGGTGTCGCGCGACAGTGAGCCCTTGAATGCAAAGCCGGCGCCCGCCGCAAGGGCGACGCCCAGCACCACGGGAAGAGTCCAGCGAGGCAGCTTGTTCATGCGCCCGAGTGTAGGACAGGCCGCGCCAGCCGTGCCAGTGCACGGTCAAAGCAGGGCGCTCGGCGAAACCGGGTGCCTGCCGCGCCGCCGCGCTGAGTTCGGCCGGGCGCGTGGTGGTTCAGATCGCCTTGGAGAGCTCGAACAGCAGCACCGACGGCAATGCATCCGTCAGATTGCCGCGGGCGATCCGGGCCAGTCGGTCCGGCGTGGCAGTGGAGAGCTGGGTCGGCTGCTCCCCGTCCCGCACTTCGATGAAGCTGAAGCCGGGCACCTCGGCGGTGATGTCGGCATGCAGGCGGTCGAAATCGGCGCCGTGCAGCGACTGCTCGAAGGCGATGCCATGCGGCAGACCTTCCTCGCAGAAGGCGAGGGCCTCGTTCATCGATCCGACGGTGTCGATGATCAGTCCCATGTGGCGCACCGCGTCCTGGATCTCCTGCCTCACCTCCTTGCGGGCCGAGATGATCAGCAGGTGGCAGCCGGCCAGCGGTTTGGAGTTGTGGCCGGGCAGAGAGTCGCCATGCTCCAGCAACTGAGAGACCGACGGAGAGCGAGACGGAGAGAACGAGGGGGGTTGGGACGATGACGGCGCGAAGCCGGTCACAGGCGTCGCACCCGTCCCGCCCACGCCCGTGCGGGCACCCGAACTGGAGCCTGAACTCGACCCTGAACTCGCGCTACCGCCGACGTGGCGCACACCGCCGCCCACTGACGAGCCGCCAGCCGCCGTTCCCGCGCCACCCTGAGACGGAGACTGCGACGGCGTTCCCGCGGAAGTGGACGTTCCCGGGCGTTCCTCGGCCGCAATGTGCGGAAACTCCAGCGTCAGCAGGGTGATGCCCGCTTCGTCTTCCCGCAGCGGCAGCACGCCCATGGTCAGGGCGGTCTGCTCGATCAACCGCCAGGTGAGCGAGTTCAGCGATTCCGGGGTGTCCGACAAGGTCACCGTCGGCGCGCTGCCCAGGTCCAGCGAGCGGTGCGCAAACCGACAGACCAGCCGGGCCTTGGTCGGCCAGGGCGTGAGGTCCAGCCGCATTTCCAGCGACGAATGGGTATTGGCCAGGGCCCAGTCCATCACCGCATTCAGCAGCGAGAACAGCAGCGAGCCGTCCGTCATGATCTCGATCGGTTGCAGCATCTGCCGCACCTGGATGCCACGCGCCTGAGTTTCCCGGCTGCGCTGGGCCAGCACGCCGCGCATCACCTGCGTCAGGTGCACCCGCTCGCGGGAGAGTCGCAGCCGCCCGGACGCCAGCCGCGACAGCTGCTGCGTCACCATGCCCGCCTCGCGCGCCTGGGCCACCGATTCCCGCAGCGCCCGCAGACCTTGCCGGTCGATCTGGCCGGTGCTGATCAGCTCCTGGATGCGCTCCAGCGCGGTGCTGAGCGGACCGGCGATCTCCGCGCCCAGCTGCTGGACGATCTCCCCCCACTGGGCGTCGTTCATCCGCGACGCCATGTCATTGGCGGCGGCTGTCCCTGCAGCGGTCGGGGGTGAGCTGGGCATGGCTTCTCGAGGTTTTTGTGATTTATGCCGCGATCGGCTGCCGCGGTCAGAAGGGCGCCATGGTTCCGAGCGGGCTGGACAGCGTCCATCCCCCGACTCGGTGTACATTTGACACGCTCTGTTACACCGTGAATTTCTCACGAAATGCGCATGACGAACAGGCTCAGCAGGGTGCGATGACGCACTTTCATCGCCCTGCGGTGAGGCGTTGGCGCATCAGGCCGGTTGAGTGTGCCCGGCAGCCGAGGAAGACGCTTCTCCCTGTTGGGGAGCCCCCTGCGCGGCGACTTGGGACGCCGCGAGCGGCAGAAGGATGTCCAGCAGCGCGGGCGCTGCGGAGATCATCGCGTCGTGCCCGGTCGGGATCTCGAATACTTGCCATCCCGGCTGTTCTCGGACCCGCTTCCGGAAGTCGGCAATGGTCAGCAGGGCCGGACGGTTACAGTCGATGAAGGTCCTGGGCAGCGTCTGCCAGGCAGCGGCATCGAAGGACAGCGGGCTGTCATAAACGCCTCCCGGATGCGGCCGCTGACGCCGCTCGACCCAGGCAAAGTCTTCGGCATTGAGGCCCATGCCCTGCGGCGGCGTATCCGGCAGATGGCCGTGGGCCTGGATCAGCGCCCGGCGCTGCTGCCGAGTCTCTTCGGTGTGGCGGCTGGACCAGGACTCGCCGGGCAGCGGCACCACCGCATCCAGATACACCAGTTGGGCGATGCGGTCCCGCATCTGGTCCGCGACACCGGTGATCACCATGCCGCTGTAGCTGTGGCCGACCAGGATCACGTCCGTCAACTCCTCGCAGTCGATCACCGCTTTCACATCGTCGATATGGGTCTGCAGCGTGATGTCCCGGGACGGCTGATGGGCGCGTTCGCCGACACCGCTCAGGCTGACGGCAAACACCCGATGGCCCGCTTCCCGCAAAGGGCCCAGTACGCGCCGCCAGACCCAGGCGCCACCCCAGGCGCCGTGGACCAGCACGATGGCGGCACCCGGCCGGGCAGGGGTCGTCGTCTCGGGTGGATGGGTGGGCAGGCTCATGCAATCACTCCTTGCTGACGCCAGGCGGCAATGGTGTCGGCCGTGTGGCCCAGTTCCGCCAGGATGTCCTCCGTATGTTGTCCTAGCAAGGGTGGGGGCAAGCGGTACGCCACCGGGGTGGCGGAGAGCTTCATCGGGCTGCCCACCAGACGCAGCCGGTCCGTGAGGGGATGGTCCATCGGCACCACCATGTCGCGATGGCGGACCTGCGGATCGTCGAATACCTCGGCCAGGTCGTTGATGGCGCCCCCAGGCACCTTGGCGGCTTCCATGGCGGTCAGCCAATGCTGGCGCGGCTGGGTGGCGATGCACTCGGCGAGCAGCGGCACGAGCACATCGCGATGGCGCACCCGCTGCGCATTGGTGGCGAAGCGTGCGTCCAGCGCCCAGTCGGGATGGCCCAGGATCTCGCAGAACTTGGCGAACTGGCGGTCGTTGCCGACGGCGACGATCAGGTGACCGTCCGTCGCCTGGAAGGTCTGATACGGGACGATGTTCTGGTGAGCATTGCCCATCCGCCTGGGCGCCTGGCCGGTGCAGAGATAGTTGGCGCCGAGGTTGGCCAGCATCGCGACCTGGGTGTCCAGCAGGGCCATGTCGATGACCTGCCCCTGGCCGGTGGTGTCCCGGTGGCGCAGCGCCGCCAGGATGGCCACCGTGGCATACATGCCGGTGAACAGGTCGGCCACGGCGACGCCCACCTTCTGCGGCCCGCCGCCGGGCAGCGCATCCCGCTCGCCGGTGACGCTCATCAGGCCGCCCAGGCCTTGCACCGCATAGTCATAGCCGGCGCGGTCGCTGTAGGGTCCGCTCTGGCCGAAACCGGTGACCGAGCAGAAGACCAGCCGTGGATTGAGGGCCAGCAGCGAGGGGGCGTCCAGGCCATACCGGGCGAGGTCGCCGACCTTGTAGTTTTCCAGCAGCACGTCCGCCCTGGCCGCCAGTTCCCGGATCAGCGCCTGACCCTGTGGCTGGGCGATGTCGATCGCAATCGAGCGCTTGTTGCGGTTGGCCCCGAGGTAATAGGCGGCCTCGGACGTGTCCGCGCCGTCCGGGTCCTTCAGATAGGGCGGGCCCCAGCCACGCGTGTCGTCCCCGCCCGGGTGACCGGCAGCGGGCGGGCGTTCGACCTTGATCACGTCGGCACCCAGGTCGGCCAGGGTCTGGCTGCACCAGGGACCGGCCAGCACGCGGGAGAGGTCCAGCACCCGCACGCCTTGCAGGGCCATCGGCGTAGAGGACGCTGGGGACGCCGAGGACGTGGGGAGGGAGGAAGGTGTCGCTTGTGGAGTCATGTGCGGAGATTGTGGAGCGCTCACTGCGGCGCCAGGACGACGGAACTGACAAAGACATCCCAAGCTTCGTCGTCCGGGCGGCTGCTTTGCATCAGGAGTTGATAGACACGAGTACCGCGGGCAAACACAGCCTGCCGGACCACTTGCGGCGGCTCGCCCGATCGGGCGGCAAAGCGCTGCTGGCCTGCGGCCGGCGTGGGGGTCATGCCGCGCAGTGTCAGCTCGGCGGTCGGCCCCGGGGTCAGCAGTTGCGCCATGCGGTCGCGCATCCGCTGGAGCGCGGCCGGCACCTGGGCGGCATCACCCAGGTCCACCCACGTCAGTGAGTACTGGCCTTGCCCGGCCTTGCAGCTCGCCGTCCGGACGGTCATCGGCGTGCCGGCGGGCCCCGGCTGGGTGCGGGACTCCCGCTCCGGCTTGCAGGGAAACATCAGCTGCAGATCTGCGCCTTCGGGCGTGATCTGCCGCCAGTCCAGGGCCGGCGTGCAGGCCGTGCCCAGCGATGCCAGCGCGGCAGCAGCCAGCAGCGGGGTGATTCGGGCTGCACCGCACCAACCCAGGGGTCTCAGGAAGATCATTCCCCATTATGTTGGCCGGTGTGCGGGCGCGTCTCGCACCTTCAACGGGACGAATGGCGATAATGAGCCCATGTCCGGCTTGTTATTGATTGCCCACGCGCCGCTTGCGTCTGCCTTGAAAGAGGTGGCCGAGCACACCTTCCCGCATTGCTCGCTGCAGTTGAGCGTGCTGGACGTGACGCCCGACATGGGCGCCGACGAGGTGGAAGCCCGCGCCCGGGCCCTGATCCTGGCCTCCGGACATCTGCAGACCCTGGTGTTGACCGATGTCTATGGGGCCACCCCTTCCAATGCGGCGCTGCGTCTGCAGGGCGAACAGGTCAAGGTATTGGCAGGTGTGAATGTGCCTATGCTGTGGCGTTCGCTCTGTTATGCCGGCGAAGGGCTGGAGGCGCTGATGCAGCGCGCCAGTCAGGGCGGCTTGCAGGGCATCGTGTGTGAACAGCCGATCCACCCTCCGCCTGAACGTTCCTGCTCATGATCAAGTCCACGCTCACCATCAGCAACAAGCTGGGGCTGCATGCCCGTGCCTCGGCCAAATTGACCAAGCTGGCAGGTGGGTACAAGTCGGAAGTCTTCCTCAGCCGCAACGGCCGGCGCGTCAATGCCAAGAGCATCATGGGCGTGATGATGCTGGCGGCCGGCATCGGTTCCCAGGTGGAGCTGGAGACGGAAGGCGAGGACGAACAGGCCGCCCACGACGCCATCACGGCGCTGGTGAACGACAAGTTCGGCGAAGGGCAGTGACGCCCCCGGGACGCCTTATGCGTCCCCGCCGAGGAAGTGGCGGCGATACCGCGCCGGCAGGTCGTTGATGCGCATCATCATCGGCAGGTCGGCGGTGTTGAAGTCCGGATCCCAGGCGGGACGGCCCAGCACCCGGGCGCCACAGCGCAGATAGCCCTTGATCAGCGGCGGCGGTTCCACCGACAGGTCCTGACGAAGCTCGTCCACCGGCAGCGGCAGCCGTGGCCGCACCTGCCATTCAATATCGGCCATGTGCCGGCCTTCCAGCTGTTTCCAGATGCTGGCCGCATAGTGGCCGCCATCCCGCATGCTGATGCTGGCGCAGCCGATCATCGTGTCCAGATCGTTGCGGATCATGAACTCGGTCAGGGCACCCCAGAGCGCCATGATGGCGCCCCCATTGCGATGGTCCGGATGCACGCAGGAGCGGCCCAGTTCCACCATGCGCGGGCGCAGGCTCCGCAGACGGGTCAGGTCGAATTCGGTCTCGGTGTAGAGGCCCCCGGCGCGGCGAGCCGCTTCGGGGGTGAGCACCCGGTAGGTGCCGATCACTTCACCGGGCTGGTCATGCTTGTCCAGCAGGCGCACCAGCAGGTGCTCGCAGAAGGGGTCGAAGATGTCGACGTCATGGCCCTTCGGCGCATGCTTGGGCACGCTCAGACGGGCGCCCATCTCCTCGACAAAGACCCGGTACCTCAGGCGCTGGGCCTGCCGGACGTCTTCTTCGGATCTCGCCCAACCCACATGGAAGCGAGCGCGCGCAGGCGCCACAGCCTCCCCTTGGGGTGCAACTGGAAGTGACCTCCGGGACGCCTCGGACGGGCGCAGATCGGAGAAGGGCAAGGTCGGCAGCGGCAGATCCCTCATGGCGGAGCCTCGTTCGGATGGGATGGCGTGATGCTGCGGGAGCGGGGTGACTTGTCAGTGACCCCGCCGTGAACGAATCGTGACAGCGGGCCGTGACCAGTTCGGCATGAAGGATCGCGGCGGCACTGCTACAGTCAGCGCATGAGCTTTCAGGTCTTTGGCATTCCCGTTTCGCGTGGCGTGGCCATCGGCCGCGCTGTGCTGGTCGCGTCCAGTCGTGTGGACGTCGCGCACTACTTCGTCCCGACGGCGGAGGTCGAGTCCGAATACGCCCGGCTGCTGAAAGCCCGGGATGCGGTCTCTCAGGAATTACAGGTGCTCAAGGCGGACCTCCCCCCGGACGCTCCCCATGAACTGGACGCCCTGCTGGACGTCCATCTGCTGCTGCTCAATGACGAAGCACTGGTGGATGCCGCCCGGCTGTGGATTGAAGAACGGCACTACAACGCGGAGTGGGCGCTGTCGGCGCAGCTGGAGGTGCTGGCCCGTCAGTTCGACGAGATGGAAGACGACTACCTCCGGGAACGCAAGGCCGACCTGGAACAGGTGGTCGAGCGGGTGCTGTCGGCCCTGGCGCATGCGCAGGACAAGGGCGCGCCCGGGGCGGCTGCGGTGGTTGCCAGGGACTTTGCGGGGGAAGATCCCTTGCTGCTGGTGGCGGCGGATATCGCGCCGGCCGACATGATCCAGTTCAAGCGCAGCGTCTTCCAGGGTTTCATCACCGATATCGGCGGGAAGACCTCCCATACGGCCATCGTGGCCCGGAGCATGGATATTCCGGCCGTGGTGGGAACGCGGGAGGCATCGCGGCTGATCCGCCAGGATGACTGGGTGATCATCGACGGGGATGCGGGTACGGTGATCGTGAATCCCTCGCCCATCGTGCTGGAGGAATATCGCTTCCGCCAGCGCCAGGCTGAATTGGAACGTGCGCGACTCGCCCGACTGCGGCATACCCCGGCCATTACCCTGGACGGGCAGCGCATCGAGTTGCACGCCAATATTGAGCTGCCCGGAGATACCGGACCTGCGCTGGATGCCGGGGCGACCGGCGTCGGGCTGTTCCGCAGCGAATTCCTGTTCATGAACCGAAATGGGGAACTGCCCAGCGAGGACGAACAGTTTGAGGCGTACCGCGCCGCGGTGGAGGCGATGCGGGGCATGCCGGTCACCATCCGGACGGTGGACGTCGGCGCCGACAAGCCGCTGGACCGCATGAGCGTGAATGAGCTGCGCCATGAACATGTGCTGAACCCGTCGATGGGCCTGCGGGCGATACGCTGGAGCCTGGCCGAACCCAGCATGTTCCGGCAACAACTGCGCGCTATATATAGAGCGAGTGCTTTTGGCCATGTGAAGCTGCTGCTGCCGATGGTGGCCCACCTCAGCGAGATCCGGCAGGTGCAGGACGCCATTCGCCGGGTGAAGCAGCAGCTGGACGAAGCCGGGCAGGCCTATGGGCTGGTGGAGCTGGGAGTAATGGTGGAAGTGCCGGCGGCGGCCTTGATGCTGCCGCTGCTGCTGCGTCATGTGGACTTCATCTCCATCGGCACCAATGACCTGATCCAGTACACGCTCGCGATTGACCGGGCCGATGAGGCGGTCGCCCATCTCTACGACCCCTGGCACCCGGCGGTGCTGCACCTGCTGGCGTCCTCCATCTCCCAGGCCCGTGCGGCCGGGAAGGGTGTGAGCGTCTGCGGGGAGATGGCGGGCGATGCGCTGTTCACCGACCTGCTGCTGGGGATGGGATTGAACTGCTTCTCCATGCATCCCTCACAGATCCCGGCGGTGAAGCAGCGGGTGCTGCGGGCGGACACGCAGCGGCTGGCAGCGGCGATCCCGCGGATCCTGGAAAGCGAAGAACCGGGGCGGACGGCGCTGGAAGCGCTGGCGTCGCAGCGGCTGCACTGACCGGTACGGCGCTGCGCGGGCCCTCAGGGCCGGCCAGCCCGCACTTCTTGCCGCCCAAATGACGGCGATCCGGTGAAATTTTCAGCCGGCTCTTGTGCACCTCTAAAAATGCGTGCTAGACTCGCGGTCTTCGCTGCTTACGACATGGTTAACGACAGGTTGCAAAGCAGTTTTCACCGGCTCTGCATATTGCAGAGCCTGCAGGTTTGAGAAGAGTTTGCTGTCAGCGCCCCGAGAGGATTAGCCTGGCAACAAGATCGGAACAGGGCGAAGCGGTGATTAAGAAGACTGGTTTGAGTTTGAATCTGAAAAGAAATTAAATTCAAATCAAGCTGTGAAAATGCGATATACTGCGTTTCACGGTAGCGAGATAGTTGTTCAGCAAGCGGCGAAAGCGGCAAGTTGAATAACAGGAATAAGGCGAAAGCCGCGTTCTGATTGATTCTCTCGCAGACAGCGTAAAAAATATTTTGCACTGACTGCTTGACGAGACGATAAAGAATGATTCATAATCTCGCTTCTGCGCTGCTGACGACGTAAACAAAACGACG
>CBIHOT010000003.1:0-174036 GCA_966211495.1 uncultured Roseateles sp. | reverse complement strand
CCATCTCGGAGACGGTGCTCAAGGACACCGTGCTGATGGCCATCGACGAGATCAATGCCAAGGGCGGTGTGCTGGGCAAGAAGCTGGAGCCGGTGGTGGTGGACCCGGCGTCCAACTGGCCGTTGTTTGCGGAAAAGACCCGTCAGCTGCTCACGCAGGACAAGGTGGCCGTCATCTTCGGCTGCTGGACCTCGGTCTCCCGCAAGTCGGTGCTGCCGGTGGTGGAGGAGCTCAATGGTCTGCTGTTCTACCCGGTGCAGTATGAAGGGGAAGAGCTGAGCAAGAACGTGTTCTACACCGGCGCGGCGCCCAACCAGCAGGCCATCCCGGCGGTGGACTATCTGATGAGCAAGGACGGCGGCGGCGCCAAGCGCTGGGTGCTGCTGGGCACCGACTATGTGTACCCGCGCACCACCAACAAGATCCTGCGCGCCTACCTGCACAGCAAGGGCGTGAAGGACAGTGACATCGACGAGAAGTACACCCCCTTCGGCCACAGCGACTATCAAACCATCGTCGCCGACATCAAGAAGTTCTCGGCGGGTGGCAAGACGGCGGTGGTGTCCACCATCAACGGCGACTCCAACGTGCCCTTCTACAAAGAGCTGGGCAATGCCGGCTTGAAGGCGAAGGATGTGCCGGTGGTCGCCTTCTCGGTGGGAGAAGAGGAACTGCGCGGCGTGGACACCAAGCCGCTGGTGGGCCATCTGGCGGCGTGGAACTACTTCATGTCGATCAAGAATCCGACCAACGATGCCTTCATCAAGAAGTGGTCGGCCTATGCCAAGGCCAAGAATATTCCCGGCCACAAGGACAAGCCTCTGACCAATGACCCGATGGAAGCCACCTACATCGGCATCAACATGTGGAAGCAGGCGGTGGAGAAGGCGCAGAGCACCGATGTGGACAAGGTGATCGCCGCCATGGCGGGCCAGACCTTCAGCGCACCGTCGGGCATCACCTCCAAGATGGACGAGAAGAACCACCATCTGCACAAGTCGGTCTTCATTGGCGAGATCCGGGCGGACGGCCAGTTCAACGTGGTGTGGAAGACGCCGGCGCCGGTCAAGGCCAAGCCCTGGAGTCCTTACATCGCCGGCAATGAATCCAAGCCGGACGAACCGGCCAAGAAGTAAGTCGGTGTCCTGGGGGCCGGCCCATCGCCGACGCCCCCTGTTCCCTCTGGCGCTGTTGACGCGCCAGAGGACTGTCTCGTTGGGAGTTCCTCATGGTGTCACGTCCGGCCTGGCCGATTTCAGGGTTTGCCGCCGCCCTCGCCCCCTGGCTGCTGGCGCTGGGTTGCGCCCTGCCAGGGCTGGCCCAGGCGCTCACCCCGGCACAGGCCTTGGCACTGGCCCAGGGCGAGACCGACGATCGCATCGCCACCCTCCATGCCCTGGTGGCGCAGCCGCAGCCGCGTGATGGGCTGGTGCTCAAGGCCATGGCCGAGGAGCGGCTCAAGCTGGCCGGCACCCGGGTGCTGGTGCAGGACGGCGATCAACTGACCGATGCCGTCACCGGCGCGGTGGTGACGCCCGCGCCCGAGGGGCTGGAAGATGTGATGCTCAACAACCGGCTGCGGGGTGAACTCGACGGCGCGCTGGCCAGCCTGCGCCTGGCGAGCCCCGAGCCGAAGGAACGGCTGGCCGCCGCGCGAGCCCTGCTCGATGCCGGCGTGGACGAAACCAAGGCGCCGCTGCTGGCCCGGGCCCTGGCCGCCGAAAAGGACGAGGCCGTCAAGGAAGCGCTGGCGCTGACCCAGGCCGCTGCGCTGGCCGGCAGCGCCGATGTGGCCAGGCGGCTGCAGGCGGCACGTCTGCTGGGCGAATCCCACAGCCCGGAAACCCGGTTGCTGCTGAATCAGCGGCTGGCCGAAGAGCAGGACCCTGCGGTGCTGGCGGCGCTGCGCAAATCGCTGGCCCAGGTGGAATCGACCCTGGCCTGGGGCGAGCGGGTCGGCGCGCTGTTCACTGGCGTGAGCCTGGCCAGCATCCTGCTGCTGGTGGCCCTGGGCCTGGCCATCACCTACGGCCTGATGGGCGTGATCAACATGGCGCATGGCGAGCTGATGATGATCGGCGCCTATGCGACCTACCTGGTGCAGGTCGCCTTCCGCCAATGGCTGCCGCCGGAATGGTTCGGCGCCTATCTGGTCGTCGCGGTGCCGGCTGCGTTTCTTGCGTCGGCCGCGGTGGGCGCCCTGCTGGAGCGGACGGTGCTGCGCTGGCTCTACGGCCGGCCGCTGGAGACGCTGCTGGCCACCTGGGGCCTGAGCCTGATCCTGATGCAGGCGGTGCGCAGCCTCTTCGGCGCACAGAACGTGGCGGTGGAGAGCCCCGCCTGGATGGCTGGCTCCCTGCCCCTGTTGCCGGGGCTGGCATTGCCGACCAACCGGCTGGTGATCATCGTGTTTGCGGTGGCGGTGCTGGGCGGCATGGCCCTGCTGATCGGCCGCACGCGTCTGGGCCTGTTCGTGCGGGCCGTGACGCAGAACCGGCCCATCGCCTCCTGCATGGGTGTGCCGACGGCCCGCGTGGACACCTACGCCTTTGCCCTGGGCTCCGGTCTGGCGGGCCTGGCCGGCTGCGCGCTCAGTCAGGTCGGCAATGTGGGTCCGGACCTTGGCCAGAGCTACATCGTGGATGCCTTCATGGTGGTGGTGCTGGGCGGTGTCGGCCAGCTCGCCGGCACGGTGCTCGCGGCCCTGGGCCTGGGACTGGCCAACAAGGCGCTGGAAGGGGTGGTGGGGGCAGTGCTCGCCAAGATCGCGGTGCTGGTCTTCATCATCGTCTTCATCCAGAAGCGTCCGCAGGGCCTCTTTGCGGTGAGGACCCGATGAACGTCAACTGCCCTTCGTGGGCCACGGCCCCATGGCCAGCGGCCCGTCTCCCCTTGCCGTCCCAGCTGTTGTGATGGACCGCCTCATGACCTCCCCCCTTTCCTCATTGACCGCTCCGACCGCTTCGACCGCCTCGACGGCTTCGGCTTCGCCCGCGCCGGCCCTGCTGCTGCCCACGCCCCCGGCCCTGCTGAGCCGCGGCGGCTGGATCGGCCTCACCCTGGCGGTGCTGCTGGCCTGCCTCGTGGTGCCGCTGCTCAATCTGGCCGTGCCGCCGGAGCATCCGCTGCATCTGGACGGCTATTGGGTCAGCCTGCTGGGCAAGTTCTGCTGCTATGCGCTGTGTGCCCTGGCCATGGACCTGATCTGGGGCTTCACCGGCATCCTGTCGCTGGGCCACGGCCTGTACTTCGCGCTGGGCGGCTATGTGATGGGCATGCACCTGATGCGCCAGATCGGCACCGACGGCCAGTACCGCAGCGAGCTGCCGGACTTCATGGTGTTCCTCGACTGGAAGACCCTGCCCTGGCACTGGACGCTGAGCGACAGCTTCACCGCCACGCTGCTGCTGGTGCTGCTGGTGCCGGGCACCGTCGCCTTCGTGTTCGGATTTTTCGCGTTCCGCTCCCGCATCCAGGGCGTGTACTTCTCGATCATCACCCAGGCCATGACCTATGCAGCGATGCTGCTGTTCTTTCGCAATGAAACCGGCTTCGGCGGCAACAACGGCTTCACCGATTTCAAGCGCATCCTGGGGCTGTCGATCACCACACCGGGCATGCGCATGACGCTGTTCGTCTTGAGCGCGCTGAGCCTGGTGGCGGCCTTCCTCGGCCTGCGCTGGCTGACCCGCGCCAAGTTTGGCCGGGTGCTGAGTGCGGTGCGGGATGCCGAGTCGCGGCTGATGTTCTGCGGATATTCGCCGCTGCCCTACAAGCTGGCGGCCTGGGTGTTGTCGGCGCTGCTGTGCGGCGTGGCCGGCGCGCTGTATGTGCCGCAGGTGGGCATCATCAATCCCAGCGAGATGAGTGTGGCCAACTCCATCGAGATCGCGGTGTGGGCCGCCGTGGGCGGACGCGGCACACTCGCCGGGCCGATCGCCGGTGCCTTCGCCGTCAACGGCGCCAAGAGCTGGTTGACCCAGGTGGCGCCCGAGTTCTGGCTGTACGTGCTGGGCGCCCTGTTCGTGGCGGTGACGCTGTTCATGCCGGACGGCATTGCCGGTCTGGTCAGGCGGCTGCGCCGCCCAGGCAAGGAGGCCGCATGAATCCCGACCTGCTGGAGCAAGGGGCGGAGCGGCTGGCGCGGGCCAGCGGCCCCGGCTACGGCCGGCTGGTGCAGCCCGGCGCGCTGGACCTGACCCACGGCCGCATCCTCTACCTGGAAGACGTGCATGTGAGCTTCGATGGCTTCAAGGCCATCAACGGACTGTCGATCGACATTGCCCCCGGTGAGCTGCGCTGCATCATCGGCCCCAATGGCGCCGGCAAGACCACGATGATGGACATCATCACCGGCAAGACCCGGCCGGATACCGGCACCGTGTTCTTCGGCGGCACCATCAACCTGCTGCGGCACAGCGAGGCGGAGATTGCGCAACTGGGCATCGGCCGCAAGTTCCAGCGGCCGACGGTGTTCGAGGCGCTGTCCGTCTACGAGAACCTGGAGCTGGCCCTGCAAGGCGACCGGCGGCTGCGAGCCTCCGTCTGGGGGCGGTTGAGCGCTGCCCAGCAGGACCGGCTGGCCGAGGTGCTGATGCTGATCCGCCTGGCCGACCAGATGTCGCGCCCGGCCGGGCTGCTCAGCCACGGCCAGAAGCAGTGGCTGGAAATCGGCATGCTGCTGGTGCAGGACCCCAAGCTGCTGCTGCTGGATGAGCCGGCGGCCGGCATGACCGATCAGGAAACCGAACGCACCGCCGAGCTGATCCTCACGCTCAAGGGCCGGCACAGCATCATCGTGGTGGAGCACGACATGGGCTTTGTGGACACCATCGCCGAGAAGGTCACCGTGCTGGCCGAGGGCGCAGTGCTGGCCGAGGGGACGCTGGCGCAGGTGCAGGCGGACGAACGGGTGATTGAAACCTATCTGGGACGGTGAGCCACGTGAGCACAGACCTTCAAGCCTCCGCCAGCGACGCGCCAATGCTCAGCGCCGAAGGCATCCAGCAGTATTACGGCGGCTCGCACATCCTGCGGGAGGTGTCGGTGAGCGCGCGGCCCGGCCGCATCACCGTGCTTCTGGGACGCAATGGGGTGGGCAAGACCAGCCTGCTCAAGAGCCTGATGGGGCTGGTGCCCATCCGCGCCGGCACGGTGACGCTGGCGGGGGAGGACATCACCCGCGCCACGCCCTATCAGCGCGCCCGCGCCGGCATCGGCTATGTGCCGCAGGGGCGGGAAATCTTCGCCCGTCTCACCGTCGAAGAAAACCTGCGCATGGGTCTGGCCAGCAAGCCGGGCGGCACCCCGGTGCCGGCGCATCTGTATGAGCTGTTTCCGGTGCTGCAGCAGATGCTGCGACGGCGCGGCGGCGATCTCTCCGGCGGCCAGCAGCAGCAACTCGCGATTGCGCGGGCGCTGGCGGCGTCGCCGCGGCTGTTGATCCTGGACGAGCCGACCGAGGGCATCCAGCCCAGCATCATCAAGGACATCGGTCGTGTCATCCGGCGCCTGGCCGATGAAGGCCTGGACGGACATCCGGTCGCGATCCTGCTGTGTGAGCAGTACTACGACTTTGCCGCCGAACTGGCCGATGAATTCCTGGTGCTGGAGCGGGGCTCGGTGATTGCACGCGGCGACCGGGCCGCCATGCAGCAGCCGGAGATCCGCGGGCTGGTGGCCATCTGAGCGCTTATTGCAGCACCGGCATGGTGGGGGTGCCGGCACGCACGGCAGCCGCCGCTTCCGACAGCATCTGACGCAGCCAGCGCTGGGCCGCGTCCAGTTCATGGCGCACATGCCAGACCTGGCTGATGTCGATGTCCGGCAGCTTGAACGGCAGTTCGCGGCTGGCCAGCAGACCGCTGATGCCGGTGGCCGGAATGAAGCTGTTGGGCAGCACCGTGAGCAGGTCCGACTGCTGCACCGCCAGACCGCCGGTGAAGAAGCTGTTGACGGTGATGGCCACGGTCCGCTGGCGGCCCAGGGCCTGCAGCGCATCGTCCACGAAACCATGCGGCCGACCGGCAAAACTCACCCGCAGATGCTGGGCGGCGCAGTAGGCATCCAGCGTCAGCGCTTCGGGGGCGGCGAGCGGATGGTCCCGGCGCATCACGCACAGATATCGGCTCACATACAGCGACGCCTTGCGGAAGGCCTCGCCGCCGGGCTGACCCATCAGCGTCACGATGTCGGGGAAGAAGCCGATGGCCACGTCGGCCCGCCCCTGCTCCAGCATTTCACGCGGGTCGCGGGTGGTGAGCGGCACGATCCGCAGGCCCACATGCACGCCGTCCTCCAGGAAGCGGCGCGCCAGCGACGGCACCACCAGCGCAGCGGTGGCATCGGCCATGGCCAGGGTGAAGCTGATCGTGTTGCCGGCCGCCTTGGGGTCGAAGGCCTGGGGCGCCAATGCGTCCTGCAGACTCGACAGCGCGGTGCGAACCGTCGGCCACAGGGCCAGTGCATGCGGTGTCGGGGCCACGCCGGTGGGCGTGGGGATGAACAGTTCCTCGTTGGTCGCTTCCCGCAGCCGCCGCAAGGCATTGCTGACCGCCGGCTGGGTGATCGCCAGGCGCTGCGCCGCGCGGGTGACGTGCCGCTCCTCCATCACCACATCGAACACGCGCAGGAGGTTGAGGTCCAGGGTCCTGAAGTTGACGGGGCGGGAACTGTGCATGAGCCGATGCTAGGGGAGAAGCCGGGTCATTCGCGTCAGTGATGACCCGATTCTGCTTCTCAATTGGGCAGAACTAAGTAAATACCCCAATATCTCGCCATCGGTGCTGCGGCAGGTGCCGCAACCGACCACAAGGAATGCTCATGACCACCCAGACCTTCAATGCTCCCCTGCAAGTCATGCCCGCCGACGTCCAGCGCGCCGGCATCGGCCGCCAGGCCGGTGAACGGGTGATCAACATTGCGACCGAAGTCATCGGGCTGATCGAGCTGGGCGCGCGATTCATCGGTGAGCGCCGCCTGCGTGCCGCCATGGTGGCCGCAGCCCGTCAGGAAGACGCGGCCCGTCCGGCCTTCGCCGACTCCCTGCGCCGTGCGGCCGGTCACTCCTGGCTGTAAATCCTGGCGGCCGGCAGGCCGCTGAGGTCGGCACCGCGTGCGCACCGCCGCGGCGCCGGTGATGCCATCAGCCGGTGCGGCATTCGGATGTGAAATACCTCACATCGACCAGAGGCGTGGCACCTGGGCCGGGAGGCCCCACAGGGTGTGACGCCATGCGGACCAGCAGGCCCGCAGCAGCTGCGCCACCGGCTCCACCACCGGGCCGACCGCCCGGACCACCAGCACCCGGTCCTGCGCTGCGGTCGCACCGGCCAGCCGCTGCAGCGGATCGGCCTCGATGACCGCCCGCGCGGCGTCCAGCGCCGCTTCACGGCGCTCTCGCGACAGGCCTTCCCCCGCCGCAAAGACCAGCGTGCCCAGGCAACGCTGTCCCGCAAGGCCCAGCGGCCCGTCCATCAGCACGCCGTCCTGGGCGTCCAGCAGGCCCCGCTCCAGCCAGTGGCCCGGCAATTCCAGATGCTGGGTGAAGCGCCCATGGTCAAACGGTTGGCCCGCGCCGGGCAGCCCCAGCGCGGTGATGTCCCAGGCCAGCAGTTCAGCGCCGGGCGCCAGATCAAAGCGCGCTTCGTTCAGCGCCTCGCAGCCCGGATAGGCGATGGCTTCCAGCGGCAGCCATTCGAGTCGGGCGCCTGCGTCCAGTCGTGCATGCACCCGCTGCGTCGCGGCCGCGCCTTGCGGACTGCGATAAAAACGGGTGGCCCCCGGTGTGGTGATCAGCGCATGCGCCTGAGGCGCCAGCGTCAGCCGGATGTCCAGCGTGTCGCCGCCCACGAGGCCGCTGGGAGGATGCACCAGTACGCTGTGGCACAGGCCCTCTCCTTCCGGATACAGGCTCTTGAGCAGCCGCAGCGGCCCTTCATGCGAATGACTCACCACGCAGCGCCCGCGCTCAACGCGGTAGTCGGCGCTCAGTTGGGCGAGCCAGGTCTTGTGGGCCAGCGTCTCCACGGGATCAGGTCGGCGCTTTTTGCCAGAGTTCGTCCAGTCGCTGGAAGCCCCAGGTGGCCGGATCCTCGCGGCCGACGATCCGGTCGCCCGCACTCGCCGAGGAAAGATCCAGGATCTGCGTGGGAATCGGCATCTGCGACTTGGTGGAATAGAACACCCGCACCCGGGGCTGGGTCAGCGCCGTGGTGTTCTGGTCCAGCACCACCGCCAGGCGACCCGATTGCAGCTTCACCAGCGTGCCCACCGGATAGATGCCGACGCACTTGACGAAGGCCTGGAAGACCCGCGGGTCGAAGTGACCGGTCCATTGCGCCATGCGCGCCAATGAGGCGGCCGGGTCCCACGCATTCTTGTAGGGGCGGTTGGAGGTGATGGCGTCGTACACGTCACAGACGGCGCCCATGCGGGACATCAGGGTGATCTGTTCTCCAGCCAGCTTGGCGGGGTAGCCGGTGCCGTCCATCTTCTCGTGATGGTGCAAGGCCACGTCCAGCGCCGAGGGCGGCACCGCGGAGCCGTCCTTGAGCATTTCATATCCGCGGGTCGGATGGCCGCGCATGATGGCGAATTCGGCGTCGGTCAGGGCGCCCGGCTTGTTCAGCACATCCAGCGGCATCGCCATCTTGCCCACGTCATGCAGCAGACCGGCCAGACCGGCTTCACGGGTCGTGGCTTCGTCCAGGCCCAGTTGACGGGACAGCGACACCATCAGCGCGCAGACGGCCACCGAATGCATGTAGGTGTAGTCGTCCTTGGTCTTGAGCCGGGCCAGGCTGATCAGCGCCGAGGGGTTGCGCACCACCGAACTCGCCACTTCTTCCACCAGGGGCAGGCATTGCTCCGCATCCACCGCCTTGCCCAGGCGCGCCTCGTTGAAGAGGCTCATCACCGCTTCCTTCGACTTGTTCACCACCTGGGCTGCGCGCTCGATCTCTTCGCCCATGGTGGCGGGCTGCTTGTCGAGCGACAGGTTGGGGGTGGACCTGACCAGGGCGGGGGCTTCCGGGGCAGAGGTCGGCGGCGTTTCAGCGGATTCGGGCGCCTCAGGCGCGGGCGCCGGCTCGGGCGCGGGCGCGGCGGCCGGTGCCGGAGCGGTCTGTCCCACGTCCAGACCCTTGGAAGCGTCGATCCAGCAGAACGGCACGCCGCTGGCCAGCAGCGCTTTCACATCCGCCTGATCGGTCAGGACGAACTTGGTCTTCCAAAACGGATGCGACAGCCATGACCCTTCGAGGCCATGCAGATACATACCTAAACTGACCTGAGCGGTGGGAATCTTTTTGAGCATGGGAGGCTTCGACCAAGGCAGCACAGTATGGCGCCCTCCTCGTGAAGCGCCCCCAAAAGACCTACAAAAACGAAATGACCGCAAAAAAAAACCGCCCTGCGAGGGCGGCTCTTTCGGCCGGGTTCCCGAGGGGCGTTTTGCACCCATCGGTAAATCTAACCGAATTCGGGGTCAGCGGAATTTGGACTGAGGGACGGTCCGAAGTTCGCCAGGCAAGCTTGCCAAATATTTCGCCAAAGACTTCAGTTCGGCGTGACTGAATTGCTTCACCTGGGCCGCCATGATGGCGTTGCCACGACCGACGTAGGGGTTGCCTTCGGTCTGGTAGGCCTTCAGGGCGGCGTACAGATAGTCGGGATGCTGCCCCGCGATCTTGGGATAGGTGCCGTCGATCGGTTTGCTGAAATTGGCCCCGTGACAGCTCGCGCAGGCGCCCTTGTCGAGCAGCGCCTTGATATCGGCCGGTTGTGTCACGGTCTCCGCGACGGCAGGCACCTGGGCCTGCTTCTCGTAATAGCCCGCCAGTTCGGTGATGTCCTGGTTGGAGAGGGACTGCGCAATGCTCCGCATGGTGGGGTGCTTGCGGTCGCCCTTGGCGTAGGCCGTGAGGGCGGAGGCCAGGTACTTGCCGTTCTGCCCGGCGATCATCGGCACCTTGTACACCTCCGGGAAGGTGCCCTGGTAGCCCGGAATGCCGTGGCAGCCAATGCACATGGCCACCTTGCTCTCGATGGGCACGGCCTTGCCGGTGGCCGCAGGGGCCGCAGTGGCCGTCACTGCGGTCGTGGCGGCGGTGGCCGGGGACGGGGCTGGCGATGATGCAGGGGTCTGAGCTGCAACAACAAAAGCACTTCCGGCCAGCACCAACGCAAGGGATGTCTGCAGTTGTCTTCTCATCCTCCCATCTTCCCCGATTTGGGGCGCGTCGGCCCTAGGGGGGCCCCTATATACTGGTTTTCACTCTCTGCGCTAGACACCTGCCCATGAAATTCCAAGGTACCCAGGATTACGTCGCCACTCCGGACCTGATGCTGGCCGTCAATGCCGCCATCACCTTGCAGCGGCCGCTGCTGGTCAAAGGGGAGCCGGGCACCGGCAAAACGCTCCTCGCCGAGGAAGTGGCCCGCGCCTTGAACCTGCCGCTGCTGCAGTGGCATGTGAAGAGCACCACCAAGGCGCAGCAGGGTCTATATGAATATGACGCCGTCAGCCGTTTGCGGGACAGCCAGCTGGGCGACGACAAGGTGCGGGACATCCGCAACTACATCGTGCAGGGGACGCTGTGGCAGGCCTTTGCATCGGACACCCCGGTGGCCCTGCTGATCGACGAGATCGACAAGGCCGACATTGAATTCCCCAACGACCTGCTGCGCGAGCTGGACCGGATGGAGTTCTATGTGTATGAAACCCGCGAATGGGTGCGTGCCAAACACCGTCCGCTGGTGTTCATCACCTCCAACAATGAAAAGGAATTGCCGGACGCCTTCCTGCGCCGGTGTTTCTTCCACTACATCAAGTTCCCGGAAGCGGACACGATGCAGGCCATCGTGGACGTGCATTTCCCCGAGCTGAAGAAGGAGCTGCTGGCGGCAGCCCTGAAGACGTTTTACGACGTGCGCAAGCTGCCGGGCCTGAAGAAGAAGCCCAGCACTTCGGAGCTGATTGACTGGCTCAAGCTGCTGCTGGCGGAAGACATTCCTCTGGAGGCCCTGCAGACCCAGGATGAACAGGTGGCGATTCCGCCGCTGGTGGGCGCCCTGCTCAAGAATGAACAAGACCTGACGCTCTTTGAGAAGCTGGTCTATATGCAAAGCCGCAATCGCTGATCGCATGCACCAGGTTCCCGCCAACCCCTTTGTGGCGCCAGTGACGCTGACGGGCCCGCATGCCCGGCTGGAGCCTTTGTCGCCCCAGCATCTGGACGGTCTGATCGACGCTGTGCAGGATGGCCAGCTGCATCAGCTCTGGTACACCGCGGTGGCGGCCCCGGAGCGCATGGCGGAAGAGATCGACCGGCGCCTGCGCCTGCGTGATGCCGGTGAATGGAATCCCTTCACCGTCTTTGATGCGCAGGGGCGCGTGGCCGGCATGACGAGTTTTCTGCACATCGATGCGGTGCATGGCCGGGTGGAGATCGGCGCGACCTGGACCCGTGCCAGTTGCCAGCGCAGCGCGCTCAACACCCAGTGCAAGCGATTGCTGCTGGGCCATGCCTTCGACACCTTGGGGTGCATTGCCGTGGAGCTGCGGACCCACCGTCTGAATCAGCAAAGCCGCCGCGCGATTGAGCGTCTGGGGGCCCAACTGGACGGCATCCTGCGAGCCCATCAGCGCCTGCCGGATGGCAGCCTGCGCGACACCTGCGTCTACAGCATCACTGCCAGCGAATGGCCCACGGTGCGCAATCACCTGCAATGGCAGCTCGACAAACCCCGTCAAGCATTCTGACCAGAACTTTGACAAGCACCCCGAGACGCCCGATGTCCGCCGTGAAGATCCCCTCCCCTCGTCCGTCCAAACGCGCAGTCCCGTCTCCTTCCAAAGCGACCGCATTGGATGTCGACGCCCTCTGGGCCATGGACCGCGTCGGCACGCCGAGCCTCTCGCCGGACGGTGCGCAGGCGGTGGTGCCGGTCACCCGTTACGACATGGCGCAGAACCGGGGCCAGACCTCGCTGTGGCTGCTCTCCACGCTGGGCGGTGAACCGCGCCGGCTGACGCAGGCCGGCGACAAGGACGGCCAGCCGCAATGGAGCCCCACCGGCAATGACATCGCCTTCATTGCCCGACGGGACCAGGGCGGCAGCAAGGACGATGCGGCCCAGCTGTATCTCATCCCGCCGGACGGTGGCGAGGCCCGCCGGCTCACCCATCTGCCTTTCGGCGTGGAAGCCTTCAAATGGTTCCCGGACGGCCGCCGCATCGCCTTTGTGTCCTGGGTAGACCCGACGCGCAAGGGCGCGGCCGGCCAGCAGGCGCGCCATCAGGAAGACAAGGACCGCAAGGCGACGGGCTACGTCACCGAGGAATCGCTGTACCGCTTCTGGGACCATTCCCTGCCGATGGGCCGCGTGCCGCATCTGCATGTGCTGGACCTGGACAGCGGCCGGGTGCGCGACCTCTTCGAGTGCACCGACTACGAGCTCAGCCGCGCCGAGCCGGATGCGGACACCTTCGCCATCTCCCCGGACGGCCGCCGCATCGCCTTCAGCTTCGATCCGGCGCCGACCAAGATCCTGGACTACCGTCACGCGCTAGCCGAGATCGACGTGCGCAGCGGCCGGGTGCAGGTGCTGCTGCAGGACGCCGACTGGGACTTCACGGCACCCTGCTACAGCCATGCGGGCCATCATCTGGCCTTCCTGGCGAGCCATCAGGGCCAGAAGCACACCATGCCGCACCACATCGCGGTGCTGGACACCCACGGCAACTGGGCCGTGTTGTCGGAGGACTGGGACCACGATGTATCCGCGCCCCTGCGCTGGGATGAAGACGACCTGGGCGTGCTGTGCCTGGCCGAGGACCGCGGTCGCCGCCACCTCTGGCGCTTCGACGTCAAGACGCTGACGGCGTTTGTCCTCTTCGAGGGCGGACATGCCGGCGCCTTCGCGCTGGAGGCTGGCACGCTTGTGGTCCTCCACGACGGCGTCGCATTCCCCCCGCGCGTCTCGGTGGTGGAACGCGAGGGTGAAGCCGACGAACAGCAGCTGCGCCGCATCGACACCTTCAACGACGACATGCTGGAGCGTCACGCCATCGGCCGCCACGAAGAGGTCTGGCTGGACGGCGCCCAGGGCGATCCCGTGCAGATGTGGCTGATCTACCCGCCCGGTTTCGACAAACGCAAGAAGCATCCGCTGATGCACGTCATCCACGGCGGCCCTCACACGGCCTTCGGGGACAGCTGGCACTGGCGCTGGAATCATCAGGTCATGGCGGCGCAAGGCTACGTCGTGGCCTGCGTCAACTATCACGGCTCCTCCAGCTTCGGTCACGCCTTCCTCGACTCGATCACCCACCGTTGGGGCGAACTGGAACTGCAGGACATCGAAGCCGCGACGGACCGGCTGCTGACCCAGCCCTGGGCGGACCGTAAGCGAGTGTTTGCCACCGGCGGCAGTTATGGCGGCTACATGGTGGCCTGGATGAATGGTCACCTCGCGCCGGGCCGTTATCAGGCCTATGTGTGTCACGCCGGTTGCTATGACTGGCAGGCCATGGTGGCCAATGACGCCTACCACTGGCATGCCAAGGAACTGGGCGCCGCCTATTGGGAGGATCCGGCCCGGGTGGCGGCGCAAAGTCCGCACCACTTCGCGCAGCACCTGAGCACGCCGACGCTGGTCATTCACGGCCAGATGGACTATCGCGTTCCGGACGCGCAGGGCCTGGCGTACTACAACACCCTCAAGGCGCGGGGCATCGAGGCGCGACTGTTGTGGTTCCCGGACGAGAACCATTGGATTCTGAAGCCCCAGAACAGCCGGCTTTGGTATGAAGAGTTCTTTGCCTGGCTCGCACGCCATGACAGGAAGGCCAGGAAGTCCCGGCATGGATAATGCCCTGTGGCCCTGCAGTTCAGGGGGAAGACCATGCTGATCCAGTTCTTCTACACGTTACGCGCCGCCCGGCTTCCGGTCTCCGTCAAGGAGTACCTGACCCTGCTCGAAGCCCTGCGCGCCGGTGTGCTGGATGACGACGGCGGACCGACCGTGGACAAGTTCTATTCCTTGTCCCGCACCACGCTGGTCAAGGACGAGGCCCTCTTCGACAAGTTCGATCGGGCCTTCGCCGCCTATTTCAAAGGCGTCGAACTCATCACCGACCTCGTCAAGACCTTGCCGCCAGACTGGCTGACCCGCCAGCTGGAACGAGAACTGACCCCCGAACAGCTGGCCCAGCTCAAGGCCATGGACTGGGACGAGCTGATGGACACCCTGCGCCAGCGCCTGCAGGAGCAGAACGAACGGCATGAGGGCGGCAACCGCTGGATCGGCACCGGCGGCACCAGCCCTTTCGGCAACGGCGGCGTGAACCCGCGGGGCGTGCGCATCGGCGGTCCCGGCGGCCAGCGCAGTGCGGTGAAGGTGTGGGAACAACGCGCCTACAAGGATTACGACGACCAGATCGAACTGGGCACCCGCAACATCAAGGTCGCGCTGCGACGCCTGCGCCGCTTTGCCCGCGAAGGCTCCGAGCTGGAGCTGGACCTGGACGACACCATCCACAAGACGGCGGCCAATGCCGGCATGCTGGATATCCGCATGGTGCCGGAGCGGCACAACAAGGTGAAGCTATTGCTGCTCATGGATGTGGGCGGCACCATGGACGAACATGTGCACCGCGTGGAAGAACTCTTCTCCGCGGTGGAGAGCGAGTTCAAACATCTGGAGTTCTTCTACTTCCACAACTGCGTCTATGACCACGTGTGGCGCAACAACCGCCGCCGGTTCAGCGAGAAGACCTCCACCTGGGACCTCATCCACAAATACAACCGGGACTACAAGCTGATCTTCGTCGGAGACGCCACGATGAGCCCCTACGAGATCCTGCAGCCCGGTGGCAGCGTGGAATACAACAACGAAGAAGCCGGTGCGGCATGGCTGCAGCGGCTGACGCAAGCTTTCCCGAAACACGTATGGATCAATCCCGAGCCGGCGGGTGTGTGGCAGTACCGCCAGAGCATCGCGCTGATCCAGCAGCTCATGCAGCAGCGCATGATGCCGCTGACCATGAGCGGCCTGGAACAGGCGATGCGTGTGCTCAACCGATGAGGAGCTGGCTGCTTCTGGCCCTGGTGGCGGTTCTTGGCAGTTCGTTGAGCGGTTGTGCCCTGCTGGGGTCGGACAACAAGGCCCAGGTCAAGGTGGCCGCACCCACGGAATTGCCGGAAGGCAGCACGCTGGTGGACCGTCGCCGCATTGAGGCCTATGAGCTCACCATCGACGCACCGCCCGAGCTGCGTTCGTTGCTGCTGACCCATCTGGATCTGGCCCGCTTCCGCGATACGCCGGACGACCAGGCGCTCACCGCCGCCGAATTGCGGCGGCTGGCCGCCGTAGCGCCGGAACAGGCGCGTCAGCTGCTGGAAACCGCCGGCTATTTCAACGCCAAGGTCCGGACCGAAGAGATCGGGGACCTCAGCGACGGGGTGCGCAACCTGAAGCTGATCGTCGAGACCGGCCCTCGCGCCCTGGTCGGCAGCCTGGATCTGCGAATCGAAGGACCGCTCCGGGCGATGGCCGAGCGCGGCGACAAACTGGCCGTCGCGCTGGAGCGGACACTCAACCAGAGCTGGCAACTGCCGCCCCACTCCGGCTTCAGCCAGGGCGACTGGGCTGCGTCCAAAAACGCCCTGCTCACCCGCGCCCGCGCGCAGGGTTATCCGCTGGCCCGCATGACCCACAGTCAGGCGGTGGTGCTGGCTGACGAGAACACGGTGGACCTCGCCGTCACCCTGGAGACCGGCCCACTGTTCACCCTGGGGGAACTGAAGGTCGAAGGCCTCAAGCACCAGCCGGAGGCGTCAGTGCGACGGCTGGCCGGCTACAAGGAACACGATCCCTACAACGAGCGCCTGCTGCTGGACTTCCAGGAACGCCTGATCGGCACCCAGCTGTTCGACAGCGCCAGTGTCGAGATCAATCCTGAACTGGTGAACCCTGAGCCCGGCGTCGAGCGGGTGGAAGTGCCGGTCACGGCCAAGCTGCGCGAAGCAGCCCGCCAGCAGGTGACCACCAGCGTCGGTTATCACAGCGTCAACGGCCCGACCGTCGGTATCGAACACACCCACCGCAAGCCCTTTGGCCTGAACATCCGCGAACGCACCAAGCTGACCATTGGCCGGGACAACAGCTCGATCGACACCGAAATCAGCTCGCATCCGCAGCCCAACATGCAGCGCAGCCTCGCGGCGTTTTATGCCGAGCGGCTCAAGTCCGGGGACCAGACCAACGTCAACCTGCGGGGACGGGTCGGTTATGCCCGCGAAACGGAACCGGAAGACCGGCTGCAATACATCGAAGTGCTGCGCTCCTGGGAGCATGCGCCCAATGTGACCACCACCATGGCGGGTGCGGTCTCGCTGAACCAGCAGAACATCTGGCGCCGGGTGGATTCCAAACTCCTGCCGACCAAGGGCTGGACCGCGAGTCTGGTGATCGGCGGCGGCTGGGCCAGCAGCAACACCGAGCCGAACGGTCCGTTTGGCAAGGCCGTGGGCAAGTTTTACTGGTACACCCCGCTGCCGGGCCGCTGGCTGTTTGCCAGCCGCGTGGAGGCGGGGCAGATTCTGGCCAAGGGCAAGCTCGGTCTGCCGGAAGCGCTGCGCTTTCGCACCGGCGGTGACGACACCGTCCGCGGTTATGCCTACAACGAACTGGGGCCGCTGGACTCCAACGGCAACCAGACCGGCGGCCGGGTGCTGCTGGACGGCAGCATGGAAGTCTCGCATCCGCTCACGCCCAAGATTCCGCAGCTGATGGGCGCCGTCTTCATCGACGCCGGTCAGGCGGCACAGAACTGGGGCGGCTACAAGCCCGCCTATGCCATCGGCACCGGCCTGCGTTATCGCAGCCCGGTGGGCGTGCTGCGCATGGACTTTGCCAAGGGCAACCTGGCCGACAAATACCGATTCCACTTCAGTGTGGCCATTGCCTTATGAGTGAGCCGCAGGATTCCCAGCGCCCGCAGGGCGAGCCTTTGCCCGCGAACACCGCGTCCGCAGACAGCGCGTCCGCAGACAGCGCGCCCGCAGACACCGCGCCCGTGGTCACCCGCCGCCGTCGTGCCGCCCGGGGATTGATGTGGGCCCTGCTGGCCGTGCCGGTGCTGATCGGCCTGATGGTGCTCGGACTGACCTGGGGACTCAAGACCGAGCGGGGCTCGGCCTGGGTGCTGTCCAAGGTGCCCGGGCTCACCCTGCAGAATGCGCGCGGCCCGCTGCTGGGCGACTTCGACGCGGAGCGCGCCGAGCTGGTGCTGCCCGGCAGCGAAGACCGCATCGTGCTGGAGCAGTTGCAATGGCGCGGACTGCGCCTCGCCTGGAACCGCTCCCCGCTGCTGTGGGGCGAGCTGCAGGCGGACCGCCTGGCCGTTGCACGACTGCGGGTGCAACTGGCACCGTCGCCCACCACCGGCGCGCCGCAGCCTCCCGCGAACCTCGTCAGCCCGGTGGCGGTGAACATCGCCGACCTGGACGTGGGGGAACTGTTCGTCACCGGCCTCGCGCAGCCGCTCAAGGGCCTTCGCGGCCAGGCCGTCATCGGCGCGGACGGGGGTGAAGCCCATCAGGTGGTCGTGCGTTCGCTGCAGTGGCAGATGCTCACCCTGACCGGTCAGGCCCGCATCCGCACCCAGGGCGATCTGGCCCTGACCAGCGACTGGCGGCTCAGCCAGCCCCAGGGGTCATTGCCCTGGACGGCGCCCTTCAAGCTCAACGGCCCGCTGCGGGACCTGACGCTGCAGGGGCAACTGGAAGCCGCGAAGCAGAAGCTGCAAGTGGCCGCCCAGCTGCAGCCCTTTGCCCCCTTCCCGCTGGCCCGGCTGGAAACCGACGCCAAGGACCTCAACCTGGCAGCCCTGCTGCCGGACGCAGGTGTGCCCCACACCGGTTTGACCGGCCGGGTGCTGCTCACGCCCAACAAGGATCAGTCGCTGACCCTGAAGGCGGATCTGGCCAACACCGAAGCCGGTCGGCTCGACCAGGACCGCATTCCGCTCCAATCCTTGGCGCTGGAAGCCCTGCTTGACCCCGCCAACTGGACGCGACTGCGCCTGCCGAAGCTGGACGCCAAGCTCAGCGGCGGCGGTCGTCTGGAAGCCAGCGGCCAGACCAGCGCCAAAGACGGATCGGTTCTGACGCTGCAACTGGAGGGGCTCGACAGCCGTCAATGGCATGCGGACTGGCCGCTGGTCCAGGCCCGCGGCACGGTCAAACTGCGGACGAAGGCGAGCCTCACCGGCGCCTCGGCCGACGATGCGCTGCAGGTGGACGGGCAGTTGCAGGGACGTCTGGGCCAGGGCCAGTGGCAGGCGCCGCTGGGGGTGGTGCTGGATGCTGATCTGAAGCGTCAGTCGGTCGTGCTGAACGCTTTCGAAGCGACATCGGGCCCGGCGGTGGTGAAGGCTTCGGGCGAGCTGACCTTGACCGATGCGCTGTCGCTGAGCGGCGGCTGGCAGACCGAACTCAATGCGACCGTGCAAGGGCTGGATCTGCGGCGACTGCAGGCGGGCGGCGCTTCGGCGATCCGCAGCACGGCGACCACGGGCAACACCCGCGCTGCGCGTGGGGGACTGGCCCGCGGGGCGGTTCGTAGCGCCGCTACGCCCATCGCTACGACCATCGCTACACCCACCGCTCCTCCCGCTGCGTCCGTCACGACATCAGCAACCTCCGCGGGCGCACCTGCCGTCGAGGGACCCATCGGCGGCGCCGGTGCTCAGACCTTGAACGGCCGGCTCCAGGCCAAACTGCAGTCGGTGCGTGGAAGTCTCTGGCCGCAGGGTCAGGCGCAACTGGAGGTGCAGCCCAGCGTCTGGCAAGGGCTGCCCTTGCAGGGCCAGGTCCGCTATGCGCGCCAGGGCTCTGGCACCCCGGATCTGAATGCGGATCTGCGGCTCGCCGATGCAACGCTGCAGGCCCGCACGCGGATCGATCCCGCGTTGCGCCAGGGTGGCGAGCAGGTCAACCTGGCCATTGAACTGGCCGCGCCGAATCTCACCAGCCTTCAACCGCTGCTGCGCAGTCAGTGGCCGGGCGCCACGGTGCAGGGCGCATTCACCGCATCGACCACCGTGCAACTGGTCCGCCCCGGCACCCGGCAGGCGGTCTACAGCAGCGATGGCAAATGGGAGCTGCAGGGCTTCGCGCTGGGCGGCGTCGCCGGCATGCCCACCGTCGCCGCGCGCGCTCCAAGCCTCGGGCCGAACACGGCGAGCGCCGGTGTCACCCCCCGTGCGCGATCCGGCGCTGGCGGTGACAAACCCGGGAATGCCGGGGCCGCCGGGGATGGATCTGCGCCGCGCAGCACGTCGCTGGGGCGTGGCGGCAACACTGCCAACAGCGGCAGCGTTGGCAGCGGCGGAACAAGCACAAGCACAAGCACCAGCGGCATCGCCAACGCGGCGGGCGGCACGACGGGCCGCACCGCAGCCCCCATCGTCAACCGAGCCTCTGCTGGAGCGGGCGCTGCAGCCGCTGGCAACGCCAACGCCAATGTCGGTCTGGCTGGCGCTGGCAGCCTCGCGCCCATCCAGTTGGTCAGTGGCAGCGGCGTCTGGTCGCTGTCCAGCCTGCGGGACGCCAAACTGCTGTGGACCACCCAGCTCAAGCAATTGCGTGTCGCCCCGGCCCAGATCCAGCTGGAAGACGCGGCCCTCAACCTGCAAGGCAGTTGGGCCCAGCACAAGCTGACCCTGGACACCCAGGGCCGCCTGCCGCTGCCTCCCATCCTCACCGCACCGACCAACAGCAAGGTCGTCTCCCGTGCCGCGGCCGCCAGCGGCGTGGTGGTGAGCGGTCTGCAGCTGGATGCCAAGGGCGCGCAGGCGCAGGTCTCGCTGCAAGGCGGCCTGGATACCGATCCGCTGGTCGCCTGGCGCCAGGGCGGCCAATGGCAGGCGCGCGATCTGCTGCTCAATCTCCGCGCCAACCAGGTCACCGATCCACTGCTCAAAGCCGGTCCGCTGGCGGCCACGGTGCGCCTGGAGCCGCAACTGCAGGTCCGTCAGGCCAGCATGGCGCCGGGTCGGCTGGAGGTGCTGGGGGCCGGCATCCGCTGGACCCGCATGGCCTGGCAGTCCCCGTCCGACTGGGACCTGCAGGCCGACCTCGAGCCGCTGGCCGCTGCACCCGCGCTGGCGCGTCTGCAACCGGACTTCGGTTGGGGCGGCGATCTGCGCATCGACGGCCACTTCAACACCCGGCGTGATGCACGCAACCTCTTCATCGACTTTCTCATCGCCCGCACCAGCGGCGACCTGACGGTGACCGATGAAGTCAGCACCCAGCGCCTGGGCCTGACCGACCTGCGCCTGGGGGTGCAGGCCGACCGAGGGGTCTGGCACCTGGTGCAAGGCGTGGCCGGCCAGAACATGGGCGCGGTGGGCGGTGCGGTGACCTTCCGCATGAACAACCCGCTGGACCTGCCGGACAAGGATGCGAGGCTGGAAGGCGCGATCGAATCGCAGGTCGACAACCTCGGCAACTGGGGCCCGTGGGTGCCGGCGGGGTGGCGTCTGGGCGGCAGCCTGCACGCGTCCATTGGCCTGGCCGGCACGCTCGGCGCACCGGAGGTGCGGGGGCAGATCGGCGGACAGAAGCTCTCGCTGCGCAATGCATTGATGGGCGTGGACATGAACAACGGCGCGCTGGCCATGACCATGACCGGCACCCAGGCGCGACTGGAAAGCTTCACCGCCAAGGGCGGCAATGGCCAGATCAGTGCGCAGGGGGACGTGCGCTTCGGCCGCGATCCCAGCGCGCAACTGACCCTCACCGCGGACACCTTTGCGCTGCTGCAGCGGGTGGATCGCCGGGTGGTGGCCAGCGGCTCGGCGCAAATCAACGCTCAAGCGCAATTGCTGGACCTCAAGGGCCGGTTCGTGATCAACGAAGGTCTGTTCGATTTCTCGCGCGGCGATGCGCCGCAACTCGACAGCGACGTGCAGGTGGTGCGCCAGAACGCACCGGTCAAGACCGAGATCAATGGCAAGCCGCTGCGGGTGAAGCTGGATGTGGATGTGGAACTGGGCCGCCGCCTGCAACTGCGCGGCTACGGCATCGACACCCGCATTCGCGGCGCGCTGCATCTGGCGCAGGACGGGCAGGCCAAGCCCTCCCTGGAAGGCGAAGTGCGCAGCGAAGGCGGCACCTTCAATGCGTATGGCCAGAAGCTGGATGTGGAGCGCGGTATCTTCACCTTCGTCGGGCCGCTGGACAATCCGCGGCTGGACGTCCTGGCGATCCGCCCCGGGCTCGAAAGCGACGATGTGCGGGTGGGCGTGACGGTCACGGGCACGGCGACGAATCCTCGCATCAAGCTGTATTCGGACCCGGACATGAGCGAAACCAACAAGCTGTCGTGGCTGGTGCTGGGCCGGTCGCCGGACAACCTGGGGCGCAGTGACACGGCGCTGATGCAACGCGCAGCGATGGCGCTGATCAGCGGCGATGGGGAGAGTGCCGGTGACAAGCTGATCCACCGCATCGGGCTGGATGAACTGTCTTTCAGCGGCGAAGGGGATGATGCCCGCGGCACGGTGGTGCGGCTGGGCAAGCAGATCAGCCGCGGGGTCTTTGTGGCGTATGAGCGCGGGCTCAACGCCACGACCGGCAACTGGCAGCTCATCTACAAACTGGCTCAGCGATTCACGCTGCGGGCGCAGGCGGGTGAAGACCAGCAGGGGCTGGATCTGATCTGGATCTGGAAGTGGGAGTGAGAGTCGAAGGGCCTTGCCGGGCACGTGGATCACGATGTCGGCCACTGGGCCCGACCAGGAGCGGCGGCAACAGCGACTGGCACGGCCATGGCGGCGGATGCCTGCGGAGAGTTGGCGGCCGCTAGGTCGCGGGGTCGCGGGGGCGCGGGGTCGCTGGGGCGCTAGTTGCGAGGTGGCTCAGTGGGCCGCGCTGGCAACGGCGCGCGCCCGCGATTGACTGACCATGTCGTCGAAGGCGGCCAGGGCCACTCGCCGATCGGGGCTGCGAAGCATGCCGACCACCCGGCCCTCGCGGGTGAGCGAGGCGGTGAACTGTCCCGAGTCCGCACTCCAGACGAGGCGGGCCACTTCGTCACCGATACGCTCACGTCGCAGCGTCTCCACCGCCTGCCCCACCGCTGGCGAGGTGTCCGCCACCAGCGCGGTTGCGGGCGCCGTCGCAGGGGCTGTCGCCGTCACAGCAGTACCTGCTGGTGAAGGCGCCGCATTCGGAAGCGATTTTGGAAGCGCTTTTGGCGGAGCTGTTGCAGGCGCGGCAGCACGCGCGTTGGCAGGCGCGGTGACGGGGGGAGTGGCAGGTGCGGCGGAGAGTATTGCGCCCGTTGCTTGCAAAGGAGCAGCGGCGGAGGGCGCCAAGGCTTCGCGTGCGCGACGGACCTGCTCCAGGTCCATCTCGTCGACATCATTGGCAGCCGCGAGCCGTTCCTTGGGAACGGGCACGCTTTTGAGATCCTGCCCGGGTGGCAGGCGGGTGCCGCGGTCGGGCGATGCAGCGGATGCGATGCCACCGCCGCGGCCGTCGCTGGGGCCACGGCCGCCCATGGCGTTGCCATCGCTCGTCGCTTCCCCATTTCCGTTCACTGCTTTCGGATTGGCAGTGGCATAGGCATTCGCATCTCCCACGCCACCTCCCGACGCCGACGTGCCCGACGCCGAGGTGCCAGACGCCGTCATCTGCCCGAGCAAAACGGGTCGTCCCACCTCGCCCAGTGCTGCAATCCGGCGGAAGCTGTCAAAGTTCAACCAGGCCTCGGCTTCATTGACCGGTTTGAGCGTGCGCCGCAAGGCGCCTTGCAAGGAGACACTGACGTAGTACTGCCGGGTCGGCGCATACAGCCACACGTCGATTCGGGCGTCTCCCATGTCGGCGCGACGCAGCAGGGCCAGATCGCGGCTGGTCATCCGACTGCGCAGTTCAGCGATGTTGGCCGCTTCGACCTGAGGCGAGCGGCGCGCGCCCGCGGACGCACGGTCCGTGGCGCGGTCTGCGTAGGCCAGCCCCTCCGTGGAGCCAGTCGCTCCAGTCGCGACAGCCGCACCGGCGGATCCAATCGCGCCTTTCGCGCCAGTCCCTCCGCTGGTCGCTCGGGACGGTCGTGACTTGCCGGCATGAGGCACCTCCGCGGCTACAACGGACCCGGCCGCCAGCAAGACGATCCATGCCGCAGCCGTGCTCCTGACCGCCCCCCAGAAGGGGCGCACGCGCAAACGAGGCGGGCGTGGCAGCGGCAGCATGACGGAGCTTCAGTTCAACGAGGATCTTGGGGCGCCGAAGTGTCGGGCAAGACAAGATCCGATTTTGGACAGAAGGCCTGCCGAAATGTAAGCGGCCGTCGCAAAACCCGTGTTTAAACAACGGTTGGGGCGAGCGCGGACCGGCCATTCCCCGCCCGGTTCGCTCACGGCTTCGCCACCGCCTCCACCTGGATGCGCAGATTCACATCCATCTTGAAGCCCCAGTCCTTGCCGGCGCTCAGACCAAAGGCCTCCCGATTGAAACTGCCGGAGGCATCCGCACCGCAGAAATCCCGCTTGAGCATCGGATGCGGCATGCATTTAAGCTGGTGAACCGTCAGCGTCATCGGCTGGGTCTTGCCGTTGAGGGTCAGTTCGCCCACGACCTGGGTCGGCACACCGGCTTTGACCCCGTCCAGGCGCCCCTTGAAGGTGGCTGTGGGGTTCTTCTCGACGTTGAAGAAGTCCTTGCCAGTGGCCCATGCGTTCATCGCATCCAGACCGAAGTCGATGCTGGCGAGATCCATCTGGACATCCACCGTGCCGGTGCCGGTCGCCTTGTCGTAGACGATGGTGCCCGCATTCTTGTTGAGCTTGCCGCGCCAGTAGGACATGCCCATGTGATCGGCTTCAAAGCTGGGGAAGGTATGGGAAGGGTCGATCTCGTAAGTGAACGCCGCGGCTTGCGCGGTGGAGGACAGCAGCACGGCGCCCAGAATGAGCAGGCCGGCGGGCTTGCAGAGGGCCGCGCGGGTAGCTGCCAGCGCAGCCGCCAGCGCAGAGGTTCGAGCAGAGGAACGAGCAGAGGGTCGAGCAGAGCTTTGGGCGGGCACGAGCGACAACGGATTCATCAGCAGTCCTTCTGAAGTTGCGAGCGGTGGAAGGCCCTCTTGGAGCCGCGCGGGGCGGGGCAGATTCAGTCCTTGAACGGAACCACGGCCTGGCGCCAGGTGTGGCCATCAAAGGTCGAGACGGTCCTGAGATCTGCCACCGCCAGCAGCCCATCATGGGCGTCCATGTGGCCGGAAGCAAGCATGGGCTTGCCCGCATGCATCGGCGCCACGAGTTCGCGGCCGTCCCAGACGCGCAGTTGATAGTCGGAGGCCAGCCAGAGCTGACCCTGGAACCAGCGGGCGTCGTTCCAGAGGACGCTCGATTCCCCCTGATGCAGCAGCCGCCAGGTGGAGCGCTCGCCCACCCACAGGCTGCCGCCTTCCCCGGTGATGTAGACGTTGCCATCGCCGCCGCAGGTGACCGTGGCCAGTGGGACAGGCGATGGGAACTCCATCTGGCGCCATTCCCCGCGCTCGAAGTGCCAGACGTCGCCATGGCCTCCTACGGCGTACATCTCGGCTGTCGAGACGCCGTCCAGGTCGCGGAAGCCCGCTGCTTGCAGGTCGCCCTCGTTGTGGGAGACCGGAATGCCCGCAAGACGCTCCCATTGGCCGACGCCAACCCGCCGATAAAGGCGCCGGGCCAATGCAACGGCAAAGGTCTCATCCCCGATGCAGCGCAGTCGCTGCAGTCCGGGCCAGCCGCCGGGATGGATCTTTTCGAATGGGCCGTCGAGGCCGCCGCCGACCGGATAGACGTCGCCATCGCGGTCCATCGAGGCCACCAGCACGCCGTCATGGAAGGGTGCACGGGAGACCCCCAGCCGGGGATGCGTCATGCCGGAGAGATCCCGGAAACCGACGTTGTCGTCGGACGGGTCGTCCAGAAAGATCGTGGCCACACGGGTGGGAATCTGACCATCCAGCAGACGGCTGGCCTGATCCTGCGGCATGGCTGGCCTCGACAAGGTCTGCAGCGTGCGGCGATGACGGATCGCGACGCCGACGATGTCCTGCCCCTGGTAAACATCGGCCCAGACCGAGCGGCTCAGATGCGGAAGAGACATGTGACTCTCAGAGCTCGACGCTCGCCCCGCGCCTGGGTGATCCGGACGCCTCCCGGTGGAGCGCTTCAGAACAAACCGTTACCGGCAAGGATGGACACGGTGCCCATGCCGATGGTCATGAACCCGTAGAAAAACGCCATCTTGGGCGTGGACGGGCAGGACATCCGCGTGCAGAACCACAGCAGGCCCCGCAGGAAGAAGGTCTTGCGGCTGAAGAAGTAGGCCGCAATGAACATGCAGCCCCATGTGATCAGGTAGGTGCCGACCACCACGTCCTTGGTCGCCGGTGGTGCGCGCAGGGTGGCGACGGTGACGAAGGCCAGCAGGCAGATCAGGGCGAAGCCAAGGACGCCGCCGCGCTCTTCCTGGGGGGAAACGGCGGGCGCAGAGCCGGAGGCGTTCATGGGAGTCTGGGAGTCGTCACTCGTCATAGCGCTGGGACCGTGAGCAGAAGTGGTGGCCCCACCAGGAATCGAACCTGGATCTGCCCCTTAGGAGGGGGCTGTGCTATCCATTGAACCATAGGGCCACGCGGGCGGTATTGTGCCTCAACGCCCGGGCCGGTCGAAGCCACTCAAAGCTGCTGCCTGCCCCCTGCGCCAGCCAGCGCCGCCGCCGGGCTTTGACCTGCGTCAGCAGCGATGGAACCCGCAAGGCGCCATCTCCGCACGAAAGCTCGTAAATAAGGGGTAAACCGCCCCCTCTCCCCGGGCCGGGATTTTGCCCCGGGCCTATACTGGCACAAGGCTGAAGTGTGTCCGGCATGCCTGCATGGCGCCACTCGGATCGGCCACTGCTGTACCAAAAAGGATTTTTCGCATCATGGGCGCCAAACTGAAAGTTGCGGGCTGGGTCGCTTTGGGAGCGATGGCCGGCGTGTTGACCACGATGCAGCTGCAGGCCAATGCGCGCAGCACGGCTGTGCCGCTGCCCCTGGAAGAGCTGCAGCAGCTGGCCGCAGTCTTCGGCATCGTCAAGTCGGACTACGTGGAACCGGTCGACGAGAAAAAGCTGATCAATGACGCCATCTCCGGCATGGTGGCCGGTCTGGATCCGCATTCGCAGTTCTTCGACAAGAAGAGCTTCAAGGAATTCCGCGAAAGCACCTCAGGCCGCTTCGTCGGCGTGGGCATTGAAATCGGCATGGAAGATGGTCTGGTCAAGATCGTCTCCCCCATTGAAGGTTCTCCCGCTTTCCGCGCCGGCCTCAAGAGCGGCGACCTCATCAGCAAGATCGACGACACGGCGGTCAAGGGCCTGACCCTGGACCAGGCCGTCAAGCGCATGCGCGGCGAACCCAACACCAAGGTGTCGCTGACCATCTACCGCAAGTCGGAGAGCCGCACCTTCCCGCTGACGATCACCCGCGAAGAGATCCGTGTGCAGTCGGTGCGCGCCAAGCTGATCGAGCCGGGATATGCCTGGGTTCGGGTGAGCCAGTTCCAGGACCGCACCGTGGAGGACTTCACCCAGAAGGTGGCCGACCTCTACAAGCAGGACCCGAAGATCAAGGGCGTGGTGCTGGACCTGCGCAACGACCCGGGCGGCCTGCTGGAAGGCGCCGTGGCCATTTCGGCGGCGTTCCTGCCGAAGGATGTGGAAGTGGTGTCCACCAATGGCCAGATCGCTGAATCCAAGGCCAGCTACAAGGCCAACCCGGAGTTCTACGCACGCCGTGGTTCGGGTGATCCGCTGCGCAAGCTGCCGGACGCGCTGAAGAATGTGCCGCTGGTGGTGCTGGTGAACGAAGGCTCGGCCTCGGCGAGCGAGATCGTCGCTGGTGCGTTGCAGGACCACAAGCGTGCCACGGTGATGGGCGCCCAGACCTTCGGCAAGGGCTCGGTGCAGACGGTGCGCCAGCTGGGCCCGGACACGGCGGTGAAGCTGACAACGGCCCGCTACTACACCCCGAACGGCCGCTCGATCCAGGCAATGGGCATCGTGCCGGACGTCGCGCTGGACGAGACCGCGGAAGGCAATGTGTTCGCCGAACTGCGCATGCGCGAAGCCGACCTGGAGAAGCACCTGGCCGGCTCGAACGAAAAGGCGGACGATGCGCGGGTGAAGGAACTGGAGAAGCTGCGTGAGGAGCGTCGCCAGAAGCTGGAAGCCGAATACGCCAAGCGTGGCGAGCCGCTCAAGCCGCTGCCGGAGTTCGGCAGCAACGAGGACTTCCCGCTGCAGCAGGCGCTGAACCAGCTCAAGGGCAAGCCGGTGGTGGTGTCCAAGACCGCTGTGGAGCGCAAGGCCGAGGCCAAGACCTCCAAGGAGTGATCGGCGCGGCGCATGGCGCTGGCTGTCAGACAAGGCCCTTCGGGGCCTTTGTTGTGTCTGCCCTTCGCGGGCTTCTTCCATTCCTGAGCGGCCGAAAAGCAAAAGCCCAGCGGAGCTGGGCTTTGCGGGTCCCTCAAGGGGAAGAAGAAAAATACGCTCTAGGCGGACAGGACGGAATTTAAGGGCTCTTGGGAGAAGCGTCAATGCCACTGGCGCCAGTTGCTGACAAAGCCAGGTAATCAGCAACTCCAGAGGATGTCGGGAGAAACATCGCTCCCCCTCCAATCACCCTGATGACGCCCTTCTGAATCTCTGTGACCCAGGCTGGCGGAAGGTGCACCGGCGCGTGGCCTCGAGCCGTCACCACCCGGGCCAGCCGCTGGTTGCTCACCATCTGGATGGTGTCGCATTTGGCCCAGCGATAACAATCCCCCCACGCTTGAATGGGCGGGAAGGTCCCGGCAGGAATGGGAACATGGAAGCCACGCTTCTCGGCCGTCGCATCCCAGGTGGTGGACAACGGGACCACCACGCAAGCATTCGCGTGTCTGGCATTGAGCACGACCACGAGCCGCGTTTTGACCATCTCGGGAGGAAGCCGCCCGTCAATCGTGGAGGGCGCTGGAGGGACCGGGTAGTGCCCATAGTCGCAGGCCAAGATAAGTTGAAGCCCATGGTGCACTTGCCCGCTCCACGGCGGAATCGCTCGTGAATGTCAGCGTGCGTCACCAACCGACCTGGACCCGCCAGGAGCGAGACAGCAGCAAGTCAGCGAACTGTCCCCACCAGCGGCGCTATGCTTGCCCCATGAATGACGAGCAACTGCTGCGCTACTCGCGTCACATCCTGCTGGACGACATCGGTGTCGAAGGTCAGCAGCGCTGGATGGACGCCCATGCGCTCGTGATCGGCGCCGGTGGGCTGGGCTCTCCGGCCGCGCTGTACCTGGGCACGGCCGGTGTCGGCCGCATCACCCTGGTGGACCATGACCATGTCGATCTCACCAACCTGCAACGCCAGATCGCTCACACCCAGGCGCGTCTGGACCAGCCCAAGGCCGCCTCCGCTGCCGCCGGCATCCATGCCATCAACCCGGAGCCGCGGGTCCATTCGCTCGTCGCCCGCGCGGACGATGCACTCCTGGACGAATGGGTCCCCCAGGCCGACGTGGTGCTCGACTGCACCGACAACTTCCAGACCCGGCACCGCATCAACGCGGCCTGCGTGCGCCACGGAAAACCGCTGGTCTCGGGTGCCGCGCTCGGCTTTGACGCCCAACTGAGCGTCTACGACAGCCGCGGCGGCCGATTCCCTTGCTACGCCTGCCTCTTTCCGCCGGATCAGCCACCGGAGGAGCAGCGCTGCGCCGTCATGGGCGTGCTGGCGCCGCTGGTGGGCATCATCGGCAGCATGCAGGCCGCCGAGGCCTTGAAGCTGCTCAGCGGCATGGGCAGCACCCTGCCCGGCCGTCTGCTCATGCTCGACGGCCGCCGCATGGAATGGACCGACCTGCAGGTGCTGCGAGACCCGCAATGCCCCTGCTGTGGCAGCGACTCGGCCATCGCGAAATAAATCGCCGCGCTTCTGTTCGGAAGCGCCTCACGACGCACAGAAATTAAGTGAAGACGCCCGTAAGCTCCCGGGCCACCGCATCATGATCAGAACCGACAAGCTCACCGCCCGCAACTTCCCCACCGCCCAGGAGGAAGTCAGCCAGCCGACGGCGTTCGACACAAACCCGCCGGACGCCTACCGCCTGGCGTTTGCCGACACCGACTTCCTGGTCCGTCCGGAACTGCGCCCGGTGCGCATGCAGCTGGAACTGCTCAAACCTGAGCTGATCCAGCAGGAACTGAACATCCAGTCCACCGTGGTGATCTTCGGCAGCGCCCGCATCCCGGACCGCGCCTCCGCCGAAGAGGCCCTGGACGCCGCCCGGGCCAGTGGGGACACCGTCGCATTGCAACGCGCCGAGCGCCGACTGCTGATGAGCGGCTTCTACGAGGAAGCCCGCCGCTTCGCCGCCCTCATCACCGCCGAGACCCTCGATCACAGCCATCCGCTGTACGTCGTCACCGGCGGCGGGCCCGGCATCATGGAAGCGGGCAATCGTGGGGCGCATGAGGTGGGCGGCCGCAGCATCGGCCTGAACATCGTGCTGCCGCATGAGCAGCGCCCCAACGAATACATCACCCCGGAACTGTGCTTCCGCTTCCACTATTTCGCGCTGCGGAAGATGCACTTCCTGATGCGCTCGGTCGCCCTGGCGGCCTTCCCCGGCGGCTTCGGCACCCTGGACGAGCTCTTCGAGACCCTCACCCTCATCCAGACCGGCAAATGCCGCCGGCGCCCCATCCTGCTGTTCGGCAAGGACTTCTGGTCGCGGCTGATCGACTTCGACCTGCTGCTGGACACCGGCATGATCAGCCCCGGGGATGAACAACTTTTCCATTACGTCGAAACCGCCGAAGAGGCATGGGCTTTGCTGAAGAAGGAATACGACATCGGCCTGCCCGCCTCCGCCGCCCCTCAACAGGAGTGAACCCCATGAGCAGCATCCAGCAAGTCAGCCTGATCGGCGCCCCCACCGACGTAGGCGCCGGCGCCCGAGGCGCCAGCATGGGCCCCGAGGCCCTGCGCGTGGCCGGCCTGGCCCAGGCCCTGCGCAGCCACGGCGCGGAGGTGCTGGACCGCGGCAACTTGCAGGGGCCCTCCAATCCCTGGCTTGATCCGGTGGACGGCTACCGCCACCTGGAAGAAGTGACCGCCTGGAACCAGGCGGTGCATGACGCGGTGTATGGGGAGCTGAGCGGTGGCCGCATGCCCATTCTGCTGGGGGGCGATCACTGCCTGGGCCTGGGCTCGATCTCTGCCGTCGCCCGCCATTGCCGCGACACCGGCAAGAAACTGCGGGTGCTGTGGCTGGATGCCCATGCCGATTTCAACACCAGCCTGCTGACGCCCAGCGGCAATATCCATGGCATGCCGGTGGCCTGCCTGTGCGGCTACGGTCCGAAGGAGCTGGTGGAGATCGGCGGGCATGTACCGGCCATCGACCCCAAGTGGGTGCGTCAGATCGGTATTCGGAGCGTGGACCCGGGCGAGAAGCGCTTCGTGCACGAAGTGGGCCTGGAAGTCTTCGACATGCGCTACATCGACGAGATGGGCATGCGCCACACAATGGAACTGGCGCTGGCTACGATGGATGCCAACACCCATCTGCATGTGAGCTTCGATGTGGACTTCCTGGACCCGGACGTCGCGCCGGGTGTCGGCACCACCATCCCCGGCGGACCGACCTACCGGGAGGCGCAGCTGTGCATGGAGATGATCGCTGACACGGGTCGTTTGGCTTCACTGGACGTGATGGAGCTCAATCCCGCACTCGACGTGCGCAACAAGACGGCCCTCGTGGCGGTGGATCTGATCGAGTCGCTGTTTGGCAAGTCGACGCTGATGCGGAAGTGAGCAGCTGACGCGGCGTGGGGCAAAAAGCTGAGTGACATCACGCGGCGACCATGCAGCGCAAGTCGCCGCCGCCGGAGCCGCGGTGAAACGCCCCCGTGCATCAGCGCCTCAGCCAAGGCTTTGGCATCTCAGCGACTCTCCGAAGCCGCCCCCCGGCGACTGCATCAACCGCACCAGCGCATGCATCACCCGATTGGCCGGCGTCGGCACGCCCAGCGCCTCCCCCCTTCGCACCAGATAACCGTTGAGGTGGTCGATCTCCGTCGGCTTGCCGCGCTTCAGATCCTGTGCGGTGGAGGACAGCTGGCCCGGCATCGTCTGCGCAATCTTGCGGACCGCCTCATGCACATTGCCGGCCACTTCCACCCCGCTGGCGCGCGCCACCGCCAGCCCTTCGTTGACCAGGTCCTCCAGCACCGACCAGACGCCTTCGCCCTGCACCAATTGCCCGTAAGGCTGCTGCGTCACCGCGGACATGGCGTTATAGGCGCAATTGATCAGCAGCTTGGCCCACAGCGCACCACGGGCGTTGTCGGACACGTCGGTGGGCACGCCCGCCTCGATGAAAGCCTGCGCGGCGCGCTCGGCCCCCTCAGCGGGCTCGATCACCAGCTCTCCCCGCCCATAGTGCTTCACATGGCCGGGCCCGACCATGCCGGTGGCCACGTAGACCACCGCCGCCGACACCGGCTGCGACAGCACCTCCCGGAGCCGCTCCGCGTTATCCACACCGTTTTGCATCGACAGCAGCAGCGTGTGCGGCGCGAGAAACGGCTGCAATGCCTGCGCGGCCGTCAACGTGTCGGTGGACTTCACGCAGAACAGCACCAGATCCGCCCCCTGAGCGGCGGACGGCTCCGTGTCGGCCTCCAGGGGCACCTGCACATCGAAGGTCGCCGTCTCCATCCGCAGCCCCCGGCTTCGGATCGCCTCCACATGCTGCGGCCGTCCGATCAGGGTCACCTCGTGCCCGGCGCGGGCCAGCACGCCCCCAAAATAACAGCCCACCGCGCCTGCGCCCATCACCGCGATACGCAGCGGTCGGCCGGCCACGCCGGCACCTTGATCAGCCACGCCCGGTGTCGCGGCGGGCGGGTGGGAACCTGGGGCAATCGGGGAAGCGCTCATGAACGATCTCCAGAGGGTCTGATAGGCGATGCGAGGGGTGTAGCAAGTTGATATTGGATGGACGCGTCAGCTCGCCGGCGTCGGCGTCGGCATGGGCGTACTGACGATCCATCCCTCCAGCGGATCCGTCTGCGCCGGCATGCCGTAGTCAGGCTGCTCAGATGCCCAGCCCGCCTGCATGAGACACAGCACCGCATCGAGCTTGTCCCCGCTGGCGTCGTCCACCAGTTCATCGCGCTGGGCATGCGACAGCTTGAGCCGCAGCCCCAGCCGCGTGCGCCCTTGCTCCAGCGCATCGACGAGATCCTTGCGGGCGATCAACCGCTCCGGCGTCTGTTTGGCCTTGTCATCGCTCTTGTAGCTGCGATTGCCGATCAACTCGCGGGCCAACAAGCCGGGATACGCCTCCAGCGCCACCCGGTCCGGGTCGCCCGCATGCAGGCCGGGCAGGCTCACCCCTGCGGCAATCATCGGCGGCACGCCGGCGTGCATCATGAACGCCACCGGCGGATTCACCCACTTCATGCTCGGCGACGCCCCGGCCGGGCCGTCGGTGGCGCGGTGCGCGAATTTCTTCCCCACCGGGCGCCCGGCGCAGAAGGCAGCGAAGGTCTCGCGGATCTGATCGCGGCTCAGGGACGCGTAATGCGCCATCAGCGGCGCCCATTCGGTGGGCCAGCCCAGCGCCAGTACCAGCTCGCGCGAATGTCCGAACGGCAGATCGAAGCCTCCCACCCAGCCCTGCCCCGGCGCGACGGGCTCCGCCAGCCAGGCCGCATAGTCGGCCAGCGACGTCATCGCCCGCTGGCTCTCCAAACGGACCACCGCACCTTGACGCCGCCCCAGCGCCAGCCGGATCGGCTTGCGGTTCGAGGGCGCGCTGGAGAAATCCACGCCGATCAGCGTGAGGGAGGCGGAGGAACGGATCATGGACGGCGACAGCGGAGCAGTTGGGTGGTGGCGGATGAATGATGGATCTGCGGTGGATCTGCGATCGATCGGCAGACAACCAGCGGTGCATCAGCGGTCGATCAGAACGAGCGGAATGAGCGACGTTCAGGGACGTGACGCATCGGGAGGATACGAGGTCTTCGGGGGAGTTGCCGTTGTGGGGGCGGTTGCGGGTGCCGGAAACACCAGGGTGACCCGCGTGCCCTGCGGCTGCACCGCCTCCAGCGACGCCGAGCCGCCATGCAGCACCACAATCTCCCGCACGATCGCAAGACCCAGGCCCGAGCCCTGTGCATCCGGCCGCGCCCGGTAGAAGCGCTCGAAGGCCCGTTCTCGGTCCGCATCGGACATGCCCGTACCGTTGTCTTCCACCTGCACGCACACCCGATCCGCTTCCCGACCGGTGTCCCGACCCGCGTCCCGACCCGCGTCCCGATCCGGTTCCCGCAGCACCCGCACAGTGACGGTCGCCCCCCGCCCCGCGTACTGGAGCGCGTTGTCGAGCAGGTTGCTCAGCGCCTCGCGGATCAGCATCGGCCGACCCTCGATGGTGGTGTCGGCCTCCACCGCCTCCACGCCCAGGTCCATGTCGGCCGCCAGCGCTCGGGGCACCATCGACAGCGCCACCGCCCGGCACAAGGCCGCCAGGTCGATGCGCTCCACCGGCAAGGCGGACGCGCCTTCAGGACCCGAGCGCGCCAACATCAACAGCTGGCTGACCAGATGCGCACTGTGCAGCGCACTCTGATGCACCTTCTGCAGCCGCGACACCGCCTCCTCACTCTGCGACGTGCGCACCGCCTGCAAGGCCAGCTCGGTCTGACTGCGCAAGCCCGCCAACGGCGTGCGCAACTGATGCGCCGCATCGTCGATAAAGCGACGCTGCGCCTCCATGCTGCGCCGCACCTTGGTCAGCAGGGCATTGACCGCTTCGGCCAGGCCGCGCACCTCCACCGGCGCCGTGTCCAGCCGGATCGGGGCCAGGTCTTCCGGATCCCGTCCGTCCACTTCCCGCCGCAGCGTGGTCAGCGAGGACAGCCCTGCGCGAATGCCGAAGTGCACGACCAGCGTGAGCAGCGCCCCGAGCAGGGACAGCGGCAGGACGGTGTCGAGCAGGATGCCCCGCGCCAGCGCACCACTGCTGGCGCGCGACTTGGCCACCTGCACCAGCAGGGCCTGCTCCGGCCCGTTGAGCCCGCCCCCCATGCGCACATACAGCGCCGCCTGCCGCACCGGGATGACCTTGCTCCCGTCCCGCATCTCCCCGTTGTGGAATTCCGGCACCCCGAAGCGTTGCAGCTGGGTGACCGGGATCGGCGGCAGATGCTGATTGCCCAGCACGAAGTTCCCTGGCGGCGAGCTGACCATGTACATCAGCGGGTCGTTGGGATCGGATTCCAGAATGTCCTGCGCCGCACGCGGGAAGTCGATCAACAGGCCGGACTCCAGCGGCTGGATGCGCCGCGACAGCGCGCGTGTGGCGGTCGAGAGCGAGGCATCGATCTCGCGGTTGGCATACGAGAGAGCCAGCTTGAAGGTGAAGATGCCCGCCGCCGCCCACAACACGATCTGCGGCAGGATCAGCCACAGGAACAGCTGGCGGTGCAGGGACAACGCCGGCGGGGCCGACCCGCGGGCGCTCATCGCGACGCGGTCTCCGCCCGCTCGACCGAGCGATCGGCTTCAAGCAGATACCCCAGTCCGCGCAGCGTGCGGATGTTCAGGCCGCTGTGCCCCAGCTTCTTGCGCAGCCGGTGGATGTAGACCTCCACCGATCCGCTGCCGTCCGACGCCCCCTCACCGCCAGCCCAGGCCGCGGTGATTTCTTCCTTGGTCACGACGTTGTCGCGCCGGGTGGTCAGCAGCTCCAGCAGGCACCATTCGCGCTGGGTGAGGTCCAGGACTTCGCCGTTGAGCAGCGCACGACGGTTGGGCCGGTCCAGCACCAGACCGGCGGACGGCTCGGCGGCTTCCTGCGCTGAGGCCTGGCCCCGCCGCAGCAGTGCATTCACACGCGCCAGCAGCTCCGGGAAGTCAAACGGTTTGACGAGATAGTCATCCGCGCCGGCATTCAGACCATTGACCCGATCGTCCACCCGGTCACGGGCGGTGAGGATCAGCACCGGCACGCGCGAGCCCTGACGCCGCGCCTGCCGCAGCACGTCCATGCCGTCCACATAGGGCAGTCCGAGGTCGAGGATGGCCACATCAAACGGCTGCCGGGTGAGCAGATAGTCGGCGACCGGCCCGTTGGGCGCATGCTCCACCTCGAAGCCGGCACCCTGGAACTGGGACACCAGCGCATCGGTCAGCATGGGATCGTCTTCGGCGATCAGAAGTCTGGGCATGGGCAACAACAGGGGGCCTGGATGGCAATCGTGCAAGCGTAACTGATCGGTTCCCGACTCCGCACCGTGACAGGGCACCAGCGCCCCGGATCGGAACGCCCTCCCGAGCCACCGCAGCCCCCTTCAGGCTTAACGAACCCTCATGTTAACTGGCTTCTCTTGTTTAATTTTCGGTTAATTTTTCTGCAAGAGTTCAGTGGGGCAGCCCACCAAACTGGCGCATTGGCCAGCGTCCTAGCATGGTTTTAAGTAGTAACCCTAGGGAACTCTTGTTCAGCTTGTTTTAAAGTTTCGTTCAAGTTGAGAGGGATTCAATCCCCGCCGAGGAGCTCCGCCCTGTCCCGTATCCGGGTCAGCGGCTGGCCTGCTCGGATTTCCAAGCCGCTCACTACAGGCCATCGGACATGAACGCTTCGTCTCGCCCCGCCTCCCCGCCGCGCTACGGCATGCCGTTGCTGACGGCGCTGTTCTTCGGATGGGGTCTCATCACCTCGTTGAACGACGTGCTGATCCCGCATCTGAAGGCCGTGTTCTCGCTGAACTACGTGCAGGCCATGCTGGTGCAGTTCTGCTTCTTCGGCGCCTACTTCCTGGTGTCGCTGCCTGCCGGGCAGGTGGTGCGTCGCTGGGGCTACCAACGCGGTATGGTGATGGGTCTGGTGATCGCCGCCATCGGCTGCGCCCTCTTCTACCCCGCAGCCACCTTCCAGACCTATGGCTGGTTCCTGGCCGCGCTGTTTGTGCTGGCCAGCGGCGTGACGCTGCTGCAGGTGGCCGCCAATCCGTATGTGACCCTGCTCGGCCCGGAGCATGAAGCCTCGCGGCGTCTGACCTGGACGCAGGCCTTCAATTCGCTCGGCACCACCGTCGGCCCGCTGTTCGGCGCCTCGCTGATCCTGGCCGCCGCCGACTCAGCCGCCGCCGAAGCCACTGCCGTGCGGGGCCCCTACCTGGGGCTGGCCGCCGCGCTGCTGGCGATTGCCGTCGTGCTGATGGTCGTGAAGCTGCCCAAGGTGGGCGACACCGGCAACACCCAAGTCGCGGACCACACGCCGCCGGCCTGGCGCCATCGCCACCTGGTGCTGGGTGTGCTGGCCATCTTCGTGTACGTGGGCGCAGAAGTGTCGATCGGCAGCTTCCTCGTGAGCGTGATGAGTTCGCCGGAAGTCGCCGGCCTGTCGGAAAGCGATGCCGGTCACCGCCTGGCCCTGTACTGGGGTGGCGCGATGGTGGGCCGCTTCATCGGCGCCTGGGCGATGAAGCGCATGTCTGCCGCCCGCCTGATGACCGGCTGCGCCGTCGGCGCGGTGGTGCTGCTGGCCGTGGCCATGGCAGCCGGCGGTCACCTGACGATGTGGGCCCTGCTGGCCATCGGCCTGTGCAACGCCATCATGTTCCCCACGATCTTCTCGCTGGCGCTGGACCGTCTGGGCCCCCGCACCGAACAGGGCTCCGGCCTGCTGTGCATGGCCATCGTGGGCGGTGCGCTGGTGCCGCTCGTCCAGGGCGCCCTGGCCGACAGCCACGGCCTGATGCCGTCCTTCGTGGTGCCGCTGGTCTGCTACGTCTACATCGCCTATTACGCGGCCCGTGGCCACCGGGTGGTGCCGGTGACCGCGAAGACGGCACCGACCGCAGCCGCTGTCCGGACCTGACCCCACGCGGGACCAGGCGGCTGACTCTCGGCTCCTGGTCCCAGCGCCCGGGGCGCCAGGCACGCGGCCGCTGCAGCGCCCTCCAGCCCTGCGGCTGCCGCCTGGATCGGCGACACCCCGCCCTCCGATTCGAGACTTTTCACCACGGCGCCGACTTGTTGCGGCCGCCCTGGGGCGGGTCAGCATTGACGCAGCCTCCAAGTCGCCCAATGCTTGGGCATGTTCCAACGTGAGCTGGCCCGTGCCCTTGATCTGAGCCGTCGCGGCGCCTACCGCGACGCCACCGATGCGCTGGAGCGCTCCCTGGCCGCTGCCGGCGACGACCGCGAGCGCGTCCGCACCCTCACCGCACTGGCCCACATCCTGCCCCGCCAAGGGGATCTGCAGGCCGCTCTGCGCCGCGCCAGCGAGGCGGTGGCCCTGGCCCGGCAAACGCCGGGAGATGGCTACGACACCCGGTTGGCCGAAGCACTGACCGAACTTTCCTTCGTCTATTCCCAGTTTCTGATGGGCCGGGACGCCTTGCAGACGGCAGGCCAGGCCCTGGCCGCCGCACGCCTGGCGCAGGACCCGGTACGGGAAGCCTGGGCGCTGAACCGGCTGGCCGTCGCCTATGCGGCGATGGACCAGACGGAGCAGGCCTGCCAGGACACGCTGCAGGCACTGGAAATCGCACAGGCGCATACCGACCGGGAGGGTGCCGATGCCGACCGGGAGTTGCTGCTCTCCTGCCTCAACAACCTCGCTCATTTCTGGCTGCAGGCGCACGGCGAAGCCCTGCGCAACAACGACCGCAGCGCCGCCGCCGAAGCGCTGGTGCAGGCGGGTCCGTATGCGCAACGCGCGGCGACGCTGGTGCGCGGGGAACCCAATCCTTTCATCATCGCGGTCACCCTGTCGAATCAGGTGGAGCATCTGCTCGGCGCTGGCGACCAGACCCAGGCGGCGGCGCTGATCGATGAATACGATGCGCTGTCCCGCCTGCATGGGTACGCCGGCATGCAGCGGCAGGCGCAGGCCCAGCGGGCGCTGATGAATCTCAAGGGCCGTCCCGCTGAAGTGGAAGTCGCGGTCTCCACCATCCAGCGTCTGCTCTCCGGCCTGGAGCCGCCGCCGCTGCCGGCGCGCATGCGCAGGCAGATGTCGCTGGCGATGTACCAGGCCTGCAAGGCCCGCAACGACTATGCAAGGGCTCTGGCCGCCCACGAGCAGTTGTCCGAACTGGAGCGTCAGTCCGCGCGCAGTGCCATGGCGCTGCAGACGGAAGCCATGCTGATCCGTCAGGAGTTCGAGCAGGCACAGGCCCGGGCGGAGCATGCGCTGCAGGATGCTCGCCGCGAGCGGGAGCGGGCCGACCATGCCGAGCAGGAGCACCACAAGCTCAAACGACAGGCCGACGAACTGGGCCGCATGGCCCATGAAGATGCATTGACCGGGCTGAACAACCGCCGCCACGCAGAGTTCGCACTGCCGCTGCTGGTGGAGCGAGCCCGGCAGGAGCGCCGCCCCATCGCGCTGGGGGGGGGGGATGTGGCCTTCTTCAATCGGGTGAATGACACCGGGGGCCACGGCATGGGGGATCTGGTGCTGCAGCAGGTCGCTTTGTGTCTGCGCAAGCAACTGCGCGCGGCCGATCTGCTGGCGCGCGTCGGCGGGGAAGAATTCATGCTGGTGTTCGTGGGCGTTCCGCCCGCGCGTGCACAGGAGATCTGCGAACGGCTGCGGGCGGCCATCGCTCGACATGCGTGGAGTGAACTGGCACCCAAGCTGGCCTTGACGGTCAGCATCGGTCTGAGCACGGCCGAATCACCCGAACGGCCCCAGGCACTGGTGGAGACGGCCGACCAGGCGCTCTACGCGGCCAAAAATGGCGGCCGCAACCGGGTGCACGCGATGAGCTGCTGACGCGGCGCGTGCCGGCCGACGGCGATGGGCACCGCTGACGGCCTCACACCCGGCGGCCGAGGCGCCGCCCGCCGCGATCAAGCGAGTTTGAACACCGCCACCGACTGGGACAGCGCATCCGCCTGCTGCTGCAGACTCTGCGCGGCGGCAGCCGACTCTTCCACCAAGGCCGCGTTCTGCTGCGTCATCTGGTCCAGCTGCGAAATCGCCGAGCCGATCTGGTGAATGCCGCTGCTTTGCTCCGAGGTGGCATGGCTGATCTCCGACACGATGCGGGACACCCGCCCGATCGACTCGGAAATCTCGCGCATCGTGCCCCCGGCCCGCTCCACCAGCTCAGCGCCGCTGGCCACGGCCTCGCCGCTGGTCTGGATCAACTGCTTGATCTCCTTGGCCGCTTCGGCGCTGCGCTGCGCCAGCGTGCGGACCTCTGCCGCCACCACTGCAAAGCCGCGGCCCTGCTCGCCCGCGCGGGCCGCTTCCACGGCGGCATTGAGCGCCAGGATATTGGTCTGGAAAGCGATCCCGTCGATGGTGCCGATGATGTCGGCAATGCGGTCGGACGACGCACTGATGCGGCCCATGGTCTGCACCACGTCCCCCACCACGGCCACGCCCCGCTCGGCCACGCTGGCGGCCTCGGAGGCCAGGGCATTGGCCTGCCGCGCCGAATCCGCGTTGTGCTGGACGCTGGCGGTCAGTTGCTCCATGGCCGAGGCAGTTTCTTCCAGATTGGATGCCGCCTGCTCGGTGCGGTTGCTCAGGTCATGGGCACCCGCCGCGACCTCGCGGGAAGCGGTGGCGATGCTGTCCGTGGCACTGCGCACTTCGCTGACCACCCCGCGGATCGACACCTGCATGCCCTGCACGCCGCGCATCATGGCGGCGGTCTCATCGTTGCCCTGCACCTCCACCGCCTGGCTGAGGTCCTGCTGGGCGATGCGTTCGGTGGTGCGCACCGCCAGCGACAACGGCGTGAGGATGGAGCCGATGTTGAAGAAGGTGAAGATGCCGATGCCCAGGGCGCCCAGCACCATGACGGCCGTCAGCGCCAGCCGCACATGCTGCTCCTCGGCATCCATGCGCTGCACCTCGCTGGCGCCGCGATCCACGATGATCTTGGTGAGCTCGGCCAGCTGCTTGTCCATCTCGCGGATCGGGCCCTTGATGGGCTCGGTGGCGCGGTTCACTTCCGCCGAATCGGTGAAGTCATCGCTCAGGACGCGGGCGACGATGGCGTCCAGGCCGCTCTTGTAGCTGGCCATGTTGGTCTTCATCGCGCCGGGGATGGTCTTGACCTCGGACGGCACATCCAGGCCCTCGATGACCTCCAGACTCTTGAGCGTGGACTCGTAAGCCTTCTGCCACTCCTGGTGGTAGCGCTTGACGGCGCCCTGCTCGCCCATGTTGATGATCATGTCCTTTTCGAAGCGGCGCAGGTTGCCCACGCCTGCGCGGACATCCGCCAGTTGCGCCAGCGACTCCACATCGTTGCCGACATAGTGCTGGAAATCACGCTTGGTCTTGGCCATGGCCCACAGGCCGTCGCCGCCGATGATCAGCAGCGCCAGCACCGACAGCAGGCCCAGGGCCATGAGACGCGCCCGAATGGTGAAGTTGCGCAAGGACCCCATATATTTTTCCCAACGTTGATCGCCGTCTGGGCAGCGTAGCAAACGTCGGGCGGGTTGGGATAGGCCCTGACGCCGATGCGCATCGAACATTCAGGGGATATCCGCAATGATTGCGCAACCGTCGGCGTTCGGCCGGCCGAGGAGGCTCGGACGCAGCGTGGCGCGCTTGGGCTCGGGGCAGGCGCCGGGGTCGGCCTCAGGCGCCCCAGCACGCCTGCATGACGGCGGCGAAGCGCTGCGTCCGCGCGTCATCGCGCAGCGGGCGTGACTGGCCGGCGACAAACACCTCGGACCAGGGCTGGCCCTGGCTGGCGAAGATCAGACCGTCCATCAGCGACGCCGCCGGAAGTCCTGCCAGGCCGCAGCCCGGCACGTCCAGTACCAGGAAATCGGCGCGTGCGCCGGGCATCAGCCCCCATGCCCGCAGGCCCGCGGCGGCGGCGCTGCCCTGCAGGCAGGCGTCGAAGAGGCGCGCCGCCGTGCTCGGCTGACGTCCCGGCAGTGCCGCCACATTGCGCCGCTGCTGGCCCAGGCGCTGGCCGTATTCCAGCCAGCGCAGCTCTTCCACCCAGCCGCGGGTGACCTGGCTGTCGGAGCCCACGGTCATCGGCACCCCGGCGGCCAGCCAGCCATCGAGATCGGCCAGGCCGTCGCCCAGATTCGCCTCGGTGCCGGGGCAGATCACCACGCCCGCACCACTGGCCCCGATCCGGTCGATCTCGCCCCGGGTGCTGTGCGTCGCATGCACCAGTTGCCAGCGGGCGTCCAGGCCGTAGTCGGCGAGCGCGGCCAGCGGGCGCTGGCCGGTGGCGGTCAGGCAGTCCCGCACCTCCTGCTGCTGTTCGGCCACGTGGATGTGGATCGGCACCGCGGCGGAGCCGACGCGGTGCTGAAGCTGGCGGATGTCGTCGGCATGGGCCGCGCGCAGCGAATGCAGCGCCACCCCCGCCGACACCAGCGGCAGCCCCGCGGCATTGATGCGCTGGCAGGCGCGCCAGACCCAGTCGGCATCGGTGCGGAAGCGCCGCTGGGTGTCCCGCAGGCCGGTCTCGGCAAAGCCGGCATGGGCATAGAGCACCGGCAGCAGGGTCAGGCCGATGCCGGCGTCCTGCGCGGCATCGGCGAGCGCCCAGCTCATTGCGAGTTCGTCGTCGTAGGCCTGTCCGTCCTCGCGGTGATGCAGATAGTGGAATTCGCAGACCTGGGTGTAGCCGCCCGCCAGCAACTCGGTGTAGAGCTGCGCCGCGATGATGCGCAACTGCTCCGGCGTGATGCGCAGCGCCACGCCATACATGCGCTCCCGCCACGACCAGAAATCGTCGCTGTCTTTCGCCCGCTGCTCCGCCAGCCCGGCAAAGGCGCGCTGGAAGGCATGGCTGTGCGCATCCACCAGGGACGGCACGACCGGACCGGACAGTCGCCGTGCGCCCTCCGGTGCCGGCAGGCCCGACCGCACATCCAGCCAGTGGCCATCCGGCCCGACACGCAGCAGCACGTCCGGCTGCCAGCGGCCGTCCAGCCAGGCCAGTGGGGCATGAAACACGGTCGGTGCGCTCATGGGCTCCCCATCCTCACGCCGACGGCGCGGCAGTGCCAGCGCGCGACGGATTGGCCATCAGGTAGGCCTGAAGCAGCATCGTCAGCACCGGACGCACCCGGGCCATGCAGGCCTCGTCCAGCTCATAACCGGTGTAACCCAGTTCCTGCTCCACCATGTAGCAGCGATAGCACATCTCCATCTGCACCACCTGCTGTCCCAGCGCGGGGCGGCCGTACTGGCGGGTGATGTAGCCCCCCTTGAAACGGCCGTCCACCACCCAACTGAATTCTTGCTGGGCATTGAGCACGATCTCCATCGCGTCACGGGTGATCTTCTTGCAGGACTGTCCCTCGACGGTGCCCAGGTTCAGGTCGGGCAACTGGCCCTCAAACAGCCAGGGCAGCTGGGAGCGGATGCTGTGGGCTTCGAACAGCAGGGCCTGGCCGTGCTCCTGCCGCAGCCGCTGGAGTTCTCCCTGCAGGGCCTGGTGGTAGGGCTGCCAGTAGGTCTCCAGCCGGCGCTGCTTTTCGTCGGCGTCCGGGGCACGGCCCTCCTTGTAGAGCGGCTCGCCGGTGAAGAAGCGCGTCGGGCACAGCTCGGTATTGGAGGCGCCCGGGTACATCGGAGTGTCCTCCGGCGGGCGGTTCAGGTCGATGAGGTAGCGCGAGTAGCGCGGGATCAGCAGGCCGGCGCCCAGCGCTTCGGCGATCGGGGCGTACAGGCCTTCCAGATGCCAGTCGGTGTCTTCGCTGCCCAGCGCGCGTTCCACGTAACGGTCCTGCTGATCCGGCGGGATCTGGCGTCCCACATGCGGCATGCTGATCAACAGCGGGGTGCGGCCAGGCCGCAGTTCATACACCTCATGCTTCATGCTGTCTCCCTTGCAGGACGGTGGCGCGCCGGGGGTTGCGTCCGAAGTAGTAGGCCAGCTCCCGCGGATGACCCGCGTCCCAGACGCAGAAGTCAGCCCGCTGGCCGGCCACGAGCTGGCCGCGGTCCGGCAAGCCAAGCGCCCGGGCGGCGTTCACCGTCAATCCCCGCAGCGCCTCTTCCGGCGTCATCCGGAAGAAGGTGCAGGCCATGTTCATCATCAGCAGCAGCGACAGGCCCGGGGAACTGCCCGGGTTGTGGTCGGTGGCCAGGGCGATGGGGACGCCCGCTGCCCGCAGCGCCGCCACCGGTGGCAGCTTCGTCTCACGCAGGAAGTAGAAGGCGCCGGGCAGGAGCACCGCCACCGTGCCGGCATCGGCCATGGCCTGGATGCCGCTGTCGCTGAGGTATTCAAGATGGTCGCAGGACAGCGCCTGGAACTCCGACGCCAGCGTGGCGCCGCCCTGGTCGCTGAGTTGCTCCGCATGCAGCTTGACCGGCAGGCCCAGACGCCGAGCCGTCTCGAAGACCCGGCGGGTCTGCGCGGGGCTGAAAGCGATGCGCTCGCAGAAGGCGTCCACCGCGTCGATCAAGCCCTGCTGCTGCAACTGCGGCATCCAGGCACAGACGGCGTCGACATAGTCGTCGGTCCGACCGTCGAATTCGGGCGGCAAGGCATGGGCGCCCAGGTAGGTGGTCCGCACCGTCAGTCCCAGGTCGGACAGACTGCGCGCGACCCGCAGGCAGCGCGCTTCGTCCTCCAGGGACAGTCCATAACCGGACTTGACCTCCAGCGTGGTCAGGCCTTCGTTCATCAGTGCGCGGGCGCGGGCCAGGGCCGAGTGCCGCAAGCCGGCTTCGTCGGCCGCGCGGGTGGCGGCCACGGTCGAGCGGATGCCGCCCCCGGCGCGGGCGATCTCTTCATAAGTCGCGCCTTGCAGCCGCAATTCGAATTCGGCGGAGCGCTCGCCGCCGTAGACCAGATGGGTGTGCGGATCGATCAGGCCCGGGGTGACCAGCGCGCCGGCAAGGTCATGCTCGTGGATGACGCCGTCGCGCATCGGCTGCGGCAGCTCGCTCAGAGGACCGACCCAGCAGATCGTGCCGCCCTCGGTCACCAAGGCACCGTCCGGCACCAGCCCCCAGCCCTGTGCCGAGGCGAGTGTCACCAGATGGCCGCCCCGCCAGAGCGTGCGGGCCGCCGTCATTCGGCGCTCCACAGCAGCCACCAGGCGGGTCCGTGGCTGTCGCCATCATCGAAGACGCAGCTTTGCGCCGCCGGGGCCTCACACCACGCCAGGGTGTGCGGCGCCACCGGCACCGCCCGGGCGCCATGGATCAGCAATCCGCCACGCTCGGTGAACAGGCCGAACCAGTCGATTTCATGCGGGATGATCGGCCTATCCGCGGGCTGCACGCGGAAGCGTCCGGCGCCGCGACGATGCATCGCATTGAAGTCCCGCGTCGGGCCCTGGATCAGCTGGCAATGAGGCGCTTCTTCGCCGCGGAACTGCAGCAGGCCGTCGCCGGGGCGGCGGCTGGCACCGAGCAGTTCAACCCCCGCGCCACTGAGCACGCCAAACCAGCGGTCCACACCGGGGAAGGCGGAGAACGGGCCGTCCCGATCGATGTCCGCGACGCTGATGCGCAGCTTCCAGTCGTTCGCATGCGGCCAGGCCAGCAGTTCGCGGGTCTGCCCGCCGCCGTTGCGCCAGGGCACCGGCGTCACATCGTCCGCGCAGATCCGCATCCAGCTCATTCCACCCTCTCCCACGCGGCTTGCATCCACGCTCATGCCTGAAAACTCCCCTGCAACATCCAGCGGCCGCCGGGATGCGTCAGACGCACGGCGGTGACCACCTGTCCCAGACTCAGCGTGCAGCGCCGCACCACCAGGCAGGGCTCGCCTCGCGGCATGCCCAGCAGCTTCGCTTCCAGCGGCGAGGGCCGCTGGGCTTCGATCGTATAGCGGGCTTCCGACAACGGCGCCACTTCCAGCAGATAGTGGGTGGGCGTGACCTGGGTGAAGTCCTGGGCCATGTAGTCCGGCGCGCAGGCCGGATTGACCAGCCGGTCCTCGCATTGCACCGCCACCCCATTGTCGCGGTGCACGATGATGCTGTGGAACAGCGGCGCACCCGGTTGCAATTGAAACTCGGCCGCCTGCGCTTCGGTCGCGGCCACCGATTCCAGCAGATGCACCTGCGCCTCATGCTGATGGCCGCGGGCGGCAATCTCGTCGTGCACATCCCGCACCGTCAGGGTGGAGGCGATGCGGTGCAGCTGCGCCACGAAGCTGCCCACGCCCTGGACCCGCTCCACCAGCCCTTCCTGATGCAGCTCCCGCAGGGCGCGGTTGACCGTCATCCGGCTCAGGCCGAAGGCTTCGGTCAGCTCCGCCTCGGACGGCAGCCGCTCGCCCGGGCGCCACCGACCGCTGGCGATGCCTTCGCGCAGGTGGGTCTTGACCTTGAGGTAGTGAAACGCGGGACCGGAAGGGACAACCATGGGCGCGCATCCTACTGGATGAAGACTTGTATAGACAAGTTGGAAATCGCTCCACATAATCGCGCCCCATCGGCCTCACCGAACGACATCAGGAGACCTGCCATGAGCGCCCAGCCCCGCACCGTCCGCGCCCCGACCGGCACGCAACTGCATTGCAAGAACTGGCTGATCGAAGCCGCCTACCGCATGCTGCAGAACAATCTGGATCCGGCGGTGGCCGAGAATCCCGACCAGCTCGTGGTGTATGGGGGCATCGGCAAGGCGGCGCGCAACTGGGATTGCTTCGAGGCCATCCTGTCGACCCTGCGCGACCTGGGTGAGGACGAAACGCTGCTGATCCAGTCCGGCAAGCCGGTGGGAGTGTTTCGCAGCCATGCGGATGCGCCGCGCGTGCTGCTGGCCAACTCCAACCTCGTGCCGGCCTGGGCCACCTGGGACCACTTCAACGAGCTGGATCGCAAGGGCCTCATGATGTATGGGCAGATGACCGCGGGCTCGTGGATCTACATCGGCTCGCAGGGCATCGTGCAGGGCACCTACGAGACCTTCGCCGAAGCCGGCCGCCAGCACTACGGTGGCGACCTCGCCGGCCGCTGGGTGCTGACCGCGGGCCTGGGCGGCATGGGCGGCGCCCAGCCGCTGGCCGCCACCTTTGCCGGCGCCTGCTCACTGACCATCGAATGCCAGCAGTCGCGCATCGACTTCCGTCTCAAGACCCGCTATGTGGATGAACAGGCCAGCAGCCTGGACGACGCCCTGGCCCGCCTGCAGCGCTACACCGCGGAGAAGAAGGCGGTGTCGATCGCGCTGCTGGGCAATGCGGCCGAGGTGCTGCCCGCACTGGCCGCACGGGTGAAGGCCGGCACCGCGCTGCGCCCGGACCTGGTGACCGACCAGACCTCCGCCCACGACCTGATCAATGGCTATCTGCCGGTGGGATGGACGGTCGCGCAATGGAAGGAAGCCGCTGCCGACCCGTCCCGCCATGCCGAACTGCGCGACGCCGCTGCCAAGGGCTGTGCGGTGCATGTCCAGGCGATGCTGGACTTCCAGGCGATGGGCATCCCGACGGTGGACTACGGCAACAACATCCGTCAGGTCGCGCTGGATCAGGGTGTGAAAAACGCCTTCGACTTCCCGGGCTTCGTGCCGGCCTATGTGCGTCCGCAATTCTGCGAAGGCCGCGGGCCGTTCCGCTGGGTGGCACTGTCCGGCGATCCGGAGGACATCTACAAGACCGATGCCAAGATCAAGGAACTGTTCCCGCACCACGCCGGTGTGCACCGCTGGCTGGACATGGCCCGCGAACGCATCAGCTTCCAGGGGCTGCCGGCGCGCATCTGCTGGCTGGGCCTGGGCGAGCGCCATCGGGCGGGGCTGGCCTTCAACGAGATGGTGCGCAGCGGTGAGTTGAAGGCGCCGATCGTGATCGGCCGGGACCATCTGGACTCCGGCTCGGTGGCCAGCCCCAACAGGGAGACCGAGCGGATGCAGGACGGCTCGGACGCAGTCTCCGACTGGCCGCTGCTCAATGCGCTGCTGAACACCGCCGGGGGCGCGACCTGGGTGTCGCTGCACCACGGCGGCGGCGTCGGCATGGGCTATTCGCAGCACAGCGGCGTGGTGATCGTCTGCGACGGCACCGACGCGGCGGCCCGTCGCATCGAGCGGGTGCTGTGGAACGATCCCGGCACCGGCGTGATGCGCCATGCGGATGCCGGTTATGCCAGCGCCCAGCAGAGCGCCCGGGAACGCGGCCTGCATCTGCCGATGCTGGATCGCTGAAGGCGGACGTCCTACTCCCCACGGCCGTCCGCAACCGCCCTCCACCGCCCTCCCACCGATCCTCTCCCCTCTTCAGCATGACCCCCACGCTCGAACTCATCCCCGGTCAATTGACGCTGGACGCGTTGCGCCAGATCCGCCATGGCCATGTGCGCCTGTCCCTTCATGCCGATGCCCACGCAGCCATTGCCCGCAGTGCGGCGGTGGTGCAGGCCGCGGCCGCCGGCGATGACCCGGTCTACGGCGTCAACACCGGCTTTGGCAAGCTGGCCTCCAAACGCATCAACAAGGACGAGCTGGCCGCCTTGCAGCGCAACCTGATCCGCTCGCACTGCGTCGGCGTGGGTGCGCCGCTGGCCCCGCCGGTGGTGCGGCTGATGCTGGCCACCAAGGCCGCTTCGCTGGCGCGCGGCTTCTCCGGCGTGCGGCCGGTTGTCGTCCAGGCCCTGCTGGACGCCTTCAATGCGGGGTTGGTGCCGTATGTGCCGGCGCAGGGCTCGGTCGGTGCTTCGGGCGACCTGGCGCCGCTGTCCCACATGACCCTGGCGCTGATGGGCGAAGGGGAGATGCTGGTGGACGGTCAGCGCCGTCCGGCCGGCCCAGAGCTGGCGCGGGCCGGCATCGCCCCGCTGGTGCTGGAGGCCAAGGAAGGCCTGGCACTGATCAACGGGACGCAGACCTCCACCGCGCTGGCACTGGAAGGCCTTCTGCGTTTCGAGACCGTCTATGCGAGCGCGATCGTGACCGGCGCCCTGAGCCTGGATGCCGCGCGCGGCAGCGACGGGCCCTTCGATCCCCGCATCCATGAGGTGCGCGGCCAACCCGGCCAGATCGAAGCCGCCGCGGCCTACCGTGCCCTGCTGGTGGGCAGTGCCATCCGCCAGTCCCACCGCGATGGCGATGACCGGGTGCAGGACCCCTACTGCCTGCGCTGCCAGCCGCAGGTGATGGGCGCCTGCCTGGACCAGGCCCGTTATGTGCGCGACGTGCTGCTGCGCGAAGCCAATGCCGTGACCGACAACCCGCTGGTGTTTGCGGGCGAGGACGGCCACAGCGCCATGATCAGCGGCGGCAACTTCCATGCAGAGCCGGTGGCCCTGGCCGCCGATGCCCTGGCCTGCGCCATTGCGGAAGTCGGTGCGATTGCCGAGCGCCGCATCGCAATGCTGATCGACACCGGCGTGTCGCGACTGCCGCCCTTCCTCACCGCCAATGCCGGGCTGAACTCGGGTTTCATGATCGCCCATGTGACGGCCGCGGCCCTGGCCAGCGAGAACAAGTCCCTCGCCCACCCGGCCAGCGTGGACAGCCTGCCGACCAGCGCCAATCAGGAAGACCATGTGTCCATGGCCACCTTCGGCGCCCGCCGGCTGGGCCCGATGCTGGACAACACCGGCCACATCGTGGCGATCGAGCTGCTCGCCGCCGGCCAGGGCATCGAGTTCCTGCGTCCGCTGCGCAGCTCGGACACGCTGGAGGCGGTGCATGCCCTGCTGCGTCATCACTGCCCGCCGATGCCGGACGACCACTATCTCGCGCCTGACATCGAACGGGCGGCGGCCCTGGTTCAAGCGGGGGAACTGGCAACATTGCTGAACAAGAGAACTGCTATGGTGCTGCTGGACTGATCCAGCGAACACCGCCTCATGCAGAACTCCCGCCTCGCCCGTTCCACACTGATCGCCGCGCAGATCGCTACACAGGCTGCTGTGCAGGCCGCTGCGCAGATCACCGCACGCCTCCTGCTGGTCCTGATCGGCTTCCTGGGCCTGGGCCTGACCAGCGCCCACGCCGCCACCCGGGTGAGGTTCGAGATCGACATGCGAGAGGAGATCAGCGCCGGCCGGTTCGATCCGGCCAAGGACCGGTTAGGCATCCGCGGCGGCGCGCCCCTGAGCTGGGACCGGCCGCTCTACGCCTATCCGGCCGCGGCAGCACCAGCGGCCGCCCGGCCGGCATCGGACGGCCGGTCCGCCGACGACGGGCTCTGGACCGCCGAAATGACGGTGGATCGCCCGCCCCTGAACGGCGCGCTGCTCTACAAATTCCGCATCGAGCGTGCCAACCAGGGCAGCAGCGAGGGCTGGGAACCCGGCCCCAACCGCAGCCTGGAACTGGTGGCGGACCGGGTGCTGGTGGCACGAGCCTTCGGCGCCCCGGCCGCGCCCATCTCGATCAGCCGCGCCGGCCAGATCGAACAGTTGCCACCGCTGGGGGACGACCGCATCTCTCCTCGCAGCATCCAGGTCTGGTTGCCGCCGACCTATGCCCAGCATCCCGATCAGCGCTACCCGGTGCTCTATCTGCATGACGGCCAGAACGTCTTCGACGCGGCCGCTGCTGGTGCCGAATGGAGCTTCGACGAAACCGCCCAGCGTCTGGTGGTAGACGGCGAGATCCAGCCGCTGATCATTGTGGCGGTGGCCAGCGGCCCGAAACGCTTTGACGAGTACACGGCCACCCGCATCGACATCGACGGCGTCGCCCAGGGCGGCAAAGCGGCCGATTACGCGCGTTATCTGATCAACACCGTCAAACCTGCCATCGACCAGCGTTACCGCACCCTGCGCGACCCCGGTCACACCGCTGTGGGGGGCTCGTCGCTCGGCGGCATCCTCAGCCTGTGGCTGGCGCTGCACCATGACGATGTCTTCGGCGGGGCGCTGGTGGTGTCACCGTCGCTGTGGTGGGACAACGAATTCCCGCTGCGCGACCTGATCCGCACGCCGCTGTCCGGCGCGCCTCGGCCCAAGCTGTGGCTGGACATGGGCACCGAGGAAGGCAGTGGCGCCATCAGGCAGCTGCGGGTGCTGCGCAGCACTCTGCTGAACCGCGGCTGGAACCGCAACGACATCAACTATCTGGAAGCCCGCGGCGGCACCCACGACGAGACCAGCTGGGCAGCCCGGGTGGCGCCCATGCTGATCTTCCTGGATCGCACCGTCTGGCCGGGCCAGGCCACCCCGCGCATGCGCAAGGGTTCGGACGATCCGTTCCCGCCGGACATGCCCCGCTCACCGGAGCGCCACGGGAACTGACAGCTCAATAGCGGCCCGTCGCGCCGGCCACTCGCAGATAGACGTAGGCCACCCAGGCCACCAGCGCGCGGCGCAACATGCCGCGCAGGCCTTTGCCATCGGGCTGCTCCACCCGGCGCGACTGGGCAATGGCAGCGTCGAACTCACGCACCACATCCCCGGCGAATCCCGCATCCTGGACCACCACATTGGCCTCCAGGTTGAGCAGCAGCGAGAGCGGGTCGATGTTGCTGCTGCCCACCGTCGCCCAGTCGTTGTCCACCACGCAGACCTTGGCATGCAGGAAGGCCGGCGTGTATTCGAAGATCTGCACGCCGTGGCCGAGCAGCTCGTCGTAGAGCGCATGGGCGGCCAGGGCGGCGATGCGATAGTCCACTTTGCCCTGCAGCAGCAGGCGCACCTGCACGCCCCGTTTCGCGGCCTCCTTGAGCGCACGGCGGAAGCGCTGGCCGGGATAGAAATACGGTGTGATCAGGTCCACCCGGGTCGTGGCACCGCGGATGGCATTCACATACGCCCGCTCGATGGTGCGGCGCTGGCGCAGGTTGTCCCGCAGCACAAAGGCCGCCCGCACCGGCAAGAGCCGGCGTGGATCGCTGACCCGATGGCTGGCGCGGGGCATGCGCACCCGTCGCATCAGCCGGCGCGCCCGGCGCAGCGGGGCGGCACTGCGCACCAGCGCCCGCAATTCATCGCCGAAGTCGTGGCCCAGCCAGGCGCGGGTCCACACCGCCCGCACCGCCTGCTCCACCGGCCGGACCACGGTGCCGCGCAGCGAGGCGGCAAAGTCCAGTCGTGGGGTTTCGGTACGGCCATGGTGCAGGTCGACCCGGTCTTCGATGATGTTGATGCCGCCGACAAAGGCCACCGCGCTGTCCACCACGCAGAGCTTCTGATGCAGCCGGCGCAGTTGCCCCGGATGCAGCCAGTTCCACCAGCGGTCGATCGGACGGAACACCGCCAGCGCCACCGGCGCCTGCGAGAGTTGTTGGCGCAACCAGGCCAGGCTCGACTTGGAGCCGAAACCGTCCACCACCACCCGCACCCGCACCCCTCGCAAGGCGGCGCGGCACAGGGCCTCGGCCGTGGCCCGGCCCGCCTCGTCATCATGGAAGATGTAGGTGGCCAGCCAGACCTCGTGACGGGCCTGGTCCATCGCGGCGATCTGCGCCGGAAACAGGGCATCCCCGCCCCGCAGCAGTTCGACGGCATTGCCGCCGCTGAAGCTGGGCTGGGCGCTGAGGGTCCAGGGAAAGTGGGCGTCCTGCGGGCGGTTCAGGCAGCACTCCTTCGCATCAACGGTCCAGCACCAGCTCCGCCAGCAGCGGCAGATGGTCCGACATGCGGGCCCAGCTCGGACCCCGCGGCACCTTCATGTCCACGCAGCGCAGCCCGCGAACATAGATGCGGTCCAGCGCAAACACCGGCACGCGGGACGGGAAGGTCGGCAGACGGGCGCGGCCCGGCACCAGCGCGCGGTGCAGCCCGCCGTCCTTCATCGGGCCGTCCAGGCGTTCGCCCCAGTCGTTGAAGTCACCGGCCACCACCAGGGGGGCGTCGGCGGGTACATGGTCAGCAATGAAACGGGCCAGCCGCTGCACCTGACGCACCCGGCTGCCGTGGATCAGGCCCAGATGGGCCACCACCGCATGCACTTCACGCCCCTGCCAGCGGACCGGCACATGCAGCAGGCCGCGCTGCTCGAAGCGGTGGTCGGAGACGTCGTGGTGTCCGATGTCACCGATGGGGTAGCGGGACAGCAGGGCATTGCCGTGCTCACCGTGGCGGGTGATGGCATTGGTGCGGTAAGCCACCTCGTAGCCGTCCGGCGCCAGGAATTCCGCCTGACCCTGCTCCGGCCAGCCGAACCAGGTCCTCTCGAACTGGCGGGCTTCCCGGTGATGGAAGAGGCGCACTTCCTGGAGAAACACCAGGTCGGCGTCCAGAGCCTGCACGCCCATGCCGAGGTTGTGGATCTCCAGCCGCTTGCTGGGCCCGACGCCGCGCACGCCCTTGTGGATGTTGTAGGTGGCCACCCGCAGGCGGTCCGCGCTCTCAGCCGGGCTGGTGTCGGTGGTGGCGGAATTGCTGACCGCCGCATGACGGGGGGTCGGGCGGGTCATCGACCGCCTCCGGGAGCAGTGGCGGGAAGGCCGACGCCGAGGCCGCTACTGACGCTGTCACTGCCGAGGGCCGGCGCCCCTTCTTCAGGACGGATCGCTTCCAAATGCGCCGGCAGTTGAAGAATCGCTTCGGCGTTGGACGGCGAAAAACACAGGTCCGCCGCCTCGCGCCAGGGAAGCCATCGATATTGCAGGTGTTCGCGGGGAGCCAGCGTCACGGCGGTGCCTTCAGGGACGCACAGGCCAAACACATGCTCGGTGTTGTGGGTGACGCCCGGGGCATAACGGTGCCGCCAGACCGGGTAGATCTCGTACACATTGGCCAAACCCCAGTCCTTCAGTGCCTGGGGCGGCAGCGCAGCCACCTCGATGCCGGTTTCTTCCAGCACTTCCCGGCAGGCGGTGTCCGATAGCGGCTCGTCCAGCTGGTCTTTGGAACCGGTCACGCATTGCCAGAAACCCGGGCGGTCCGCCCGCTCCAGCATCAATACGTCCAGTGCCGGCGTGTGGATCACCACCAGCACCGATTCAGGAATTTTGTGGGGATGCGGCTTCAGGACATCGCTCATGGGCGAAAGCATATCGCAGCCCCAATGTCCGCCAGGGTGCAGGGTCGAGCCGGAAGGTGCGGGAAATCTTTCCATCATGCGTTTTGCTGGCGAATGACATGCCATGACACACACGGGCGGCCTCCGCCATTCGACACAGCCCATGCCCTCTCCAGCAATCAAGCTTTACCTGGGCGGCATCTGGGTGCGTCCAAATGTCCGGTTGGACGGAAGCAACGCTTTCAGACACGGGGGGAGGCGCCGGTATTCAGCTGATGGCGCCGTCGGTGAATTCGCAAAATTCTGTTCATCGCAACCGGCACCCAGGAGGGCCTCATGACCTCGATCTCCACCCCATCTCTGGTCGCCTCGCGGCAGCTGACATCACGCCCCAGCGGCAGTTATGAGATCAATGCCCGCGAATACGGCACTGTGGCGGCATCCGCCATCGGGCTGGGCCAGGCGCTGTATCAGGGCACCGACAACGCGGTGTCGTCCATCGTCTCCCTCAGTGAGGAAGGCCTGCAGGCGCTGGAGCAAGGCGCGAGCAGCGTGGGCAGCGCCCTCAGCGAAGGGGCAGATGCGCTGGGCAGTGCAGCGGCCTCGGTCGGTCATGTGCTCAGCGAAGGCGCCGATGCCGTGGGGCATGCCGTGTCCGCTGTGGGCGAAGCCATTGGGGACGGGGCCAGCGCCGTCAAGAATGCCGTCGTCAGCGGTGCGCACAGCCTGGCCCACGGCGTCGGCGCCGTCGTGGATGAAGTGGAAGACGTCGGCAGCACCGTGGCAGGCTATGTGTCTGCGGGCGCGGTGGCCGGGCGGGCGCTGATCGACGAGTTGCTGTGATGACGTTCCTGCTTCCCCAGCCGCTACCGCTAGGGCTCCGTGGTCCGCTCCGGCACCGCCCCTCGCTGCCTCGACCTGGCGCCCATGCCTCACGCGGGCTTCTGACCGTCGCCCTTGTGGTGGCGGCGTGCGCGGGCCTGACCGGCTGCTCCCTGTTCAGTCCGCTGCCAACCATCGAGCTGGTGAAAGCCAGTGCCAGCGCGGCGACGGTGGCCATCGGCCAGGGTCCCAACAAGGCCAGCAACACGGTCTTCCAGGGCAACGCAGTACCGAGGCGGGTCTGCATCGAATACAACCGGTCGCTGGCCATGCCGGATTTCGTGCCGGCGCTGATGGCCGAACTCAAGGTGCATGACGTGTCGGCGCGCGTGTTCGACGTGGGGGTGCGGCCCGGGGACGATGAATGTCCCGCCTGGTTGCACTACCAGGGCCTTCAGCAGTGGGACAAGCCGCCGCTGTCAGACCAGATGCGCCCTTATCTGTCGCAGGCCACGCTGAGCCTGCATGACGCGGGAGGCCGGCTGATGGCGGCCAGCAGCTATCAAAGCGAGGACGCCGTCATGGGCCTTGGCAAGTGGGGATCCACCCGCAACAAGCTCTCCCCTGTCGTCACCGCCTTGCTGACCGGTTTCGAGAGCTGAGGACGGAGCCCGTCGCCCCCACTCGCCGCATTCCCAACGCCAACACCGAGAACGCCATGTCCAGACTTACCGCCACTGCCCTGCTGATCGTTTCCCTGCTGGCCACCGCCTGCGCCTCGCGAGAGCCCATCCTGGTGCAGGACCCCATCCATGTGATGCCTCCTGCTGAACCTGCCTACGTCGAGCGCGCCAACAACGGCGCCATCTACCAGCCCGGCATGGCGGCGGCCTCCCTCTTCACCACCGAACGCCGCGCGCGTCAGGTGGGTGATTCACTCAAGGTGGTGATCAGCGAATCCCTGAACGCCAATCAGAAGACCAAGACCGACACCAGCCGGGAGAACGCGCTGACGGTCAAGGGCCCAGGCGGCTCCAGCAATGTCGGCCTGATTGACAAGCTGCTCAAAGCCGACGCCACCGCTTCTGGCAGCGACTCCTACAAGGGCGACGGCAGCACGCAGAACAGCAGCAGCTTCAACGGGCAGATGGCCGTCTCGGTGATCAACGTGCTGCCCAATGGGCATCTGGTGGTGGCCGGCGAGCGGAGCGTGGCGATGAACGGCGGCCTCAACACACTGCGCTTCTCCGGCATCGTGAACCCGCAGGACATCCGCAGCGGTAACCAGGTCACGTCGTCCGACATCGTCAATGCGCGGATGGAGCTGGTGGGGCGCGGTGAAGTGGCGGATGCGTCCCATCGCAGCTGGCTGCAGCGGGTGCTGGCGAGCAGCCTGTCGATCTGGTGAACGGCGCGGGGCGGGGGCTTTCCTTGCGGTCGTTCGGGGTTGCTGGGCGCGAATAGCAACTTTGAGCTAGTTCACCCAAACACATCAGCAAATTTGAGCAGGCGCGCTTGGCGCCTCAGGGTTGGAGACTGTCGGTGTTCCCCCCGCACAGGCAGTCATCATGAAGCACACCACCCACACCGTTCGGCCAGTCACCGCGCAAGAAGTTGCTGGCCTGTCGTCACCGGCCCCGGTTGGCGCGACCGCGTCTACAGCGACTGCAGCTGCTGCGCACGCTGGCACCGGGGAAGGCGTCATCGGCCGTCGCGGAGCGTCCCTGGATGCGACCGCAGGCCGGACCCTGGGCAAAGGGGCCGGACGCCGGGGAATCGATGAGGACGAGGTGTCCGTCTCGCTGGCCACCATGGCGCCGGAGACGGACGCCGACCTTGCGGACGGTGCCGCGTCTGTCGGGACGGACGGTGCAACACCGTCCGATCAGACGCCCCACGAGACCCTCGGCGAGACGCTGAGCGAGACCGATGCCGCCAGCCGTCAGACGCTGCCCTCTTCCGTGAGCGAGGGTGTGCCCGAAGACGAAGAGGATGATGACGAGGCCGCCCTTTGGCTGTTCGGCGGCAGCGGTGGTGCGTCGGGGCTTTGGAGCCTGGCCATCCCCGCGGCCCTCGTGGCGATGGCGGGCGGTGGCGGTGGCAGTGGTGCCCGCCCGTCCAACGGCGCTGCCAGTTCCTCGGACACCTCGAACGCCACCCCGCCTTCGAACACCCCCAGCGCGTCTGAGTCGGACGGCACGCCCGGATCCTCCGGATCGACGGACACTGCGTCCCCTTCGGTCGTCCCACAGGATCCCCCGGCCGTCTCGATTACGGAAACCCAGGACCCCACCGACGCCGGCCAGCCCGGTGAAGGGCACGATGCCGGTCACGATGCGCCGCCGCCCGTGCTGACCACAGCCCCCACGGTGACGCTGGTGAATGACACCGGGGAATCGTCCACGGACCGCATCACCTCTGACGGCACGCTTCGCATCGACGGACTGACGCCCGGCCACGGCTGGGAATTCAGCGTTGATGGCGGCGTGACCTGGACGCCGGGCACCGGCAATGAAATTCCGGGCACCCACTTTCCCGCTTCCGGCAGCCACACGGTGCTGGTGCGCGAGACCGATGAAACCGGCGTCACCAGTGAGGTCGGCGAGTACACCTTCGGACTGGACGGAGGCGTGAGCGCGCCCGGACTGGCGCTCGCCGGCGCCACGGCTTCGGTCGGCGACACCCTGGTGACGAGCAGCGCGCAGGTGATCGTCACCGGGCTGGAAGACGGCGCCACCTGGGACTACTCGACCGACGGCGGCCTCACCTGGGTGACCGGCACGGGCACCACCATCGACCTGGTCGAGCTGCCCGACGGACCGGCCGACGTGCTGGTGCGCCAGACCGACGTGGCAGGCAACGTGAGCGCCGAGACGCAGCTGGAGTTTGTGCTGGACACATCCGCCCCGGCGCCTACGCTGTCGCTGATCGTGGACAGCGGCGCGTCCGCAGCGGACCGCGTGACGCACGACGGCCGCGTGAGCATCCAGGCGCTTGAGGAAGGTGCGACCTGGGAGTACTCCATCGACGGCGGCAGCACCTGGCTCGCGGGCACTGGCAACTCGGTCGACCTCTCGGGCCTGCCGGACGGCGATGTGACCTTGCTTGTCCGCCAAACCGATCTCGCAGGCAATGTCAGCAGCAGCTCGCAACTGGATCTCGTGCTGGACACCACCGCGGCGCCCCCCTCCCCCGCCCTGACGTTCGACACCGGCGCCTCCTCCGCCGATCTCATCACGCGCGACGCGAGCATCACCGTTGAGGGCCTCGAAGACGGCGCCCTCTGGGAATACTCGCTGGACGGCGGCGCCACCTGGCTCACCGGCGTAGGCACAAGCCTGGACCTGTCCGCCCTGCCCGACGGCGATGTGCAACTGCTCGTCCGTCAGACCGATCTGGCAGGCAACGCCAGCGATGCCGCTTCACTGGACTTCGTGCTCGACACCACCATCAGCGCGCCTACCCTGCTCCTGCTGGGCGACACCGGCACTTCCGCGACCGATGGCATCACCCACGATGGTCGCATCCAGATTCTGGATCTGGAAGCCGATTCCACCTGGGACTACTCCATCGACGGCGGCGTCACCTGGACCGCCGGCACCGGCGCGCTGCTCGATCTGGCGGACATTGCCGCCGGCCCGGTGCAACTGCTGGTGCGTCAGATCGATGCTGCCGGCAACGTCAGCGACATCGCCGAGCTCAATGTCGTTGTGGACACCACCAGTGCCGCCCCCACGGTGACGCTGCTGGCCGACACCGGCAGCGACGCGACCGACCTCATCACCCAGGATGGCCGCGTCCAGATCCAGGACCTCGAAACCGACGCCACCTGGGACTACTCCACCGACGGCGGACTCACCTGGCTGCCGGGCAGCGGCACTTCCCTGGACCTCTCCGGAATGCCCGATGGCCAAGTGCAACTCATGGTCCGACAGACCGACACGGCCGGCAACCAGAGCGACATTGCGCAGCTCGATGTGGTGATCGACACCGCAGTGTCCGCGCCGACCGTCGCCCTGGCCGAGGACAGCGGCGCCTCCACCACCGACCACATCACGCACAACGGGCTGCTGGAGATCCACGATCTCGAAGCGGGCGCGACCTGGGCCTACTCCCTGGACGAGGGCGCCACCTGGACCGAAGGCTCCGGCACCTCGCTGGATTTGGCCGCCGTCGCCGGCGCTGGCGACCACACGGTTCAGATCCGTCAGACCGACCTCGCCGGCAACGTCAGCGCGGTCACCAGCATCGCTGTCACGCTGCTGCTGGATGCTCCGACCATCGACCTGCTGACCGACCCGGGCCTGCAGAACGAGACCGCACGCGTCGTCGGCATCAACGCTGCGCAGCAAGGGGTCAGCCTGATCAGCACCACTGCGGAACTCAGCACCGCCGAGCTGCGCACGCTGTATGTCCGCGCAGACGCCGGCTTTGCCGTCGATGACCAGTTCAGCTTCGAAGACGGTCCTGTGCTGGACCAGGATCTGTCCGCCAGCAACGTCACCCTGCTCGGCATCTCCGGGCTTGACTACCGCTACGACGCCACCACCCGGTTGCTGGTCATCCAGAAGTCCGATGGCAGCACGCTCACCGGCATGGAAGCCAGCACGCTGGCCAATGCACTGCGACTGACCAGCCTCGGCACGCTGCCCACCCCGGGCGAACGGACGTTCTCCTTCTGGGGCGAGGATCTCGCCGGCAATGTCGGCGCCGCGTCCACCGTCCGCGTCACCATCGACATCCGCTCTCCGAGTCTGGACCTCAACGGTGCCCTGGACGGCGTGGAGCCTCTCACCTACGTCGGCTCCCTGGCCACGCCGGTCCGCGTCTTCGCCGAAGACCTGACCATCCGCCACGACAACCCCGATGCGCGCTACTCCCTCGTCTCCTTGCGCGGATTCGGTGGCGGCACCAGTGTGGACGATCAGCTGTGCAGCGAGACGGCGCTCGGTCTGGTCACGCTGGCCGACGGTCTGCAGTGGCAGCTCGGCGACACCGTATGGACCGTCAGCCGCATCTCCACCCGCTACAGCTTCAGCACCGCTGACGGCAGCCTCGCCAGCCAGGAGGCCGTCACGGCCCTGCTGGCATCGCTGCGTCTGATGAACGCGTCGGTCGACCCCGGCCAGGGCGAGCGCCGCTTCACCGTCGTGCTGACGGACGAGGTCGGCAACTCGGGCCGCGCGGCGGGCTCGGTGGTGCTGGACAACCTGGCGCCGATTGTCGACCTGAACGGTCTGGCCGACGGCCTGGACCATGCGACCCAGGTGGCCGCCGGCGTGAGCTGGATGCTGCCCGTCTTCAATCCCGCCACCGCCTTTCTCGCGGATGACAGCCCCATCACCAGTCTGACGCTGACCTTCTCGTCGGCTCTCAGCAATGCCTTCCAGACCGCTGCCGGCCAGCAGGAGCGCATCGGCCTGACCGATGGCGACGACACCGATGGCATGACGGACACGCTGGTGCTGGGCCTGGGCGGCACGCTGACCAGTGATCAGTGGATCCCGGGGCGCACCATCACCCTGACGCTGTCCGCCGATCCTGCCCAGCCCACGCTGACGATCACCGCCGATGCGCCCTTGACCGCCGAGCAGGCCTCACAGCTGCTGCAGTGGCTTCGCTTTGAAGGCGACGCCAATGCGGCGATCGGCGGGCGCACCGTGGCCGTCACGGCCACCGATGTCGCAGGCAACACCTCGACGACGCCCACCCTGTCCCAGGTCCAGGTGCTGCCCCAGGGCACGCCGATGGTGTTCCTCCACCCCGACAGCGACAGCGGCACCTACAACTCCGACAGCATCACCCGTCTGGATGGTTCTGCCGCCTCCCCGCTGCGTCTGCGCGGCGCGGGTCGCCCTGGCGCCACGCTGCTCGTGTACCTGGATGCCGACCGCAACGGCGTCGGTATCCTGGCGGAGCAGGTCGGCACGGTGGTGTGTGACGCACAAGGCCGCTGGGAGCTCCAGCTGCCTGCCAATACCCTGGCCGACGGCAGCTATCAGTTTATCGCGGTGGATCCCGTGGCAGGCCTGACCTCTCCGGCGCTGACGGTGACGGTGGACACCCGCCCGCCAGCCAGTGCTTACGACATGGGCACTTCGGTGGCGCTGTCGCCCGTGTTGTTTGGCGTGTCGGACGCCTTCGAACGGGTGGTGGTGGAGATCGATACCGACAACAACCTGGCCAATGGCTACGAGCTGCGTTATGAAACCCGCTCCGATGCCGCCGGCCAGTGGCAGATCGATACCCGTCTGGCTACGCCGGTATCGGGCAGCTTTGCATCCTTCGAGAACGGCGCCACGGTCAACACCCGCGTGACGACCTTCGACATGGCGGGCAATACCACCGTGCGGGAAGACTCCGCGCCGGCCATCGCCTCGGTCTTCAACCTGTCCGATGCACAGGTGGTGGAAGGTCTGGACGGCACCCGGGAGCTGGTGTTCATCGTCAGCCGCAGCGGGGATCTGAGCAGTGAAGGCAGCATCAACTGGTCGCTGGACCTGCTGCGCAGCTCGGCCACCGACAATCCCAACGGGCTGTTGTCGGACCTCGACTTCTCGGGGGCGGCGTCGGGGCAGGTCAGGTTTGCTGCGGGGGAGACCCAGCAACTGGTGCGTTTCACCGTCTCGGGGGATTACTACCGCGAAGTGAACGAACGCCTGATGGTGCACCTGGACCAGGCGCAGGGCGGGACCATCGGTGATGGCCTGGGGATCGGCACGATCTACGAGGTGGACGTTGACCGGATGCAGGCTGCCTACAGCATGCGCAACCTGAATCCGAATCTCAACACCGCTTCCGTTCGGGTGCGCCGATCATCAGACAACCAGGAGCAGGACATCGGCTTCGATGCCAACGGCAATCTGGACCGGACCGCGCTGCTGAATTTTGTGGGGCGCGGCAGCACGGATCGCGGCTTCGTGACCACCTGGTACGACCAGTCCGGCCACGGACGGGACATGGTGCAGACGAACGCCTCCCAACAGGGCGTGATCGTGGACCGGGGTGTGCTGGTGACCCGTGCGGACGGGTCCATGGGCATCAGCTTCAACACCCGCAACGGCAGCGCGGACGATTTCATGGTGGCCAATGGGGTCGCAGGCACCGATTGGCGGAGTGCGCTCATCTACGCCAAGGTGCAGTCCGAAGGCAGCAGGGACGGCTCCCTGTTCAACCTCGGGGTTAGCCAGACGGGACGGCTGAGCGCCCACTATCCCGAATCTTCCGGGAACCGCGGCTACGTCTTTGACGTGAACACCAGCAATAACGGGGGTGCGGGGCGTCTTGCACGGGAAGTGGCCAACGGGAATACCGCTCTCGTCGGGCTGGCCAACGACATCGTGTTTGAAGCGCATTCGGCCAACACAACAGCGGGCAGCGCTGACATCAACTACACCGACGCGGCCCAGGCCATTTACGAAAACGGCATCCGTGTGGCCTCGGACGGGACCTTGTTCGCCAAGTTCCCCACCAGCACCCAATGGCAGCTCGGGCGCCATGCTGCGGACAGTTCCTACTACCAGCAGGTCATCTACAACGAATTCATGGTCTATCTCGATACGACCAACAGCACGCCAGAAATGCAATCCCTGCTGGGCACGGCCAATGATGACGTGCTGACCTACTCCGGCGAGCGGAGCCTGCTTCGCATCGATGGCATGGCCGGCAATGACACGCTCTACCTCTCCGGCACCACCGACATCGACTTCGGCCAGTTCAGCGGCGGTGTGCGCGGCTTCTCTCAGGTGTGGATGGACAACGGCCAGGCCAACACCCTCACCCTGACCACCGCCACCCTGGCCACCAACGGCAGCATGCCGCTGACGGTGGTGATGGGTCAGGGCGACAGCGTGGTGCTCAACGGCCAGCGCTTCGACTACGACGAGGCACGGCTACAGACGCTGGTGATCGGTCAGGACCGGGATGAAGTGCTGTTCAGCACCAGCCGCAATGATGTGATGCGCGGTGGCGCGGGTGCGGACACCTTCACCTGGCGTGTGAATCAGGGCGGCGTGGATACGGTGATCGATTTCAGCGATGCCCAGGGCGACCGTCTGGACCTGAGCCTGCTGCTGCAGCGCATGACGGCGGGTCGGGAAGATCTCTACCTGAACCGCCAGCTGGATGCGAACGGGCAGGTGATGCTGCTGGTGGACCGCGATGGTCGCGGGCACTTCCAGGATCCGGATCTGGTGATTCTGCTGGGCTCGGCCCATCCGGCGGATCCGATTTCCATCGTGACGCAGTATGGCGTGACGACGATGTGATCCGTCAGCGGGTGGCGGATCGGCGGCCCATGGAGGCTGCCGACACGCCGGGTGTGGCGGGCGCTGCTGGCGAAGACTGCATCGGTGGTGCGGTCTGGACCGTGCCGGACGAGGCGGACGAGGCGGACGATGACCCAGACTGCGCGGTGGCCGCTGCTTGCGTTGCTTGCGCGGCCCGGGCAGTCTGCGCCAGGGCCTCGGCGACCGCTGACAACCGCTGGAGATCGCGGCGGATCGCTTCCGGAGTCGCCCCCGACTGCGCTCGGGCCGCCAGTGCCGTCAGCGCTTCGCTGAGCGCCGATGCCTCCTGCGCAAGGGGGCCAAGGTCGCTCTGCAGGTGGCCCGAGGGCAGCGGCTGATCAAAACGGGCCAGCTGTTCCAGCCGTGCCGGCAATGCCGATTGGCCCAGCACCGCCTCCAGTCGCTGCCGCTGCTGCTGGTGGTGCCAGCTGGGGCCCAGCGCGCCGCGGTCGGCCATCAGCTGGCTGAGCCGCGCATGCGCCGCCGCCTGGACGGCGCGGGATTGCAGCGCTTCACCCAGCGTCAGGGCTTCCTGCGCATGCACCAGCGCTTCTTCGTCCTGCAGCTCGCTGAGCAGCAGCAGACACTGCGCCTGCAGCCAGCGGTAGTCGCAGCGACGCGCCAGTTGCAGCGAACGGCGCGCCAGCATCGCCGCCTGACCGGCATCGCCGCTGTCTCGGGCGCCGCGGGCGCGGTGCCAGAGCGTCTCGGCTTCGTAATCGCGATGGCCAGCCTGACGGGCCGCGCGCTGCGCCTGGTCCAGCAAGGGGATTGCCGCTTCGGGACCGACCGTGGCACGACTTGCAGCCGCCCGGTTCAGACCGATCTTGGCCCGCAGGTAGGCGTCACCGCCCAGACCCGGATAGTGGCGCTCCGCCTGATCCAGCACCCGGCCGCCACGGGCCCAGTCGCCGACCGCAAAACACAGATGCGCCAGACCGATGCGAGCCAGACAGGCCCAGCGGGTGTCGTCGCGGGTGAGCTCCAGCGTCTGGCTCCAGGCGTTGCAGGCCTGCAGATAGTCGCCGCGCTGGTAATGCAGCCGGCCCAGCGCTTCACTGAGCTCCGCCGCCTGCTCGCGGGCGGCCACATCCGCCCGGTGCTGCGCCCGGTCGAGCGCCGACGCCAGGGCCGCTTCCAGCGCCCCTTGCAGCTCGGGCCCACGGCCGCAGCGTTCCAGAATGAAAAACAGGCCCAGCAGGGCCTGAGAGGGCGGTTCATCCCCGCCCTGCGCCACCACCCGCTGCAGCACCGGCAGGGCCAGCGCGGGGCGGCGCATCAGGAGGCGCTCCCACCGGGCCGCATCCCGGCCGGTGGGCGCGACGGACGCACCCACCTTCAGGGACGGCGATGGCACCGGCATGCAGGCCCGCCGATGGGCTTATTCAGCCGCAGCGGCCGGGTTGCGCAGGCGGATGTGCAGTTCGCGCAGCTGCTTTTCATCCACGAACGACGGGGCACCGGTCAGCAGGCACTGCGCGCGCTGCGTCTTGGGGAAGGCGATGACGTCGCGGATCGACTCCGCCTTGGTCATCAGCGTCACCAGACGGTCCAGGCCGAAGGCCAGGCCACCGTGCGGGGGCGCGCCGTATTGCAGCGCGTCCAGCAGGAAGCCGAACTTGATGCGCTGCTCTTCCGGGCTGATGTTCAGGGCCTCGAAAACCTTGGCCTGGACATCGGCGCGGTGGATACGCACCGAACCACCGCCCAGTTCCCAGCCGTTGAGCACCATGTCGTAGGCCTTGGCGATGCAGGCGCCCGGGTCGGTGACCATCAGGTCCTCATGGCCATCCTTCGGCGCAGTGAACGGATGGTGCACAGCCGCCCAGCGGTTGTTTTCCTCGTCCTGCTCGAACATCGGGAAGTCCACCACCCACAGCGGCGCCCAGCGGTCTTCGAACAGGCCGCTGGTCTTGCCGAACTCGCTGTGGCCCACCTTCAGGCGCAGGGCGCCGATGGCGTCGTTCACCACCTTGGCCTTGTCGGCGCCGAAGAAGATCAGGTCGCCGTCCTGCGCGCCGGTGCGGGCCAGGATGTCGGCCACAGCCTTGTCGTGCAGGTTCTTGACGATCGGGGACTGCAGGCCTTCGCGGCCCTTGGCCACTTCATTGACCTTGATCCAGGCCAGACCCTTGGCACCGTAGATCTTGACGAACTCGGTGTAGCTGTCGATCTCGCCGCGGCTCAGCTGGGCTCCGCCCGGCACGCGCAGCGCGACCACACGGCCACCGGGGGTCGTGGCGGGGCCGGAGAAGACCTTGAAGTCCACATCGCCCATCACGTCGGTCAGCTCGGTGAATTCGAGCTTCACCCGCAGGTCCGGCTTGTCGGAACCGAAGCGGAACATCGCCTCGGCGTACTTCATCACCGGATACTCGCCCAGTTCGACATTCAGCGCCTTGCGGAAGACATGACGGATCATGCCTTCGAACATGGCCCGGATCTCTTCTTCGGTCAGGAAGCTGGTTTCGATATCGATCTGGGTGAATTCGGGCTGGCGGTCGGCACGCAGGTCTTCGTCGCGGAAGCACTTGGTGATCTGGTAGTAGCGGTCGAAACCGGCCACCATCAGCAGCTGCTTGAACAGCTGGGGCGACTGCGGCAGCGCGAAGAACATGCCGTCATGCACGCGGGAGGGCACCAGATAGTCGCGAGCGCCTTCGGGCGTGCTCTTGGTCAGCATCGGGGTTTCGATGTCGACAAAGCCGTGCTCGTCCAGGAACTTGCGCGCTTCCATCGCCACGCGGTAGCGCAGCATCAGGTTGTTCTGCATGTACGGGCGGCGCAGGTCCAGCACGCGATGCGTCAGGCGCGTGGTTTCGGAGATGTTCTCGTCATCCAGCGGGAACGGAGGCGTCACCGACGGGTTCAGCACTTCCAGCTCGTAGCACAGCACTTCCACCTTGCCGCTGACGAGGTTGCCGTTTTCGGTACCGGCCGGACGTGCGCGCACCTTGCCCACCAGCTTCAGGCAGAACTCGTTGCGCACGCCTTCGGCCACCTTGAACATGTCGGGGCGGTCGGGGTCGCAGACGATCTGAACCAGGCCTTCACGGTCGCGCAGGTCGATGAAGATCACACCACCGTGGTCGCGGCGGCGATGGGCCCAGCCCATCAGGGTCACGGTTTGATCCAGCAGCTTTTCGCTGACTTGGCCGGCATAACAGGTACGCATGGAAACTCTCCGGAAATCGGGTGTCGACGGGGCACGCTGACAGGGGCGCGCGCCCCAAAAAAATGGGTCTGATGGGCGCTGGCGGGGCCTTGACGACCCTCAGGGCTGAGCGCTTGCCGAGGCGCTCAACCCGGTCAATTTCGGGCGCTCTCCGGGGCCGCAGGCAGCGTGACCGGGTGGGTGCTCTCCCCGGACGCGGGCGCCACCACGCCCATGGAGATGATGTACTTCAGGGCTTCGTCCACGCTCATGGCCAGGGGCCGGAGCTGGGCGCGGGGCATCATCAGGAAGAAACCGGACGTGGGATTGGGGGTGGTGGGCACGTACAGGCTCACGTGCTCGTCCGCCGCGGCGCCGCTGAGGGTGCCGAGCTGGTCCGCCACCTCGCCGGACGGCTTGCCGGTGACGAAGGCGATGGTCCATGAATGCGGATGGGGATACGGCACCAGCACCGCTTCACGGAATGCGTTGCCGCTGGAAGAGAACAGGGTGTCCGAGACCTGCTTGACCGAGCTGTAGATGCTCTTGACGATGGGGATCTTGTAGAGCAGGCGATCCCACTGCTGCAGCCACCACTGGCCGAACATGTTGGCGACGAACATGCCGGTGAGCATCAGTGCGCCCACCAGCACCACCACGCCCAGGCCCGGCACGTCGTGCAGGTCGCGCACCGAAGCGCTGGCCGATGCCGGCAGCACCGCGCCCACGGCTGACAGCAGCCAGGCGAAGACGCCGTTGATGATGCCCAGCACCCACAGCAGCACCCAGACGGTGATCGCCAGGGGCAGCCAGACCAGCAGGCCGGTGATGATGTACTTTCTCATGCCTGGGTCCGGCCTTGTCGGTCAGTGGCAGGCGCAGCCGCCGCCACAGGAGGTGCCGGAAGATCCGGAGGAGCCCGACGACGATTCGCCGCCACCGCCACTGCTGGCGGAGGACGAACCGGTGTCCGCCGCGGCGGATCCGGCGCCGGCAGCCGCAGCACCAGCGGTCGCGGCACCAGCGGTCGCGGGTGCACTGGTGCCCCCCGAGCCGCCGCGGAAGTCGGTGACGTACCAGCCCGAGCCCTTGAGCTGGAAGCCGGCGGCCGTGACCTGTTTGCTGAAGGATTCCGCGCCGCAGGCCGGGCAGGTGGTCAGCGGTGCATCGGACAGCTTCTGCAGCACGTCCTTCGCGTGGCCGCAGATGCCGCAACGGTAAGCGTAGATCGGCATGGTATTGCCCTGGGTCAAAAACCCGAAATTATATAGAGGAGCGGCGGCCCGCCTCCGCGCGGGGCCGCCGTGAGCGCCTGCAACGGGGCCGAAGCCGGGCTGGCGTGGCGCTTTTGCCTCAGATCTTGTGGTGCGATCCGTGCGAGTTGCGGATCGCCTGCGGGCCCAGGGAGCCGATCAGCATGCCGACGAAGGCCGCCAGGAAGCCGGCCAGCTGGGCCGGGAACTGCTCGCCGGCCGGTGTCAGCAGGAACAGCAGCCAGGCCACCACCCCCAAAGCGATGGCGAACAGCGCGCCCTGCGTCGTGGCCCGCTTCCAGTACAGACCGAACACCAGCGGCACGAAGGCACCAACCAGGGTGATCTGGTAGGCCGCCGACACCATTTCATAAATCGACGTGCCCTGCAGCGCGATCGCGTAGCCGCAGACGCAGACCGAGAAGATCAGCACCGCGATCCGCATCGTGCGCAATTCCTGCTTGTCCGACACCCGCGGGAAGAACTGACGCCAGATGTTTTCCACAAAGGTCACGGACGGGGCCAACAAGGTGGCCGACGCGGTGGACTTCAGCGCGGACAGCAAGGCCCCGAAGAACAGCACCTGCATCACGAACGGCATGCGCTCAATCACCAGCGTCGGAATCACCTTCTGCGGATCTTCGGCAATCAGCTGCTTGGCCTCCTCCGGCATGATGATCAGGGCGCTGACCACGATGAACATCGGCACGAAGGCGAACAGGATGTAGCAGATGCCACCGATGACCGGGCCGCGAGTGGCCGCACGCTCATCCTTGGCGGACATGACCCGCTGGAACACGTCCTGCTGGGGGATCGATCCCAGCATCATGGTGATGGCCGCACCCACGAAGAACACCACATCATGGAAGGTGGGCTCGGGCAGGAACTTGAACATGTCCTGGCTGGTGGCCAGGGCGATCACCTTGTCGGCGCCGCCGGCCTTGTCCGCGGCGAACCAGGCAATGATGGACAGGCCCACCACCAGAATGATCATCTGGATGAAGTCGGTCACCGCCACCGACCACATGCCGCCGAACAGCGTGTAGGCCAGGATGGACGCGGTCCCGATGACCATCCCGACCGGGATGGAGATGGCGCCGCCGGACAGCAGGTTGAACACCAGCCCCAGCGCAGTGACCTGGGCGGACACCCAGCCCAGGTAGGACAGGATGATGATGAAGCTGCAGATCACCTCCACCACCCGGCCGTAACGCTCGCGGTAGTAGTCGCTGATGGTCAGCAGGGTCATGCGGTAGAGCTTGGCCGCAAAGAACAGCCCCACCAGGATCAGGCACGAACCCGCCCCGAACGGATCTTCCACCACCCCGTTCAGTCCGGTTTGGACAAATTTTGCGGGGATTCCCAGCACCGTTTCGGAGCCGAACCAGGTCGCGAAGGTGGTGGTGATGATCATCACCAGCGGCAGATGGCGCCCGGCGATCGCGAAGTCGGCCGTGTTTTTCACCCGCTTGGCAGCCCAAAGGCCGATGGCGATGGTGACAAGCAGGTAAAGGATGACCAGGGTCAAAAGCATGGCGTCGGCCTTGGGAACTTTTCGCGAGGGATGCGGGGATTGAAAAAGCGCGCGGATTATCCCTGGATCGGCGCCCCTCCCCCCTCGGGTCTGCCCGAATTCATCGAACTTGCCACGAAACCGGGGGCACTGATCGGCACCAGGGCGCGCGCTCGGGCACTGACAACTTCATTCTTTCTTCTACAGGAGGTCCCCCATGGCGGGATCAATTTTTGGTGGCATGGGCGGAGGTGGCGGTATGGCCGCCTACCAGACCCAGCAAAACCAGCAGCAGCTTGATGCGGCCTCGGCCGCAACGAGCGCTGAAAACACCCAAACCACCATTCGGAAGATGGTGGAAGACACCAAGCAAAAGCAGATGAACGAGATGATCGAAAAGACGCAGTTCTACAGCCACATGACGGACAAGATCAACCTGGGCCAGTGATCGGCCTTGTTGACGTTCGTGTGTAACGGCACCTTTCTCTCTCCCATTTATTTAACCCACATTCACTTCATTCGATAGGACACATCATGTCTGGAAGCGCTCCTCAAATTCACTACCACATGGAATCTCATCAGCCCCACATGCACTGCATGGGCGGCGGCTTCGGCAGCGGCTTCGGCAGCGGCATGATGGCCGGCATGATGGCCGGTCTGGGCGGCGGCATGGCCCGCGGCCTGATGGGCAGCATGATGGGCATGTCGCCCTTCGGCCTGGGCTTTGGCCGTTACCCCGGCTTCTTCTGAAGCCGCTGACCCCGCCCCATCACGTGCGGTGATCGATCCGCACGTTCTCCCCCGGGGCGGGGTTTTCCCCCTTCATCTGCCGGACGACTCACTCGTCCGCTGGCGCCTCCCCGGCGCACCCAGGAGTTCCCATGACCACCCTTGAACTTGACCGTGGCGCCCATGACGCCGAAGCCCCGAACCGGGACGGTCCCGACGCCCAGAAGCGGCTGTGCATCGCCGCCCTGATGGACCGCCATCCCGAGACCTTCCCTCGTCCCACGTCGGCCGCCACCTGGACGGATTTTGTCGAACAGCTGTGCGTCCCCACCGAGGCGGAACTGATGACGCTGAACATGGCGATCGGCCGACTGGTTCAGGTCATGCGCATTGCGCAGGAAGGCATTCCTGATGCCGCAGACCTGAACGCCATGCTGTCGCGCGCCGAGCAGGAAGGGATCAGCGACCTCGAGCCGGACGCCGCCGTCCAGGCCCTGGCCTCCCCGGATGCAGCCCCCGACGACGTGCATGTGATGGCCCGCGCCATGTCGCTCTACAAGACCTGCATGACCAACGGCCTGGCCCAGGGGGATGAAATCTCCAATGCCATCGACGCCGGCTTTGCCCATGTGCCGGTCACCAGCCCCTTCATGCAAAGCCTCGTGGAGACCGCCAAGGAAGTGGCCCTCATCGATGTGCGTTACGCCTTGGGCCAGACGTCATGAATCCGCTCGACTTTCCGTCCCGGCTCGTGCTGCCTGCACCGGCCGCTGGCGCGTCGTCCGGCGCCGCGGGGAACCTCGTGGGTCGCGCCCCGGCCGCGGGCGGTGTCGGTGGTGGTCTCGGCGGTGGTCGCACCGCCTTCTCGGAAGCCATGGCCGACGTCTCGTCCATCGCCCGGGACATGACCGCCGACCGGGTCTCCATGGCCCATCAGCTGCGCCATATCGTCAAGACTGGCGACCTGGAACAGATGCCGAAGCTGGTGATGCGCATCCAGGATGCCAATGCCCGCCAGGACGTGATGGCCACGGTCCTGACCAAGACGACCTCTGGCATTGACCAGATCGTCAAGATGCAGTGAGCACTCAGATGTTCCGGCACCGCTCCACCCCGAGCCGCCGCTCACCCGGCGGCGCCTCGATGCACAAGACGCCCCTGCGCCGCAGCCTGTTGCTCACCGCAACGGCGCTGGTGCTGGCGCTGTCCGGCTGCAACACCTCGTCGGAGCTGTACGGCGGGCTGAGCGAGCGGGATGCCAACGACATCACCGCCGCGCTGAGCGACCACGGCATCCAGGCGAGCAAGTCTGCGCAAGGCAAGCAGATGTTCTCCGTCAGCGTGCCGACGTCCGATTTCAGCCGTTCCGTGGCCCTGCTGCATGCCGTTGGCCTGCCCAACAGTTCCTTCACCCGCATGGGCGACATCTTCAAGAAGGACGGGATGATTTCCACCCCGACCGAAGAGCGCGCCCGCTTCCTCTACGCACTGTCGCAGGAACTGGAGAGCACCCTTTCCCAGATCGACGGCGTCGTGCTGGCCCGCGTGCATCCGGTGCTGCCGGAGCGTGTGGTGCCCGGTGAGCCGGTCCTGCCCAGTTCCTGCTCGGTGCTGATCAAGCACATCCCCGGTTGGGACACGGCGGCGTACGAGGCCCGCATCCGCAAGCTCGTCCTGGCCAGCATCCCCGGTCTTGCCGACACCCCGGAAAAGGTGGCGGTCGTGTTCGTCCCCTCCGAGCCCCTGTCGATGCGCCAGAAGACGCGGGAAGGCCTGCTGGCTGGCGGAGACAACGTCGCGGCGGCCTCCAGCCCCCCTGCGTCGTCCTCGGCCGCAGAGCACTGGCGCGGATGGCTGATCGGCCTGACCGCGGTCCTCCTTGGCGTGGGCGGACCGTCCGCCTGGTTGTGGTGGCATCGTCGCGCTGCACCCGCGTCCTCATCGGGGTCCGCGTCCAGCGCCGCATCCACCGGGGACGTCGCTGCCGCCCGCACGGAGAACCTGTGACATGGACGCCCCACCCCTGGACGCCCAGGCGATGGACGCCTGGTGGACGCTGTGGCATGAGCCCTGGCGCGATGCGCATCCGGGGTGGTGGACGCTGGCCGAAGATTCGGGCGACCGACTGAAGGCCGCCCAGGAAGGCGATCGGGCCGATGACTCGGGCGCATCCCCGGTCGATCCTGCGAGTGGCGATCCGCAACAGCATCAAGGCAACGACCCCATCGGCGACTGCACCCGCGGCCTGCTCTCTCTTTTCGCAACGCCTGGTCCCGGCTGCCGCCTGGGCTATCGGTGGTTCTGCCGCCATTTCGGCATCGACGCCGCCCTGCCCCACCCTCGCCCTTTCCCCGGCGCCACCGGTTCAGCCCTGCCCGCCTTGCCACTCGCGCCGGCCGACCTGGTCTCCGCGGCGACCGCCCTCGGCCGGGTGGGCTATGCGAGCCACTGCGTGAGCTCCTCGCGGCAGGGTCTGGCGCGGCTTTTTTCACACGATACGCAGAGCGCAGGAGATGCTGAAGCCTGGAAGGACGCACTGAGACAGGCCCGCGCTCGTCCCCTCACGGTGGCGGAGACTCATGCGCCACCGCCTGGCGGAAGCGCCCTGGATCTGCAGCGCTGGGCTTTGCCGTTGATGGCGCGTCTGATTGAAGACGCCGTCCCCGGCGCCTGGGCCCGTCTGCGCCTGCGCGTGGACCCTCAGTGTTTCACTCTCGCCCCGCTTGCCCCGACTGCGTATTCGCCGGCCTTGCAACGCCAGGCGTGGCGCATCTGGCGGGCGGCCGCCACGACCCCAATGTCCTGAGCTTTCCATGATTTCGGCTTACCCTTCCCTGATCTGGCGCCGCGCCCAGCCCGCTGACGTCCCCGCGCTCACCCGCATCTACAACGAATCGGTCGATGGCGGCGGCCACAGTCCGGCCCTGCGCGACGCCTCGGAACAAGGGCTGGCCCATTTGCTGGCCGAAAGCCGCGCCAATGGCTGGCCGCTCTGGGTGATGGCCGATGGCGATGCGCTGGTCGGCTGGGCCCATGTGCGTCGCATCGCCTGGGGCGGCTCCGCCTGCGGCAATGTCGGGGATATCTGGTTGTATGTGGCGCAGGACTGGCACCGCAAGGGCGTGGCCATGCAGATGCTGCGCAGAGTGCATCCCGAACTGCTGCCCCATGGTTTCGACATCGTCACCTGCTGGATCCTGGGGAGCAATCGCGCGAGCCTTGCGCTGGTGCGGGCCTGCCGCCTCCAGCGCTGGGCCTGCCTGCCGCAGGTGGTGCGCTACGGCGACCGCGGCAACGACCTCGAAATCTGGGGCGCGCGCGCCGACGATCCGGAATGGCACCGCTACATGACCCGCCTGGACCAGCGCTACCGTCGGCTGGAAGCCAAGGCGGCCGCGCAGGCCAGGATGGCAGAGCCGTCATGTCCCTGATGCAATCGGACCTGCTGGTCATCATCCAGGCGATGCTGCTGTCGATGGCCCGGACGCTGGGCATGTTGATGCTGACGCCCTTCCTCTCCCACACCAACAGCAGCGTCCTCATCCGCGGCGCACTCGCCCTCGGCCTGAGCCTGCCGGTGGCTGCCGCGCTGTGGTCGCCGCTGGTCGCCGCATCGCCGACGCCCGAGTTCTATCTGCTGCTGCTGGTGAAGGAAGTGCTGCTGGGCTGCCTGCTGGGCGCCCTGGCGGCGGTGCCGTTCTGGGTCATCCGGGGCATGGGCACGCTGATCGACAACCAGCGGGGCGCCAATGCGGCCCAGCAGGTCAACCCTTCCCTGCAGGCGGACGCCACCCTGATCGGCGAGTTGGCCGAGCGTGGACTGGTGGCGCTGCTGGTGCAATGGGGCGTGCTGCAGAGCGTCTTCACCGTACTCACCGACAGCCATGCGCACTGGCAGGTTCTGGAGATGTTGCCGGACCTCTCTGCGCGCCAGCACGGCATTTTCTCGGCGCTGGCCGGCATGGTGGGTCAGGCGATGGTTGCGGCCGCACCGGTGCTGATGCTGCTGCTCGTGGTGGAACTCGGCCTTGCGCTGATCAGCACCGCGGTGCAGGGATTCGATGTGTATTCATCCGCCATGGCCGTCAAGACCTTGCTCGCACTGGTGATGCTGGTGCTGGTGCTGGCACCGGTGATGGACAGCCACGCCAAGGAAGCGCTGCGCTGGTGGCAGGAAGGCATCGCGGAAACCCTGGGGCTGGGCGTTGCCCCGCCTTGAGATTGAGCCGCCATGGGAGACAAGACCCTACCCCCCACCCCTCAGCGCCTGCAACAAGCCCGGGAGGACGGCCAGCTCGGCGTGAGCGAGGAAGCAACCCGCATCATCAAGCTGCTGGTGGTCGCAGAAATCGCCTTCGCGACCGAGCCCCATTGGCGGCGCCTGCTGTCCGAGACGCTGGATGCCGCATTGATGGCAGCGTCCGCCCATCACAACGTCAACCTGACGCTGAGTCTGAAATCCCTGTTCCCGGCGGTGATCGGACTGATCGTGCTGGCCCTGCTGCCGATGCTGCTGGCCACCCTGACCACCCTGGCCCAGACCAAGTTCAACGTGGCACCCAAGGCCCTGGAAAAAGGGGTTGAGAAGCTCAACATCGGCAGCAACCTGCAGCAGCTCGTGTCGCCGCAGAAGCTGCTCATTCCGCTGCTCGGTCCGATCAAGGGCGGAGCGCTGATCTGGGTGATCTACCTGGAGGTCATGAAGCAGTTTCCGCAGATCGGCCGCAGCTACCGCGCCAGTCCCGCGCAGGGTTGGGCGATGACGATGGAACTGATGCATTCGCTGGTGATGCGCTGCGTGGTGGTGTTGATCATCCTGATGATTGCCGACATCCTCCTTCAGCGCTACCTGGTGTGGCGTCAGCTCCGCATGGACCACAGCGAGATGAAGCAGGACTACAAGCAGGCCGAAGGCGACCCGATGCTCAAGGGCATGCGCAAGCAGACCGCCAAGGAGGTGATCCTGGCGGACGGCCCGCCGATCAAGGAGCAGCAACGACCCAGCGCCCTCGTGGTGAATCCGTCGCACATTGCGGTGGCACTGCTGTATGAGCCGGACCACATGCTGATGCCGGTGATGATGGCCGCAGCGACGGACGACGACGCACGGGCCTGGCGCCGCCGCGCGCGGGTGGAGGGCATTCCGATGGTCAAGTATGTGGCCCTGGCGCGGCACCTGCTGGCCAGTGGCAAGCCCGGGGAGCCGATCCCCGACCATACCTGTCGTGGCGCGGCCCTGCTGTTCAAGGTCATTGAAGAATATGAACAGCTGGCGCCGGAGCTGTTGTGCCCGCCCCTGGAGATGGCGGACGTTCTGGCCGCCGACGATGCGGACGATGCCGACATTCCTGATGACAGCGAGAGCCTGCCGTTTGCGCCCCTGGCCGAAGTGGATGACGAGCTGGGGAACGCGATGTTTGACCAGCCCTGAGAGACGTGCGGTCTCGCGGGCGCAGCGGTACTCAACCCGCGCCCGGCGATTCCTCGACGATCTGCTCAATCAGCAGATCGAATTTCTCGTGGCGGCGCGTCCGCTGGCGATGGTCCTGCTGGGCCCGCAGCAGCGCACCCGTGGCGGCTTCCAGTCCGCGCTCCCGCGCTCGGACGGCTTCCCGGCAGGGCGGGATGCTGTCGATCAGCCGCTGGTCGTCCTCACGCCAGCGTCGAAGGGCATTTCCCGCATCCGGCGACGCCTGGCGCTCCTGGCGTAGACGCAAGCGCTCCACTTCCACGAACTTCACCTGGGCGGTCAACGCCTCCTCCGCCGCTGCCAAGGCCTCTTCCGCCTGAGCGCGCGCATGGCGTGCACGCGCGAGTGCCGCCTCGGCCAGCTTGGCCCGCCGGTCCGCCACGGACTCCAGCGCGCGCAGCGGTTTCAAGCGCTCATCGGGTTTGGGATCCGGCGCAATCTCATGGGGCCAGCGGGCGGGCCGCTCGCCCAGGGCGCCGTCGCTGGCGCCAGACTCTCGCGCTCCGGCAGTGCTCATGCCGCGCCGCGCGCCAGGGACATCATCCGCGCAATGCTCTCCGGCATCGGTGCTGCCGTTCGGGTGTCCTGGCGCAAGAAGTCAATGACCTTGGGATAGTCGGCCACGATGCGATCGGTTTCCGGGTCCTGACCACTGCGGTATTCACCCAGCTTGACCATCAATTCCATGTCCCGGTAGCCGGACAGCACCTGGCGCAAGCGCGCGGCCGCCTGGCTGTGCTCGCGCGGCACGATGTTCGACATCACCCGGCTGAGACTGGCCAGCACATCCACCGCTGGATATTGGCCCTGCTCGGCCAGCTTGCGCGAGAGCACGATGTGCCCGTCCAGCAGCGACACCGCTTCTTCGGAAATCGGATCGGAGCGCAGCTCCCCTTCCAGCAGCACGGTGTAGAGCGCGGTGATGCTGCCGCCGGCGGCGTTGCCAGCGCGCTCGATCAGTCGGGGCAGCAGGGCATACACCGAGGGCGGGAAGCCCGCACGGGCGGGAGCCTCTCCAGCTGCCAGGCCAATCTCACGCTGTGCACGCGCCAGGCGGGTGAGCGAGTCGATCATCAGCAGCACATTCAGCCCCTGGTCGCGCAGGGCTTCGGCGATGGCGGTCGCGGTGAAGGCCGCGCGGACCCGTTCGATGGAGGTGCGATCGGAGGTGGCACACACCATGACAGTCCGCGCCATCAGGTCGGGCGGAAACTCGTGTTCGGTGAATTCGCGGACTTCCCGTCCCCGTTCGCCGATCAGCCCGACCACGATGACATCTGCCGGACTGCCCCGGCCGACCGCCGCCATCAGGGTGGTCTTGCCACATCCCGGTCCAGCGAACAGGCCGACGCGCTGGCCTTGGCCGAGGGTGATCAAGGCATCCAGGCTGCGCACGCCAGTAGGAAAGCAGTCTTTGATGCGCCATCGCTCGACGGGCGGCGGCGCATCGGCCACCACCGGTCGCATGACGACGCCCGGCTGTCCGGGCAGCAGCGGAGGCTTCCCGTCCAGCGGGAGACCAAAGCCGTCGAGGATGCGGCCTTGCAGCGCCGGGCTGACGGCCACCTGATGCGTCATGCGGAGCGGACGGACCAGGCAACCCGCGGAAATGCCTTCCAGCGGCATCAGTGACGACAGCAGCACCTGGGTGCCCTGAAAACCCACGACCTCGCAGCGCCATAGGCGGCCGGGCCGCGCGGGATCGAAGACTTCGCACAACTCGCCCACGCTGGTGCCGGGCATGCGGGCTTCAATCAGCATGCCGGTCACCCGGTGCACCTTGCCCAGCAGGGTGGTCACCCGCACCTGGGCCATGGCGGAGCGCCAAAGATCGGTCTGCGCGTCCAGCAGTGTCGGTTCAAGCACCATGACAATCACCAAGGCAGCAGTACACGCTGCGGTCCTTCAAAAACAAGGGTGCCGGCCTTGATTTCCATCAAGCGCCAGATCCCCACGGCATCCCCGGGCAACAGGGTCTGCCCGTTGGACAGGACGACGCGACTGCGCGCGCCCAGGACGACCTCCCGCACTTCAAATGGCAGGACGATATCGGTATCGGCACGGACGATGGTCACACCGCCCGTGACGCGCACCCGCCCGGGACGCTCAGGGGGAGCCTTCGGCTCCGGCTGTTCGGACGGGGTGGTGGGCGCAGGCGCGGATGCAGCGCTCAAGCGTACTTGCGCAGCGCCGGTCGGCGGGGCAGCAGTGCGGGTCGGCGCGGCAGTAGCGCCGTCGGCGACTGCATTGGGCGTCGCGTCCGCGCTCATGGTGGCCTCGCGCCACTGCATCGCCATGGCAAGCAGTCCGCTGATCGTCAGCATTCCCCCGACGCCCATCACGCCCCAGGTGAGCCAACGGCGGCGTGCCTCCACAGCACGGGGGTCGGTGGCCGGTGGCTTCGGGCTGCGACGCTCGGACGGGTCCACCTGCCAGGGGGAATCCTCGCCCTGGGCGTCCACCATCCAGTCGCCGAAATCGATCGCAGGGTCACGGTGCCCCGCGGCCCCAGCCCCCTGCGCGCCGGGGTGGGCGGCGGTGGCGGCAGCGCCGTGAGCGGTATCGTGAGCGGCACCGGCAGAAACATCGGCAGCAGCATCGCCAACGAATGGCGATTGCCGGTCGTCGCGGATTTCTCCGCCACCGTCTGCGCCCCCCGCCCATGCATCCACATCGGACGGGTCCGGGCGCGACTGAGCCAGCGCCGACGCCTCCGAAGGGGCCGGCCACGGTGCGTCGCACGACTGCACTTCCAGCCAGAGCCCCTCCATCCCGAAGACATGGCCGGCACCGAGCGACACCGGGCCGGTCAGGACCGAGCCATCCGCCATCATCAGGCCGTCGCACAGCGGCGTCAGCGTGACCGCGCCCCCTTCCGTGGGTGTGAGCTCCAGCCAATGCGGCGGCGCCAGATCATCCAGCAGCAGCAGGTCACAGTCCTCCGCCCGGCCGGCCAGCAGGGGCTGGTCCAGGGGCAAGGCCGCACCCGCCTGCAGGCCGGTCAGTACGCGGAGTTCCAGGGAGGGGTCCGTCGCGGGGCCGCGCTCTTGCACCGGGACCTCCCGATCTTCAAGGGTGTCCATGTCAATATTGATCTGAATAGCCGGAGTAACCGTTCGGTGCCGACACCACGCTCAGCACATTGACCCGGTAATCCGGAGGAAGCTCGGACATGCCGATGACCGACATCTCCGGAATACGTTCTGCCAGCAGCTTGCGCACGTGGGCGCGGATGTCCTGGGCACACACCACCACCGTCGGATGCCGGTCGCTGACCGAGGCCAGATAGGCTCGTGAGAGCTCGTCGCAGATGTTGTCGGTGGTCTGGGCGTCCAGTGCCAGGAAGTCGCCGTAAGCGGTCTGCCGGATCGACGAACGCACCGTCGATTCCAGTTCGCTGTCGAGCACCAGGGCCCGCAACTCCCGCTGCACCGACTGGCTCTCGCAGATTTCGCGCTGCAGGGCCGCACGGATGCATTCGGTCAGCACCGCGGCATCCCGTTCGCGAGGGCCCCAGTCGATCAGCGCATTGAGGATGACCGGCAGGTTGCGGATGGACACGCGTTCGCTCAGCAGGCGCCGGAACACTTCGGCCATGCGGCTCAGGGGCAGCGCCCGCTCCAGCTCCTTGGCCACCTCCGGCATGCGTTGCGCGGTCCAGTTGACGATGCGCTGGCATTCCTCAATGCCAAAGTAGGCGGGCCCGTTGCGCAGCATCACCTCTTCCGTCAGGGAGGTCAGCCGCTGCCAGCAATCCTGCACATCGGTCGGTGTGGGGGAGAGTTCGGCAATCTGTTCCGGCGTCATCCACAGCCGCACGGCTCCGGCCATGCCCCCGCGCAGTTCGATCTGGTCGGGCGGGAGATTGAATCCGGTGCCATCGTCCGGCAGCCAGGAGAAGGTCTTGAGGCTGTCCTGCAAACGAATGCCGAAAGAGCGGACCTCGCCATGACAGAACTCGACGTCCACATCTTCCAGCGGCACGGATTCATCCGAATGCACCGGCGGCATCATCAGGCCCAGTCGAAGCAACAGGTCATTGCGAGTGGTGCGGCACTGGTTCACCACCTTGCGGGCGACATCGGGATCGATGCGGTCACTCACCCGGACCACAAACGCTCGAATGATCTCGAACTCACCCTCGGGTTTCACCTCGTTCGCCCGCTCGGCTTCTTCCTTCTCATTCTTTTTCATCGCCTTGTACATGGCCACCAACCCCACGCTGGCGGAGGCGGCGGACAGGCCGACGAAGGCCAGCAGCGGCATGCCGGGCAGCAGGCCGAAGGCCATCATGGCGCCGCTGGCGGTGACCCAGGCCTTGGGCTGCGCCAGCAACTGTTCGGTGAGCTGTTTGCCGATATTGCCGCCCGCGCCGCCCGGTTTGGACACACGTGTGACCAGAAGGCCGGCAGTCATCGACATCAGCAGCGCAGGGATCTGGGCCACCAGGCCGTCGCCCACCGTGAGGATGGAATACAGGCGCAGCGCCTCGGAGGCTTCCATGCCGCGCTGCAGCACCCCGATGGCCAGCCCGCCGATGAGGTTGACCAGCACGATGACGATGCCGACGATGGCATCGCCCTTGGCGAATTTCATGGTGCCGTCCATGGCACCGAAGAACTGGCTTTCTTCTGTCAGCTGGTCCCGCTGGGCCTTGGCATCGTTCTGCGAAATGCCGCCGGACTTCCGCTCCATGTCGATGGCCATCTGGCGGCCGGGCATCGCGTCCAGCGAGAAACGCGCGCCCACTTCAGCCACCCGTTCAGAGCCCTTGGTGATGACGATGAACTGCACGACCGTCAGCACCAGGAAGATCACCAGACCCACGATCAGGTTGCCGCCCACCACGATTTCGCCAAAGGCGGCAATGATGTGGCCCGCTTCCGCATTGAGCAGGATCTGCCGGGTGCTCGCCACGCTGAGGGCGACGCGGAACAACGTCGTGACGAGGAAGAGCGAGGGGAACGCGCTCAGGCCCGTGGTGTGCTTGATCTGCATCACCAGGACGATCAGGAAGGACGAGGTGCAGAGGTTGACGGCAATCAACAGGTCCAGCAGCCATGTGGGGACTGGCAGCAGCATCGCGAACACCACCGCCACCACAATCGCGGTGACGACGATTTCCGCCCGTTCGCCGCTCGGCGCCAGCCGCGCCGCCAAAGCCTTGGAGGCCGCCGCCGCCCCGCCCAGACGAGCGGTGCCGGTGGTGCCGGACGAAGATGCGCCTGCGGCCGCGCCGCCCGCTGGGCTGGCGCTGGCATTTGCGTTGGCATTGGAAGCGGCGAAGGGTCCTGGGGTATCCATGGCCGGTCAGTAAGCCGCTGGAGTCGAAGGTTCTGCACCGTTTCAGCCGGATGCCAAATCGTTCACCCTGCCGGAGCCATTCCGACCAGATTGTTGCGGTTGAGGTGTCCCGTCGGACCCAGCACGCCCTCTCGCCGGAAGTGGAGGGCTTGGGCTTCACGCAGCCAGCTCTGCACCGCCGTCTTCGCTTCAATGTGGATCCAGACACTTTCCGGATAGCGACTGACCTGCTTGAGCATGGATTGGTCGAACTGGACATTCAGCTGCGGTCCGACCTGCTTGAGGAGGTCGGCCCGCAGCTTCTCGAGCTTGGGCTTGGGCGCCGCGGTGCGGCACATGTCCATCAACTGCCGGAGCACCTTGGGCTGCTCGGTCGGGGCCAGACCAATGTCCTTGCCCAGTTGGGTCGCGTGGTCGTCCATCGTCCGCAGGACCGACAACATATGGGAGAGCGCCACACTCAATCCCACGAAAGTGGCGGGGGAGTCGAAATGTCCCTCCTGGGGGAGTCGGTTGACCTGTTTCGACAGGGTCTTGAGTCCCTCGGGCGAGCCGACCGCTTCCAAAAGCACTCGGGTGCTCAGCGGGGAGGCCAGCAACTGCACCAGGGACGAGTTCGGAGCGGCCACCGGGCTGTCGTGCTCGCTTCGGGTGGCTTCATAGACCTTGATCAGGTGACGGATCTGGTCGGCATCCTGATGCTCGAGTTCACGCAGCGCCTGCAGTGTGGCGGCGGTTTCCGGCTGCTCCCGGCTTTTCTCGATCATGTCCTCCGCCAGACGCAGCACCGCCAGACGCTCCGCCGGACGTTGGGAGCCGAGCTTCAGACGCTCCAGCGCGCCGTGGGGATCGGTTTCGAAATCGCGGGCGAAGATGCGGGCCTGCGTGCGCAGCAGCTGGTAACCGCTCTGCCCTTCCATCAAGCGCATGACGGCCACCACTTTTTCCACCGGCAGCGTGCGACTGATCAGCTCGGCCTGCTGTACATGCTCATCATGCAGCGTCTCATGCAGTTCCGCTTCCTCCCGCTCGCTGGCCTGGAAGGTGATCTCTTCAAAGGCTTCAACACCGAGCCCGGCGGAGGGGGGGCGCATCCGCTGCGGCTCTGCGGCCCTCGCGGCCGCCTCTGCCGCCCGGCGCTGCTGCGCCTGGCGTGCGCTGTCGGCCGCCTTGCTCCGGTTGACGTCCACGTCGGACAGGCGCGGCATGTCGTGAGACAGCGGCGCGCCGATGCCGACGGGAAGGGTGGGACTGAGGGCCATGAGAACTCCTGAGAAATGACCGGTACCGAACAATGACCGATGCGGAGGCGATGCGATGCGGAAGGTCAGGGCAGCACGCGCGCCGAAACGATGAAGAGGCGTTCGCGCTCGTCGCTGACGACGCTGTCGCCGCGGAACAGCCATCCGAGCAGCGGAACGCTGTCCAGCCCGGGCACCCGGCTGTGGCTGACCTCGCTGTTATGGCGACGGTAGCCACCGACCACCAGCGACTCGCCCGGGCGGACCACCGCCTGAGTGCTGACCGAGCTGTTGCCCACCCTCGGATCCGACGATTGCCCGCCGTTGCCCAGGGCGCCGTCATCAATGTCGAGGGTGACGCGGATGCTGGCATTGCTGCCCTCCCCCATCACGCTGGGAGTGACCTTGAGCATCGTGCCCGCGGTGACACTGCGAAGGTCGGTGGTGCGTTCGCCAACGAGGCGCACATACACCGATTGGCTCATGTCGAGCACCGCGGACTGGTTGTCCTGGGTGAGCACCGACGGACGGGACATGACCTGCGCCTGCCCGCGCGACTCCAGCGCCCGCAGCCGCAGGCTGAGCCGGTCGGTGGCCCACAGCACCATGGACGATCCGCTGCCCGTGGCGCCGGGCATGCCGTCCCCGTTCAGCGTACCCGACGGGTTCAACTGAACGCGAGCGGCGCCGGAGCCTGCTGCCAGGTCCACCGCCCATTCCCGAAGGGCGTTGGCATTCACGTCGAGGATCGTCACGTTGATCTCCACCTGCCGCGTGGGCACGTCGAGTTCGGCAATGACTTCGGTATACGACGCCTTGCGGGAAGGCAGGTCCCAGACCAGCACCGCATTGAGTGGGGGGTAGGCGCCAATGGTGGGCAATGCGGCCCGCTCCTGACGTCGGCGCTCTTCATCGAGCATCTCCGACGGGGTGTTGCGTTTGCCGCCGCCCCCGGACACCAGGTTGTCAGGCAGCGGCGTCGACAGGAAGGAGCGCGCAGCAACCGCCGACGAACCATCGCCGGCGAGATTGAACGGGGACGGGAGGCCGCCAAGGGCCGGGGGCAGCGCACCGCCACTGCCCAGCGGACCAGATCCCCTGGCGCCCAATGAGGACTCCAGACCTCCGCCTGAAGTGCTGCCCAATCCGCCGCGCATGGCGCCTCCGCTGGAGAAGCCGTTGCCGCCAATGCCCAGCCGGCTCGCCAGCGCATCGGTGCGCGACGCAGGCGCCATCAATTCCTTGAGCACCGAGGCGACCCCCGGCTGTCGCGTCGTCATGCCGCGGATCTGCACGTCCCGATCCTGCGCCACCGCATGCTTGAGCCGGAAGACCATCAACTTCGGGCGCTCAGGTTCAGCCTCCTCCTGCTTCGGGGGCGTCAAAAACGCGCGCACCGCCTGGACGTAGCTCGGCGGCCCCTCGACCAGAACGGTGGGCGGGTCGGTGTCCAGTTCGCCCCAACCGAAGCGGCTTTCGAACAGCCCCAGACCGATGAGTGCCTGCCGCGCGGCGGACGCCGTCTGGCCGGTCAATTCGACCCGCGCGCTGGTGGCCGCCGATTGCGGCGACACATACAGGACGCCGCGGTGGACATACCAGTCCAGGGACTGGCTCTGGGCGAGCTGGTCGAGGAAGGCTGCCGGAGCGCTGCCGCGCGAGGGAAGCGCCAGCATGCGGCGCTGTCCCAGCCGGGGGCCGGACAGCTTGAGTTCCACGCCCATGGTGGTGCAGAACTGCTGCAGCACGGTTTCCAGCGTGGCGTTGTCGTCCGCCCGATTGCTATAGAGGATGTCCTTCCAGCCAGCGGGCGTCACCGCCTGCGCGGGTGAACCGGCCAGGCTCAGACCGACGGCCATCGCCAGCGCGGCGGCACGCCATCGGAGACGGGCATGAGCAGGGAGTCGCAGGGCGTCCATCACAACTTGCCCGCGACTTTTTTAAGGAGCCCGTGGCGCAGTTGCATCCCGAGGGTGGCGGCCATGTTCGAGCGCTGCAGGGCCAGCTTGGCATCCAGAAAGGTGCGGGCGCCCTGGGCGTCGAACACGTCCACGGAATTCATCTGCTCTTCGAGCGCCTGCGTGCGTGATTGCAATTGCAGGGCGAATGCGGACATCGGGTCTTGGTAGCTCATGGAAGGACCTTCGGAAGAGGGGTCGGCGCCAGGCCGGAGGGGGACACCGGGTCGGACCCGAATGCGGGTGCGGACTCGGCTGCGGATACGGGACCAGGATGGGGAGCGGGACCGGGACCGGGACCGGGATCTGAGGCAGACGGCAGCGCCGAGGCGCCATTCAATGCCGCCTTGAGCGCCTCCAGATTGGCGTGAAAGTCCGCCCGCACCGTGCCGGCGGAATGCGACAGCACGCAGACGCCGCGCGGCAGGGTCGGGTCGGGGGCCACGGTCCAGGGGATGTCCGGCCGCAGCGGGGCGATGAGGGGGAGATCCTCCGGATGCAGATGCACCGTAGCTTCATCCTTCAGGCCCAGCGTGGACCATTCAGCCAACACCAGTTGAACGCTGGACTGGGCGGGCCAGGCTTCCGGCAGTTCCACCATCAGCCGCTGCAGCGCGTCTCGCGCGACGCGGGCCACCAGCGTGGCGGCGGTCTCGCGGACGCTGCGGCGCTCGTCCTGCAGTTGCTGCGACAGCTGGGCCACGCGAGAGAGCACGCCGGACTCACAGGCCGACCGCTGCCGCGCCAGACGCTCCTGCTGGCGCCGACGACTGGCGCGCAGATGCGCCGCGCAGCGCGCGCGCACGGCGGCGACCAGCGCCGAGGCCTCGGTCACGGTGTCCAGATCGGCGGCGGACAGCACCCCGTCCGCGTCCGCGAGCAGGTGCGGGGTGGCGGCCAGGGAGAGTCGGCGGGTGATCGGGATCAGCTTCATGGTCCTCAGTAGTTGTCACCAGTGGCGCAGCAGTTCTGCCGCCTCCGCCTTCCACATTGACCAAGCGCATGACGACGTCACGCGGCGCTGAACCCACTTGTCACGTGACCCCTACTGACCTGACGTTTTTTTGCAAGCGCTTGTTTTGTCACCCCCTTTTTCAAGGCAGCCCCTCCTGCCCGATTCATCATGAATGCCGACTCCCCCAGTCCTGCAAATTCGTCGATCCGGACCCTTCATCTGCGACGTGTGTCCGATCTCGAGGCTCGTCTGTCGAGGCAACTGGCGGGCGGTCTGGTCTGGCCGCTCGACAGCCCCGACCTGCCCTGGTCGCAGGCGGAGCTGATGCTGGTGCCCGCTTCCCCGCTGGACCATCGGGATCCCACTTCGGTTCGGCTTCAGGGCCGACACGGCCTGCTGCAGTGGGACGACGGCGGTCTGCTGACGCTGCTCACCGGTGTGCAATATCCCGCTGATGCGCCAGCGGAGGTGATTCATGACCTTCACCGTCTCGCGGTGCCGCGAATTCCGCCTGCATGGATGGAATGTCTGGGCGGTCCGTTTCACGTCCTTGCGCCAGATCAATCACCGTCCGGCAGCGTCTCAGGAGATTCGCCCGCGCTGCAATGCCTATTGACCTTGACCGATGTCAATGAGGACTGCCACACCTTTCTTCTGCATGCATCGGCCGAGACCTTGTGCCGCTGGTCTGCAAGTGCCGGATGGCAAAGACACGCGCTGGATCTGCGCGCCACGGCCGCACTTCCCGCTCCGCTGCGTCAGTTGAGTTTCACAGGCGGATTGCACCTGGGACGACGCGCGATCCATGTCGATCGGCTCGCCCGCATCGGGGTGGGCGACGCCCTGCTACTCCCGCCGGGGGATGACGTGCTCAAGCCCCCACTCCGCATGATTTTGGGATCGGCACTAGCAAATGTTTGTCAGCAGGCCGACGACTCCTATGTATTCCAAGGATGGGTCCCCAACGCCCCTCCCCTTTCCAATCCTTCTCATGTCAAGGCAATTGAAAAGGTCTCTCCCATCATGGATGCATTGAAAGTCGATCTCGATTTCGTCGTGGGACGACTGTCGATGACCGTCGCTGAACTGACAGCGCTCAATAGCGGTCGAATACTCCCTCTCGAATTGGCCACGCCGCCGCGGGTGCGCATTGTTGCGCACGGCACGGAATTGGGCAGCGGTGAATTGATCGAGCTGGATGGACGTCTGGCGGTGGAAATCACCGACTGGGGCACCCGGCCATGAACCTCGCCGCCTACGACCCGATTGCGCTGGTCCTGCTGCTGGCCGGCATGGCCCTGCTGCCGCTGCTGATGGTCTGCACCACCGCGTTCCTGAAGATCTCGATGGTGCTGATGATCGTGCGCAACGCCCTGGGCGTGCAGCAGGTGCCACCCGGCATTGCGGTCAACGCCGTGGCGCTCGCCGCGACGCTGTTCGTGATGGCGCCCATCTTCAATGAGATGGCCGGCCGGCTGCAGCTGACGTCGTCGCAGGAAGGGTCGGGGCGGTCTTCTTCGTCCAGCGCAGCAGCCTCGGGCGGGATCGGCGGCGGCAGCGATGCCAGCGGCCCTCCCAGCCGCGGTGGCCTGGCTCACATCGCCTATGCCGCCGAACCGCTGCGCGAGTTCATGCTCGCCAACACCGTGCCGGAGCGGCGTCAGCGTTTCGTTGAACTGGCGCAGCGCCAGTGGAAGCGCAGCGCCCTGGGCACGCCGAACGAGCGCGACTACGTGGTGCTCATCCCCTGCTTCGTCATCTCCGAGATGGAGATGGCGCTGAAGGCCGGTTTTGTCCTCTACGTGCCCTTTGTCGTCATCGACCTGCTGCTGTCCAACCTGCTGCTCGCGCTGGGCATGCAGATGGTGTCGCCGATGGTCGTGTCCCTGCCCCTGAAGCTGCTGCTGTTTGTCGTGCTCGACGGATGGACGCGGCTGTTTGAAGGCCTTGTGGCCTCGTACGCCTGAGGAGCCGTTCATGGTCGAGACCATCGCGTTTTTCCAGAAGGGCCTGCTGGCCGTCGTCTGGTTGTCCATGCCCAGCCTGATCGTGGCCGTCATCACCGGCGTGGTGGTGTCGCTGCTGCAGGCGGTGCTGTCCATGCAGGACCAGAGCATTCCCTTCGCCGTCAAGTTGCTCGCCGTCGGGCTCACCCTCGCCGCCACCGGTCGCTGGGTGGCTCTTCAGATTCTTTCACTTGGCGAGCAGGCCCTGTCCGCGCTGGCCACCTTTGGAGGTCGGCCATGAACCGCAAACCCAGTCTCTCAACAGTTTCTTCTCCGGGGAGTTTCAACGCCCACACGAGCCTGCCGGTACCCGCCGGCCACGACACAGGCCCGGGCCTTTCACCAGTCCTCAACGACATGACCGATCAAGACAACGAAGCGCGGAGTCGTCAGCAGCAGGTCCTGACGCACATCGTCCGCATCGCACGGGAATCCCGCAACGACTCGAGCAAGCTCAAGCGCTTCCTGCGCCGCTATGAACGCTCGCCCGGCGAACTGGACGACATCATCCAGGACGCTCTGCTCGAAGCCACCCGCTGCAGCGACCGGTTCATGGCCAAGTCATCGGTGGAGACCTGGTTCTTCGGCATTGCCGCCAACGTCGCGCGCAACCATGTGGCGCGCAGCGCCAAGCGCAGCAGCCAGGTCGAGAGTCTGGATGCCACGCCGCACATGGTGGATGGCGAAATGGCCCAGCGCGGCGTTGAAGCCGTGATGGATGTGAGCCAGTGCGTGTCTTACCGCCAACTGGCCAAGGTGGTGGATGACACGCTGGCGAGCCTGTCGCCCGATCTGCGGGGCACCTTCCATCTGGCGTGTCTGGAGGAAGAGTCCTACCGGGATGTGGCGGCGATCCAGTCGATTCCCATCGGGACCGTCCGCTCACGGGTGAACCGGGTGCGCACCCTGCTGCGCTCGAAGCTGCAACAGGGGTTTGCGGACTACGCCACCCAGAACTGAAGGCCCTGCCGCTCAGACCCCGCCCTGATCCTCAGGGCCGGGTGCCAATCACCACGGCATCCAGCGCAGCACCACCTGGCTGGCCACCAACGCCACCAGGAATCCGGCAACGCCCCAGACCAGTCCCTGCAGCAAATGATTGGTGCGGCGCTGCTCGGCGAGCAGTTGACGCGTCAGTTCGTCGCGGCGGCTGTCGCCGTGCTGCTTGAGGGCTTCGTGCATCAGCCGCGGGAATTCGGGCAGCATCTGCGCAAAGCGGGGCGCTTCCTTCTTCAGGTGATGCAGGAAGGAGCGCCAGCCCACCTGCTCGTCCATCCAGCGTTCCAGGAAGGGCTTGGCGGTGGCCCAGAGGTCCAGCTCCGGATCCAGCTGCCGTCCCAGACCTTCAATGTTGAGCAGCGTTTTTTGCAGCAAAACCAGCTGCGGTTGAATCTCGACGTTAAATCGTCGTGAAATCTGAAACAGCCGCATCAGCACCTGGCCGAGGGAAATGTCCTTCAGCGGACGATCGAAGTGCGGTTCGCAGACGGTGCGCACCGCACCTTCGAGCTCATCCACCCGCGTTTGCGGGGGCACCCAGCCGGACTCGATGTGCAGCTCCGCCACCCGTTTGTAGTCGCGGCGGAAGAATGCGATGAAGTTCTGGGCGAGGTAGTCCTTGTCCACCTCGGTCAGCGTGCCGATGATGCCGAAGTCCAGCGCCACGTAGCGGCCGAAGGTCTGCGGCTCCAGGCTCACCTGGATGTTGCCCGGGTGCATGTCCGCATGGAAGAAGCCGTCGCGGAAGACCTGGGTGAAGAAGATGGTGACCCCATCGCGCGCCAGCTTCGGAATATCCACCCCGGCTTCGCGCAGCCGCTCCAGCTGCGAAATGGGCACGCCGCGCATGCGCTCCATCACGATGACCTCGCTGGCGCACAGCTCCCAGATCATTTCCGGCACCAGCACCAGCTGCAGGTCCTGCATGTTGCGCCGCAGCTGGGCGGCGTTGGCGGCTTCGCGCACCAGATCCAGCTCGTCATGCAGATAGGTGTTGAACTCGGCCACCACCTCCCGCGGCTTGAGGCGCCGGCCGTCCGCCGAGAAGCGCTCGATCCAGCCGGCCAGGGTGCGCATCAGGGCGAGATCGTCCTCGATGATGTCCAGCATGCCGGGCCGCAGCACCTTCACCGCCACCTCCCGGCCGTCCGGCAGCACCGCAAAGTGCACCTGGGCGATGGACGCACTGGCCACCGGCTGGGCGTCGAAGCTGGCGAAGATGTCCTCAATGCGGCGGCCGAAGGCCCGCTCGATCAACAGGCGGGACTGCTCCGCCGGGAACGGCGGCACGTTGTCCTGCAGACGCGACAGCTCGACCACCAGATCGTCCGGGACCAGATCCCGACGGGTGGACAGCAACTGACCGAACTTGACGAAGATGGGGCCCAACCGCTCCAGGGCCATGCGCAGGCGCACGCCGCGGGGTTCGTCCCAGGCGCGGCCGACCGAGATCAGACGGCGCAGAAAACGGAAACGGCGCTGCTTGAGCGTGGAGAGCGCCAGCTCATCCAGGCCGAAGCGGTACAGGGTCCAGACAATGACCAGCAGACGGGACAGATATCTCATGAATCCCTGCCGGTCAGCCCCGTCCGGATCCGTCCGGCATGAAGCGGCCGGCCTGACGGGCCAGCAGCGCCATGCCCTGTGCCGCCGCGCGGCCGATGCGTCCCAGCTGATGGGCGACGGCCGGTCCGGTGATGGCGGCCAGGTCGTCTTCAATGTCCCAGCGCAGGTTGTCGATCAGCCAGTTGATCTCGCCGGCGAGCTGCGCATCGCCCTGCACCCGGACGTCCGGACGTTCGCCGGACAACATTCCAAAAGCGGCCGCAGCCGGATTGGATGCTTCCAGTTGTATTTCCAGGTCCGGTTCTTGCTCTTGGGTTTCCCCGTCATTCAACCGTTCCAGAAGACCGGCGGGCGTGATGCGCAGACGCAGGTCGGGCGCGGCAGGCAACAGGCGGGGCCAACCCGCCAGATGCAGCCGCACCGTCTTGCCAGCCTGCGGCGCCAGACGTGTCGACACGATCGGCTCGCGCGACATGACATGGTTGAGCAATAGCGTGATGCGATCCTGCACAGCAGGGGCCAGGAGCTTGGACCATTCTTGAAGCATGGGCGGATTGTAGGCAGACCCAGCCCGAGGGTAGGGGGTCGTTGGTTACGAGTGGGGGGATGGAATTGAGCGAGAATTTCCGGCTCCGGCCGGGACAAGGGGGTAACCCGGCCAGTCATGCCCCAGGCATGGCCGGAACGGGACAGGTGCGGAAAGCGCCGCCAGAGCTGGCCATTGATAAGCCGGACGGGCAGCGCGGCTCAGGAGAGCCGGCCAACGGCCGGGCTGCTGGGCATGGCCGGAAGGCCAGTCCGTGGCAAGAGGGAAGCAACCAAGGACCACAGGGTGATGTTTGAGGATCGGAACTACAAGAGAACGTTCTACAGTGCGCCGCAATCGGTCCAGTCCTTCATCGCGGCGTTTCTCGAGCCCAGCCTGATCGTCCTGGTCTATCTCGCCGTGCTGGCCTGGTTCGGCGAGCCGGTGATGCGGTCGACCTATACGCTCTGCATGCTGGTGTTTGCGCTCACCTTTCCGGGACGCAACCACTTCGGTGAACATCCCGCCAGTGCGGTGACCGACATCATCGGTTCCTGGCTGATGCTGCTGTTGATCCTTGGCATGTTTGCCTACGCCACCAGCAGCTTCCACTACTTCGAGCGCGATGTGCTGATGTGGTGGGCGATCCTCACCCCGGTGAGCCAGATCGTCGCGGTGGAAGTCGGCCGTCAGGTGCTGCGCTGGCGCTCGCGCCAGCCATGGATCCGCCGCTCGGCCATCATCGTGGGCGCCGGCCCGCTCGGCGCGAAGGTGGCCCGGGCGCTGGAAGCCGGTCCGATGAAGGGCGTGGAACTGCTGGGATTCTTCGACGATCGTCAGGATGACCGGCTGCATGGCGACACCAACGGCCGCATCCTGGGCACGCTGCCGGAGCTGAGCGACTTCGTCCGCGCCCATGGCGTGCGGGAGGTCTACATCACCCTGCCGCTGGGCTCGCAGCCGCGCATCGTGCAGCTGCTGGAGCAGGTGCAGGGCACCACCGCCTCGATCTTCTTCGTGCCGGACGTCTTCGGCATCAGCATCATCCAGGGCCGTCTGCAGGACATGAATGGCGTGCCGGTGGTGGGCATTCTGGAAACCCCGTTCACCGGCGTCAACGAGGTGGTCAAGCGCATCAGCGACATCATCCTCGCCAGCCTGATCCTGCTGTTGATCTCCCCCATCCTGGTGGCACTGGCCATCGGGGTGAAGATGAGCTCGCCCGGACCGATCATCTTCCGCCAGCGCCGCAACGGGCTGGATGGCGACGAGATCATGGTCTACAAGTTCCGCTCGATGCGGGTGATGGACAACGGCGCCGTGGTCAAGCAGGCCACCAAGGGCGACCCGCGCATCACGCCGTTTGGCGCCTTCATCCGCCGCACGTCGCTGGACGAGCTGCCGCAGTTCGTCAACGTGCTGCAGGGCCGCATGAGCATCGTCGGGCCGCGCCCGCATGCCGTGGCCCACAACGAGGAATACCGCCAGATCATCAAGGCCTACATGGTCCGTCACAAGGTCAAGCCGGGCATCACCGGCTGGGCCCAGGTCAACGGCCTGCGCGGCGAGACCGACACCATCGACAAGATGAAGGCCCGGGTGGAATACGACCTGGAATATCTGCGCAACTGGTCCCTCGGGCTGGACCTGCAGATCATCGTGCGGACCGTGCGGCTCATGATTTTCGACCGCCACGCCTACTGACCCAGAAGCATCAGGAGCCTTCCCGTGATGATCCCCCTTCAACGCCTGCATGCCCTGCCCCGTCCGGCCCGCCTCACCCGTGCCAGTGGGCGCCGTCCGTCGGTGCTGTGGCTGCTGACGGCCGGCCTGCTGGGCGTGAGCGCTGGCGCCTCGGCCCAGAGCAGCGGCGCGCCCTGGTATCTCGGCGCGGCGCTGTCGCAGCAATATGCCAACAACGTCTTCCGCGAGAACTCGTCGGAGAACAGCGACCAGTACACCACCCTCACCCTGCTGGGCGGCGCGGATGTACGGCTGGGTCGGCAGCGTCTGTATGCCAACACCAAGTGGATGGACAACCGCTACAACCACAACGAGCAGTTGAACAACCGCGGCTTTGACATCAAGACCGGCCTGGACTGGTCCACCGTCGGTGACCTCTCCGGCAATCTGACCTATTTGCGCAAGCGTTATCTGGCGGACTACAACGCCACCTCGCAGATCGCGCCCACCACCGACCGCAACATCCAGACCGACCAGAGCGCCGAAGCCACGGTCCGCCTGGGTCTGCCCTCCACCACGCCGCTGGCGCTGGAAGGCGGTTATGTCTACCGCACCCGGGACTATTCCCTGGCCAGCTATGTGAGCCAGGAATACCGCCAGGGCGCCTCTTCGCTGGGCCTGGTCTACAGCCCCAGCGGCCAGTGGCGTTTCGGTCTGGCCGGCCGCTACACCAAGGGTCGTAGCACCGACACCGACTTTGAATACTCCCGCAAGGACCTGGACCTGACTGCCGGCTGGACGCTGACGGGCTCGTCCAACCTGAACGCGCGCGTCAGCCGCAGCCGGGCCGACGGCTTTGATGGCGTCACCGGCGCGCTGATCTGGGATTGGAAGCCGGGCGGCCGCTGGAGCCTGTCGACCCAGGTCTCTCGCGATACCGGCGTGGAAACCTACTATCTGGGCGTGTCAAATGTGGTGTCGGACTACAACCGCATCACCACCTCCGCCCAGGTGCAGGGCACCTACCGCCTGACCGGCAAGGTCAGCTTGACGGCGGGCGGCGGCTATTCGCGCGTCAGCCGCGACGACCGCAGCCTCAACACCGGCTACAGCGACAACAGCCGCTTCTACAACGCCGGCATCAGCTGGCAGGCAACGCGCGCCGTGACGCTGGGCTGCAGCTACAGCCGGCAGAGCCGCAATTCCTATAGCACCCTCTACACCTACGATGCCTACACTGCGGGCTGCTATGTGCAGGGCGTGATCCAGTAAGACCAGGGAGTTTTCATGAGTAGCACCATCCTGTTGACCGGCGCGACCGGCTATATCGCCTCCCACACCTGGCTGGCTCTGCTGGCGGCCGGTTACCGTGTCATCGGCGTAGACAACTTCAGCAACAGCTCCCCCAAGGTGCTGGACCGTCTGGCGGAACTGAGCGGCCAGACCCCGCTGTTCGAGAAGCTCGACGTCTGCGATGCAGCGGCTCTGGACCGGGTGTTCAGCGAATACCAGCCGGCTGCGGTGGTGCACTTCGCGGCCTTCAAGGCTGTCGGTGAATCCACCGCCAAGCCGCTGGCCTACTACCGCAACAACCTGGACGGTCTGCTCACGGTCTGCGAGGTGATGCAGCGCCACGGCTGCAAGCGCATCGTGTTCTCCTCCAGCGCCACCGTCTACGGCCAGCCGCGTTCGCTGCCGCTGCGCGAGGATGCCGAGCTGATGGCGGTCAATCCCTACGGCGCCACCAAGCTGATCGGCGAGGGCATCCTGCGCGATCTGGGCGCCTCCGACCCGAACTGGCAGACCGCCTGCCTGCGTTACTTCAATCCGGTGGGCGCCCATGAAAGCGGCCGCATCGGCGAAGACCCGCGTGGCATCCCCAACAACCTGATGCCTTACGTCACGCAGGTGGCTGTCGGACGGCGGGCCAAGCTGAGCGTGTTCGGCAACGACTACGACACCCCGGATGGCACCGGCGTGCGCGACTACATCCACGTGGTGGATCTGGCCGAAGGCCATGTGGCCGCACTGAAGTTCCTGCTGGCCGGTCAGGAGTCGATCTGGGTGAACCTGGGCACCGGCCGCGGCTACAGCGTGCTGGAACTGGTCAACGCTTTCGCCAAGGCCAGCGGCCGCGAGATCCCCTATGAGATCGCACCGCGCCGCCCGGGCGACGTGGCGGCCTGCTATGCGGATCCGGCGCTGGCCCGTGACCGCCTGGGCTGGACCGCCAAATATGATTTGGCACGGATGTGCGAGGACAGCTGGCGCTGGCAGTCCCGCAATCCCAATGGATTCGAGGGAGCAGAAGCTTGAGCAAGATTGACGTCCTGCCGGTCATCATGGCCGGTGGCAGTGGAACGCGGCTGTGGCCGCTGTCGCGCGCGGGGTATCCCAAGCAGTTCCTGATCCTGAGCGGCAACACCAGCCTCTTCCAGCAGGCGGCGGACCGTCTGGCGACACTCGGCGCGGAAGACATCGCCGTCGGCGCCCCGCTGGTGGTGGGCAATGAGGAACACCGCTTCATGGTGCTGGACCAGTTGCGCGAGCAGCGCCTGTCCCCCAGCGCCGTGATGCTGGAGCCGACGGGCCGCAATACCGCTCCGGCCATCACGCTCGCGGCCCTGCAGGCCTTGCAGGGTGGGTCGGATCCGGTGCTGGTGGTCACGCCGGCCGATCAGACGGTCACCGAGGCCGATGCGTTCACCACCGCCCTGCAGACGGCCATCCGTCAGGCGCAGGAAGGCGCCATCGTCATTCTGGGCATCACGCCCGACCGTCCCGAAACCGGCTATGGCTACATCCGCGGCCAGGCCGATGGTACCGGCCTGCGGGTCGAAGCCTTTGTCGAGAAGCCCGATGCGGCCACCGCCCAGCGCTACCTGGATGAAGGCAGCTACTTCTGGAACAGCGGCATGTTTGTGCTGCGCGCCTCCACCTGGCTGAAGGCCCTGCAACGCTTCCGTCCCGATATCGAAGCCGCCACCCGCGCCTCCTTCGACGGCCGCAACACCGACGGCGCCTTCGTGCGCCCGGCCAAGGACCTGTTTGCGCAGGTGCCGAGCGAGTCGATCGACTATGCGGTGATGGAGCACTGCCCCGGCAGCGAATTCCCGCTGCGCATGGTGCCGCTGGACGCCGGCTGGAACGACCTGGGCGCCTGGGAAGCCGTGTGGCAGGTCGCCCCCAAGGATGACGATGGCAACGCCAGCCGCGGCGACGCCATCATCGCCGACAGCCGCAACACCCTCGTCCACGCCACCAGCCGGCTGGTGTCGGCGGTGGGACTGGACAACATCGTGGTGGTGGAAACACCGGACGCGGTGCTGGTGGCCGACCGCAGCAAGAGCCAGGACGTCAAGAAGATCGTCAACTCGCTCACCGCCAGCCAGCGCGACGAACACAACCTGCACCGCAAGGTGCATCGTCCCTGGGGCTGGTATGACAGCATCGACATGGGAGAACGCTTCCAGGTCAAGCGCATCATGGTCAAGCCGGGAGCGTCGCTGAGCCTGCAGATGCATCATCACCGGGCGGAGCACTGGATCGTGGTGCAGGGCACGGCTGAAGTCGTCAATGGCGACAAGACCATCCTGCTGACCGAAAACCAGTCGACCTACATCCCGCTGGGTCAGGTGCATCGCCTGTCCAATCCGGGCAAGGTGCCGCTGGAAATCATCGAGGTGCAGTCCGGCTCCTATCTGGGCGAAGACGACATCGTGCGCTACCAGGACACCTACGGCCGCAATTGAGGGATCGGCGCCGCGCTCGAAAACCGCTACAAAGCCGGGTACAAAGAAGCGCACGCTAGAAGAGGAGAAGGCCGTGGCTGTGATTGCCGTTGTAGGTCTGGGGTATGTGGGACTGCCGCTGGTGGTCGAATTTGGCAAACTGGGCCGCACCATCGGTTTCGACATTTCGACCGACAAGGTGGCCAAGTGCCGCGCCGGCACCGACCCGTCGCGCGAGTTGACCGACGATGAGGTGCGGGCCGCCGTCCACGCGGAGTATCACAGCGACCCGGCCTGCCTGGCCGAGGCGGACGTCATCATTGTGGCGGTACCCACGCCGGTGGACGACGCCCACATTCCGGACTTCCGGCCGCTGGTCGGCGCATCCGCCAGCGTCGGCCGCCACATGAAGGCCGGCGCGGTGGTGGTGTTTGAATCCACCGTCTATCCGGGTGCTACCGAAGAAGTCTGCATTCCGGTGCTCGAGCGTGAGTCGGGCAAGGTCTGGAAGCGCGACTTCTTCGTCGGCTACAGCCCCGAGCGCATCAACCCGGGCGACAAGGAGCACACGCTCACCAAGATCCTGAAGATCGTCTCCGGGGACACGCCCCAGACGCTGGACATCGTCGCCCGCACCTACGAGACCATCATCCGGCCGGGCGTGCACCGCGCCTCCAGCATCAAGACCGCTGAAGCGGCCAAGGTCATCGAGAACACCCAGCGCGACCTGAACATCGCGCTGATGAACGAGCTGGCCATCATCTTCGACCGGATCGGCCTGGACACGACCGAAGTGCTGGAAGCCGCCGGCACCAAGTGGAACTTCCTGAAGTTCAAGCCGGGTCTGGTGGGCGGGCACTGCATCGGTGTGGACCCCTACTACCTCACCCACAAGGCGGACATGCTGGGCTACCACCCGCAGGTCATCCTGGCGGGGCGCCGCATCAATGACGGCATGGGCAAGTTCATCGCCGAGCAGACCATCAAGCAGATGATCGCCGCGGGCAGCTACATCAAGGGCGCCAAGGTGAATGTGCTGGGCCTGACCTTCAAGGAGGATTGCGGCGACCTGCGCAATTCCAAGGTCATCGACATCATCCGCGAGCTGGAAAGTTATGGCGTCGAGGTCTGGGTGACCGACCCGGCGGCGGCAGCGGACGAAGCCATGCATGAATACGGCGTGCAGCTCCACCGCTTTGAGGACCTGCCGCGCGCCGACGCCATCGTGGCGGCGGTGGCCCACCGGGAATACAAAGCCTTGGGCGTGGAAGCCCTTTGCAGCAAGGTGGTGGCCGGTGGTGCCTTCATCGACGTCAAGGCTGCTTTTGCGAGCGACAATCTTCGGACTGCTGGACTGAGGGTCTGGCGCCTGTAATGATGGACGGCCGCAGCATGGCGGCCTTGCGTCCCATCTGCGGTTTTCTCTGCAGGTGCAGTGACGGCTCCGATTTTTGCGCTCAAAGGGAACATTCGAGTCATGACGATTCTCGTCACCGGCGGTGCCGGTTTCATCGGCAGCAACTTTGTGCTGGACTGGCTGCGCTCGTCGGACGAGCCCGTGGTCAACCTGGACGCCCTGACCTATGCGGGCAACCTGGAGAATCTGGCCAGCCTGCAAGTCGACGCCCGCCACCTGTTCGTGCAGGGCGACATCTGCGACCGCGCGCTGGTGGATCAGCTGCTGGCCCAGCACCGGCCGCGGGCTATCGTGCACTTCGCGGCGGAAAGCCATGTGGACCGTTCCATTCACGGCCCTGGCGCCTTCATGCGGACCAACGTGGAAGGCACGTTCAGCCTGCTGGAAGCCGCCCGCGCCTACTGGACCGCGCTGGCTGACGATGCCAAGGCGTCGTTCCGCTTTCATCACGTTTCGACCGATGAGGTCTACGGCTCCCTGAAGCCGGAAGATCCCCCCTTCGCCGAGACGAATCCCTACGAACCGAACAGCCCCTACTCGGCCTCGAAGGCGGCCAGTGACCATCTGGTGCGCGCCTGGCATCACACGTACGGCTTGCCGGTGGTCACCACAAATTGCAGCAATAACTACGGGCCCTACCATTTCCCGGAGAAGCTGATCCCCTTGATGATTGTCAACGCACTGGCCGGCAAGCCGCTGCCGGTGTATGGGGATGGTCAGCAGATCCGAGACTGGCTGTATGTCACCGACCACTGCTCCGGCATCCGCGCGGTGCTGGCCGGCGGCCGTGTGGGCGAGACCTACAACATCGGTGGCTGGAATGAAAAGGCCAACATCGACATCGTGCGCACCGTCTGCGCGCTGCTGGACGAGCTGCGGCCGGATGCGGCGGGCCCCTACAGCCGATTGATCACCTATGTGAAGGACCGGCCGGGCCACGACCGCCGTTACGCCATCGACGCCCGCAAGATCGAGCGCGAACTGGGCTGGCGTCCCGCAGAAACCTTCGAGACCGGCATCCGCAAAACGGTGCAGTGGTATCTGGCCAATGAAGCCTGGGTCGCGCGGGTGCAGTCCGGCGCCTATCGTGACTGGGTGTCGCAGCAGTATGGCGCCGACCAGAGCCGCTGAGAGGGCACGATGAAGCTGCTATTGCTGGGCAAATCCGGCCAACTGGGCTGGGAACTTCAACGCGCGCTGGCGCCGCTGGGCACGCTGGTCGCGCTGGACCGGACCGATGGCGGGGATCTGTCGGACAGCGCCGCGCTGGCGGAAACGGTGCGTCGCATCGCGCCGGATGTGATCGTGAATGCGGCCGCCTATACCGCGGTCGATAAGGCCGAGTCTGAAGAAGCCGCGGCCCGCCAGATCAACGCCACCGCGGTGGGTGTGCTGGCCGCTGAAGCGCGCGCCCTGGGCGCCCTGCTGGTGCACTTCAGCACCGACTATGTCTTTGATGGCAGCGGTGATCAGCCCCGTGACGAATCGGCCGCCACCGGCCCGCTGAGCGCTTATGGCCGCACCAAGCTGGAAGGCGAGCGCCTGATCGCGGAGCACGGTGCCGATGCGCTGGTGCTGCGGACCAGCTGGGTGTATGCCGCCCGCGGCGGCAACTTCGCCAAGACGATGTTGCGGCTGGCGGCCGAGCGCGAGCAGTTGAAGGTCGTCGCCGACCAGATCGGTGCCCCCACGGGTGCCGACCTGCTGGCGGATGTGACCGCGCATCTGGTGCGCAGCGCGATGGCGGACCGGTCGCTGTGCGGGGTCTATCACGCGGTGGCCAGCGGTGAGACCAGCTGGCATCAGTATGCGCAGCATGTGCTGCGGCGTGCCGCGGCCAGGGGCGTGACGCTCAAGGTGCAGGCGGACCAGGTCGAAGCGATTCCGACCTCGGCGTATCCGGTGCCGGCGCCGCGGCCTTTGAACTCCCGCCTCGACAACCGCGCCCTGCAGTCGCGTTTTGGACTGGTGTTGCCCCACTGGCAGACCGGTGTGGACCGCATGCTCGACGAGATTTTGTGAGGACCCTTATGCCAACGACTCCTGCGACCTCGACCCGCAAGGGCATCATTCTGGCGGGGGGCTCGGGCACCCGGCTGCATCCGGCCACGCTGGCGATGAGCAAGCAATTGCTGCCGGTCTACGACAAGCCGATGGTGTACTACCCGCTGAGCACGCTGATGCTGGCGGGTATCCGGGACATTCTGCTGATCAGCACGCCGCAGGACCTGCCGCGCTTCGAGGCGCTGCTGGGCGATGGTTCGCGCTGGGGCATCCGGCTGGAATATTGCGTGCAGCCGTCGCCGGACGGACTTGCCCAGGCCTTCATTTTGGGCCGCAACTTCATCAATGGCTCCCCGAGCGCTTTGGTGCTGGGCGACAACATCTTCTACGGTCATGACCTGCTGGGTTTGTTGCGGGCAGCGGATGAACGCTCCGACGGCGCGACCGTGTTCGCCTATCACGTGAACGATCCGGAGCGATATGGGGTGGTGGAGTTCGACAATGACCAGCGCGCCCTGAGCATTGAAGAAAAGCCGCTCAAGCCCAAAAGCAACTATGCGGTGACCGGTCTGTATTTCTACGATCAGCAGGTCTGCGACATTGCGGCGGATATCAAGCCCAGCGCCCGTGGCGAGCTGGAGATCACCGACGTGAATGCGCGCTATCTGTCGCAGCAGGAACTCAAGGTCGAAATCATGGGGCGCGGTTATGCGTGGCTGGATACCGGCACCCACGACAGCCTGCTGGAAGCGGGTCAGTTCATCGCGACCCTGGAAAAGCGTCAGGGCTTGAAGGTGGCCTGCCCGGAAGAGATTGCCTACCGTCGCGGCTGGATCACGGCGGAACAGGTGGAGCGTCTGGCGCAACCCATGCTGAAGAACGGGTATGGCCAATACCTGAAGCAACTGCTGAACGAGAAAGTGTTTTGATGAACGTCATCCCGACCGCCCTGCCGGAAGTCCTGATTCTTGAACCCAAGGTGTTCGGAGACGCCCGCGGCTTCTTCATGGAAAGCTGGACGGAGCCGAAGTTCAATGCGGCGGTGGGTCACGACGTTCGCTTCGTGCAGGACAACCATTCCCGGTCCAGCCGGGGGGTGCTGCGGGGCCTGCACTTCCAGCTGCCGCCGCATGCGCAGGGCAAGCTGGTGCGTTGCACGGCGGGGGCGGTGTTCGACGTGGCGGTGGATTTGCGCAAGTCGAGCCCGCGTTTCGGCCAGTGGGTGGGCGTGGAACTGAGCGGAGAGAACCATCGCCAGCTGTGGATTCCGCCGGGCTTTGCACACGGCTTTCTGGTGCTGAGCGAGACGGCGGACTTCCTCTACAAGACGACCGACCTGTATGCGCCGCAGGCGGAAGGCTCGGTGCGCTGGGACGATCCGGCCATTGGCATTCAGTGGCCGGACACCGGTGTGGCGCCGAAGTTGGCGGAGAAGGATGCCCAGGCGCCGTTGCTGGCGGACGCGAAGTTCTTCGATTGAGGGGCTGAGCGGATGGCTGCGCCGCTGCTGCATCTGATTGCCGGGGCGCGGCCCAATTTCATGAAGCTGGCACCGCTGGTGCGGGCTCTGAAGGACGACGGGCGGTTGGCCTGGCGGCTGGTGCACACCGGCCAGCACCATGACCACGCGATGAGCGGCGTGTTCTTCGAGGAACTGGGGCTGCCACCGCCGGATGTGTCGCTGGGATGCGCAGGCGGGAGCCATGCGCAGCTGACGGCGCGCATCCTGGAGGCCTATGAGCCGGTGGTGGTGGCGGATCGCCCTGCCGCCTGCGTGGTGGTGGGGGATGTTGATTCGACGCTGGCCTGTGCGCTGGTGGCTCGCAAGCGGGGCGTGCGTGTGGCGCATGTCGAGGCGGGTCTGCGCAGCGGCGACATGCGGATGCCGGAGGAGGTCAACCGGCGGGCGACTGATGCGATCTCCGACTGGCTGTTCACGACCGAGCCGAGTGCGGCGGCGCATTTGCGGCGTGAGGGGCATTCGGCCTCACAGATCCATGAGGTGGGTCATGTGATGGTGGACAACCTGCTTCATCAACACGCGCTGCTGGCGGGTGTGGATCGGCAGGGGTGGGCTGGAAGGGCGGAACAGGTCGCCGCGGTGGCGGCGGCCGGGCGGTATGGCGTGGTGACGCTGCATCGGCCGTCCAACGTGGACGATGAGGTTCAACTGTTGGCGCTGTTGGAGGCGCTGGGCGCGTTGTCGCAGCGCTTGCCGCTGCTGTTTCCGGTGCATCCCCGGACGCGCGGGCGGATCGAGGCGTTGAAGCTGTCGCTGCCGCCAACGCTGGTGCTGCTACCGCCGCTGCCCTATCGGCCGTTCCTGGCCCTGTGGAGCGAAGCGGCGCTGGTGCTGACCGACAGCGGAGGACTTCAGGAAGAAACCACGGCGCTGGGGGTGCCGTGTCTCACGATTCGTGAGAACACGGAGCGGCCGGTCACGGTGGAGATGGGGAGCAATCGGCTCGTGGGGACGCGGGCAGCGGATGTGCTCGTTGCTGCGCATGAATGCCTCGATGCACTGGACCGGGGCGAACCTCCGCGACGCGGAGAACGGCCACCCTTGTGGGATGGGGCGGCGGCGCGGAGGATCGTTGAAGTCCTCGTGCGTGAGGTTTAGCCTTCCTTCGGCAGCCCCTCTAGGGTGAGGTTCCCTGCCTGCGCACGAACCCGCCGAGCGGGCCCCCTTTTTCTCCATGTCCCCCGTCCCCTTCGGGTCCTCCTCCTAATACTTCCGAAAAAGGGGGCCCGCTCGTCGGCTTCTGGAGCGAGGACTTCCTCGATCAAAACGCGCGGAGTGGCTCGGGTCGAGCGGTGGCTCGGCTGAACTTGCCGAGGCCGCCGCACGTTGAGCAGCTTCAGCCTCACTCCCCATCAAGACAAAACCCCTGAAGCCATCGATCAGTCTCACTGAAGCGATGACGACAGGGGCAGGTCAGCGGGACCCCCCGCTGGGAAGCGACGACTCCTAGGGAGTCGGCCGCTGTTTAGTTCGTGTCGAGTGCGGGCATCGCCTTCACGAGGTCGTCAATGGCCTTGACCTGCTCGAGGAATGGCTTGAGCTGCGAAAGGCGCAGCGCGCTGGGGCCGTCGCAACGGGCTTCTTCAGGCTTGGGATGCGACTCGAGGAAGAGGCCCGCAAGACCCACCGCCATGCCGGCACGGGCCAGTTCGGTCACCTGGCCGCGGCGACCGCCGGAAGCCGCAGCGCCGGACTCGCGTTGCTGCAGGGCATGGGTGACGTCGAAGATCACCGGCTTGTTGCCGCTGACCTGCTTCATGACACCAAAACCCAGCATGTCCACCACCAAGTTGTCGTAGCCGAACTGGGCGCCGCGGTCACACAGCATGACGTTGGGATTGCCGCCTTCTTCGAACTTCTCGACGATGTTCTTCATCTGCGGCGGGCTGACGAACTGCGGCTTCTTGATGTTGATGACCTTGCCAGTCTTGGCCAAGGCGATCACCAGGTCAGTCTGGCGGGCCAGGAAGGCCGGCAGCTGCAGCACGTCGCAGACGCTGGCCACTTCGGCCGCCTGGAAGGGCTCGTGCACGTCGGTCAGCACCGGGACGTTGTGGGCCTTCTTGACGGCTTCAAAGATCTTGAGGCCCTGCTCCAGGCCGGGTCCCCGGTAGGACTTGATCGACGAACGATTGGCCTTGTCAAAGGACGCCTTGAAGACGTACGGGATGCCCAGTTCCTGGGTGACGCGGACATATTCGCCGCAGACGTCCACCGCGAACTGCTCGGACTCCAGCACATTGACGCCGCCAAACAGTACGAAGGGCAGCGCGTTATCGACCTGGATGTTGTTGATCTTGACCATGGGGATGACTTCCGGGGTTAGCCCGGAAGTATCCCATTTTGCGGCCCTGCCCGATCAGCGGGCAGCGATCTTCCCGCTGCGACCGATGGGGTGATGCTCGATGCCCAGCGTCTTCATCATCATCGGCTCATACAGGTTGCGGCCGTCAAAGACCACCGGCTGCTTCAGGTCGGTCTTGAAGCGGTCGAAGTCCGGCGTGCGGAATTCCTTCCACTCGGTGACGATGATCAGCGCGTCCGCTTCCGCCAGCGCATGTTCAGCACGTTCGCAGAAGCTCACGCCCGGGTTGGTGGAGAGGATGCGCGAGGCTTCGCTCATCGCCACCGGGTCATAGGCCGCAATGGCCGCGCCACGCTGCGTCAGACCTTCGATGATGGTCAGTGCCGGCGCTTCGCGCATGTCGTCGGTGTTGGGCTTGAACGCCAGGCCCCACAGCGCAAAGCGCTTGCCGGCCAGGTCTTCACCAAAGCGGGCCACCACCTTGTCCACCAGCACCTGTTTCTGGCGGTCGTTGGCTTCTTCGACGGCGTTCAGCACCTGGAGTTCCTGGCCGTATTCGCGGCCAGTACGCACCAGCGCCTTCACGTCCTTCGGGAAGCAGGAGCCACCATAACCGGCGCCGGCATACAGGAACTGGTAGCCAATGCGGGGGTCGGAACCGATGCCGCGACGCACCAGTTCAATGTCCGCGCCCACCTTCTCGGCCAGCAGCGCCAGCTCGTTCATGAAGCTGATGCGGGTGGCCAGCATCGCGTTGGCGGCGTACTTGGTGAACTCGGCGCTCTTCACGTCCATCACCATCAGGCGGTCATGGCTGCGGGTGAAGGGCGCGTAGAGCGCGCGCATCATCAGCGTGGCCTGCTCGTCGTCGGAGCCCACGATGATGCGGTCCGGCTTCATGAAGTCTTCAACCGCTGCGCCTTCCTTCAGGAATTCTGGGTTGGACACCACGGCGAAATTGGCCGGCACGCCGCGCTTGGTCAGCTCTTCACGGATGGCGGCATCCACCTTCTCCGCGGTGCCCACGGGCACCGTGCTCTTGTCCACCACCACCTTGTAGTCGGTCATGCGTTGACCGATGGAGCGGGCGGCGGCCAGCACGTACTGCAGGTCGGCCGAGCCGTCTTCACCGGGAGGCGTGCCCACGGCGATGAACAGGATCGTGCCGTGGTTCACCGCCACGTCCACGTCGGTCGTGAACTGCAGGCGACCGGCGGCGACGTTGCGGGCGACCACCGCGTCCAGGCCCGGCTCGTGAATGGGAATGCCCCCTTCATTGAGCACGCGGATCTTGTCGGGGTTCACGTCGAGGCACACCACGTGGTTGCCCATTTCGGCCAGACATGCGCCCGTGACCAGGCCCACATAGCCGGTGCCAATCGTCGTAACTTTCATGCGATAACTCCCAAGGGTCATTCCAAATACAGCCCAGATTCACACACCCCCACGCCACGGCGTGACGCGGAGAAATTCATCGATACCGGCGCCCGGTGAGCAAGCCGGATGCCAGCATCGCCGACAAATGTCGGCGTCTTGTCTCAAATCTTGTAATAGTCTCGATACCAGGCAACAAAGCGCTTCACGCCCTCCGTCACCGGCATGGCCGGCCTGAAGCCTGTCCAGGCCGCCAGTTCTTCCACATCCGCATGCGTGGCCGGCACATCGCCGTCCTGCAGCGGCAAAAACTCCTTCTTGGCTTCACGTCCCAGCGCCTGCTCGATGGCTTCGATGAAGCCCATCAGCGGCATCGGCTGGTGATTGCCGATATTGAACACCCGATACGGTGCGCTGGACCGTGCCGGATCCGCCTTCACCGGGTCGTAGCCGGCATCGGGCGTGGCCACCCGGTCCAGCACCCGCACCACACCTTCAGCGATGTCGTCGATGTAGGTGAAGTCGCGGATCATCTGACCGTGGTTGAACACCTTGATCGGTTCCCCGGCGAGGATCGCCTTGGTGAACAGGAACAGGGCCATGTCCGGACGTCCCCACGGCCCGTAGACGGTGAAGAACCGCAGGCCGGTGGTGGGCAGGTTGAACAGATGGCTGTAGGTATGCGCCATCAGCTCATTGGCCTTCTTGGTGGCGGCATACAGGCTCACCGGATGGTCCACGCCGTGATGCTCGCTGAACGGCATCAGGGTATTGCCGCCATACACGCTGGAGCTGGAGGCATAGACCAGATGCTCCACGCGGTGATGGCGGCAGCCTTCCAGAATATTGGTGAAGCCGGAGATGTTCGACTCGATATAGGCATGCGGATTCACCAGCGAATACCGCACACCGGCCTGGGCGGCCAGATGCACCACCCGATCAAAGCCATGCTCGGCAAACACCTGCGCCATGCCCTCCCGGTCGGCCACGTCCATCTCGATGAACGAGAACGCAGGATGCGGCGTCAGACGCGCCAGCCGGTCGTGCTTGAGCGTCGGGTCGTAGTAATCGTTCAGATTGTCCAGACCCACCACCTGATCCCCACGCGCGAGCAGGATCTGGCTGACATGCATGCCGATGAAGCCGGCGGCGCCGGTAACGAGTACTTTCACGAGATCTCCCGATCGCTGCTCTGGGGACGACTATTTTCCGCGCAATGCCAAGACTCCTTCATGTCCCCTCCCCCCTCAGTGGGGTGGCTTCCCATCCAAGGACTGACGGAGACCGCCCAGACAAACCACGCCAGGAGGGACCGGTGGCAGTGCACTTCCCAAGCCTCCAAAGGCCCGAGGGGTATTGGCGTAAGTCAAGGAAGGAATGGCCCGCGGAGCGGGACAGGAGTGGACTGAGCTCGGACACAGACAGTCCGGGGGACTGTCTGTGCCTAGCGAAGGCCAGCGCCTCTGGCGCTGGCATGGAGCCAATGCCCCCCGGGCCTTTGGTGGCGGGCGCAGTCAGAGAACACACGCTCCCGCCCATTCGCCAACCCTCGCCAAAACCCTCAAAAGTATTTCGACGTACCACTCGGCGCCCTGAACCACATCAACAGGAGTTCCCTCCCAATCTCCCAATGCATCTGCGCCCGCTCCCGCCTTCCGCGTGCCAGCGCCAGCGCGGCTCTGCCCCACCGCGCCGCGATCTTGTCGGGCCACCGATTCCTCGGATACGCGAAATACGCAATCGCCAACTCTTCGTTGATCATCTTGCGGGTGTTGATATGCGGATTCAGATACTTCACCGCCGGATCATCCACCCGCATCACCTGTCCGCGCCGGGCCCGGAAATACCACGCCGCCCATTCCTGATCTTCCGCCGAGAACACATCCACACGGAACGGCCGCTCCTTGACCACCGCAACCGGCAGAAACGCACACGCGTTGGACAGCCCGTTGTAGCCATCGAACTGCTGAGGCCCGATCACCGAATGGGCCGACTGCCCCGAGGTCGCATTGCGCCAGTAGACCACCTCGATCCCCTGCGCCTGCGCAGCCTTCAAGCTCCGCTCCAGCACCTCGGGATCTTCCAGCAGCACATGGGAGCTGATCAGCAGCGCATGCGGCTCATCCACCGCCGCCATGCCCACATTGATCGCCACCGAGTAGTTGAAGACCGGCTCGGGGTAGGTCACCACCTCCCCCATCCGCAGCAACTGCTCCCGCACCGCGGGATCCTTGGACGAGTCGACGAACACCACCCGCGCGGGCGCCCAGGTCTGCGCCTTCAGCGCGGCCACCACCTGTTCCAGCAGCGGCGTGCACACATGCGTGCGTATCACCGCCGCATACCTGCGAAGGTCGGCCGCCATCTTCAGGCCTGCGCGGGCGGGCGCAACCAGCGCCGCATCATCTGATACCAGCCCTCGGCCCACCAGCCCTGCTTCATGAACTGACGCAGGTCCGCGGCATCCGGCTGGAATCCGTAATATTCCGAGAACACCTGCAGCAGCATCAACTGCAGCGTGCGCCCGTTGCCCTGACCATGCTTGGCATACATCAGCTGGCAGGCCCGCAGCACCTTCTGCTTGGACTTCGACGAAATCCGGTCCGGCCGCGGTGACACGTCAAACACATAGCTCGGCAGATCCAGCAGTCGCGCCGGGCCATGCAGCTTCAGGATGCGATAGAAGAATTCCAGATCCTGCCAGGCCGGCATCTCTTCATCGAACAGCCCGGCCGACACAAACCGGTCGCGCGGGCCAAACAGCTGATTGCCCACATGGTTGGCCTGCAGCATCATCTCCGCGCTGCAGCGCCCCACCTTCGCGCTGTACCAGCGCCGGTCTCCGCTGCGGAACTCGTACTGCACATACAGCACCGAGGGTTGATCCCCCATCGACGTCAGCAGCTTCCAGTAGGCCAGCAGCGCCTCGATGTGATGCGGCTTGAACTCGTCGTCGTCGTCCAATCCGGTCAGGAACTCGCCGGTGCTGGCGCGGATGGCCTCGTTGCGGGCGGCACAGGCGCCACGGCCCTTCTCATTGCGCAGCACCTTCAGACGCGGGTCCTGCAGCGCCCGCTGCTGCAACCAGCGCGGCGTCTCATCGGTGGAGCCGTCGTCCACCACCACCAGCTCCACATTCCGGTAGGTCTGGCCCAGCACCGACTCCACCGCGGCCTGCATCGAGGCCAGGCGGTTCTGCGTCGGCATATAGACCGAGACCAGGGGCAATTCACTCATGTCCATCTTTCATCTCAAAACCGGCAGCACCGCGGAGGCGGTCAGCGTCCATCGAGCACCGCCTTGCCGCGTGGAAACACACGTTCCGCTGTCCAGAGGAACAGCAACGCCAGCGATGCAGCACCGAGCCACAAAACGTCGCTCCGGCTCACTCCCAGCGCTCGCAGCAATTCAATCATCATCGGATGCAGCAGATACAGGCCCAGCGCGAATCGGCGACCCCAGTCAGCCAGGCGTTCCAGCGCAGCCGTTGCAGGCAAGGCCAGACCAAGCGCGAGGGCACCCACACCCATCATGACGGCGCCGACGTGCAATTGCATTTCAGCCGGTTCCCCGCCCTTCCACTGCACGGCCAGAGCCTGCAGAAGCATCAGCACCGCGCCCCCCACCAGCCACAAGGGCCATTGGCGAGCCAGCGCCTTGGACGGAACGCTCGCAAGCTTGATGCCAAGCCACACCATCGCGATGCCGGAAATAAAGCGGCTGGCAAACATGGTGGGCCAGTCGATGCGGTGCATCGCGAACATCGAGTCCAGCGCGGTGCAGATCAGCAGGGTCGCGCCGATGATCCACCAGCCGCTGCGCCGCTGCCACCAGTCCGGCCGCGCGGCCGCGAGCAGCACGCCCGCAAGCGCTGCGTGCATGAACCACAGATGACCCCAGGCGCCACGAACGAAAAACTCCGGAGAGATCATCCGTTCCACGCCGCCCCGCAGACCCAGTTGCATCAGGTTCAGCAGGCCGTACAACACCGACCACGCCAGCGTGATCTGCAGCAGACGCCCCGAAGTGCTCAGTGCACCGGGTCCGATCGCCGGACGCTGCCCGATGAAGAAGCCCATCACCACAAAGAAGAAGGGCACGACCCAGCGGCTCATGCCGCGGCTGATCTCCATCGCTGCCACCGGCCATTCCGGAAAGAGACCGACATGCAGGCCCACCACGAGCACCGCACCAAAGATGCGCAGCGCGTCAATGCCGGGCAGACGTCCGATCGACGTTGCGGGCGCGCCCGAAGCCGCGGTCACATGGGCATTGACCGGAGCGCGGCCGGCGGCAGGGACGCCCACGGCTGTGCCCAAGCCCGCAGCGGACGCCGATGCTGCCGCTGTGCCCACGCCCGTTGTCGATGCTGTTGCCGATCCCGTTCTGCCGCTCATGCCAACCTCACGCCTTCCCTTTCAAGGTGTTCAGCAGGACCCTCGGCGACTGACCGAACACCCCACCCAGCACGCCCATGTATACCGCGGCGCCTAGGGCAATCAACATGCCGAGCTGCAGGGATGGCGGTAACGACGTGTGACCCAGCGCCACGATGCCGCCCCACAAGGCCAGTGCCATCGTCACCGACGACACCACCGGTGCTTTCAGTTGCCGCCACAGCGGCCCTGGCGTCGCCTTGAGCCAATGGCCCATGCAGAAGATCGTGGCCACGAAGTTCAGCAGGTTGGCGATGAAGTAACCCGCCGCAACACCGACCACACCGTATTGCGCACCCATCACAAAACCGACCAGCACCGTCGCGGTGTTGAAGATGCCCAGATACAGCAGCGCAGCGGTGCGGCCCTGCGAGGTCAGCGTCGAGCCGATGGTGCTCATCAGCGACTGCATGATGCCCACCGGGGCCAGCCAGCCCAGCAGCGGCGCCACGATGGCCCACTTCGGATCCAGCACCACCGACACGAACGGCTCCCGCAGCGACCACAGGCCCACCATGATGGGCATGCTCAGCAGCGAGATGCCGCCCAGCACCTTGAAGTAGACGTCGCGCACAGCCGCGAGGTCGTCCTGGATGCCGGACAGGCGCGGCAGCAGCGCCCGCCCCACCACCCAGCTCATGTGCTGCACCGGAAACAGCATCAGCTTGTAGGCCATGCCGTACTGGCCCAGCGGGCCGGTGCCCAGCAGGCGGCCGATGATCATGCTGTCGGCATTGCGGGCGAAATAGTTGATGAAGTTGAAGGCGGTGAGGCTGCCGCTAAAGCCCCAGAGCGACTTGAACTCATCGCGACTCCACTGCCGCCCCGGCTTGAAGCCCGACTTGAACCACAACCAGACGCTGTTGGTGCCGATGGTGAAGAGCGTCGGCACCACGAAGCTGTAGACGCCCCAGCCCGCCAGCGCGCACGCCACCGACAGGCACAACCCCGTCACCTGAGTGAACACGTCCAGGATGGCCAGCTCACGAAAGCGCGCATGCCGCTCCATCCAGGCCTGATGCACCGCCGTCGTCGCGCCCAGCGGGAAGCCGATCGACAGCAGCAACATCACCGGGAACAGCTCCGGTTCCTTGAAGAACAACGAGATGGCATAGGCGGATGCCGCCAGCCCCAGGCCCAGCGTGAGCCCCAGACCCACGTTGAGCCAGAAGACCGTGTCCGCCAGCGCAGGCGTGAGGGTCTTGCGCTGGATGATGGCGGCGCCGGTGCCCATGTCGCGCAGCAGGCTGGCGAAGGTGAGCACCACGCCGGCCAGCGCCATCACGCCGTAAGCGGACGGCGGCAGCAGCCGCGACAGCACCACCACGCTCACCAACTGGCCCAGCACCTTGCTCGCCTGCGCCACGCTGAGCCAGCGGACGCTGTGCATCATCCCGCTCAACGCACACCTCCCGATTGGGCGGTATAGAAGGCCTCCAGGGCCCGCTGGCAGATCTGCAGATCAAACTTCTGCACCGCCAGCTCGCGCGCGGCGCGGCCCATGCTGCTGCACAGCGCCGGATCGGCGAGCAAGCGCTCGATCTGGGTGGCCAGCGCGTCCACATCGCCTTCCGGGAAGGCCAGGCCGGTGCGCTCGGGCGTGATGCCTTCGTCGCGTCCGCCCATGGCCGAGGTCACCACCGGCACGCCGCAGGCTTGCGCTTCCAGGATGGAAATGGGCAGGCCTTCCGCATCCCCGGACTGGCTGACGACGCTTGGCAGGCAGAAGATGCGGGCGGTGCCCAGCAGTTCGCGCACCCGCTGGCTGGGCTGGGCACCGAGGAAGTCCACCGGTGCGTTCAGCTCGGCCGTCAGCGCTTCCATGCGCTCACGCAGCGGACCATCGCCCACCACCTTCACCCGCGCCTGCGGGAAACGCTGATGCACCCGGGCCATCGCGCGGATCAAAAACTCCAGACCCTTCTTCTCGACCTGGCGCCCGACGAACAGGATGTGCGGCTCCCGCTCTCCTGCGGGCGCACCGGAGGGCGCGAAGTCTCGCGTGTCCACGCCGATGAACAGCGTGTGCAGCTTGTCGGGGTGGATGCCGTAGGCCTCAATGGCCCGGGCCCGGACCGCCTCGGACACCGCAATGAAGGAGACCTGCGGATCGGCCGCCATCTCCCGCAAGCGGCGCGGATAGTCCTTCATGTAGTCGCCGCCCTGCCCGCTTTCCCAGAAGTCGGGGCGGGTGTGGATGTCGTAGCCATGCAGGGTCACGACCGTGGGCAGCCCCAGGCCCTTCAGCCAGGGCCAGGCCATCACCGCATCGGTGGCGAAGTGCACATGCACGACGGAGGGACGCACACCGTCCGCATCCGGCTCCATCAGCGGCCGCAGCGCCTGCGGCAGCGGCCAGCCCAGGCGGCGATAGAGCCGCCACTGCATCGCGTCCAGCGTGCCGGTGGGCGTCAGGTCCAGCAGTTGATGGTCCAGCCCGTCCAGCGACAGGCCGTTCTGGCAGAGCCGCTGCCCCACCAGGGTGGCGCGCCAGTCCCGCAGATGCAGCGCCTGCTGCCGCACAAACGTCTCGGACAGCGGCAGCAGTTCATCTCGAACGACAAGAACTCGTCTCAATCGGATATCCCTCAAATCAATTCATCGTCGGGCCGGACGGTCGCCATGAGCGACCGACGGGCCGTGTCGTCCACCGGGTCGCAGCACGGACCGAGCACCCCGGTAGAGCGGATCTGGTCGGGCCTTCGACGCCAGACGCGCCGGGTGACCCAGCCCGCAGCCGCGATCCCCCTGCCCGCCAGTGCCGGCCCGCTGATGCCAGCCTCAGCCGGCGACCGGCTCCATCTGCAGCCGCGCGCGGCCCCGGATCTGCTGCTTCAATGCATTCATCGCGGTGCGCATTTCCCAGGGGTCGGCACGACCGCCCAGACCGAAGCGCAGCGCCCGCGAGGCCAGGCCCAACGGATGGCGGTCCACGAAGGTCCGGCGCCAGCGCAGCTCACGCTCCGCCGCCTCGCCCGACCAGGCCGGTCCGGACCGCACCAGCGCATGCACCATGCGGGCATAGTCGTCCGCATAGTCGCGGCGGCCCTTCACATCGATCAGCGCCTGCCCGTGAGAGCAGAACGGCACCGGATCAAACGCCGCCTGACCCGACCAGCGCGCCAGCAGACCACCCAGATGCCGCGAGATCCGGCCCGACATCTGCAGCTGGTCCCAATATTTCTGCCGGCTCACGCTGCCGCTGTGGAAGCGGTAGCGCAGCACGTTCTGCGGCAGGTTGATGCCTTGACGCTGCAGGGCCAGCTCGCTGAAGAGCAGATAGTCTTCCGCCAGGTTCGGCACTTCAATGTCGGCCTGCGGATCGGTGCCGCGGAACATCGACTGACCGTAGCGGATGCCCCGATCCCACACCGCCTGGCTGCGCAGGCTGATCGTCGGATGGGCGAAGACATTGCGGAACAGCGCGCAGCGGGCCAGCTCGTCCTTGTCGGTCGGATGGGAGAGCGCGCCGATCTCCTTGCCCTCGGCGTCGATCATCACCGACTGCCCGCCCACCAGCACCACGTCCGCATCCCGCTCGAAGGCGGCATGGGTCAGGGCCATGCGCTCCGGCAGGCATTCGTCATCGGCGTCCATGCGCATCAGGTAAGGCGCTTCGACCAGGCCCAGCCCTTCGTTCAGCAGCCCGGACAGCCCCGGCGCCTGCGCAAACGAATGCAGCTCGATGCGGGGATCCTGCGCCGCTGCGCGGGAGACGATCTCCGCGGTGCGGTCGGTGGAGCCGTGGTCCAGCACCAGCAAACGCCAGTCACGCTCGGTCTGCGCCTGCACGCTGGACAGCGCCTGGCTCAAAAAGGCTTCGCCGTTTTTCACCGGCATCAGCACATCAAACAAGGCCATGGATGCCCCTTCGTCCGTTCATCTCGTCACCCTGGCTCACGACACACGCTTCCTGGCGCGCGACGCGCGCCACAACAGACCCAGCGCAAACGGCACGCCGTCCACCAGATATCGATGGGCCAGACGGCCCGGTTCCTGCACCAGCCGGTGCAGCCATTCCAGACCGGAGCGCTGCATCCAGCCCGGGGCCCGTTTCACATCACCGGCGACAAAGCTGAAGCTCACGCCCACACCCAGGAACCAGGCGTTCGGTGCCAGCGGCCGCAGCCGCGCAATCAGCTTCTCCTGCTTCGGCGAGCCCAGACCGATGAAGACGATCTGCGGCTGCCAGTCGGTCAGCAGGCGCTCCAGGCGGGCCATCTCTTCGGGCTTCTGCTCGAAGCCGAAGGGCGGGCACAGGCAGCGCACCGTGGCGTCGTGCCCCTGCGGAATCAGCGTATCGGCCGCGGCCTCGGCCGCCCCTTCATTGCCGCCGATCAGCGCCATGCGCAGGCCGGCCTGATGCGCCTGCGTCACCAGCTTCACGAACAGGTCGGAGCCGGTGAGCCGGGTGGGCAGCGGCGTGCCCTGCAACTGGCTGGCCCAGACGATGGGACGGCCATCGGCGGTGAAGACATTGGCATCGGCCACCAGCGCCCGGAACTCGGGCTCCTGACGCCAGCGGCGCAGGATGTCGACATTGGGCGTCACCACCCAGCCGCCGCGGCCGGCCAGTGCCTCGCTGACGATGTGCTCGGTCAACTGCGGCACGGTGCTGGCCACGAAGGGCAGACCGTCCACGGCAATGGTGGGCAGCGTCGCCCCGCCGGTGGCGGCCGCGGAAGCAGCGGAAGGAGTCATGGGAAGGCTTGCACTCATCGGGAGGTTGGACAACGGCGCGGTCACAGATCTCGTTTGGTTCGCACCCACTCCACCTGGCGCTTGAAGACAAAGCGCAGGTACAGCGGGATCTTGGCCAGCAACAGCAGCGGCGCGCCGGCCAGTTCGGACAGACTCAGAATGTCATCCGCCCAGCGTTGCTGCGCGATGACAATGGCGCCGGTCAGCATCAGCACGCTGAGCAGGGCGATCACCAGCGGTGCCCACCAGCCCAGCAGCAACGCCAGCAGCAGGGTGACGACCAGCCAGCCCACCTGCATCAGCGCCAGCAGGGTCAGCGGCGGCACCAGCATGTCCAGCACCTGCAGCAGTTGGCCGCCTCGACCGGGACGCATCGAGCGCCACAGCAGCCGGGGGCCCTCGCCCACCAGCATCGCCAGATGGCCGTGTTCCCAGCGGGTGCGCTGGCTGGCGGCGCCTTCCTGGCTCTTGGCAAACACACTGGTGACGAGCGCGTCTTCACACAGCAGCGGCGGCGCGCCGAGCTGGGCCAGGCGCACACCCAGCTGCATGTCTTCGGCCAGATGACCGCTGGCCAGCGGTGCCTGCACCGCCACGGCCCAGGGGAAGGCCATGCCGGTGCCATAGAGGCCGCATGGAAGGCCGAGCTGATGCATGCCGCGCGGACGCACCAGGTTCTTCACCCGCATCGCGAACTCAGCGATACGGGCCTTCAGCCCGTCGTTGGCCGCATGCATCAGGTAGGTCGCCTGCACCGGACGACCGGTGGCATGCGCCACTGAGGCGATGCGCGGCAACAGTCGCGGGCCCAGCTCGCAGTCCGCGTCCAGAATCACCACCACATCGGGCGCAAACCCTTCCTCGATGGCCAGCCGCTCCAGATGCCGCACGCCAAAGTCGAGCGCAAAGCCCTTGCCGCGGTCGGTCGCATGGCTGCGCTCCACCACGGTGACGTCAAAGTCCCGGGCCTGGGCGGCCGTGTCGTCGGTGCAGTTGTCCGCCACGACCAGGATGCGGTCCTGCGGACCCAGTTGCGCCAGCGCCTGCATCAGCGTCGGACGCAGGCCGCGGCCTTCGTTGTGCGCCGGCATGACCACCGCAATCCGCTCCGGACGCGGATGCTCCTTCTCGGTACGGTCCGGCAGCAGGGCCAGCACCACCTGGCTCAGCAGCAGCCAGGCCGGCACCGCCAGCAACAGGCTGAGCAGCAGCACCAGGAACCAGGGCAGACCCTGCAGCAGTTCAAGCATGGACAAACTCCTGGAACAGATCGGCGAGTCGCTCGGCCTCGACATCCACATCGTGGCGCACCAGCACCCGCTGACGCGCCGATTGACCCATGCGGGCCAGCGTGGCGGCGTCGGTGCGCAGGCAGGCCAGCATGGCGGTGGCCAGGGCCGGGGCATCCCCGGCCGGGACCAACCAGCCATTCTCATCGGGCAGCACGAGTTCGGGTATCCCCGCAATGCCGGTGCTCACCACCGGGCGGCCCAGCGCCATCGCTTCCATCACCACCACCGGCAGGCCTTCAGCGAAGCTCGCCAGCACCAGGGCGCGTGCGTCCAGCAGCTCCTGGCGGACCTGATCGCTGCTGATCCAGCCGGTGATGCGCACATGCTTCTCCAGCCGATGGGCGCGGATGCGCTCTTCGATCGGGCCGCGCAGTTCGCCGTCACCGGCCAGCACCAGTTCAAAGTCGGGCTCCTGCTGGGCGACCAGCGCGGCCGCTTCGATCAGCAGCAGATGGCCCTTCTGCTCGGACAGGCGACCGACACAGACGAGACGACGGCCTGACGGCGGCGCGGCCTGCACCTGATGGAAAGCCGGCTCCAGACCGCAATGCACCACCCGCACCTTGCCCCAGTGCTGACGGTCCACCCAGCGGTAAAGCTGGCTGCGGCAGAAGGAAGTGATGGCGACAACGAAGCGCGCGCGGCGGATCTTCTCGCCCAGGTGCAGGAACTCCGGCTTGTCGAATTCTTCGGGACCATGCACGGTGAAGCTGTAGCCCGGGCCACCGAGTGCTTCCACCAGCATCGCCACTTCCGCCGAATTGGTGCCGAAGTGCGCATGCACATGGGTGGCGCCGGCCTCGCGCAGCATCCGCAGCGCCACACAGGCCTCCGCCAGATACACCAGATGCAGCGGCCACGGCCGGTCGGCACGCAGGCCAATGCGCAGCGCCAGCCGGAACGCCTGCAGAAAGCGCCCCGGGGCGCGCAGCGCCTCGCCGAAGAAGGCCTTGACCAGCGCGAGACCGCCGCCCTGCAGCAGATACTGAGTGCGAGCCTTTTCGGCCTGGTCCTGCGCATCGGGCGCGGGATCGTCCCAGCCCCGGATCGCCAGCCGCTGCACCGGCACGCCATGCTTCTCCAGCGCCAGGATCTCGCGGCGGATGAAGGTGTGGCTCACCTTGGGGTAGTGATTGACGAGATACGCGACCTTCACGGAATTCCTTGGAGCAGCAGGAGGCACAGGGGCGGCGGGACCGTTCGGGTCCGCCGGCGTGGGGCGCGATGATGCGTGCACCGCGACAGACGGTTCGATGACCTTGGTCATGCCGGGTGTCCCGGAGAAGGACGACCCGCTCATGCGCGACCCGCCACACGCAGGTCGGCGCTGGCGCTGCCGTTGCCGGAGGCCTTCACCGAGGTACGCACCGAAGCGACGCCCTCCGGCCATTCGAATTTGGCGCTCTTGCCGTTCTCCAGCTCGCCGCTGTCGGCCAAGGTGCGTCCGCCCTTGTCCTTGAGTTCCACCCGCACTCTGGCCTCGCCGGTGCAACGGGCTGTGAGGCGGCAGGCCTCACCGGCCTTGGGACGGGCCCAGGTCACGCCGCTGAGCTGGCGATTGCCTTCCACCGCCAGCACCGCATCACGGGCTTCTTCGAACACCACCGCCTGACGCCAGGTGTCGTAGTGCGCGCGGGCATTGCCCTTGACGACGCGCCAGTCCCCGCGCATGGAGAGCACATTCATCGGGGCGTCCAGATCGACCGGGCGGTCGTTGCCGTCCAGCCAGCCCTTGGTCGTTTTCACCTGCCGCAGCGCGCCGCGCAGCCGCTCCAGATCGTTGCCGACCTGGCTGTTCCAGCCGTTCTTCAGCACGATGGGGAACTTGGCGCCGATCTCGGCATAGATGCAGAAGGGGGTGCCGACGTTGCGGTCCACCACATAACCGCCGTAGCGCTTGAGCGTCTCGCCGATCTTGCGCATGCTGAGGTCGCCCAGCGAGCGGATCTCGAAGTCCTGCGGCAGCATCAGCAGCGCGCCTTCGGGGATCTGCCCCTTGTTCTGCTCCACGCCGCGGTCGGCGGAGGTGGCGGGAAAGATGTAGCCGGGCGACGGGCTCAGGCCCGAATAGGTCAGGGACATCGCCAGCGCATGGTGATAGAACGATTCGCCGTCCTCGATCTCATGCTTGCGGATCAGGCCGCCCATGGTGGGCACCCCGGCGGCACGTGCGCCCTGGAAGTAATGCGCCGGGTCGCCCCAGCCGCGGCCATCCAGCTTGGTCCAGGCGTATTGCTGGGCGCGCCAGTCGTCCCCCACCTTCTTCAACTGGAAGAAGGAATGGATGACGCCGGCGACCGGGTCGACCAGATCGGCATGGCCGTCCGAGCCGCTGGCCGGCAGCACGCCGGCCGGCCAGCGCGGAATCAGCACCTCCGGCACCATCGCTTCCGCATCCGGATCCCACACGCCCTTCTGGTTCAGCGGGCCGAGCACGCGCTGCGGTTGATCGTCGGGGCTGCACAGAAACACCCCCACCGAATACTTGCCGCTTTCGATGGCGGGGAAATAGGCGTCCTTGGGAATGCTCCAGCTGTCCAGCACCGGCTCGACCGGGCGGCAGTTCCAGGGCGACTGGGCGGAGAACGGGCGGTCAGCGGTGCCGAATCTGGCGTCCGGGCGACCGTCGCCACCGCGCCGCTTGTCCGAACGCTCCGCCTGGGCCGAAGCCAAGCCCGGCGCCAGCGCAGCAGCGGCCAGCCCCAGGCTGGCGCCGCACCAGTGGCGTCGATCCCATTGCATCGTCATGTTGGCTACCCTTCCGTACTTCCCTCGATCACGCGGACCGGCGACCTGTGCGGTCGCCTGTCACCCCCAGCCATGCGGGTGGCCACCCCTGTCTCTATTCAACCGCCGATCGATGTCGTCGGTGTTTTTATTGGTTCGTCCTGCACCGGTGTCCGGGACACCGGCATCCCTGCGTCCGACGCAGGGGTTGGCACCAGACTGGTGCCTGCGGCCGGCGTGGTGCCAGCCGCCGTCGGCAAGGGCAGGATTCGTGCCGGGTTGCCCACGGCGGTCGCGCCCGGAGGCACGTCCTGTAACACCACCGCCATCGCGCCGACGCGGCAACCCGCGCCCAGACGCACGCCGCCCAGCACCTGGGCATAGGCGCCGAGCTCCACGCCGTCTTCCAGCACCGGGCAGGGACCGTCCGGCACCCGGTTACCCAGCGTCACACCTTGTCGCAAGGTGCAGTTCGCGCCGATGACGGTGGCCGGGTTCACGAAGATCCCGCCGAAGTGCCAGATGCGCAATCCGGGACCAATTCGGCAATCCTTGGGCAAGCTGATGCCGGTCACCGTCTCCACAACACGGAACATCAGCCAGTAGGCCTTGGTCCGCCAGCGACGGCTGAAACCCTCCGGCATCGCGTCCACACGACGGCCGAAGCGGTAGACCCACAAGGCCCACAGCGATTGCTCACGCCGCCAGGCGCGTGCGTCTCCGCAGCGCGCGAGGTCGGCGTTCCAGTCCCGATCGGCATCTCCCTGGCTCATTTCATCAAGGTCTTTCCGGACATGGGGGTCAACGGGGCGTCGGAGATCAGCGTGCCACCGACGGTGGACGCGGTGCCCGCATTGCCGCTGTAGGCGTAGACGGCCACACGCCCATAGTTGGCCGGCCAGTTGAAGCTGGCCACATTGCCATCGGACAGCTCACCGCTGTCATAGAGCTTGCTGCCGCTGTTGTCATACAGCGCCAGTCGCAGGCGCCCCCCGCCGGTGGTGCGGGCGGTCAGCTTGTAGGGGGTGCCGGCCACCGGCTTGGCCCAGGCCACGTTGCTGATGGTGCGCAGGCTGTAATTCACCTGGATCACGTCGACGGCGGTGGCCGGGAAGACCACCGCCTGCTTCCAGGTGTCGAACGTGCCCAGCGGCGCGCTGCGCTGCAGGTTCCACTGCCCGCGCAGGGACAGAATGTTCAGCCGCTGCTCGGGGATGATGGACACGCCGTTGCCATCGATCCAGCCCGACACGCTCATCACCTGCCGCAAGGCCGCGCGCACCGCCTGCAGCTCATTGGCGGTGGTGTTGTCCCAGCCGTTGGGCATCAGGTTGAAGTTGCTGCCGTTTTCGGCGTAGATGACAAAGGGCGTGCCGTAATTGCGGTCCACCACATAGCCGCCGTAGCGCTTGAGCGTCTCCGCCACCTTGCGCAGCTTCAGGTTGGTGATGCTGCTGGTGTCGAAGGTGGGCGGCAGCATCAGCAGCGCGCCTTCCGGAATGCCGCCGGTGTTGGTGGTGGCGGCATTGCTGTCGGCCGAGGTCGCGGGGTAAATGTAGGTGGTCGCGGCGCTGAGCGCGTTGTAGGTCAGTGAAATGGCCAGCGCATGGCGGTACCAGCCCAGGCCGTCGTCCACTTCCGCTTTGCGGATCACCCCGCCGATGGCCGGCACACCCACGGCGCGTGCGCCCTGGTAGTAGTGGCCGCCCTCGCCGAAACCGCGTCCGGCCAAGGGCGCCCAGGCGTACTGGCTCGCCCGCCAGGTGCCGTTGTCCAGCCGAAGCTGGAAGAACGAATGCACGATGCCCATCGCCTCATCGATGATGTCGGCATGGCCGTCCGAGCCGGCAGCCGGCACCACATTGGCCGGCCAGCGGGGAATCACGACCGTCGGGCGATAGCCCTCGGCATCCGGGTCCCAGATGCCGCTGGTGTTGCCCACCAGGGGATACACCGTGACCGACGGGTCCGTGATCAGCGCCTTGAACACCCCGGTGGACCAGGTGCCCTCGGCCACCGTGGGGTAGTAGTTCGACGTGGGAATCGAGAAGTCGCCCAGCACCGGCGCGACGGGTTGCATGTACCAGGGCGAAAAGGCGGCGAACGGCGTGTCATAGGTGCCGAACACCCGGGCCGGGGCGGTCTGGGCGAGCGCCTCGGGCGGCTCCAGCCATTCGGTGCCGCACAGCATCACCGACAGTGCAGCGGCGGCGAGCGCCCGCGACGGGCCGGTGGCGTGCGGTGCCAGGTCGACACCGGATCCGGACGTTCGAGCGCCGGCGCGGCTCGGCGGTGAACCGCCGAAGAATCCTTCAGACCGCCGGGGGGCGCGGCCGGGCCGCCCGGCGGGGATCGGGCGGGACGAAACAAACAGCGATGACAGCGAGGGTGAAGTCATGGTCAAACCTCCTTCAACCGCTGGCCGCGCCCTGCCCCGACACGCTTGGCCAGCTCGTTGAAACGCCGCTCCACCTGAAAAGTGGAGACGTGCGCGATACCGAAGACCACCAACAACAGCAACGGTCGCTTCAGATATTTGACCCAGAGATCACCGCTGCCCAACCAGGTGGCCGCCAGGGGCAAGTGCCACACATAGAGTGCATAGGAAACTGAAGCAATATAGGCAAATACCGGTCCTCCCAGCCAGACCGACAGACGATGACGCGGCTGCGCCATCAGCGCGCCGACAAATGCGCCAGCCGCATAAGGCCGCACATAAGTGAGAGGGTTGTAGACCTCATGACTGAGGAAGCTGCCCGCCATCAGCAGCAGCAGCAGCGCCGGCACCATGACGGGGCGGGCCAGCAGTTGCCGCACCCGGGGCCAGAAGCGCGAATGCATCACCAGCGCCAGACAGGCGCCCGCCAGCAGGTCATCCGCGCGGAACCAGGTGACGCTGGAAGCGGTGATGTCGTGCGAGATGCGCATGCCGGTGAAGGTCATCAGCAGCGCCGGGAACAGCCACCAGATCGCGCGCACCCGCAGCCAGAGCATGAGCCCGGCCAGCATGTAGAACTGCACCTCGACGCACAGGCTCCAGAAGTGGTCAATCGGCGGCACCAGCCGCTGCGGCGGCAGATTGGCGTAGAAGAAGAGATAACTGAGCGCCGTTTCCAGATCCACCGGCTGGAAGCACCACACCACCGTCAGCGCAATCCAGGCCGCAGGCACCACCCGCAGCAGGCGGCGGGCGAGGAAACTCGAGACCGGCGGACGCTTGAGCAACTGTCCGGTGATCAGATAGCCCGACAGAATGAAGAACAGGGCCATGCCGAACATGCCCAGCGATTCATTGAGCGGAATGCCGGCGATATGGAACGGCATCAGGTGCGTCCACAGCACCGCCAGGATGCTCACCGCGCGGACGCCATCCAGCACCGGGAAATGTTCGGACGGTGCGCGAGGCGCTGGGGCCTCGTGGGCGGCGCCAGGGGCGACTTCAGGAGCAGGGATCGGGGAAGAAATCGGCGCGGTCATCGGTTGCGCCCTTCAGGGCGTCCGCCAGGGCGGCGGTCATCGGGAGCGTTGGGGCCGGGGTGGCCAGGGCGGCCAGGTCGGGCATTCGGGCCCTTGAGCGCACCCGCCTGCGCCGGTACTGCGCGGGTGAATCCCATCGGCACGGTATTGAGCCAGGCGGTGGCACTCGTCGCACGCTCGGCGGCTGCGCCGGCTTCGCCACGGGCCTTGGCTGCGGCGCTGGGACGGATGCCCCAGGTGCGGCGGTAGCGGCCTTCCATCAGGCCGTCCGGCACCAGCCGCATCGCCAGTGCACACAGGCAGCCCATGCAGAACCAGAAGTACCAGTTGTAGATCAGGTAGGCGAACATGTTGTCCGAACTGGACACCAGGAAGTTCGCCACCAGCAGACACATGCCGATCAGGGCCAGCAGCGGCTTGACCGCAAACAGCCGGCGGATCATGCGGGCGGTGCTGAAGTACAGCCACAGGTAGGCGGCCAGACCCAGCGCGCCCAGTTCAAAGAAGGTCTGCACGACGGCGCTGTGGGCGCCCCACTTCATCACGCCGGCCATCGAGAAGAATTCCTGCGAGAGCGCAAAGAACGATTCCGCGCCATAGCCGGTGAGGTACTTGGTGGGCGACATCCAGGTGAGCGCATCCGTCCACAGCAGCTTGCGCCAGGCAAACGAATTGAGCTTGGCGTACTGCACCACCTCATTGCCCTGCGTCAGACCCATCACCCGCTCGCGCAACTCCGGCAGCGCCATGAAACCCGCCGCGCCGATGAGACCGAGGTACACCAGATACCGCCGCTCCCGCACCAGCCCGTAGACCGAGAAGATCATCAGCACCGAGATCCAGGCGCTGCGGGTCTTGGTGGCGTAGAGCAGGCCGAGCAGCACCAGCATGTAGCCCACCACCGCGGCGGTGGTGAACACGGTCTTGCCGATCTGCTTGCTCTTCCACCGATAGAACAGCACCCCCAGCGACATCACCAGATAGAACGCGAGGATGTTGGCATGCGGGAACGGGCCGCCATACCGTGCACCGGACTCTTCCAGCGCATCACCGCCGCCGGCCGTGCGGCCCATGGCGATGTAGGCGATGGACACCAGCGCCACCGGCACCGAAGACCAGGTGATGATCTTCAGCATCTTGTTGAAGTCGTCCTCGTCCTGGACCAGGAAGAAGGCCACCAGGAACAGCGCCACCACCGACAGATAGCCGAGGAACAGGCGGATCGCCGCCATCTTCTCCGGCGAATAGATCAGGCCCACGGCCTGCATGAACAGCAGCGGTCCCCACACCCACCAGGCGGCCTTGGGCAGCCGCTTGGGATCGCGCGAAATGATCAGCGCCGCCAGCAGAATGACCAGCGCATTGAGCAGGCCGCCCAGGCCCCCCACGGCGGCCATGCGGGCCTGCTCGAAGACCGGATTGGCACCGGCCCGGATCAGCAGCACCACGATCAGGAAGGCTTCGCGGCTGTAGATGAAGAGGAACGCCGTGAGCAGCACCAGCGGCATCACCGCCAGCATCACCGGCTTGTCATCGGCGAAGCCGCCGATCACCACGCTGGCCCAACCGATCACCACCGCGCCGACCGCCAACCCGATCAGGCCCAGGAAGCCGGCCCCGTCCATGCCGTAGGCCAGACTCCGCCACAGCCGCATGCCACCGCCCATCCAACGCAAAGATAAGTCCTTCACTGCCCGTCGCTTCCCGTCTGTCCGTCTCGCTGCGTTGCCGCTGTGCTGCGCGAAAGCCCTGTGTCCTCAGCGGACCAGCAGCCCTCGGCTGGTCGCTGGCACCGCCGTCACCATCTCCTGCAGGAACGATTCCATCAGCGCCTGGGAATCCGCGGCCTGTTCGGCCTTGCCCAGACGCTGGGAGACGCGCACCAGCACGCCGTCCGGAATGCGGCCCTTGAATCCTTCCTGGAGGATGTACCAGCGGGCCTGCAGGCCGTCGCCGCCATACATGTTGCCGATGCGGATCCAGTAGCGCACCGCCTCGAAGCCGCCGCCGCGGGCCTCGGTCAGGATCTGCGTCGTCGGGATCGGCGCGGGGCGCGCATCGGTGGTGATGGCGTGGCCGCTGCCGATCTGACGGATGGCAAAGCCCTGTGCCGGATAACAGACTTCCGGCCGGTGCACCTTCACATCCTGGCGCTGGCGTTCGCCCCAGGCCAGGGCCAGCATGATCTGCTCGCCATGGCTGTTGGCATAGGTGCGCATGACCGTCTGGTCATACGGCTGTTCCTGCACCGTCTCCACCCCCTGGGACACATCCACCTGCGTGGTGGAGTCGGCGATGACACGCCAGTCGCCGAAGGCCTTGGGCACCACCGCATCCAGGCTGGGCGCGTTGCTCATGGCCTGCAGCCGGGGTGTGGCCAGCCAGGCGCAGGCAGCGGCAGCCACCATCACCAGCAGCCCCATGACGGCGGTGTAGATCGAAAAATGCGGCATCCGCGGCGCGGGCGTCGAGACGTTCATGCGGCCTCCTTGTTGCGGCGGCGTTCCACCCGCAGCGACACGGCGCGCAGCAGGCTGTCGGTCAGCACGATCAGCATCAGCGCGGTCAGGAACAGCGCCATGCCGGAGAACTCATGCATGAAGCCCTGCCCCACGTCGTCGCCGAGGTGGTAGGTGAGCAGGGCCAGGATCAGGATGCGGATCACATTCGACGAATAGGAGATCGGCACGATCAGGATGGCCAGCATCGCGTTGCGGAAGACCGATTCATGACGCACCACATTCATGTAGAGCAGACCCAGCGCTTCCAGCGTGAACAGCGAGTTCAGGCCGGCGCAGGCATCGGCCACCATCAGCTGATAGGAGCCGATCTGCAGGATCACACCGGAGCGCGCCACCGGATAGCCCAGGTGGTACATCAGCTGCTCGGCGCCCCAGGAGGCGGCCAGCTTCATCGGCTGGGTGATCACGTCCACGATGGACGCGGGCAGCGGCACCGCAAAGAGCAGCAGGAAAAACGCAAACCAGTAGCGCTTGGCGATGCCGGGGCCCAGCAGCAGCAGCGCAATGCCCAGCAGCACCGGCAGCAGCGAGCCCAGCTCCAGCAGCGCGATCGACTGCGACCGGCCCAGCACATAAGCGGCCGCACCGATCAGCAGCACCATCCAGCCCAGCACCGGCGCCGGCCGTGGCTCGAAGCGCTCGCCCTGTTCCGCCAGACGCTTGGTCTGAAAATAGAAGTACCAGGCCGACAGCGCCAGCACGATCGGGCCGTGGCTGTTGCGGTCACCGCGCCAGGGTCCATGCATGAAGTCGATGATGGTCGGCACATACATGGCGGCCAGACCGAGTGCCAGCAGAATCAGCACCACCCGGTTGGCAGCCCAGAACGGCCCGAACCGGGGTGCCACCCGACCCGAGTCGCCGGGGAGGACATTGCGCGACATGACTTTCACTGGATTCCCTGCAATGGCGACAAGACCGGGCCGCCGCGTGTTGGCGCGGCCCTCGGCAAGCGATGCGGCTCTGCGGCCCTTGATCAGTACTGGTTCATGACCGTGCCCAGCAGCGTCGTGTTGATGCCGTCCAGACTGTCGGTCAATTCCTGCAGACTCAGCACGCGTGAGCGGTCCTGGCGAGCCAGCACCAGCGCGGCGCCGCAGCGCGAGGCCACGATGGACGCATCCGCGCCATACAGCGCGGCGGAGGTGTCCACCACGACGTGGTCGAACTTGCCGGCCAGCTCCCGCATCAGCATGCCGAAGGCGGGGCGTTCCAGCAGTTCCACCGGGTTGGGCGGCACTGCGCCGACCGGCAGGACGAACAGGCTGTTCATGCCTTCCACCTGCTGGATCACGCGGGGCTCGCTGCGTCCGGACAGGATGGACGACAGGCCCGCCTGGTTGTTCACGTCGAAGATTTCATGCTGGCGCGGGCGGCGCAGGTCTGCATCGACCAGCAGCGTACGCCCGCCCAGCTGAGCCAGTGTTACAGCCAGGTTGGCGGTGAAGTAGCTCTTCCCGTCCATCGTGTCGGGGCTGATGATGGCCAGCGCCCGGCGCGGTTCCCCTTCGCGATACAGCCGCATCATGATCTGGCTGCGGATGCCGCGGAAGACTTCCGCCTGGGAGGAGAACGGCTGGTTCAGTGCGATCAGCTCGGGGCTGCGGCTCTTGCGCTCGCTGGCCGCATACGGATAGTGGAACTGCTTGGACAGCGCTTCCAGCACATCTTCCGCATTGGCATACCCCAGCGCCACCGCCGCCTCGCCGAAGCGGATGCCGCGTTCACGCTGGTACTGCAGCACGCGCTCGACCTGATCGGCGCTGAGGTTGCGGGTCTCGGCGATGATCGCGCCGATCGAGCGGTCATGCAGACCGCCGGCAGGCTTGGAGGTGGGAGCGTCCACAGGTTTGCTGGAGGCGTAGTGGAGGGGTTCCTTCAAATCGGACATCAAGCGGCTCCTCGCGTGGCGTGGCCCAGCAGACGGCGTTCAGCCGCTGGCAGTGCCTTGTTGGGACGCTTGTTGGGGGCGGGCAGCACCCCCAGCATCGGAATCTGCAGCAGTGCCATGACGTCGTCGGCATCACGGATCTTGCGGTCGCGCATTTCCAGCAGCAGGGCCATGCCCACGGCCAGCACCAGACCGGCCACGAAGGCCAGCGCGGTGTTCAGGCCGACGCGGGGCGAAGCGGGACGCATCGGCGCGGTCGCCTCGGTCAGCACAGTGACATTGCTCTGGGTGCTCTGGCTTTCCAGATTGGTCTGCGTCAGGCGGGCTGCGATGCTGTCGTAGGCGCGCTGGGCGCTGTCGACTTCGCGGATGAGACCAGCGGCCTCGTCACGCGCTTCCTTCAGCTTCATGACCTTCTGGCGCTGCGCATCCAGCGAGGCACGGATGTCCGATTCACGCTGGCGGTTGATGGTGTTGGTCACCCCGACCGCGCCAGTCACACGGCGGATTTCCGCGGCCATCTTGGCGCGCAGGTCGGCCACCGAGGCCTTGGCTTCGATCACCTGCGGATGGGCATCCCCATAACGGGTGCTCAGTTCCTGCAGGCGCGATTCTGACCGGCTCAGTTCGCCCTTAAGCGAGGACACCACCGGGTTGGACAGCACGTCCGGCAGGTTGTCGCTGCCGCGGGCGGCGGCGCCCTGACGGCTGTTCGATTCCGCCGTCACCGACTGCACGGCCACCAGCTGCGAAGACAGCTCGGACAGGCGTGCGCTTTCGATGTCCATGCGCTCGTCGGTGGCCAGGATGCCGTGCTCGCGTTCATACGCGGACAGCTTGGTCTTGGCGGCTTCCAGCTTGTCGAGCGCGGCCTTGGACTGCTGCTCGAAATAACCGGCGTACTGACGGGCCGGATCGACCCGCAGCTCCAGCGTGGTGCCGACATAGGCGCGCACGAACGCATTGGCAAAGGCGGCGGCAGCGTCCGGCTGCGGCGACTTGTAGGTCACCATCAGCACATTGCTTTCCTTGGAGGGCTTGACCTCCATGTTGCCCTTCAGGCCGTTGGCCAGCCACTGCTCCATGCTGCCGTTGCCGCCGGTGGCATTCATCCACTGCTGGCGCACATCGGGGTTGTCGGTCAGCTTCAGGTCCTTGACCACGCGCAGGGCCACACGGTCGCTGGCGATCACGTCGACCTGCGTGTTCATGTAGGAAGGCGAAGCCAGGCCGGGATAGATCAGGGCGGAAATGGGATCAGGCTTGGCATCGATGAGTACCGACGCGGCGGCCACATACTTCGGCTGCATCGACAGGCTGACGCCGAGTGCGGTCAGGGTGGTCAACACCACCACCAGCAGCACCAGCGACCAACGAGCCAAGATGATGGAAATCAACTTGCTGGGCGTCACGACTCACTCCTTCGCCGGACCTGGACGGCCCGGCTGCTTGCACCGGCTGCGCAGGGCAGCCGGCCATCTCGAAATCAGAACAGGCTTTCGCGCACGTAGATGACGTCGCCATCCTTGAGCGCTTCATCCATGGCGGGCTTGAGCTCCTGCACCTTGCCGTCGGTGCCCTTGCGGTGCACGCGGATGCCGCGGTCGGTGCCGCGCAGCGTCAGGCCACCACCAGCGGCCAGGCCCTGCAGCAGGGTCATGCCGCGCTCCAGACGGATCTGGCCTGGCTTTTGCACTTCACCATAGATGTAGATCATGGGGAAGCGGTCCACCCACAGCACATCGCCGTTCTGGATGATGATGTCCTGCTCGCGGCCGTTGGGTCCGAACAGCGTGGGCAGGTCGACTTCCATGCGGAAGGCTTTGCCGCCTCGTTGACCGGACACCACCAGCAGGTCGCCACCGGACGGGGCGACGCCGCGGGCATTGGCCAGCAGGTCGGTCAGGCGGGTGTCCGCCAGTTCCAGCGGATAACGGCCCGGCTGGTTCACCGCGCCCAGCACGCTGGCCTGGTTGCCGGTGACCTTCATCACCAGAATGCTGACCTGCGGCTGCTTGACGAAGTTGCCCTTGCGCAGACCGTCGGCAATGCGGCCTTCGGCTTCGCTCACCGACAGACCGCCGATGCGCACCGTGCCCAGCAGCGGGAAGGAAATGGTGCCGGCTTCGGAGACCCGGGTCTCCAGCGTCATGTCGGGATTCTGGAAGACGGTGATGCGGATCGCATCACCCGAGCCCAGACGGTATTCCGCGGTGGCGCCGGTGGACAGGCCCACCGGGGCCGGTTGCGCGCCGGCGGGTGCCGCAGCGCGGGGGGCGCCCGCCGTCTGTGCCAGCGCGCTGACCGACATCAGCAGCGCGATCGCGCCGGTGGCCAGGGGCTTCAGGAAGTTCCGCGTCTTCATCGTGTTCATTTGATACCCAGGCCCTTCGAAATGGTGCTGTTGTCCAAGCCCGTGGCGCTGGAGGCCGGCTCGGTGACGGGGTCCGGCGTCAAGGCCGGCGCGGGGGTCGGCGACGAGGCCGCAGCCTCGGCGAACTTGCCGACATATTCGATCTTGGCGTTCTCACGCAGCGACTTCACGTCCCGGGTGATCAGCTCCATGCGGCGCTGGCCCAGCAGGTAGCCTTCGATGGCCGGACGGGCCTGCTCCAGCGTTACCGGTTGCACACGCGAGCCCGCCAGATACACGACCATCAGGCCGGTGGGCGACGGGGCGGCCGCATGCTGGCCGTCCTTCATCTGCGACAGCACCTTCAGGCTGCCGGCGGGCACCTGCTCGGCGGCGCGCACCGATTGCGTGCCGACAAACTTGATGTCGTTGCTCTTCAGGTATTCAACGAAATCGGTCAGCGTCTTCGCATCGTTCAGATGCGCGCGGATCTCTTCCAGCTGCTCGGGCTTGGCCTCGATGTTCAGTTCCTGGACGTTGTAGATCCGACGTTCGGTAAAGAGTGCCGGGTTCTCATTGAAGTACTTGCTGATCTCGTCGTCGGACGGCTTGGTGGCCTTCTCGCCGATACGTTCAGCATAGGCCCGCGCGATGATTTCGCGTTTGGCGGTTTCGATCTGTTGCACCACCCGCGGGTCGCGGTCGAGCTTCAGGTCCTGGGCCTTCTGCACCAGCAGTTCCTGATCAATCAGACGCTCGAGCACCTGCCGCGATGCCGGCTCCACCTGGTCCTTCTTGAGGTTGGGCTGACGCTGCAGGACGTAGTTGATCTGGTGAACGGTGATCTCTTCCTTGTTCACCTTCGCAGCGGTCTGCGACGCCTTCGCTCCACTGCCTCCTCCGCAGGCGGCGAGCGTGATCGCCACCATGGCTGCGGCCGTCAGGCCCGCCAAGCGAAATCCGTTGCAGTTGAACCGCTTTCTCTTCAAGTTCATGGCTTCGACTCTCGTTGTTATGCAAGTCCCGGCGACCCTCACGGGGCGACCCACGCTCTCACGTGAGCGGCGAGTGTAGCCGTGCGCCATGACGGAAAACCCTGATTCCATGCGGACCGGACCCCCTCACTCCCGAGACTGAGTGGGTCCATAGCAAGAATGACTCCCGGCATCGCCCGATGGCCGGAAATGGCCCCCTTGATCGAGGGGGGCGAGAGGAAGGGGAAGGAATGAAGAGCGCCCGAAACGGCGTTCTACACCGCCATCCGGGGGGTTGCGCCGGGCTGAAGCTGCGGTTCAGCCGGGCTCAGGCTGGCGCTCCCGCGCCAGATACGGTCGTCACGTTTGTTGACGACTGCGACATCACATCAGCATTTGATACCGACATGCAAGGCGACCACGCCGCCGCTCAGGTTGTGGACATCCACATGGCCGAATCCGGCGGTCTTCATCATCGCCTTGAGCTCGGCCTGGGCCGGGTGCATGCGGATGGATTCAGCCAGGTAGCGATAGCTGTCGGCGTCGCCGGCGATCATCTGGCCCAGACGGGGCAGCACCTTGAAGCTGTACCAGTCGTAGGGCTTGCGCAGCGGCTCGGCCACGCGCGAGAACTCGAGCACCAGCAGGCGGCCGCCGGGTCGCAGCACGCGGCACATCTCGGCCAGGGCCTTGTCCTTGTGCGTCATGTTGCGCAGGCCGAAGGCGACCGAGACGAGGTCGAAGCTGTTGTCCTGGTAGGGCAGCGCTTCGGCATCACACAGGTTGGTGGGCAGCACCATGCCCTCGTCGAGCAGACGCTCCCGACCGGTGCGCAGCATGGCTTCGTTGATGTCGGTGTGCACCACCATGCCGCGTTCGCCCACTTTGCGGGCAAAGGCGCGGGCCAGGTCGCCGGTACCGCCGGCGATGTCCAGTACCTTGTCGCCGGCCTTGAGGTTGGCCACCGCCACGGTGTAGGCCTTCCAGGCGCGGTGCAGGCCCATGGACATCAGGTCATTCATGATGTCGTAGCGGGAGGCAACAGAGTCGAAGACACCGCGCACGCGGCGCGCCTTCTGGGTTTCGTCAACCGTCTCGAAGCCGAAGTGGGTGGAGCTCATGGCGATCCTGCTGGAATGTTCTTGTTGATCAGTGACTGCTGCAACCGTGGCCGCCCTTCTCGGGCATGGGTGCGTCGCGGTCCAGGCCGGCGGCGGCCAGGCGCGCTTCGTAGTCGCGCATCAGCTGGTCCTGGTCGCGGCCCAGCTGGTAGAGATAGGCCCAGGTGAACAGGCCGCTTTCATGACCGTCCGAAAACAGCGGCTGCAGCGCATAGTGGCCGACCTGCTGGACGGCGACGATCTGCACATCCCGCTTGCCGGTCTGCAGCACTTCCTGGCCGGGGCCATGGCCCTGCACCTCCGCCGACGGGCTGCATACGCGCATCAGCTCGAACGGGATGCGGAATCGGGCGCCATCCGAGAAAGCCAGTTCCAGCACTTTGGACTGCTGGTGGACGACGATGTCGGTGGGGAGCGGAGAAGATGAGTCGAGGCCGGCCATGGTCGTGGAATCCAATAAGGTCCCAAGTGTACCGGCAGGCAAAAAAAAACCCGCCGACTCGCGCCGGCGGGAATCAACAGGTGCCCCGTTCGGGCCCAGGGCACCCGGCTTACCAAGCGAGGTGATTGGCAAGAAGGGCCATCACCACCCAAGCGTCAGCGCATAGCTGTTGGCGCCGCCGCTGTAATAGAGCACCCGTACATAGACGGTCACAGCGGCTGAGGTGGTGTTGGAATAGTTGAAGCTGTCGGTCTGACCCGCACTCAGGGTGCTGGATTTCAGGGTCGTGCCGGTGGCGCTGTAGAGATAGAGGTCGTAGTCCACGCCGGAGGCGTTGGGCAACGAGGCGGTCAGCGTCGCTCCTGCCGGCAGGGACACGGCGAAGTAGTCGCTGGTATCAGTGCTGGAGAGTGAGCCGCTGATCGTGGCGGGCGATGCGATCGCCTGCGCGGTCGCGCGGGTGTCGTTGGAGGCCGTGGTTTCCGGCACGGTGGTGCCTCCGCCGCCGCCGCCACTGCCCAGGATGGCGGTCAGCGCCGCGTCGGCATTCAGGATGCCGGTGCCGCACTGGCTGCAGCTGGCCGGGAAGGCCCGTGCGCTGCTCTTGAGCGCGGCGGTGATCTGGTCCGGCGTGGCGGTGGGCTTGACGCTATACATCAGCGCGGCAACAGCGGCCACATGCGGCGTGGCCATCGAGGTGCCGGAGTAGTAGGCATAGCTGTCCGCCCCTGGCGTGGTGGAGCCGGCATTCAGGGTGGAATAGATGCCGTTGCCCGAGCCCGAATCACCGCCCGGCGCGGCCAGGGCCACGATGGAGCCGTAGTTCGAGTAGGAGGCGCGGCCGCCGCTGCGATTGGTCGCCGCCACCGTTACCACGCCGGCGCAACTGGCGGGGCTGTAGTTGGCGGCATTGGCGGCCGAGTTGCCGGCGGCGACGATCACGCTGGCACCGCGGGAGCGGGCGCCGTTGATGGCCGTCTGCGTGGTGGTGTCGCAGGCGCCGCTGCCGCCGAGCGACAGGTTCAGCACCTTGGCCGGATTGGCATTGGCCGGCACGCCGGAGACGCTGCCACCGGAAGACCAGGTGATGCCGTCGGCAATGTCGGAGGTGTAGCCACCGCACTTGCCCAGGGCCCGCACCGGCAGGATCTTGGCGTTGTAGGCGATGCCGGCGATGCCGATGCCGTTGTTGGCCTTGGCCGCGATGGTGCCCGCGACGTGCGTGCCATGCCAGCTGGAGCTGGAGCCCGGCACACCGGAGCCGCATTCATTGGCCGCGTAGTAGTCGCCCGGATCGAGCGCATCGGCATCGCGGCCATTGCCGTCCACCGACACGGCGGTGTCGGCAATGAAGTCATAACCCGCCACGGTGGAGCTGCCGCTGGCAGTGGCGAACTGGCCGCTGAGGTCGGCATGGGGGCGGTAGCCGGTGTCGATCACGGCCACCACCACACCGGTGCCGGTGGCGCGGTCCCAGGCCGCCGGTGCGCGAATGCCGCCGGTGGTCTCGAACAGATCCCACTGCACGCTGTAGCTCGGGTCGGTGGGCGTGGCCATCGGATACATCTTGCGGTCGGGCTCGACATATTCGACGTTGGCGTCATCGGCCTTGATCTGGGTGGCCAGGTCCTGCAGCTGGCTGAGGCTGAGCGCGCGGCCCAGCTTGAAGACGTGGGCACCGGTGCCGGTCTGACGCACCAGCTTCACCTGGGCGCCCCAGGGCGCGGCGAGCTGCTGCAGGGTCTGGGTGCGGGTGCTGATGGCATCGCTGGCGACCGGATGCGCCTGCACCGCAACGCCCAGCCGCTGCTGGACGGCCACGCTGCCGTCCTTGTATTTGACGATCAGACGGTCGGTCTGCTCGGGCAAGGGTTGACGCACGGCATTGGCATCGACAGTGGGCACACCGCCGAAGGACGAGGTGCTGACGGCAAAGAGTCCCAGGGCCAGCGCACTGCTGAGCTTCGTCAAACGCATCATGCTGTTGATCTCCATGGTTGCTGCCACCGGAATGCGTGCTGGCATCCCTCCCCCATCGCCGAATCGCTTCATTGCAATGGACGCTGCGAATGCGCTTTCATCGAAGGGCGTCGATCGCAAGGTGAAGCAAGTGTAGGAAGGCCGATCCGGCCACAGCGCGTCCCCCTGCAAGACCTGACAGGAAAGGAAATCCCCTAGAAATCAATTGTTCACAAATGTGTGGAGAGCCGGTGCTGATGCGGCGCGGGAGGGACGGTGCGGCTGGAAGTCCCAGGCAGACGGGCCTCGACGATCAATAGCCTGACTATTCAGACGGCATGCCCGATGGGGAAAGGGGCCGGTGCATGATGCAGCGAAGCGCAGTGCGGTTACGACTGGGTGTTGCACTGAATGCACAGACACGCATTTGCGCAAATGAGCCTATCGCATGTCGACTGCGCAGAGAACGCGAATGGCGTCATTGCAGACCGATGCAATGGACGCAATGACGCGGACCCAGGGCTGCTTCAGCGTTCGGGTAGGCGCATCACCTGCCGGGCGCTCCAGTGGGCACCGATCAGGATGGAGGCCATCAGCCACAGCGGCGCGAAGGGCACGCTGGCGGTGGCCAGCATGCCAAAGCCCATGGGCATGGCCACGGTGGCGCCGTTGCTGGCCAGGCCGCGCAGGCCCAGCGCCTGGCCGTGGCGGTCCGGCGGCGTCACCTGATGCAGCTTGGCCAGGATCATCGGCTGGACCGAGCCCAGCGCGGTGCCCAGGATGGCGGAGCCGACCATCAGGCCGGCGGTGCCGGGAAGCCAGGCGTAGATCACCAGAATGCCCATCGCAATGGTGATGGCCGAGCGCAGGGCCTTCATCTCATCCAGGTGATGGGCCCAGCGCACGATGGCCAGCCGCACCAGCGTGGCAGCCGCCGCGAAGCTGCCGAGCACGAGGCCGATGCCCGACGCCGACAGGCCCTTGGCATGGCCGATCACCGGCACCACGAAGCTGTGGGCGTCCCAACAGGCCGACATCGCCACGTTGATGATCAGCAGGTAGCGCAGCGCCGGATCCCGCAGCAGGTCCCAGGCGGGTTTGGGTTTGCCCGCGTCAGCGCGGGGCGGCGGCGGCGTGTGGCGCGGCACGCGCAGCGCAAGCCACCAGGCCAGCAGCGGCAGCAGCACCGCCAGACCGAACGACCAGCCATAACCGGCGTGGTCCATCAGCAGACCGGCCGCCACCGGCGCCACCGCATTCGACACCGCCGGCCCCAGGGCCACCCAGCTGAAGACGCGTTTGAGCTGGGACGGGTCGGTCACCATCTGACCGGCTTCGCGCTGGATGGCCACGGCCGCCACGGCGACGGCGCCGCCGCAGAGCAGGCAGCTCAACGCGATCAGCGGCAACGAGGTGACCCATAGAGCCAGCAAGGCGAGCAGCGCGCCGGCCAGCGCCATGACGGCGCCGATGCCGACCGGTCGATGAAAGCCATGGCGATCCGCCAGCCGGCCGGCCCACAGCGACAGCCCGACGGGCGCCACGGCAAACAGGCTCTGCAGCAACCCGACGATCCATTCGCCGTAGCCGCGGTCCAGCACCCAGAGGCTGGCGGTCACGCGGGTGACGGCCATGCAGGCATGCACGGCCATCAGGGTGGCGATGACAGTGGGGAACGCCCGGCTGACGCCGGAGGAAGACGGGCCGTCCGGGGCGGGCGCTGCGCTCATCCGACGATGTCCTCGTCGGCCTGGCCCAGCTGCAGCACGCGGGACATCTGATCTTCGGGCAATGCTTCCACCGTCTTGAGCCGGCGGGTCATGGCGCGGGTGCGAACCTCGGCGGCGTCGATGGTGTTGCTGGCTTCTTCCAGTTTCTTCTTCGTCTTGGCCAGCACCTCACCGAACTTTCCGAATTCGGTCTTCACTGCAGACAGCACCTCCCACACTTCGGCCGAGCGCTTTTCCAGCGCCAGGGTGCGGAAGCCCATCTGCAGGCTGGACAGGGTGGCCAGCAAGGTGGTGGGGCCCACCAGCATCACCTTGTAGTCCCGTTGCAGGGACTCAGTCAGGCCGGGCCGGCGCAGCGCCTCGGCATACAGGCCTTCGGTGGGCAGGAACAGCAGTGCGAAATCGGTGGTGTGCGGCGGCCCGAGATACTTCTCTCGGATCGTCTTGGCTTCCAGGCGCAAGCGGCTCTCGATGGCACGACCCGCCTGCTCGGCGGACGGGGCATCGGCCCGCTCCTGGGCGTCGAGCAGGCGTTCGTAGTCCTCGCGCGGGAACTTGGCGTCGATCGGCAGCCAGAGCGGCTGCCCGTCTTCCCGCTGGCCGGGCAGCTTGAGCGCGAACTCCACCCGCGCGCCGGTGCCAGGAAGCGTCTCGACGTTGGCGGCGTACTGCTCGGGGGTGAACACCTGCTCCAGCAAACCGGCGAGTTGCACCTCGCCGAAGATGCCGCGGGTTTTGACGTTGGTGAGGACACGGTTGAGTGAGCCGACATCGCGGGCCAGGTTCTGCATCTCCCCGAGGCCCCGGTAGACCTGGTCGAGGCGCTCGGCCACCTGCTTGAAGCTTTCGCCCAGGCGCTGCTCCAGGGTCGCATGAAGCTTCTCGTCCACCGTGGCACGCATCTGTTCCAGCTTCTTCTCGTTGTCCTGCTGGATGCTCTGCAGGCGAGCCTCCACCGTGCGGCGCGTCTCCGCCAGCCCGGCCTCGTTGCGCTGGCCGAGTGCCTGCAGTTGCTCGGTCAGCAGACTGCCCAGACGGGCCGCGGCGGCATCCTGCGCTTCGCGGGCAGTGGCCGCCTGCTGCGCAAGGGATTGCTGCAGCCGGGCGAGCTGGATGCGGAAGCTGTCGATCTGCTCGTTCTGTGTCCGCGCGACGTCCCCGCCCTGGGCCAGCAGTGACTGCTGGAAATGGGACAGCGTGGCCAGGGTGTCCTGCCGGAGGGCGCTGTTGACGCGATTGAGTTCGTCCCGGAGGGAGCGGTCGAGCCGTTCGCTCGACTGCTGGATCAAAGGGGCGACAGGTTCCTGAAGTTCACTCGTCCCGGCTGTGCGTCTCAGCAGCAGCACCAGCAGCACGACGGTGATCAAGGACAGGATCACCACACCAATCATCAGCACATCAACAAGCGTCATGGATCCATTGTGTCAGCCTCCGCAGCGCCTTGTCTGGAGAGCCAGTTTCCGAGGACGCTCCTTCCCCGCAGTGAGCCCGGCGGCAGCACAACTGGGTGCCGGAAGGCGCGGGGCCGGGTGCCTTTTGCGGAAGTAAAGGAATGAATGGCCGGCGCAGCCGGACAGAAGGGACATGAAGCAAAAGGTGCCCGGCCCCGCGCCTTCCAGCGCAGTCAAAGAATCAGTTCATCAAGCCGCTCAAACCCACCACTCTCTCACCGCTCCAACACTTCCGGATTCAACGCCGTCGGCGGCGTCCCCCCCGTCAATGCGGCAATCAGGTTGTCCACCGCCAGATCACTCATCGCCCGACGCGTTGCCACCGTCGCACTCGCGATATGCGGCGTCAGCACCACATTGCTGCAGGACAGCAGCTCCGCATGCACCGTTGGCTCGCCTTCGAACACGTCCAGGCCCGCTGCTGCAATCGTCCCCGCCTTGAGCGCCCGTGCCAGTGCGGCATCGTCCACCACCCCGCCCCGCGCGATGTTGGTCAAGGTCGCTGTCGGCTTCATCAGCGCCAGCTCCCTCTCCCCCACCAGATGGTGCGACGACGGGCTGTAGGGCACCACGATCACCAGATGGTCCGCACGCCGCAGCAACTCGTCCTTCTCCACCCACGTCGCCCCGAGCGGCGCTTCCTGATCCGCCGGCAGCCGGCTGCGGTTGTGATAGATCACCGGCATCCCGAACCCGAGATGCCCCCGCCGCGCAATCGCAGCGCCGATGCGCCCCATGCCCAGCACCCCCAGCGTCGCGCCATGCACATCCGCACCGGCGAACATCGTCACCGACCAGTGCTTCCATTCACCCCGACGCAAAAAATGCTCGCTCTCGGTGATGCGGCGCGCAGTGGCCATCATGAGTGCGAAGCCGAAGTCCGCCGTGGTCTCGGTCAGCACGTCCGGCGCATTGCTCACCACCACGCCGCGCGCGGTGCACGCCGGCACATCGATGTTGTTGTAGCCCACCGCCATGGTGCACACCGCCCGCAGATCGGGACAGGCGTCCAGCAAGGCCGCATCGATCTTGTTGCTGCCGCTGACGTAAACGCCGGCCTTGCCCTGCAATCGCCGGACCAGCTCGTCATACGGCAGCGGCTGATCCGTCTCGTTCGTCTCCACATCGAAATGCGGACGCAGCCGGTCCACGATATCGCTGAACGTATTGACGGCCACCAGCACTTGGGGTTTGCTCATCTCGAATCTCCACGGGTCGCAAGGCGTTCGGCTGATTCTGTAGCAAAGCCCCGCTCCACGGGACCCCGCTTGCGCCCGGTCAATCGAGGAAGCGCACAAATCCGCTGACCGGTTCCCGCTGGGTGACCAATGTGTTTTCCACCGCCTCTGGGTCTGCATACCCCATCGCCATGCCGCACACCAGCATCTGCTCCGGCGCCAGGCCCAGTTCATCCGAGATGACGCGGTGGAACTGGGTAAATGCCGCCTGGGGACACGTATGCAGGCCATGGGCTCGTGCCGCCACCATGATGCTCTGCAAGAACATGCCGTAGTCCAGCCAACTGCCCTGCTGCATCACCCGGTCGATGGTGAACATCAGGCCGACCGGTGCGTCGAAGAAGCTGTAGTTGCGGCCGTGCTGGACATGCATGCGGTCCTTGTCGCCCTTGGTGATGCCCAGCAGGCCGTACAGATCCCAGCCCACCTTGCGACGGCGGTCGATGTAGGGGGAGACCCACTCGCGGGGGTAGTAGGCATATTCCTCCGAGTGACTCGCCAGGGCCTCGGGGTCGTTGTAGACCGCCTGCAGGCGCGCGACCAGCCGGTCCCGCGATGCACTGGTCAGCACATGCACCTGCCAGGGCTGCGTATTGGTGCCGGAGGGGGCCCGGGAGGCGACTTCCAGGATGCGCTCCAGCGTCTCACGCGGCACGGGGGTGGGCAGGAACGCCCGCATCGAGTGGCGGGTCTGAAGGGCCGCCTCGACGGCGGCTGTCTGGTCGGGCGTCGGCGCCGTGAACGGGGACGGAAGTGTCGGGGAGGCCGATCCGGATGCGGGGGAGACGGGTGCGGGCGAGACAGGCAGGGTCATGAACGCTCCAGGGGATGCAAGGCTTGTTGATACGCGGGGGGCAGTTCCGGGACCGGGCGACGGGAGGCGCGGTCCACATACACATGCACGAAGTGACCGGCGGCGGCGCTAAGGTCCTCGCCTTCGGCAAACAGGCCAATCTCGTAGCGGACGCTGGAGCGTCCCCGCTGGGCAACCCGCAAGCCGGCTTCGACCTGCTGCGGAAAGGCCAGCGAGGCGAAGAAGTTGCAGTGGGTTTCCACGACCAGGCCGATGACGTCGCCGTGGTGAATGTCCAGCGCGCCTTGCTCGATCAGGTAGCGGTTCACCGCGGTGTCGAACAGACTGTAGTAGATGACGTTGTTGAGGTGGCCGTAGACGTCGTTGTCCATCCAGCGGGTGGGGACGGGCACCCAGCAGGCGTAGGCGCTGCGAGGCTCGGGACGGGGACGGTCAGTGCGCTCGATACTCATGGGCGCTGATTCTTCCACCACCGGATGACGTGACGCTGTCGCCTTGGGAACCTCGGCACCGCCCACCTCTAGAGCGGCGCATTGGCGCGCTGCGCTTGCGGTACATAGTCAAAAACGATCAGGGACAACGTCCGCTGACTGCAATTGGTGGCCCGGTGCACCACGCCTCGCTGCTCAACCAGCATCTCTCCGGGGCTATACAGCTGCCGATACCCCGCGAGATTCTCCACCTGCAACTGCCCCTGTTCTACATAAACATAGCGCTGATGCGGATGACGAAGCCACTGCAGGGTCGCGCCCGGCTGGATCTCGCACCTATTGACCATCACCCGCAACGGGCCGTCAGGCAGGGTGATCGGCCTTCCGGTGTAATCTGTGGTCAAACGCATGAACATTTGCGCGGCGTCCCGGGACGGCGCCGCTCCGGCGGCAGCCCGGTGCATGTGCGCCACGTGGCCCGCAGCGGCGGCCTCCGCACGGGCCTGCCTGCCTTGGCCTGCGCGGGCCCGCGTCGTCGCCCACGGGCGCTGCGCCCCGGCTGCGCCTTCGCCCGAATCCTCTCCATCGGAGGCATCGGTGGAATTGATACCGCCGGTCGGGCCTTCAGCGCCGATGGACAGAGGTGCGCGACGCACGTGCTGCACCACCAGCAGTTCCACCGCCCCCCGGTCGCTGGCGGCCCAGTGCAGCGCGCCGTCGTCGATCACCCAATCACCAGCGGCATGGCGGTCGGGCCGCCCGCCTGGGCGATTCGCCACCCAGAGTTCACCCTGCTGCACTAACGCATGCCGCTGCACCAGGTGCTCGGCCACGGGAAAGCACTCTCCCGCAGCGAGGCGGACGGACATCACTTGCAACGCCGGATGAGCCGGCATGTGGATCGGGGAGCCCCCCGGCAGATGCGTGACCTCTGAAAGGGTGGCCAACCTGGTCGTGGGGCCCCTGCCGCGCTGACGGGGCGCATCGGGCTGAGGGGCCGCCGCTGCACCGCGAAGGACACTGGGATCGATATTCAACGAGGGAATCAAGGCCGTTCTCCGCCATCCGATTCGTCTGAGTGGCGGCGCCGCTTCAATCTGATCACCGGGTCGCAAATAGCATCTGCTCCGGCGCCAGGCCCAGTTCATGCGAGATGACGCGGTGGAACTGGGGTGACGCTGTCGCTTTGGGAATCCGGGCGATTAGGTGAAGCGCCGAGATGGCGCTACGGGCCATGCCGGAGAGGCCGTCGGTGGGTGAGCATGGTGGTGGGAACTGCGAGGCGCGCGGTGCCAGGCGCGGTAGTGCGCGAGGTGTTGGGTGTTGGGTGTTGGGCCCGATTACGGAGGCAAATACAGCACCGTGTTGCTCTGCTTGTCCTCCGGCACATAGTCAAACACCAGCAGCGACACCGGCTCCGCCCCTCGGTTGATGCCGCGGTGAACGGTTTCGCGTTGCTCCACCAGGGTCTGCCCCGGCCCATAAACGCGGCCCCGGCCGGCTCGGTCCTCCACCTCCAACTGGCCTCGTTCCACATAGGCATAGCGCTGATGGGGATGCAGATGCCACGGCAGGATGGCGTTTGGCTGGACTTCGTAACGGTACACCAGCACCCGCAGAGGGCCTTCCGGCATCGCGATTCGTTCACCGGTGTAGTCGGTAGAGAGCGTGACTGGCGCCGAGGCGCCGCCTTCCTGGGCGGATGCATCCATCCCCGGCTGTCGCGGCCGCAGATGCTGGAACATCAGCAATTGCACAGACCCTTGCTCGCCGGCAGACCAGGCGCGTCCGCCATCGTCCAGAGCCCACTGGCCTTCGTGAACCGATTCCGCAGGACTGCCGTGACGGGTGGCCACCGATAGTTCACCGCGCTGCACCAGCGCGTGTCTGAGCAACAGCCGCTCCGCGGGAGGCAGGCGCTCCCCCGGCGCCAGGGTGACGGTTTGCACCAGCAGCTCCGGATACGCGGGAAGGCGGATACGGGCACCGTTGGGCAGGCGGGTGAGATTGCCCAGCGGCGTCACTGTGGCAGCGTTGCCCATCAGGGTTGGCGCCTGTGGTGCCTGCGGGGCCTGCGCAGCATGTTGCACATATGCGGCTGCCGCGCCGTGCAGCAGACAGGGATCGATATTCAATGAGGGCAACAAGGCCGTTCTCCGCCATCCGATGCGTCTGAGTGGCGGCGCCGCTGCAATCAGATCACCGGGGCGCGGATCACGGGGCGTGGATCGAGGTGTCGTTCCAGCGCTGCCAATACTCACCGGCGGTTTGAAGCGTGCGCTGCTGAAGATCCACCGTCACCGACAGGTCTTCCCCATACCCGCCCGCCATGCTCAGCGCCACCGGAATGCCGCGCCGCTGGAGCGCGTCCAGCACCATCACATCGCGGCGGTGCAAGGCCTCGGCGCTGAGCTTCAACCGTCCCAGCCGGTCACCCTCATGCGGATCGGCGCCCGCCAGGTAGAACGCCAGGCCGGGCGGATGGTCCGCCGTCCGCAGCCAGACCTGCTGAAGTGCGTCCTCGAGCGCCTCCAGATAGGCCGTATCGCCGCAATGGTCCGGCAGACCCACGTCCAGATCGCTGGCTTCCTTGCGGAACGGAAAGTTCTTCTCGCCGTGCAGGGAGAGGGTGAAGACAGTGGGATCGTCCGCAAAGATGCTGGCGGTGCCATTGCCCTGGTGCACATCCAGGTCGATCACCACCACCCTCAATCCCCGCTGGGCGGGATGCGCACGGTGATGCTCCGCCTGCAGCAGACGCGCCGCCACCGCCACATCATTGAAGACGCAAAAGCCGCTGCCTTTGTCCGCATACGCATGGTGCGTGCCGCCCGCCAGACTGGCAGCCACGCCCTCTTTCAGTGCGGCGCGGGCCGCTTCCACCGTCGCGCCTACCGAGAAGAGGGAGCGGCGCGGCAGGCTCTCTCCCCACGGGAAACCGATCTCACGCTGCGCCGCTGCGCTGAGCGTGCCGTGCAGGACCGCATCGACATAGTCCGGCGTGTGCACCAGCAGCAGTTGCTCCCGCGTGGCAGGCGTCGCGACCTGCAGCCGCAGCGCACCGGGATCACGTTCCAGGCGCTCGCGCAGCATCTGATATTTGCTCTGCGGAAAACGGTGGCCTTGTGGCAGGGCCAGCGTGAGGTGGTCGTAATGAAAAGCGAGCATGGTCGCCACGATATCAACGCATGGGGTCAGGCGCCGTACGGGGGATATCGCGGGGAGCCTTGCTCAGTCTCCCTCTGCGTCCATCCGCCTCTACGAGCCCACATAAGTCTTCATGCTGCTGCGCAACACCGTCATCCGACGAATGGCACAAGACGGGCATCACCCTGTCGCCAAAGGGGCCTCAAAGCCCCGTCCCATGGGCGTTTAGGTCCTATCCAAATTTTCTTGTGCAGCGCAGCAAAAAGAACTTGCAATCCATTTTGGCGACCCTATACTTCATTTCATGTTGCAGCGCACCATGCAGTGAATGGGCCTCGCAACCCGGCCTTCAGCCAGCCGTTTATCACGTGGCTGATCGTGCATCCAATTTGAGTTTCTTCGCATCAACAAGGAGATTTCGCATGCTGACCGCTGAACAACTGCTGGCCGCTCACCGTAGCAACATGAACGCTGTGTTCGGGCTCACCGGCAAGGTTTTTGAAACCTGGGAAAAGCTGGCGGAACTGAACATCCAGACCGCGAAGACCACGCTGAATGAAGTCGCGGAAACCACCCAGGCCGCTCTGTCGGTGAAGGACGCTCAGGAGCTGATGGCCCTGCACGCCTCCCTGCTGCAGCCGACCGCCGAAAAGGCCGTGGGCTACAGCCGTCACGTCTATGACATCGCCACCTCCACCGGTGCCGAATTCAGCAAGATGGCCGAGGCGCAAGTGGCTGACGCCCAAGACAAGTTCGGCAGCGCCGTCGAGAACGTGACCAAGAACGCTCCGGCTGGCACGGAAAATGCTGTTGCATTGGTGAAGTCTGCTGTGGCGGCCGCCAACAACGCTTACGAGAGCGTTCAGAAGGCCGTCAAGCAAGCCAGCGAAATCGTCGAGAACAACGTCAACACCGTGACCAACACGGCGTTGAAGACCAGCCAGGTAGCCGCCGCTCGCGTTCCGAAGCGCGCCGCTGTCTGAGGTCCGTACCCTTTGTCTCCTCGGTACCCAAGGAAGCTTGGCTTCCCAAGTGCCCTTCAAGCCCAGCCCTAGCGCTGGGCTTTTTTTTGTCGGCCCAGCCCTAGCGCTGGGCTTTTTTTTGTCGGCCCAGCCCTGGCGCTGGGCTCTTTTCACTTCAGGACGTGGTGCTGAGCCTGTCGCTTCCCACTGACGAGGTCGCCGTGCTCAAGCCCTCCGCCGCATCGCGCACCACCTCATGCACGATCTGCTCGCGCAGTGCCTCACGATCGTGCAGCGGATAGCGCTGCAAGCCGATCGACAGCAGCAGATAACCCATCACCTTGGTGGTCAGCAGATCACATTGCCGGCGGATGATGGTTTCGTCCGGGTCGGTACCGTCCGGCGCGCAGGCTGCGACGCGCTCCCGCACCAGGCCCAGCAGCCGGTTGTAGACCGGCTTCTGTGATTCGCTGATCTCGGACAGGGACGCACTGCTCTGCGACAGGTAGATCATCCGGAACTGCTCCGGATGCCGCTCCCAAAAGTCCATCGACCGGCGGACATGCGCCTCGAGCACCTTGCGGGGCCCGCGCTGCTCGCTGGACGCATCCAGCAGTTCGGCGGTCAGGGCCTCGAAAATCTCGATCCACAAACCATCCAGCAACGCCTGTTTGTTGGCGAAGTAGCTGTAGATGGCCATGGTGGAGATGCCCAGCTCATGCGCCAGGCGACGCATGCTCAAGGCTTCCACCCCTTCTTCGCGATAGATCTTGCGGGCTCGCTCCATCATTTCGCGCTTCAGGGCTGCCATCTCGGCCGGGCCGCGGCGCAGACGCGTGGTCGTGCGCTCTTCGTGTTGTTTCGCTTCCAGAATCTTCTCCCTTGACTCGTACCAATGACCTGCCAACGTGATGACAACGTTGGTGTCGCTGTACGTTAAACCGGTTTGCCGGGAGGTTTGAATCCTCTTGAACCCTCGGTTGTGCGGGTATCGGCGCCCGGATTCATATCCCCGTACTTGTACGACAGCGCAGGCAAGCGGCATACCTGAGTCACGCAGCCGCCACCCTCATGGGGCAATCGGTGCTCCAGGTCAGCCATGCCGGATTCCGGTCAAGGCCTGGCCCCCTCGCGAGGCAGCGCATACTTGCGGCCCATGGCCACCCGAACTCCGATTTTTTTCCCGACCGCCGAGGCATTCCGCGCATGGCTGGATGAACACGCTGCCACCGCGACCGATGTGGTGGTGGGCTTCTACAAGCGCGGCACCGGGCTGCCCAGCATCGACTGGCCGGAGTCGGTGGACGAGGCCTTGTGCCACGGGTGGATTGACGGCGTGCGCACCCGCATCGACGACAAGTCCTACAAGATCCGTTTCAGTCCGCGCAAACCCAACTCCATCTGGAGTGCGGTGAACATCGCGAAGATGGAGGCGTTGATCCAGGAAGGACGAGTGCGGCCGGCGGGGACGGCGGCCTTCGAGCGGCGCAGCGATGCGCGGTCGAAGGTGTATTCACATGAGCAGGATGAGATCGAACTCAGCCCGGCGCAGGAGGTGGTCTTTCGACATCACCCCGCCGCCTGGGACTTCTTCCGGGCTCAGGCGCCGAGCTACCAGCGCAGCGCCATCTGGCATGTGCTGAGTGCCAAGAAGGCGGAGACACAGACAGCTCGTTTGCAGCGCCTGATTGACGCGTCGGCGCGGAGCGAGCGACTCAAGCTGTGAGAACGCGTGCCCTCAGCGCGTCTTGGCCGCAATCGCCCGGCGAATCTGCGGCAGCATCGCCGTGGCGGCTTCACGGCCGACCTGGATGGCCCGGCGGCGCACGGTGAAGTCCGACCCGCTGAACCCGTCCAGCCGCGGACGCAGCACCACGTCGGCTTCCTTCAATTCATATTGGCTGATTGACCGCCCCATGATGGAGAAGGTCTGCAGCAGCATGCGCATCGCGTCGCCCGGCACCTTGGGATCGGGCGGTTCGCTGATGTCGACCGCAATGACGACCTCGGCGCCCATCTGGCGGGCGTAACGCACCGGCACGGGAGCGACGAGACCGCCATCCACATACTCGCGGGTGCCGATCTTCACCGGCTGGAACACGGCCGGCACCGCGCTGGAAGCGCGCACGGCGGTGCCGACGTCGCCCTGGCGGAACATGATGGGCGTGCCATCGCCCAGGTCGGTGGCGACGATGCCCAGCGGCACCGGCAATTGTTCGATGGAGCGGTTGCCGGTTTTCTCGCGGATGAACTTGGCGAGCGCTTCGCCGCGGATCAGGCCGCGCATCGGGAAGGTCCAGTCGGTGATGGCGCCTTCGTCCATGGTTTCGGCCAGGGTCGCGAGTTCACGGCCGTTGCGGCCGGACGCGTAGAGCGCACCGACCAGGCTGCCGGCGGACGTGCCCGCCACCAGATCCACCTTGATGCCCTGCTCTTCCAGCACCTGGATCACGCCCACGTGGGCAAAGCCGCGCGCAGCACCGCCGCCCAGCGCCAGGCCGACGCGTGGCGGCTTGGGGGGCGGCTTCGGGGTGATGGGCGCGGGCAGTTCGGCTTCCACCGGGGGCGGCGTGACGGCGGGCGTGGTGGGCGGCGCGGAGGTGGGCATGACGGCGCAGGCCGACAGGGCACATACCGTGAGTGCGGCGACCGCTCGTTGCAGCCAGCGGCTGATGCCGGATCCGGCGTCGGCTGGTCGCGCACGCGGAGCGGACTTGGGTGCGGCAGCCGCAACAACAGCGACGGGAGCGGGGATGGGAAGCAGATCAGCAGGCATGGTCCGCGATTCTAGGGACACTCAGCACGGGCTGACCGGGTCGCCTCCCCCTTCGACGCACTGCGCCGTCTCCTCTGGCACGCGCAACAATGCAGCCTCTGCCAGTTCTCTGATCTTGATCCCATGAATCAATCGTCCAAGCGCCCCTGGGGCCGTTGGGTGCGACGCACCGTGGTGGCCCTGATGGCCGTGTTGCTGCTGGCCGTCCTGGCGGTGTGGCTGCTGATCCGGGCGAGTCTGCCGAAGCTCGATGGCGAGGTTCAGCTGCCGGGGGTGACGCAACCCCTGGAGATCAGCCGGGATGCGCGGGGGACCGTCGTGCTGACGGGACAGAACCGGCTGGATGTCGCGCGCGGCCTCGGCTGGGTGCATGCGCAGGAACGCTTCTTCGAGATGGATCTGACACGGCGCTCGGCGGCGGGTGAGCTGTCCGCCCTGTTCGGACCGAAGGCGCTGGAGCGTGATCGGCAGCGGCGGGTGCACCGGCTGCGGGCACGGTTGACCGAGCGGTTCCAGACCTTGCCCGCGCAGGACAAGGCCCTGCTGCAGGCGTATGCGGATGGGGTGAATGCGGGGCTGCAGGCGCTGCCGGTGAGAAGCTGGCAGTACCTGCTGCTGCGAGCGGAACCGCAGGCGTGGACGCCCGTGGATTCGCTGCTGGTGATCAGCGAGATGTACTTCATGCTGCAGTCGGGCAGCATCGAAGCGGGGCTGGAGCGGGTGCTGGTGCGGGAGCAGGCGGGGGATCGGGTGTACGACTGGCTGTATCCCCGCGGGGGGAAGTGGGATGCAGCGCTGGATGGGAGCGCTGTCGGGGCAGTGGCGATGCCGGGGGCGGGGGAGCTGGATTTGCGGGTGGGGAAGAAGAAGTCCGGGGGGATGGATCTGGCAACCGGGGGGCAGGTGGTGCTGGCGCCGGCCCTGGGGGGTAGAAATCCTGCTGTGTGCTCCGAAACGCCCACCCCGAGCCCTGTTTGCTCCATGTCATTCCTGTCCGGCTTCGCCGGCCATTCCCTTCTTAACTTACGCAAACAGGGCCCGGGGTGGCCGTTTCTCGACACCCAGGACTTTGTGAACGGGGTTGGACCGAGGACTGCGACGGCAGCCGCAATGTCCGAGCTGTCCGTCGTCGGGAGCAACAACTGGGCCGTGTCCGGCGCGCGGAGCGTGCACGGCGGCGCGATCCTGGCGGACGACATGCATCTGGGTCTGGGCGTGCCGAGCATCTGGTTCCGGGCACAGTTCCAGATCGGGTCCGGTGTGGAGACGCTGCGCGCGGCCGGGGTGACGCTGCCCGGGCTGCCGGCCATCATCGTGGGCAGCAATGGGCATGTCGCCTGGGGCTTCACCAACGCCTATGGGCAGTGGTTCGACTGGGTGGAAGTGCCGCGGGATGCCAAGCTGGTGAAGCACGAGGAAGTGCTCGCCGTCCACGGCGGCGCGTCGCAGACCTTCGTGGTGGAAGAACTGGATGGCGCGCCCGTGGTGGCGACGGAAGATCAACGCCGCTTTGCGCTGCATTGGGTGGCGCATGAAGGGGAGGCCTACAGCCTCATGCTGGATCAGATGCTGGACGCACGCCATGTCAGCGATGCGCTGTCCGTGGCGCAGCGCGCCGGCATGCCGCATCAGAACCTGATAGCCGCAGATCGTGGGGGGCAGATCGGGTGGACGATCGCCGGCCGGCTGTGGTCGCAGCGCGGGATCGCGCAGACACAAGGGCGCCTGGCCACAGCCGCCGAGATGCGCCACACCTGGCTGCGGCCGGATCAGTATCCGCAGGTGCTGTCGCCCGCACAGGGTGAACTGTGGACGGCCAACAATCGGCAGCTGGGCGGCGACTTGGCGGAGGTGCTGGGCGATGGCGGCTTCGATCTGGGCGCGCGGGCCCAGCAGATCCGCGATCGTCTGGGCGAACGCGCGAGACACGATGAAGCCAGCGTCGGGGCTATCCATCTGGACGACGAGGCGCGCTTCATGAAGACCTGGGCCCAGCGCTTCCAGACGCTATTGAAGTCCCATCCGGACCGCACTGAACTGGCCCAGGTGCTGGCCGGCTGGAATGGCCGGGCCGATGCGGATCAGGTCGCCTATCGTCTGGTGCGAACCGCCCGGCTCAATACGCTGAACGCACTGTGGATCGCATGGACGCGCCCGTTCCTGGGCGAACGTCAGGACGATGAGAAACGCCGGATCCGCTGGCGGAATCAGTTCGAGTACAGCGCCGTCCAGGCCCTGGACGAGCAGCCGCCGCATCTGCTGCCGGTCGACTATGCGAGCTGGGACGCGATGCTGCTGGCGCAGCTGGACGCGGCAGCGAAGGAGATGTCGGCGGAAGGTCCGCTGGCGCAGGCCACCTGGGGTCAGCAGAACAGCAGCCGCATTCAGCATGTGATGGCCAAGGCCATCCCCGCCCTGTCCCGCTGGCTGGACATGCCGTCTGCACCCCAGAGCGGCGACACCAACATGCCGCATGTGGCCGGGCCGGCCTTCGGGCAGTCGGAGCGGCTGGTGGTGTCACCCGGGCGGGAAGAGAACGGTTGGCTGTCGATGCCCGGCGGCCAGAGCGGCCATCCCCTGTCGCCGTTCTACGGCGCCGGACATGAGGATTGGGTGAATGCGCGGCACACGCCGCTGCTGGCCGGACCCGCCCAGCATCGGATGACCGCGGTGGCGCCGTGATTCAGACCGGCGCGACGCTGAACACCTGTCGCAGGTGACCGGATAGGTGACAGGCACCCTCTCACAAGTCCGCGTAGCGCGGCAGCAGATCTTGATCGACGAGACGGACTTCGATGGCGTTGGCGATGCGCAGATGCGCCGGGTTCTCATCGGAGAACGCCTCGTCGGTGACGCTGACGACGATGGTGCCGATCTGGCGCGGAACCTTCTCGTCGTCCTGCGCCATCACCGGCATCAAGGTGCGCGCTTCGGGAATGTGCTGAGCGGTCAGCGTGCGCGGCAGATACAGCATCCAGCCGACGCCCGGACGGTCTTTGAAAGCCTTCTTGTCGAAGTAGCTTGCAGTCTCCACCGACACCACCGAGGGGGCGAACAGACTGACATGCTTGAGCACGAGCTTCAAGACCGGTTCCGCGGACGTGGAAAACGCGCCCGGCTTTGCCCTTAGCACGATCATGCTGGTCTCAGGTGCCACCCGGCCCACGTATTGCAGCGAGGCCCCTTCCGGGCCTTCCCTGCCATTCCACAGGCTCACGATCTGGGGATCGACGGCAGTCTCCAACGACTCGGTGAGTGCGGCGATGGCCGCTGCCCTGGGACCTGCGGGATCGTAGACCTCGTGGCGGAGGGCCTCAACCTTGGTGTTGCCTTTCAGGAGCCAGCCGTCGAGCAAAGGCGAACACGCCTTCAGCTCGGGACGGAGTGAATGCAGCTCGCTCAACATGGCGGAACCATGCAGCGGGCCAGATTGCCGGAAGATGGCGGTCAACTCATAGGGTCGCTTCATGGCTCGAATACCGTCTCAATGGGCAGCCGCATCGCGGAGAACACTTTGGAAAAGAAGCGGTAGCTCATGGGCTGCATGAAGTGCCATCTCAACTGAACAGGAGGTTGAGGTTTCGCTACGACTGACTGCGCGGCCGCTTCGGCCATGATCGGCTCGTCTCCCTTCCACCACTCTTTCGGATCGCCGAACTCGTCGAAGAACTGGTCATACCGCGCCTTAGCCTCCTTCAGCAAGCACTGACCCGACTCGAAACCATCGAAGTCGACTCCCATCCACTTCCACTCGGTGATGTGACCTGCCATGGACGCTGTGGGCATGCCGCCGATGCGCTGCTGGTAGGCGATGGCTAGGTCCGACCACCCTTCCGTGCTGCGGTAGCTGAAGGCACCCCGATCCGGCAGGCAATTCCTGCATCCCGGCTTGTTGTCACCACTGGTGCAGGCATCCGCCCTGGATAGCGGTGTGGCAGCGGCCTTGTCGGCTGCCTCGCGTTTGCTGCGGGCTACTTCCCGGGAGGCCTCAGCGGCAACAGCACCCACGCCCAGCCCGATCAGCACACGTGTGGCTGCGGCCTCGATAGCAGGAATGGCAATGGCAACCATCAATCAGGTCCTAGGAGTCGGTAGTCGATCAGGGTTAACAGGTCGTCGAGGCGTTGCTCGGGAGATTGCCCGGGCCGCATCAGCCAGGCGCGTAGCGCTGGGTCTTTGTGCAAGTCTGGCGCGTCGGCAGCCAGATGCATCAAGCGAATAATCTGGGCGGTGGACGTAAGTCCGACTTGAGCGGCCAGATGGTGCATCGCATGCAGCTGCGTCAGCATCGCGGGGCGTTGGCCGTGCAGTTCAGGACGCCCGGCCACGAGTTGGTCGGCCACGGCTGCCACGAAGCGCTGCGCTTCATCCTGGCGCAGGCCTTGCCATTGACTGGGGCTCAACCTCAGCATGCGCCGCCCTCCAGCCCGGCCATCAGGCCCGTGGGATGCAGGCGGTGGCCATCGAGCCAAAGGTGCCATTCGAGGGCGAAGCCAAACGGGCACGCGGCGGGGATCGCGCTCAAGTTGGAACTGGGCTCGTCGTTGAGGGCGCGCAGCAGGCTGACCAGCACCCGCGGGTCGTAATAGCGAAGCAGCGCGTCGCGGCCGTCGGGCAAGGTGAGGTTGAGCAGTTGGCGCAGATGCACCAGCAGTGAGCCAAGCGGGTCGCGTGTGAAGAACCAGCATACGGCGGGCGCCTTGGATTCAAGCCGGAACAGGTCACGCTCCATGACGGGGCCGGTCAAGTCGGGCTCGATGAGCCAGCCCCCCGCGTGGGCCAAAGGGGCGTCCGGACCTCCTTCAAAAAGGGAATGCACGCCAAGCCGAGGTTGCAGGCGCTCGATAAGGTGCTCTTCGTAAGCCAGTCCGTCCACAAGGGCTAGCAGGCGCAAGTCGGGCCAGTGTTCCCGCAGACGCCGGTGGCGGCGAAGCACTTCGATGGGTTGGTCCTTGACCATCTCAACGTCAGCCGCGCACCACAGTCGCACTGCCCGCAGCGGCCGCCGCCTTGAGGCAGTCTAGGCAAATGCCGGAGTCGGAGGCGGCAGCGCCTTGATTGGGTTGGGCGACGGAACGGAGGCCGCCCAAATCGTCAATGAAGGACTCGACGCGCCCTCCGCCTTTGTGGAACTGGATCGCCCACATATTTCCCTGGGCGTCATGTCCCGTCAGTATGCGGGCATGGGGCGCCAGGGTTTCTGTCCAATGGCTCTGCGTTCCCCGAAGGCTCTCGTGCCAATCTGACTGGCGATCAAACTGGTAGACGAGCGCGCCATCATCGGGCGGAACGACCAGCGTTTGGCGACGGCCACAGACGGCGCCCGGCGTGTCCACGCTGAACGACAGTCCCACCTGCTTGGCTCCGCCATCCAGCCCGCCAGGGATGTTGAGGCTGGTGGTGTGCGCCGGGCTGCTGCAGGCGTCGAATATGGCCCGCAGACGCTCGCTGCTGTTGTCCGTTGCAGGGTTATCCGCTGCCAATGTCTTTGGGTCGGTGCTCATCGGATCAGAAGCGAGTGGGCGGTGTTGGCTTTGTCGAAACTCCTTGCGATGAGTACGCGAATGAGAACGTGGGTTTGGGAATATCACTCCGTCGCGCGGGACAGCCTCTTGGCGTTTACCGATACTGAAGACGAACTCTCCGGTGCTACGCGTCCAGCGAACAACGACCGGTCACTGAACCGTCACCGGCGCGGTCTCTCGACTGGTTGTCACCATGCAACCGCGCTTGCTGCGCTTCCCCGGCCGGGGCCTGCTGCACGACACGGCCGTGCCGACGCCCCTGAAATGCATAGCAGCGAAACTTCAGACCGGGGCGACGTTGAACACCTGTCGCAGATACGCCAGGAAGGTCTGGTCCTCACACATGGTCTTGCCGGGGCTGTCCGACAGCTTGGCCACCGGCTGACCATTCACATGGGTGAGCTTGACGACGATGTTCAAGGTCTGCAGACCCATGTCGTTGCTGAGCTTGGTGCCGATGCCAAAGCCCAGCTGGGTGCGGTCGGCAAAGTGCCGGTACAGCGACAAGGCCTTGGGCATGTCCAGCGCATCCGAGAACACAAGCCGCTTGGTGTGCGGATCGATGCGCAGCTTGTCGTAGTGCGCCAGCGCCTTTTCGCCCCACACGACCGGATCGCCGGAATCATGGCGCAGGCCGTCGAAGAGCTTCGCAAAGTAGAGGTCGAAGTCCGCCAGGAAAGCATCCATGCTGATCACATCCGTCAGCGCAATGCCCAGGTCGCCGCGGTACTCCTGCACCCAGTCTTCCAGCGCCGCCTTCTGATGGTCCCGCAGGCGCACACCGGTGGCCTGGTAGCTTTGCAGGTATTCATGCGCCATGGTGCCGATGGGCACGAGCCCCAGCTCCTTGGCCAGCAGCACGTTGGACGTGCCCCGGAAGTGAGTCGGCAGCTCGGTCTTGAGCGTGGTCAGCACCTCGCGGTGCCAGTCGCCCGAGAAGCGACGGCGAAGACCGAAGTCGAAGAACTGGAAGGGGTGTCGGCGCGGCGGCTCGTCGCGCACGAAGGCCCGCAGCAGTTCGATCTTGTCGTGCAGGCGCCGACGGCCCTCCGCCAGCGCAGGCACCGGATCAAATCGGCGGAAATACAGCTCGTTGACCATCGCCAGCAGGAAGATCTCAAAGCCCATGACATGGACCTGCGGGCCGCGCACCACAATCTCCAGACGATCACCGTCCGGCTGCACGGAAACGAAGTCACGCTGGAAGCGGAAGATGCGCAGGAAGTCGATGAAGTCCGACTTCATGAATCGCAGCGTCCGCAGATAGGCCAGCTCATCGGCCGCGAAACTCAGCGAGCAGAGATGGTCCAGTTCCCGGGAGAGGTCGTCCACCAGATCCGACAGCGGATATTGCGGCGTGTTGCGGCAGGCAAACCGGTATTCGGCCTGCGCCTCCGAGTGCCGGTGCAGCATCGCCTGCCACATGGTGAACTTGTACAGATCGGTTTCGAGCAGGCTGCGAATCACAGGGGCCGTCATGCGGTCGTCTCCAGGGCCAGATACGGCCCCTTGCGTCTTGAAGGTGGCTGCCACTGTACCCGCGATGCTGATCCCTCGCAGAGACGCGCGGCCATGACCGATACTCGGTGCCCGTGAATCCGCCACTGCCCCACTCCGCTCTCTCGTGCTTACGTTCGCGCTGGCCGTTGGCAGCAGCAGTCGTGCAGCAAGCCGCCATTACCAGCGGCTTCCTGTTGGCGGCATCGATCGCGACGGCGCAGATCCCCGTGCCCGTCGATCCCCCGCCCGACATGCCGACCGCCCGCAAACTGGTCTACGGCGGCGCGGTGTGGCAGGACCGGCGCGTCAATGAGTTCTTTGGCGGCGGCTCCCGCGTGACCGTGCGGGCCACGGTGGCCGAAGTCTGGCGGCAGCGCTACAAGGAGCAGTCCACCGACAAGCTGATGGTGGTCTACCAGCTGACGCCCGGGCCGCGCGAGCAGTTCCAATGCCAGGCCTGTGTGCCGGCGCTGGGCGCTGCGCTGTTCGCTGCCGACGAGCGCGGTCGCTGGCAGTTGCGGGCGCGCAGTCGCCTGTTAATGGAGGGTGCGCCCGGCGCGGGCGCGGAAGACCTGCAGATGGTGCAGCTCTCTGACGATCAGTGGGCCCTTCGCAGCCGCCGTGTGGACGTGGCCTCCGGGCTGGAAAGCCGCAGTGAGCGCCTGGTGCTGGATGCAGGTCTGCCCGCCAGTGCTGCCGCTCCCCTGGTGCCTTCGTCGCTCGGCACGCCTGCGAAAGCCTCGTCCGATCCCTCCTCGCGCTCTGCCAAAGCTCGCGCACCGTCCCCCCGCGATGCGGCGCCGGTCGAGCCCTCTGTCGGTGAACTGAGCCTCGCGCTGAACGAAGGTTTCAAGGACAAGCCGGGACCGCTGGCCTGCGGCGCAGGGGCCGCAGCGCAATCCACCGGTTTGAGCGTGCTGAGTCCGGGCACGGGTCCCCGCGTGGAGGTGGTCCTGCGCTTCAATGAGGGGCGATGCCCCCGTCCGGAGCCCCGCGTCGTGCGGCAGCGCCTCGTGTTGAAGGACGGGCAATTCATCGCGGACGAATCCTCAGGTGCCGACACGCCGCCGTGACAAGCCACAGATACGCCGGGTGATACATGCCCTGACCTACCGCCTTCAAGGCAGCTTGTAGGTCTGCAGGTGAATACTGGTTTCGGTCGCCCCGATCCCCTTGATCAGCCGGACCCGCTCCAGGATTTCGGCCAGCTCATTCAGGGTGTCGGCGCGCAACTCCGCCAGCAGGTCCCAGCGTCCGTTGGTGTCAAACAGCCCCACCACGCCGGGCTCCCCCAGCAGGATGCCCACCACTTCCCGCGTCCGGTTGCCCTCCACCGCAATGCTCATCCAGGCGGTGATCTGCTTGGGGGCCACGTCCGCCCGCAGCCGGACCGTATAGCCCACGATCTGCCCGCTGGCTTCCAGCCGCCCCAGCCGGTTGGTGATGGTGCCGCGAGACACCTTGAGCTTGTGCGCCAGCGTGGCGATGCTTTCCCGCGCGTTCTGACGCAGCAGGCCGATGAGTTGGTGATCGAGTGTGTCCATAACTCCTCATAGTCGGCACGGGTCCCAAGTTGGGGCGTCCGCGCGACAGACGCCCGGGATAACCCCTAGTTCCCTGCAAAACGGCAATTGCGGCTGACGAATTGCTTGGTTCCCTTGCATTCTTGCGCAGGTTTCTGCCTTCCGGTTGGCATCCTCTCTCTTCAAGATTCGGTCATCGCCACTTCCCTGTGTTGCCCATGACCCGATTGCTGACGCCCCGTGACGTTGCCCGCATCGTCCACCACCACTCCCTGGCCACCACGCTGGAGCAGCTGGCCCGGGCCATCGCCCAGGACTACGCTCGCTGGGCCGCCTTCGACAAAAGCGCCCGCGTGGCGCATCACTCCCCCGAGGGCGTGATCGAGCTGATGCCCATCTCCGACGGCCAGCTCTACAGCTTCAAGTACGTCAACGGCCACCCCAAAAACCACCAGGTGGGTCTGCCCACCGTGATGGCTTTCGGCGTGCTCGCCGACGTGGACACCGGCACCCCGACCATGCTGTCCGAACTCACCCTCAGCACCGCCCTGCGCACCGCCGCCACCTCGGCGCTGGCCGCCCAGCACATGGCCCGTCCGGATTCGCGCGTCATGGCCCTGATCGGCAACGGCGCCCAGAGCGAATTCCAGGCCCTGGCCTTCCACCATCTGCTGGGCATCCAGGAAATCCGCCTGTACGACATCGACCCCGCCGCCACCGACAAGCTGGAACGCAATCTGCGTGCCATCCCCGGCCTGCGCCTGGTCCGCTGCGCCAGCACGGCCGAGGCCGTCCGCGGCGCCGACATCGTCACCACAGTGACCGCCGACAAGCGCAACGCCACCATCCTGACCCCCGACATGCTGGAACCCGGCATGCACATCAACGGCGTCGGGGGTGACTGCCCGGGCAAGACCGAGCTGCATGCCGACGTGCTGGCCCAGGCGCGGGTGGTGGTCGAATTCGAACCGCAGACCCGCATCGAGGGCGACCTGCAGCAGATGCCGGCGGATTTCCAGGTCACCGAACTGCACCGCGTGCTCAGCGGAGAGGTTCAGGGCCGTGGCTCGCGGGAAGAAGTCACCGTGTTCGACTCGGTCGGCTTCGCGCTGGAAGACTTCTCCACCCTGCGCTGGCTGAACGAACAGTCGCTGGCGCTGGGCATTGGCCAGCCGGTGTCGCTGATCCCGGCCATGGACGATCCGCGGGATCTGTTCGGCCAACTGGCTCACGGACGCTCGGCCGGTGCTTCGGGCACCACCGATGCGGCTGTCGCACCCGCCATCAAGGCCGCCCTGGAGAGCCTCGCCGCCTGACCCGCCGCACGCCGAACCGGGTAACAGTCAAACTTTTCGTGAATTGCTCGCACGGGCCTGCCAGGACCTGACCGGCGCCCGTTGCAGAGCCGTTGGGCCGCGCCGATGATGCAGGATGGACACCGCTGTCGCGGGGTCTTTACTGCCCATCCATGTCGATCAATGCGCGGGGTGTGCCCTCCACGGAGAAGGGCCACTGGCTCCAGTTCTCCGTCACCACGGCGGTCGCCGCCCTGCTGCTGTGCCTGGTCAACATGCACTTCGGCATGGTGGCACTGGGCCGCCAGGTGGAAGGCGCCGGGCATTCCTTGCTGGACCGGATCACCACGCTGACCGAGTCCGAACGCCCCGCCGCGCTGCGCGATGCGCTCGCCCGCGACGACATGTTCGACGAGTTGACCCTGTGCCACGGCACCGCCTGCAGCCGGGCCTCCGGCCAGATCGTGCCCCGCCCCAGCTGCACGAGCGGCCTCTGGGCCTCCTGTGTGGAAGTGCGCTCGACCACCGAAGCCGACGTCTCCCTGCAACTGCACGTGAATGCCGGCGCGCTGTACGAAGACCTGGCCCGCGACCTCAGCGTGCTGCTGGGCGCGCAGTTCGTCGGCATGACGGTATGGCTGCTCAGTTCCCGTCGGCAACGCCACCAGTTGCGGGAAACCGAACATCGGCTGCGCCGTGCGGCCAGCAGCGATCCCTTGACCGGTCTGCTCAATCGCGGCGCCTTCGACGACATCATCGAGACCGCCCTGCAGCAGCAAGCGCGGGATGGATGGATCCTCTATCTGGATCTGGACGGATTCAAAAGCATCAACGACCAGCACGGCCATCCGGTGGGCGATGCGGTCATCGTTGCCGTCGGCGGACGCCTGCGCAATGCCTTCCGTCAGGATGGTCAGGTGGCGCGGCTCGGCGGCGATGAATTCGGCATCCTGGTCACCGGCACCCCGCTGCGCAGTTATGACGCGGTGGTCAAGTCGGTCTTCGACGCCCTCGAAGCGCCGGTGGCCGCTCACCGTCTGTTCCTGAAGGTGGGCGGCAGCGTCGGCGTGGCGCGACTGGGCGACGATGTGGTGTCGGCCTCCGAAGCGCAGCGCCGGGCCGACATTGCCATGTATGAAGCCAAGCGCCGCGGCCGTCAGCAGGCCGCCGCCTTCGAACACACCCTGGATCAGGCCCGCCAGCAGGACTATCGCCTGCGGATGGACCTGCGCAGCGCCCTCGCCCGCGACGAACTGCATGTGGCCTACCAGCCGCTGGTGACGGCCAGCGGCCAGTTGCACAGCCTGGAAGCGCTCGCGCGCTGGAACCATCCGACGCTCGGGCCGATTCCCCCGGATGTGTTCATCCCGCTGGCCGAATCGTCCGGCCTGATTGGCGCGCTGGGCCAGGCCATCACCGCCCACGCCTGCCGCGATCTGGTGGCCCTGCGCCGACAGGGTGTCTCGGTGCCGACGGTCTCGATCAACCTGTCCGCCCAGCAACTGGCCGATCCGCAACTGACCCAGCACCTGCTGACGCACGTGAAGGCGGCGGGCCTGACCCCGGCCGATCTCGAACTCGAGATCACTGAATCGGCCATCATGAATACCGACAGCCACGCGCCGGACCAGGTGGAACGCCTGTCCGCCGAAGGCTTTGAGATGGCCATCGACGATTTCGGGACCGGGTATTCCTCCTTCGCCCGACTGCAGACGCTGCCCGCCCGCACCCTGAAGCTGGACCGCAGCTTCATCCAGGGGCTGAACAGCCCCCATGGCCAGTTGCTGGCGCGCACGATGCTGGACCTGGGCCGTCAACTGGGCATGATCTGCGTGGCCGAGGGCGTCGAAACGCAGGCGCAGGCGCAGTGGCTGCTGGGCCACCGCTGCGAAGTGCTGCAAGGCTATCTGATCGGCAAGCCGATGCCGGCGGCGGCCTTGGCCCAGTGGGCGCGGGAGCGCCGGGCACCGCCGCCCCCAAGCGCCACCGCCGCGGCCGTGTCGCCGGTGGTCGCTGACTGACAGCGCCGCGCAGGGTCCAGAGACTTGCCGCGCCCAGGCCGGAGACGAGCCGCGCACGGCCTCCGTCCCGCGCTCATTAAGATGAACGCCCCCGGCCGCTCCGGCCGACCGACCTGCCTGCCCCTTCCATGGACTTTGCGCCGCTCCTCAAAGAGATCGGCCGCGGCACCCGCGGCGCCCGTGACCTGACCCGTGATCAGGCCCAGGACCTGTTCGGGCGCATGCTCGATGGTCAGGTGCCCGACCTGGAACTCGGCGCCATCCTGATCGCGATGCGCATCAAAGGCGAGAGCCTCGATGAACTGCTGGGCTTCGAAGCGGCGATGCAGGCCCGCACCGCCCAAATCGCCCCACCCGCAGGACCGCGCCTCGTGCTGCTCCCCGCCTTCAATGGCGCTCGCAAGCAGCCCAACCTGATGCCGCTGGTGGCGCTGCTGCTGGCCCGCAGCGGCATTCCGGTGCTGATCCATGGGCGGCATGACTTCGACAGCCGTATCAGCCCCTTTGAATTGCTGGAGTCGCTGGACCTGTCCACCGCCGACACGCTGGAGCAGGCACAGGCGCAGCTGACTGAGCGCCGGCTCGCGGTCCTGCCTCTGGCGCGCCTGAACCCGGGCCTGGATGCGCTAATGGCGCTGCGCCCGCGGATGGGCCTTCGCAACAGCAGCCACAGCCTGGGCAAGCTGCTCGACCCGGCCCCCGGCCGCAGCGTGCGGGTGGTGGCCGTCACCCATCCGGAATATGTGGACAGCATGGCGCAGGCCCTTCCGCTGCTGTGCCACAGCGGCAGTCGCGCCTTGCTGATGCGGGCCAGTGAGGGCGAGGCCTACCTGCATCTGCGTCGCAAGGCGCACCTGCAAGGCTTCGTGGATGGGCAAGTACTGGCGCTGGAGCCAACGCCCAACGAGGACCTGGACGTTCCGCTGTCCACCGCCTGTGAGCCGGCCGACAACGCGGTGCTGATCCGCGCCATGCTGGCCGGTGAAACGCCCATTCCGGAGCGCATCCTGGCCCAGGTGGCCGCGCTGGAACGCCTTGCGCGGGACTGAACCCGTCGCTCTTTGCAGATCCGTTCATATGCTTATTCAAGAATAAGCAATCTACGAATTTGTAGTTCCCATATATATAAACCGTTCATAGAGTCACTACTCCCGGCCAGCCCTGGGCCAGCCGCGGTGTCAGACGACGCGGCGGGCTGTACCCCAGGCCGGCGCTGACATCGCTGCCATGTACGCCTATACCGACTTCGACCGCCAGTTCGTCCGCGCCCGTGCGGCCCAGTTTCGCGACCAGCTTGAACGCCATCTGGCGGGCCAGCTGCCCGACGATGACTTCCGCGCGCTGCGTCTGCAAAACGGCTGGTACATCCAGCGCCATGCGCCGATGCTGCGGATTGCGGTGCCTTATGGCGTGCTGTCCAGCGGCCAGATGCGCCAGCTGGCCCGCATCGCCCGGGACTACGACCGCGGCTACGGCCACTTCACCACCCGCCAGAACCTCCAGTTCAACTGGATTCCGCTGGACAAGGGCGCTGACGTGATGGACCTGCTGGCCGATGTCGACATGCATGGCATCCAGACCAGCGGCAACTGCATCCGCAACATCACCAGCGACGTGACCGCCGGTGTCGCCGCCGATGAGCTGGTGGATCCCCGCCCCTATGCGGAAGTGCTGCGTCAATGGAGCACGCTGCATCCCGAATTCGCCTTCCTGCCGCGCAAGTTCAAGATCGCCATCTCCGGCGCTGCCGAAGACCGTGCCGCCATCGCCTGGCATGACATCGGCCTGCAACTGCGCAAGAACGAGGCCGGCGAGGTGGGCTTCCAGGTGCTGGTCGGTGGCGGCATGGGCCGCACCCCGATCGTGGCGCAGGAGATCAACGCCTTCGTGCCCTGGCACCACATCCTGGTGTACCTCGAAGCCATCGTGCGGGTCTACAACCGCTTCGGCCGACGGGACAACCTGTACAAGGCCCGCATCAAGATCCTGGTGAAGGCGGAAGGCCAGGCCTTCTTCGATGCGGTGAATGCCGAATATCAGCAGATCCTGAACACCGACGAAGGCGGCCACGAGCAGATCATTCCCGAAGCCGAGCTGGCCCGCGTGGCCGCCAGCTTCGTGACGCCTGCCGGCGTGACGCCGCTGCCGCCCACCGACATCTTCGCCGGAGCCGATGCGGCCTACCGCCGCTGGCTGGAGCGCAATGTGCTGCCGCACCGTGTCAGCGGCTACCGCTCGGTCACGCTGTCGCTCAAGCGTGTCGGTCTGCCCCCGGGCGATGCGACCGATGCGCAGATGGACGCTGCCGCCGAGCTGTCCGACCAGTTCAGCCACGGCGAACTGCGCGTCAGCCACGACCAGAACCTGCTGCTGCCCTGGGTGCGTGAAAGCGACCTGCCGGCGCTGTATGCCGCCGCCAAGGCGCACGGCTTTGCCACCCCCAACATCGGCCTGCTGACCGACATGATCACCTGCCCCGGCGGTGACTTCTGCGCGCTGGCCAATGCCCGCTCCATCCCGCTGGCCGGGGAGATCACCGAGCGCTTCCAGGATCTGGACGAGCTCTGGGACATCGGCGACATCGACCTGCACATCAGCGGCTGCATCAACAGCTGCGGCCACCACCACAGCGGCCACATCGGCGTGCTGGGCGTGGACAAGGACGGGACCGAGTGGTACCAGATCACCCTGGGCGGCTCGGACGGCTCGACGCTGTCCGGCGCCCCGGTGCCCGGCAAGGTCATCGGCCCCTCCTTCGCCGCTGATGAAGCGGCGGATGCGGTGGAAGCCGTGATCGCCACCTACCGCCGCGAACGCCAGGCTGGCGAGCGCTTCATCGCCACCGTGCGCCGCATCGGACTGGACGCCTTCAAGCAGGCCACCAACGCCATCCGCCGCACCACCGCCGCCCACTGACCGCCGCCATCGCCATGAAGTTTGTTTCCAAAGCTCAAGATCCCTGGCACCTGTGCGCCGGTGAGGACGGTCCCCAGCCCCATCCGGCAGCGGCCGACCACAAGCTGCTGACGCTGGAGCAGTGGCATGCGGTGCGCGACACCTGGCCCGCAGGCCTGACCACCGGCGTGCTGCTGCCCAACGATGCCGACGTGGCAGACCTGGCCGCTGATCTACCGCGCCTGTCGCTGGTGGTGGTGCAGTTCCCGAAGTGGGTGGACGGCCGCGCCTATACGCAGGCCCGTCTGCTGCGAGTGCGCCACCGCTTCGCCGGAGAGATCCGTGCCATCGGTGACGTGCTGGTGGACATGATGCCGCTGCTGCAGCGCTGCGGCGTCGATGCGGTGCAGATGCGTGCCGATCAGGACCGCGCCGCCGCCGAGCGCGCACTGGGTTTCTTCCCCGGTCACTATCAGGGCGACGTGGTGGATCACCGTCCCGCGTTCGCCCGCGACGGAGCCTGAGCATGAACACGGCCTCGTCCCTGCCCGCCGCATCGAGCCTGGAGGCGTCCCGCCTGGATCGTTCCAGCGGAAGCGACGTTGCCCCCGGCCCGGCGCAGGCCAACGGCAGCGCGATCAACCTGTATGCCCGTGCCACCGAGGGCTTCGAGGATCGCCTCGCCCGCACGGTGGAGGTGCTGCGGGCCGTGGCGGAGGAATTCGGCACGGCAGCGGTGCAGTCCACCTCGCTGGGGGTGGAGGACATGGTCATCACCGACCTGATCGCCCGCCATGCCCTGCCGATCGCCCTCTCCACGCTGGACACCGGTCGCCTGCATGCCGAGACGCTGGCCCTGATCCCCGCCATCGAGCAGCGCTACGGGCGTGAGGTCGAGGTCTTCCGTCCGCCGCAAGAGCAGGTGATCCACTTCGTGCGCGAGCATGGCGAGGACCCGATGTACCGCAGCATCGAACTGCGCAAGGCCTGCTGCGGTCTGCGCAAGCTCGAGCCGCTGTCCCGCATGCTGGCCGGCAAAGAGGCCTGGATCACCGGCCTGCGCCGCGAGCAGAGCAACAACCGCGCGGACGTGCCGTTCCGGGAACCGGACGGCCAGGGCCGCCTGAAGATCAACCCGCTGGCCGAATGGAGCTGGGCGGACGTCTGGCATTACGTGCAGCTTCATGCGGTGCCCTACAACCCGCTGCATGACCATTTTATGCCCAGCATCGGCTGCGCCCCCTGCACCCGCGCCATCTCGGTGGGCGAGGACTTCCGCGCCGGCCGCTGGTGGTGGGAATCGGACGACGCCAAGGAATGCGGACTGCACAAGTCGCATGGCGACACAGCCGCTGCGGCTTCGTCCCTCTCATCCCCGCTTTCATCCCCCCTCTCTTCCTCCCCTCCTACCGGAGCCCCGGCATGAACGCCCCCGTGAACCTGGAACAACTGCTGCCGCTGGCCGACCATCGCCACCTGGACCATCTGGAAGAAGAGGCCATCTTCATCCTGCGTGAAGTGGCAGCCGCCTTCGAGCGCCCTGCCCTGCTGTTCTCCGGCGGCAAGGACTCCTGCGTGGTGCTGCGTCTGGCGGAAAAGGCCTTCAAGCAGCGCATGCCCAGCGCCGCAGGTGCCAGCAGCCCGAGCCAGGAATTCAAAGGCAAGCTGCCCTTCCCGCTGGTGCATGTGGACACCGGCCACAACTTCCCCGAAGTGATCGAATTCCGCGACCGCCGCGTCGCAGAGATGGGCGAGCGCCTGGTGGTCGGCCATCTGGAAGACTCGATGCGCAAGGGCACGATCCGCCTCTCGCATCCGCTGGAATCGCGCAACGGCCACCAGACGGTCACCCTGCTGGAGACCATCGAGGAACACCGCTTCGATGTGCTGATCGGCGGCGCCCGCCGCGATGAAGAGAAGGCCCGCGCCAAGGAACGCATCTTCAGCCACCGCGACAGCTTCGGCCAATGGCAGCCGAAGGAACAGCGTCCCGAGCTGTGGAACCTGTTCAACACCCGCATCCGTCCGGGCGAGCATTTCCGGGCGTTCCCCATCAGCAACTGGACCGAGCTGGATGTGTGGCTCTACATCGCCCGCGAAGGCATTCCGCTGCCCTCCCTGTATTACGCGCATGACCGTCAGGTGATCCGCCGCAAGGGCCTGCTGGTGCCGGTGACCGAGGTGACGCCGCCGGAAGCCGGTGAAGAGATCGAAACCGCCCAGGTCCGTTTCCGCACCGTGGGCGACATGACCTGCACCTGCCCGGTGGAAAGCCCGGCAGCCAATGCCACCGACATCGTGGCCGAGACGCTGACGGTCACCGTGAGCGAGCGCGGCGCCACCCGCATGGATGACCGCACCTCCGACGCCTCGATGGAGCGCCGCAAGAAGGAAGGCTACTTTTGAGCGACGCGCGCTGAGCCCTGGGGCCGTCCCCCGCCGCTCCCGCCTTCCCACCGTTTGGAGTTCCGATGACCACTTCCACCGCACACAAGATCCATCAGTCGGATGTCGACACCACCCACCGCGCGCTGCGTTTCCTCACCGCCGGCAGCGTGGACGATGGCAAGAGCACGCTGATCGGCCGTCTGCTGTTTGACAGCCGCGCCATCCTGGCCGACCAGCTCGACACCCTGGCCAAGCGCGCCGCCGGCCAGCCCATCGACCTGAGCCTGCTGACCGACGGCCTGGAGGCCGAACGCGAGCAGGGCATCACCATCGATGTGGCCTACCGCTACTTCGCCACCAAGCAGCGCAAGTTCATCATCGCGGACGCGCCCGGCCACGAGCAGTACACCCGCAACATGGTCACCGCCGCCGCCGGCAGCGATGCCGCCGTGGTGCTGGTGGACGTGACCAAGCTGGATCTGACCGCCGACGAGGTGGTGCTGCTGCCGCAGACGCGCCGACACAGCCTGCTGGCGCATCTGCTGCGCCTGCCCAGCATCGTCTTCGCGATCAACAAGATCGACGCCGCTTCCGAGCCCGGCGAGGCCTTCCGCAAGGTGAGCGCCGCGCTGACGAAGTTCGCGCAGGCTGCGGGCATCCAGGTGACCGCCATCGTGCCGGTCTCGGCGCTGCGTGGGGACAACGTCACCCAGCCGCTGGAAGCCGACTGGTATGACGGCCCGTCCCTGCTGCAGGTGCTCGAAGGCCTGCCGACGGTGCAGGAAACGGTGGAAGCCCAGTTGATGCTGCCGGTGCAGTATGTGGCCCGGGAAGGTGAAGGCACCGGCAACCAGCCGCGCACCCTGTGGGGCCGCATCGCCCAGGGCCAGGTGCAGCCGGGCGACACGGTGCAGATCCTGCCGGGCGGCCAGACCGCCGTGGTGGCTGCGCTGCGCCATGCCGGCGAGACGGTGGCCGCCTGCGTGGCCGGTGAATCCGCGGGCGTGGTGCTGGATCGCCAGATCGATGTGTCCCGTGGCGACTGGATCGTCGCCCCCGGCGCCGCCCAGCCCACCCGCAGCTTCCAGGCCACGCTGGCCTGGCTGGACACCGAAGCGGCTGTCGTCGGCCGCAAATACTGGGTGCGTCACGGCAATCGCTGGGTGCAGGCGCGCCTGGCCGCCATCGAGCATCGCCTGGATGTGCAGACCCTGGCCGAAACCGAAGCCCACGAATTGAACGTGAACGAAATCGGCCATGTGACGGTGGAACTGCAGGCCGAGCTGCCGCTGCAGCCGTATGCGGAGAACCGCGTCGGCGGCGCGCTGATCGTGGTGGACCCGACCAGCAACCGCACCAGCGGCGCGCTGCTGGTCCGCTGAGGACATCGACATGGGCAAGGTCATTTTCGTGAGCGCGGGCCCTGGGGCTGCGGACCTCATCACCCTGCGCGGGGCTCGGGCCCTGGCGCAGGCGGACGTGGTGCTGTTCGACGCGCTGACTGACCCGGCCCTGCGTGAACTGGCGCCCGACGCCCGCTGGGTGGACGTGGGCAAACGCGGTTTCTGCCATTCCACCAAACAGACGGCGATCAATGCGGTGCTGGTGCGGGAAGCTCGTGCTTGCGCGGTGGTCGTGCGCCTCAAGGGCGGCGATGCCAGCGTGTTCGGCCGTCTGGAGGAAGAGTTGCAGGCGTTGTCGGCAGCCGACATCGGCTGGGAGATCGTGCCCGGCGTCACCGCCGCACTGGCCGCCGCCGCCCAGACCAGCCGTCCGCTGACCCGGCGCGGCCAGGGCCGCAGCGTCAGCCTGACGACCGCGATGACCCAGGAGGGCGAACTGCGCGCATCGCGCACCGCCGATACCGAGGTGTTCTACATGGCCGGTCGCCAACTGGCCGCCCTGTCCCGCCAACTGCTGCAGGCCGGCTGGCCGGGGGACACGCCGGTGAGCGTCGTCTCCCGGGCGGGCTGCCCGGACGCACTGGCCAGCGACCACCAGGTGCAGGACCTGGCCGCGGCCGGCATGCTGCATCGTGGCCGCCCGACGGTGGTGGTGGTGGGCGCTGGCGCCGGGGCGGTGCCGCCCGCTTTGGTGAGCGAAATCCCTGCGACCAGTCAAGGATCGACGCAAATCCCTGGGATAAAGGCGCCGGCGCCACTGGCGCCTACCCTGAACGATTAAAATCTGCTGTTTTCCGTCAGAGCGTGCCTGAGTGTTGAGAAGGCCGCGCTGATGTTCACGAGCCTGATGGCCCCGTTTTGACGCCGCTTCAAGGCCCTTTTGACCTTGTTCAACGTCGTTGCCACGGAATCCGACAGGCCCCGCCACTACAAGAGCCGCTCATGACCCACGTTGTCACCGAAGCCTGCATCCGTTGCAAATACACCGACTGCGTCGATGTCTGTCCCGTCGACTGCTTCCGCGAGGGCCCGAACTTCCTGGCCATCGATCCTGACGAGTGCATTGACTGCGCGGTCTGCATTCCCGAGTGCCCGGTCAACGCGATCATGCCGGAGGAAGACGTCCCCGGCGATCAGCAGATGATGATCAAGCTGAATGCGGATCTGGCCAAGAAGTGGCCGAGCATCACCAAGCGCAAGGCCTCCCTCCCCGACGCCGAGGAGTGGAAGGACAAGACCGGCAAGCTCGACCAGCTGATCCGCTGATCTGTTGATCGACGCCTCTGGCGTCCTTCCGCCGCCTGCAGGCCGGCACACCCTCTCTTTGAATGGAAAAGCAAGTGACTGAAGCGACCTCGGCCCCGCACGCGGGCGTGATCGAAACCGATGCCGTCATCGTCGGCGCCGGCCCGGTGGGCCTGTTCCAGGTGTTCGAGCTGGGCCTGCTGGAGATCAAGGCCCACATCATCGACTCGCTGGCCTACCCCGGTGGCCAGTGCATCGAGCTCTATCCGGACAAGCCCATCTATGACATCCCGGCGCTGCCGGTGGTCACCGGCAAGGAGCTGACGGACAACTTGATGAAGCAGATCGAGCCGTTCGGCGCGACCTTCCATCTGGGCCAGGAAGTCACGACGGTCGAGAAGCAGGAAGACGGCCGGTTCTTCGTTGCGACCAGCAAGGGCACGCAGTTCCTGACCAAGACCATCTTCATCGCGGGCGGCGTGGGTTCGTTCCAGCCGCGCACCTTGAAGGTCGAGGGCATCGACAAGTACGAGGGCTCGCAGGTGCATTACCGGGTGCGCAACCCGGCGCAGTTTGCTGGCAAGAATCTGGTGATCGTCGGCGGTGGCGACTCGGCGCTGGACTGGGCGCTGAACTTCTGCGGCGCCAATGACGACGGCAATCCGCACAAGGCCGAGAGCGTCATTCTGGTGCACCGCCGCGACGGCTTCCGTGCCGCGCCGGCGTCTGTGGCCAAGATGAAGGAACTGTGCGACGCCTACGAGATGCAATTCATCGTCGGCCAGGTCAGCGACATCGACGAAGGCGACGACATGCTCAAGGGCGTGAAGGTCACCGGCGGCGACGGCGTCACCCGTGTGGTGCCGGCCGATCAGGTGCTGGTGTTCTTCGGCCTGTCGCCCAAGCTCGGCCCGATCGCCGAGTGGGGCCTGGCGCTGGAGCGCAAGCAGATCCTGGTGGACACCGAGAAGTTCCAGACCAGCGTGCCCGGCATCTTTGCGGTGGGTGACATCAACACCTATCCGGGCAAGAAGAAGCTGATCCTGTCGGGCTTCCATGAAGCCGCGCTGGCCGCTTTCGGTGCGATGCCGATCATCAATCCCGAGAAGCGCGTCCACCTGCAATACACGACCACCAGCCCGAAGCTGCACAAGGTGCTGGGCGTGGAAACGCCGGTGTTCGACTAAGCACAGGGACGGACCCGTCACGGGTCTGTCTTTATCCCCGGCAGCACCGACCGCTGCTGGCATCCAACCCGCCCGGGCTGCCGCCTCGGCGGGTTTTTTCATGGACGCAGGGATGCGATTGCTCAGGCGGGATCAGTCGCCCGCCGCATTCAGCGCAGATGCGGCAAGCGGACGCTGCGCCAGCAACCGCTTGCGCACCGCATAGATGTTGTTGCGCAGGGCGTAAAGCTCTTCCGCGTAGGACAGCGGCACGGCGATCCGATGCGTAACGCGGTCCAGTTCATCCAGCTCATCCAGCAGCACCTCGCGCTCGCCGTCCCCGGTCTCCAGCTTGGCCTCGACCTCGCGCAGCCGCGCATACCAGCGGAACACGCGGGAACGCACGCGGAAGGTGTAGAGCGGCGGCACCACGCGCGAAAGCGGCAGCATCAGCACCAGCAAACCGCCGACCACCAGCCACATCCGCTCCAGCAGGTTGCCGGCCCAGAAGGGAAGGTAACGCGCCCAGGCGGGCGGCGTGCCGTTGATGGCGCGGTCGCCCTCGGGGCTGACGGGCAACTCGCTGGTGCGGGTGTTCGGGAAGTCGCGCGCGCCATTGAACCAGCCGGCGGCACTGTGCTGGCTTTGAGCGGCCTGGGCAAAGAGCTGGCGGAGGGCCGGATGCGTCTGGTCGCGCGAGAGCAGCGAGGTGGTGGTGGCCAGCAGCGGGATGTCATGGGCGGGCAGGTCAGCCGCCAGATCCACGACGCCCCGTGGCAGGGTCACGGTGGAGAGGAAGGGCAAGTGGCGCGAGTACGCTTCGTTCTGCTCGAAGGGCATCAGCGCAATGGCGGGATCGCGCAGCAGCGACCGGATCAGCTCGGACTGCGGCGCGGAGATCAGCACGGCGGCGTCGAGCTTGCCTTGCTTGAGCGCCTGGCCGGCGGCATCCGGAGGAAGGTTGGACAGCCGCAGGTCCGTGGGGCTGAGCTGATTCAAGGTCAGCAGCTTCTCGACGATCTGCGGGACGCCGCTGCCATCCTGATCCACATTGACCCGCAAGCCACGGAGCTGGGTCAAGCGTTCGAGCTGACCACCTGGTTGTCGGCGTGCCAGCGGAAGGTCGCGGCGGTAGAACACCCAGATCGGCTCGTAGAACAGACTGCCGAGCGAGACGATGCCGGCTTCGGTGTCGGCCACTTGATCGGCCATGCCACCGCGCACGAAGCCCACATCGGCGGTACCGGCGCGCAGGTGCGCCAGATCGTCTTGCGCGCCTTCGCTGGGAATCAGCTTCACCTGGATGCGGTCGCGCGCGAGCGCCTTGGCGTAGCCTTCACCGAAGGCAGCATAGGCGCTGCCGGCCGGTCCGGTGGCCAAGCGCACTTCACGCGGCGGTTGCGGGTCGAGCCACCAATAGGCCGCCACCAGCAGGCCACCGCCCAGCAGCAGCAACGGGCCCATGGAGACCAGCATGTCCCGGAGGGTCTGGACAAAAAGACGCAGGCGGCGGGTGGAGTTCCAGTGTTGGATCGGAGTCATGAGAAGCGGACCTTTGCTGGCCGCATGGTATGCGAGGCCTGCACGATCACCGCCACTCACTGAGGCACGATCTTGAATCGGTCCTTCAGCAACTTCTCGGAATTCGGCAGCTCCGCGAGCCGAGTGATTCGAACCGACCGCACTTGCTCAGACCTCCCCTGCGGCGCATCACCCGACATGCGGGTTTGTTGGCGGAATTTCACCGGCCAAGCTTCTCCGCTGCGCAGCAAGAAGGTCTGGTCCATGCGAACAGCCCATCGCTCCGACCGGAGCACAGACAGCATCGCTTCGCCCACTTGAGGCTCCGAGCCGCCCGATGATGCGCTGCTGACCCCCTCGCTCATCGCGGCAACGAGTTGCTCAAACGGCAGATCGATCACCACGGAAACGCTGACCGTGCCGTCCGGCTCCTGGGGGCCGACCTCCATCGTGCCAGGGGCCGGAACGCTGCCTCCGACGAAGCGCAGAGGAAGGTCCACGATGCTGTCCACCACCTCGCCGGGCTCGTAGGTGCCGCCCATCGGCCCATACAGGAAGGCGGAGTCTTCAGTCAGCAGCTGCGTCAACATTGCGTCGTTTTGCAGAATTGCATCAAGAAAACCCCTTATGCTGAGGTGGGCCGAAAATGGCGTGGCAAGAAGCGGCTCGTACAACTGCCGCATCTGGTCTCGAATCGATGGCAGGTTGGCGACTTCCAGCACATGGCCCTCGCCATCCACCCGCACGTCTGTCGGTAACGCCACGATCGATTGAATCACCTCCTGCAAACTTCGCTGTGCGATGCTCTGCAGAACATTCCCGGCAGGAGGCTGCTTCCGGGACCGTGGCGAGGACGCCGCCGCTGACGCCTTCGGATCAGCGGCTGTGCGTGCAGACGACGCCTTATTGTCCAGCGCCGGCACCCGATACGCCTCCGTCCGCCACCGATGCACCCAGTGGCCTCGACTGTCTTCGGAGATCACTTCAGAAGAACGAATGGCGGTGGCGACGATCTCAACGTCTTCAGCGTCTGCGCTGCGCATGAGCGTCCCAGTCTGGACCCGGAAGTACGCCTTGTCTCCGACCTTCCAATCAGGCCGCAAGCTCACGCTTGGCGAGGAGGCTGCCGGCTTCTGCGACGGCGGAAGGGGCAGATTGGCTCCCGTCACTTCGTCCGCAGCGAAAGCGCGCGGCATGCAAACGCACCATCCGATTGCGAGCACAGCAGCCACTGCGTGAGCACGGCGTAGGCATGAAAAAGCAAATGCGAGAGACATCTGACCTTGAGTCTGAAAGGTGGGAAGAAGGAATCTGAAGAATGCGCGAGGACAAGCGCCGCTCATTACAGTTTAGGAGTCAGGCAGAGCGCCCCATCAATCGTTTCCGGTGTTCCGTGAATTCCCACCACGCCCGCGCCGGTCCGCCATTCATGAATTCAACCGCCGACAGAAAGACATCCAGGGTGCACGGATCATGACTAACGCCGGTCACCTCACACAGCTGTTGATACAGCGCCACTGGATCCGCCCCGGCCAACTGCGCCGGTGACTGGATGCCCAGACGCTGAAAGTCCTTCGCTGTCGCAGGCCCCACATTGGGCAGATCCGTCAATGCACGCACGCGCGCTCGATCGACTTTGTCCGGACTCATCTCGTTTTCCTTGTTCCGCTACCGGAAAGCACGCTCCGGATTCGCTGGGCATTCGCTCAGCCGCCGCCGATGGTAGGCGCAATCGCATCCGATCAGCCGTCGATCACGGCCGCCGTGCCCCTTCATGTCTGCGAGGTTTCCCTGATGTCAAAGCCGCAACGCCCGTCCCAGGCCGTCGCCCCGCGCTTGCGCCCTTCGCCCCGATGCCCGGACTGAGGGGTGTCTAAGGACACCCGCGCCCAACGCTTCTAGACTCAGCGTTTTTCCACCCGTCCGGTTCATCTCATGAGATTCAAACTCGCAGGCGCCTCGCTGGCGTTGATGATGGCTTTCCCCGCGGTCCAGGCGCAAAGCCCGCAAACGCCGTTGGGACCGGTGACCCAGCCGCTGTGGCTGCGTCAGTCCAGCATTTCCCCGGACGGGCGACAGATCGCCTTCGCCTTCCAGGGCAGCCTGTTTGTCATTCCCAGCGCTGGCGGCACCGCCCGTCTGCTGGTCTCCAATGGCAAACATAACAGCGCGCCCATCTGGTCTCCGGACAGCAAGCTGCTGGCCTATGCGGCCAACGTCTATGGCAATGACGATGTGTTTGTCGTCTCTGCAGACGGAGGCCCCTCGCGCCGCCTGACTTTCAATTCAGTCCCTGAAACGCCAATCGCCTTCACGCCTGATGGCAAGTCCGTCGTCTTCTCGGCCCAGCGCCAGGACGCCCGACTGAACCTGGGCTTCCCCTCCCCCGCCCTGAGCGAAACCTATCAGGTCAGCATTGAAGGCGGTCGCCGGCCGCAGCAACTCTTCAGCGAGCCGGCACTGGCCGGTCGCTACAACAAGGCTGGCAGCCTGCTGGTCTATGAAGACTGGAAGGGCTACGAAAACGCCTTTCGCAAGCACCACATCTCCCCGGTCGCCCGGGACATCTGGGTGTGGGACGCCAAGACCGGCCAGCACCGCAAGCTGACCAGCAGCGGCGGGGAAAACCGCAATCCGGTCTGGTCCCCGGACGAGACCAGCATCTACTACCTCAGCGAGCAAAGCGGCTCGATGAACGTGTGGAAAATGCCGCTGGACAATCCGTCGGCCACACGTCAGATCACCCGTTTCACCAAGAATCCGGTGCGCTTCCTGTCCGTCGCAGCGGATGGCACGCTCTCCTACGGCTATGACGGCGAGCTCTACACGCAGGCAGGTGATGAGGCCCAGCCGCGCAAGATCGGCGTGAGCATCGCAGCGGACGCCCTCGTGCCCACCGTCGAGAACGTCAAGCTCACCGAAGGCGCAACCGACCTGGCGGTGAGCCCGGATGGCAGCGAAGTCGCCGTCGTGGTGCGCGGTCAGGTGTTCGTCACCTCCGCCGAATTCGGCAACACCCGCCGCATCACCGAGGGCCCCGGTCAGAAGCGGTCGGTCAGCTTCAGCCCGGATGGCCGCAAGCTGCTCTACGCCTGCGAGCAGGAGGGCCAGTGGAGCCTCTGCGAGGCGAGCATCGTGGGCGACAAGAAGGCGGTGCCCAGTTTCTTCAATGCGCCGCGCCTCACGACGAAGGTCCTGCTCAAGAACGACCACCAGAACTTCCAGCCGCGTTATTCGCCGGACGGCAAGCAGGTGGCCTATCTGCAGGACCGCGCCGCGCTGCATGTGCTGGATATCGCCACCGGCAAGACCCGCGTGGTGATGGCGGCCGAGAACACCTATTCCTATGAAGACGGCGACCAGTGGTTCGACTGGGCCCCGGATGGCAAGAGCCTGGTGGTCCAGTTCGTGGACCGCAATCGCTGGAGCCAGGAAGTGGGCGTGGTGCCGGCCGACGGCTCCGGCAAGCTGGTGAACCTGACGCACAGCGGCTATGAAGACATGCATCCGCTGTTTGCCCGCCAAGGGCAGATGCTGGTGTGGCTGACCGACCGCCAAGGCCTGCACGGCAGTGGTGGCGGCGCCCGCGTGGATGCGGACATCTTCGGCATGTTCCTGACCCGCGCCGCCTTCGACCGTTACAACCTGGACAAGGCTGAATTCGCCCAGCTGAAGAAGCAGGAGGAAGAGGACAAGAAGGACGGGGACAAGGACGAAGACGGCAAGGGCGACAAAGCCGACAAGGACGGCAAATCGACCGACAAGAAGGCCGACAAAAAAGACGACAAAAAAGCGGAGGACAAACAGCCCCCCGCCAAGCCTGTGGTCATCGAGATGGAAGGACTGGAAGACCGTGTGGCTCGTCTGACCACGGCCTCCGGCGACATCCGGGACTTTGCCGTCACCCCCGATGGCGAACAGCTGTTCTACGTGGTCAAGGCCGACGACAGCTATGAGCTCTGGCACACCCGCCTGCGCGACAAGGAAACCCAGCGCGTCGGCGAACTGCCGGGCGGCAAGATCGAATCCGTGGCGCTGTGGCTGGATGCCAAGGGCGCCAAGGGCTTCGTCATGGCGGGCGGGAAGGTGCACAAGTTCAAGGTGCCGGAAGGCTCGGGCAAGGGCGAGATCCAGACGTCGCCGGTGAAGTTCACGGCCGAGCTGCGCATCGACCGCGGCGCCGAGCGCGCGCAGATGTTCGACCACGCCTGGCGTCAGACGAAGGAAAAGCTCTACGTCACCGACATGGGCGGCGTGGACTGGGCCTACTACCGCAAGGTATATGAGCGGCAGTTGCCCTTCGTCGCCGATGGCACCGACTTCGCCGAGCTGCTCAGCGAAATGCTGGGCGAGTTGAACGTCTCCCACACCGGTAGCGGTTATCGCCCCGCCCCCAGCGGCGACGCCACCGCCTCCCTGGGTCTGTTCTATGACCAGGCCTGGCAAGGCGCCGGCATCAAGGTCACTGAAGTGATGGAAGGCGGTCCGCTGGATACGGCCCTCAACAAGCTGAAGGCTGGCATGGTGATCGAGGCCATCGACGGCGAGACCATCGGCGCCGGTGCGGAATTCGATTCGCTGCTCAACCTCAAGGCCGGCAAGCAGGTGGTGCTGTCGGTGCTCGATCCGGCCACGAACCGGCGCTTCGAGCAGACGCTCAAGGCCATCAGCATTGGTGCCGAGCGTGAGCTGCTCTACAAGCGCTGGGTGCGCCGCGAGCGTGCGCAGGTGGACAAGCTCTCCGGCGGCCGCCTGGGCTATGTGCATGTGCGCGGCATGAATGACGCCAGCTTCCGCCAGACCTATGCCGATGCACTCGGCCGGGCCAGCGGCAAGGAGGCGTTGATCGTGGACACCCGCTTCAACGGCGGTGGCAACCTGCATGACGAGCTGGCGACCTTGCTGTCGGGCAAGAAGTACCTGGAGTTCCTGCCGCGCGGCCAGAGCCTGGGCTGGGAGCCGACCGCCAAGTGGGTGAAGCCCTCGGCGGTGCTGGTGAGCGAAAGCAACTACTCCGACGCCCACCTCTTCCCGTGGACCTACAAGCACCTGGGCATCGGCAAGCTGATCGGCATGCCGGTGGCGGGCACCGGCACGGCGGTGTGGTGGGAGGTGATGCAGGACGGCGCCACCTACTTCGGCATTCCGCAGGTCGGCTTCCGGGCCCAGAACGGCGACTTCATGGAGCGCGCACTGGTGACGCCGGACATCGTGGTGCCCAACGACAAGGCCCGTCTGGACAAGGGTGACGATCAGCAGCTGGAAGCTGCGGTGAAGTCACTGCTGGGCCGGTGATGCCCGCCTGACATGTCAGTGTGATGGACAGGCCGCTGAAGCGGCGGCCTGAATGAAACAAGGGGTCGGCCCGTTGCGGGACCGACCCCTTGTCTTTGGGGGCGCGCCGGACTCCCGGGGGGATCCGAGCGCGCGAGGGTGGCGGGGTCAGCCGGCCTTGTTCTTCAGCTTGCCCTTGGGCATCACCGAAGTCATCGGGGCCACCGGTCGATCGGACACGGAGGACGATTCCTTCACCGGCCCCGTGTCCTTCTTGGGCTTTTTGCTGGACTTGTCATTGCGTTGTACGCCTTTGGGCATGGTGGCTCCTTCTCGATCAGCCGAATCTATGGGCCGAACTCTACTACCACTGGCGGCCGTCGCCAGCGGACAACGGTGCCGACACATCGCCCGGTAGAATCCGGCCTGTTGGTGGCGATGCCACCAACGTTCGCTAGGGGTGCTGGGCAGGACGACCTGACCGGCTGAGAAAGTCCCTTTGAACCTGATTGGTGGCTTCGGCTGCCAGGCCGCGGAGCAGTCCGCGGTCCGAGTTAATCCTCGCGCAGGGAAGCAAGCCCACCGACCTTCGGGTCTTGTGCATCCTCGGGGCCTCTCAGCCCCTGGCGTCTCCAGGGACGCCGCCGGATGCGCGCGGTCTGCCGACCTGCCATCGCATGTGTTCCCCACGATGGCATCTTCTGTATCCTCTTCAGGCTTCCTGTCCCGCGCTGATGCGCGTCCGCTGCTGCGGTCAGCTCCGGTGCACCGCCTGACCCTCGTCGCTGCGGCGCTGCTCGGCGTCAGCGTGGGTGCGATGGCTCAGGCCTCCTCGGAGGCCGCCGCGCAGGCTGAGCCAGGCTCCAATGTCAATGCCAGTGCCAACGCCAGCACCAGCGCCGGCACCGCCCTGCCCCAGGTGACGGTGCGCGGCAGCAACGGCCAATCGTCGTTGACCGTGGGCGGCTTCGGCGAGACGCCGGTCGCCAAGCTGCCGATGCAGGCCAGCGTGCTCACCAGCGACCAGCTGGCAGACCGCGGCCTGCGTGCCTTGTCCGGCCTCACCGCGGTGGATGCCAGCGTCAGCGACAGCTACAACTCAAGCGGCTACGTGTCCTACCTGAAGATCCGCGGCTACGACCTGGACAACCGCTTCAACTACCGCCGCGACGGACTGCCGATTAACGCGGAAACGGCGATCAACCTGAGCAACAAGTCCAGCCTGGAAGTGCTCAAGGGCACGAGCGGCATCCAGGCGGGCACCAGTGCGCCGGGCGGTCTGGTGAATCTGGTGGTCAAGCGGCCCACGGTGGAGCTGACCACGGTCACGATGGGCGTGAGCGAACGCGGCACCACCGAGGCGGCGCTGGATTGGAGTCGGCGCTTCTCGGATGCGGCGGGCGGCAACAACGTGTATGGGCTGCGCGCCAATCTGGAGGCTGCGCATCGCAATCCCGAGGTGCGGGACGCCAAGGGCAGCGACTTTCTGATGGCCGTGGCCGGCGACTGGCGCGTCTCTCCCGACACGCTGGTCGAAGCCGAAGTGGAGTTGAACCGTCAGAGCCAGCCCTCCCAGCCGGGTTTCAGCCTGCTGGGCACCGCGCTGCCGGACGCACACCGCATTGACCCGCGCATCAATCTGAACAATCAGTCGTGGAGTCAGCCGGTGGTCTTCGAGGGACGCACCGCGTCGCTGCAAGTGCAGCATCAATTGACGCCGGACTGGAAGCTGCAGGCGCATGGGGCGATCCAGCGGCTGGTGACGGATGACCGGCTGGCCTATCCCTTTGGCTGCACGGCCGCGGACGGCACCTACTGGGCCAGCAGCTACTGCCCGGATGGCACCTTCGACCAATACGATTTCCGCAGTGACAACGAACGTCGCAACAGCTCGGCGCTGGACCTGTCCGCGCAAGGACGGCTGAATCTCGCGGGCATGCGCCATGAGGTCACGACTGGCGTGTTGTTCAGCCGTTTCTATAGTCGCCTGCAGGGTCAGGCCTATAACTTTGCGGGCACTGGGGACATCACCGGAACGCCGCAGAACGAGGCAAAGCCGGAACTTAAAAGTGCCAACACCAATCGGGACGAACACAACACCGAGTTCTACCTGCGTGACGCCGTGCAACTGACGTCGCAATGGGGCGGCTGGCTGGGCGTGCGTCACACGCGACTCAGCCGAGGCAGCCATCAGGTCAACGTGGCCGCCGGCGAAGAAGCGCGGACGCAATATCGTCAGTCCGTGACCACACCCTGGTTGGGCGTGAGCTACGCCATTGATCCGGAGCTGATGGCCTATGCGAGCTGGGGTGAAGGCATCGAATCGGATGTGGCACCCAATAAGGCCGGCTACGCCAATCAGGGACAGGCGTTGCCGGCGCTGCGCAGCCGCCAATGGGAACTGGGCCTGAAGGCCGGCAACCGGACGGTGGATTGGTCAGTCAACTACTTCGAAATCCGCAAGCCCACCAGCCGCGACGTGCAGGACGATGTGGCCGGCGGCCTGGTCCGTCGTCCGGACGGAACGCATAATCACCGCGGCGTGGAAGCGCAGGCTGATTTCAAATGGTCGGGCGGTGGCCTGCAGGCCAGCGTCATGCGACTGCATGCGCGCCGGCATGGCAGCAGCGACGACAGCCTGAACGGCCTCAAGCCGGTGAACGTGCCGGAATCGTCCGCCAAGCTGCTGGGTCGGCAGACGGTGTGGCTGCCGGGTCTGGAGCTGCAGGCGGGGCTGGTGTTTGAAGGCCGGCGCATGGTGCTGCCGGACAACAGCCTGAGCATCCCGAGCTGGACGCGCCTGGATCTGGGGGCGCGTTATGAGCAGGCGGTGGGCCGGCAGACGCTGGTGTGGCGTGTGGGTGTGGACAACGTCACGGACCGGCGTGCCTGGCGCGAGTCGCCCTACCAATATGACCACGTGTACCTGTATCCGCTCGCACCGCGCACGTGGCGTGCATCTGTTGAGTGGATCTTGTGATGCACTGAATTTTCTGTGTATACTCTTGGTCTCCCTTCCCCGATAGCTCAGTCGGTAGAGCGCCGGACTGTTAATCCGTAGGTCCCTGG